>CACYNE010000005.1 GCA_902775605.1 uncultured Prevotellaceae bacterium
GACCATCACGTGGTGCACGAGCGTCGGCGATTACGATGCTGTAGAAAGCATAGCTCTTACGGCCACCGCGCTGCAATCTGATTTTTGTTGCCATGTTTTTTAAAAATGTTTAATTTGTTGTTTAAAAATTGAATTTCATGCTCCCATCTCGTGGAAACGGCCGCAAAATTACTCATTTTTAGGCACTTGAACAAATTTTTCCACACTTTTGTGTCGTTTTTTAGAGTTTTTTGTGTAATTTTGGACTCGAAATGAAGCAAGAACTATCGATTTTAATTCCTATATATAATAATGACTGCCGACAGCAAGTGACAGAATTATGTCATCAGGCTGAGGATGTCAAGGGCCTGACGTTTGAGATTGTCGTGGCTGATGATGGGTCGTCAGAAGCAGTTGTTAGCGATTGGCTGTTGGCCATTAGCCAAATGAAGAATGTACGCTGCATTCGCAAGGAACAGAACGTGGGCAGAGCGGCGATTCGCAACTTCCTGGCGAGAGAAGCGACATTCAACTGGTTGCTGTTTATGGATGGGGATATGGCGATTCCTTCTAAGGAGTTTGTCAAGAACTGGGTGGAGGCCGATATTGACCAAATTGGATATGGTGGCTATATCGTAGGACCTGGAGAATCGTCGTCATTGCGATATATCTACGAGAAGAAGTGCGAGCCTATGCATCGTGCCAAAGAGCGTCAGAAAAGGCCTTTCCTGCACTTTCACACTTGCAATTTCATGATTAACAAGGAACTGATGCTGGCTCATCCTTTTGACGAGCGTATCCGTCATTATGGCTATGAGGATGTGCTGTTTGGCAAGCAACTCAGACAAGCTGGTGCGACCATTTGTCACATAGAGAATCCTGCTGGTTTCTTTGATTATGAGGACAACGAGCACTTTGTCAGCAAGACGGAAGAGGGTCTGCGCACGCTCTACGAATTTAGAAACGACTTGAGGGGCTATTCGCAAATGATAACCTTTGTTGAGGGAATCCACATCAAAGCGGTTTGCAAACTCATCGTTCTTTGGCATAGGTTGTTTGGCAAGATGGAGCGTCGGAACCTGTGTGGCGAGAAGCCCTCACTAAGACTATTCAAGCTATACAAGCTGGGGTACTATTTATGTTTGAAAAGGTAAAAAGGGTAAGAAATATAGTAAAAAAATAAAAATATGACTAAGAGATTTGCTTTTAAAATGTTTTTGAAGCCTGGCTTCGAAGAAGAATATGCCAGACGCCACGCTGCCATCTGGCCTGAACTGAAACAGATGATCAAGGAACAGGGCGTGGGCAATTACAGCATTTACTGGGACAAAGACACCAATATTCTCTTTGCTTATCAGGAATGCGCTGGCGAAGGTAGTTCACAGGACACGGACAATGTGGATCCCATTACCCAGCGATGGTGGGACATGATGGCAGACATCATGGAGGTGAATCCTGATAACTCACCTGTAACAATACCCCTACCCGAGTTGTTTCACATGGATTAAGCGGCTACGCTTCGACCAAGCCATCCAGGGGGCCACGCAGTATCTTTCCAACTGTGTAGCCCTCTGCTTTTAATGCCTGCCGCCATTGATCCTGATAAAAATAGGCAATGCTTCCAACTGCCGACACAGGGAGATTTTTTCGGCCGTACTGGGCAACATTATAAGTAAGAAAATCGCGAAAGTTTTCAATAACCAAGTTCTCGACCAATGGTTCATCCAAATGCAAATGAATGAATTCTGACAAAGAAGCGAGCCAACGATTGGCCAAAGGTTTGCGATACACATTTTCGATGACCTGAGGGAGATGAATCTGATAATGCTGCTCAAACTGGTCACGGAGATGGTGAGGCAGGCGGTTCTTATAAAGGGCATTCAAGAAACGCTTTCCCAAAACAGCGCCACTTCCCTCATCACCAAGAATATAACCCATTGGAGGAATATTCTCTATGATAGTCTTTCCATCAAACAAACAGGAATTGGCACCTGTGCCCAAGATGCAAGCGATACCTTCTTCGTGTCCACACAGAGCAATAGCTGCACCCAGCAAATCGCTATGGGCTTCGATATGTTGTGCATGAGGAAAGACCTCATTCAGCAAGCGAATCATCTTTTCTTCCAGTTCAGGACGCACACCACTTCCATAGAAATAAATCTCAACAGGGCATTGACCTCCCAAGGCTGGCATCAACTCCTGACGAAGGACATCGCGGATGGTCTGGTCATCCTGATGAAAGGGATTAATACCTTGTGTCTTCACACGCAGTTCACCCAAGGCCCAATCGGTCTTTGTGCTGCCGCTGTCGGCAATCAAAATGTGTTGTTTCATCTTGCTGATTTTCTATATTTCATATATCGTTCGCGAATATGATCCACATATTCCACAGTCTCTTCTCCACGCATATAGCCCGCTTGAACCAGCGAATCCCGATAGTACTTCGGCTGACTGAGTCGCAAGACATATGGTTTCACCTGCTCCCAGACATGCGGATTCTTGCCATCACGCTTGGCCAGTCGCATGGCATCACGAACATGATGCAATCCTCCATTATAAGATGCCAACACGAGGTTCTGGCGCTCATAGTGGTCATGCACATCACTCAACTCACAGTCCAACTCACGAAGGTAACGGGTGGCAGCTGAGATACTCTTCTCCGGGTCATGCATATCATCGCGCGACAGTCCCAAGTGATCGGCTGTTCCTGGCATTATCTGCATCAGTCCTTTTGCACCAGCCCACGACTGGGCACAAGGATCGAACGTGGATTCCTGATAGCATTGGGCTGCGAGCAGTCGCCAGTCCCATCCAATTCTCTTGGCGTAATTGCGGAAGAAACTGTCATAGTGTGAGATGACGCCACGAGAAAGCATGGGTGCATAAACACGACGATGAACTAAAGGCTGTGAAAACATCTGCTTCTCTTCCAATCGAACGTCTTCAAGTATCTTGGGACTATACCAAAACTGAATGGCTTCTGCCAAAAGTGTTTTCCCCTGCCCCACCTTCCAACCGGGTGTGGAATGCTTAACAGTATCTATAGGCAACAGAATAATATCACCATCGCCTGCAGAAAGACGAGCATACAACTCAGCGCTGTCGCGACAAACCTCCATGCGAAGTCTGACGCCAATCTCTTTGGCAAAACGCTCGCCCAAAAGATATTGGGTGCCAAGATGACGACCGTGGTAGGAATAATAGGTGTCGGGACCCGACAGAGTTAGACCTATCAACTCGCCTGCCTGTTGAATGGCAGTCAAATCGAAACTTGTACTATCAGCCGTTTCCAGATGGTTCGCCCAAGGCGGCGTTATAGGGTCCTGTCGTTGCGAACAAGCCGCAAATAACAGGATATTTAGCATAAATATACTTAACCGTTTCAAAAAAGTCAGAATTTTGATGCAAAAGTAAACATTTTATTGGAAATTAAAGAAAAAAACCGTAATTTTGCACACGATTTACACGAAAAAAAATAGATTTATGCTTAGAATTGCAGTTCAGTCAAAAGGTCGTCTGTTCGATGACACGATGCAGTTGCTCAATGAGGCCGACATTAAAGTCAGCGCCAGTAAAAGAACTTTGTTGGTAGAATCAAGCAATTTCCCTCTGGAAGTTCTTTACTTGCGCGACGATGATATTCCACAGAGTGTCGCTTCTGGAGTAGCAGATATTGGTGTAGTTGGCGAAAACGAATTCATGGAAAAAGGGGCTGAGGCCGACATTATCTCGCGTCTGGGATTCAGCAAATGTCGTCTCTCCCTGGCTATCCCCAAAGACATCGATTACAAAGGTCTGGAGTGGTTTGAAGGAAAAACCATTGCCACCTCGTATCCCATCATTCTGAAGAAATTCCTCGAAGAGCATCATATTCATGCAGAGATTCATGTAATTACCGGTAGCGTAGAGATTAGCCCAGGCATTGGGCTGGCTGATGCCATCTTCGATATCGTAAGCAGCGGCTCTACGCTGGTGAGCAATAACCTGCGCGAAGTGGAGGTTGTCATGAAGAGTGAGGCTTTGCTCATTGGCCACCCCGGCATGACTCAGGAAAAGAAAGAACTGCTCAGCCAGATGCTGTTCCGCTTTGCGGCAGTACGCGAGGCTGAAGATAAGAAATATGTACGCATGAACGCGCCTAAGGCTCGTCTGCAGGAGATTGTCAATGTACTTCCTGGACTGAAGAGCCCTACCATCATTCCTTTGGCAGATGAGGAGTGGTGCTCTGTTCACACCGTACTCGATCAAAAGCGTTTCTGGGAGATTATTGGTCAACTGAAGGAATTGGGTGCACAGGGTATTCTGGTGACGCCTATTGAAAAGATGATTCTATGAAGACTTTCTATTTCCCTAAACAGGAACAATGGGCTGAGATTTGCCAGCGTCCGCACTTAGATATCACACAGTTGATGAATACGGTAAACACCGTGCTGAGTGATATCAAAGTACGTGGTGATGAAGCTGTTCGTGAATATGAAGAGCGTTTTGACCATGCTATACTCAACTCAATAGCCGTTACTGAGGCAGAAATTGACGAGGCTGAAAACCTGGTTAGTAAGGAGTTGAAAGAGGCCATTGTGCTGGCTCATGACAACATTTATAAGTTTCACGCTTCTCAGAAATTCGTTGGAGAAAAGGTGCAAACCCGTCCTGGCGTAGAATGTTGGCAAAAGAGTGTAGCCATTGAAAAGGTTGGTCTTTACATTCCTGGTGGAACAGCTCCTCTCTTTTCAACGGTACTGATGTTGGCCACACCAGCAAAAATTGCTGGATGCAAGGAGATTGTGCTCTGTACGCCTCCGAACCGTGAAGGCAAGGTGAATCCTGCCATCTTAGTGGCTGCCCGCATTGCTGGCGTCAGCAAGATATTCAAAGCTGGTGGCGTGCAAGCCATTGGTGCAATGGCATATGGTACGGAATCTGTGCCTAAGGTCTATAAGATTTTCGGTCCTGGCAACCAATATGTGATGGCTGCCAAGCAGCAAGTATCGTTAGGCGAAGTGGCTATTGACATGCCTGCTGGGCCAAGCGAGGTTTGCGTATTGGCTGATGATACGGCTAATGCAACATTTGTAGCTGCTGACTTACTTTCGCAAGCTGAACATGGCATTGACTCTCAGGTATTGTTTATCACAACGTCAGAATCGATGCTCAAGAAGGTTTCTGAAGAAACGAGTCGCCAGGCTGATTTGCTGCCCCGCAAGGAAATGGCATTGAAGTCTTTGGAGAACAGTCGATTCGTATTGGTGAACAATGAGGCTGAGATGATTGAGCTCTCTAATGCATACGCACCCGAACATCTTATCATACAGACAGCCAATTATGCTGAGATTGCTGAAAAGGTGGTCAATGCTGGTAGTGTGTTCTTGGGAAAATACGCTTGTGAGAGTGCTGGTGACTATGCCAGCGGAACCAATCACACGTTGCCTACTCATGGCTATGCTACAGCCTATAGCGGCGTGAATCTGGACAGCTATTGTCGCAAGATTACCTTCCAACACATCACAGAGGAAGGCATCCGTCAGATTGGTCGTGCCGTAGAGCTCATGGCAGAAGCGGAACAACTGGATGCTCACAAGAACGCAATGACTGTGAGAATAAAAGAAATCAATGCCAATTAAGTTCATTAGACAACATGAAACCCTTAGAACAATTAGTTAGAAAAAATATATGGAATCTGGCACCTTATAGCTGTGCTCGCAATGAGTTCTCAGGAGCCAGCGCTACCGTTTTTCTCGATGCTAACGAGAATCCCTACGGCAATCCTCTGAATCGTTATCCCGATCCATTACAAATGGAGCTAAAGGAAAAGATTGAGCAGGTAAAGGGAATCCCTGCCAAATACACATTCCTGGGTAATGGTAGTGACGAGGCCATAGATTTGGTATATCGCTGTTTCTGTGAACCAAAGGAAGACAATGTGGTGGCCATCGAGCCAACCTATGGCATGTACAAGGTCTGCGCAGACATCAACGATGTAGAATATCGCCCGGTATTGCTGGATGAGAACTATCAGATTACGGCCGAGAAGTTGTTGGCTGCATGCGACAGTCATACGAAAGCAATCTGGATATGCAGTCCAAACAACCCAACAGGAAACGACCTTTGTCGCGATGAGATTATTAAGTTGCTTGAGGCTTTTGACGGCATCGTGATTGTTGACGAGGCATATAGCGATTTCTCAAAAATACGCCCACTTCGTTTTGAGTTGCCACGCTATTCCAACCTCATCGTGCTCAACACACTAAGTAAAGCCTGGGCTTCGGCTGCCATCCGACTGGGTATGGCATTCGCCTCGCCTGAGATCATTGATATTTTCAATAAGGTGAAATATCCTTATAATGTGAATTATCTGACTCAGCAACAGGCTATCAAGGTTTTGAGCGACCCTTATGAGGTGGATCGCTGGATTCAGTTGATTATGCAGGAACGCACCAGAATGCTTGAGGCATTTGGCTTGTTACCAATTTGTGAGAAAGTATATCCTACTGACGCCAACTTCTTCTTAGCAAAGGTCAGCGATGCACAGCGCATCTATGATTATCTGGTGGAAAAGGGTATCATCGTTCGCAATCGCACACGCGTTCAACTCTGCCAAAATTGTTTGCGAATTACCATCGGTACACGCAACGAGAATAATGAGCTGATTGGTGCATTACGCCAGTTCATGTAGATGAGTGCTACATTATGATTAGCAAAAACAACATCAAGTTTGTTCATCAACTGGAGCAAAAGAAATATCGCCGCAAGGAAGGGCTCTTTGTTGCAGAAGGTCCTAAAGTGGTAGGTGATTTAATAGCTGCGGGGTTTAAGCCCCGCATGCTATTTGCTGTCAATGAATGGATCCAGCAGAAGCGAATCACAACAGCACAAGAAGTAACTGAAGATGAATTACGCAAACTGAGCTTTTTGCAGCATCCGCAGCAGGTTCTGGGTATTTTTGAGATGCCTGCTCAGAGCCAACAAAACGCATTATCTGATAACGAATTGTATCTGGCACTAGATGGTGTGCAAGATCCAGGAAACTTAGGTACGATTATCCGATTGGCTGACTGGTTTGGAATCCAGACAATCTATTGTTCTGAAGATACGGCTGATGTGTGGAATCCCAAAGTTATCCAGGCAACGATGGGAAGTATTGCACGAATAAATGTGGTATATACGGATTTGCAAGAATTAATAGGCCACACAAAGATGCCGGTTTACGGCACATTACTCGACGGACAAGACATCTATGCACAGGAGTTGACGAGTAACGGTATTATCGTGATGGGCAATGAGGGTAATGGCATCTCGCCGGAGATTCGCAAACTGATTACAAACAAACTTCTCATTCCCAAATTCCAAGAAGGACCAGAGAGTCTGAATGTAGCCATCGCAACAGCTATCACCTGTTCTGAATTTAAGCGAAGACTACGCTAAGACATGCTGTACAACGACAGCATCATGATATCGGACGCCATCAAAGAGCCAGTCTGACAGATGGGCCGTTATCTGATAGTTCAACTTGCGGAAGATTTGCAATGATGCTTCATTCTCAACAGGAATAACAGCATAGATTTGATGCAGATGCAGAGTATTTAATGCATATTCCTGTAGTCTTAATACGGCCTCTCTTGCATAGCCCTTATTACGGAACTCACGAAGGACAACAAGTCCCAGCTCCGCTCTACTATTCTTAGGATCAAATGACATCAAATCTGCCAATCCTACCACCTGATGGGCTTCGTTCTCGATAACCAGTCTAACCTGTTTATCTACATAGATATCTGAAGTGGTGTTTGACAGAAAAGAATGAAGGACATAACGGGAGTAAGGCACGTTGGTAACACCAACATCCCATAATTCCTTATCATTTTCAATACGATAAAGCAAATCCAGATCCTCGGGCTCAATGGCTCTTAAAGTTACTCTATTATCCGTATTCATTTGATGACTTCTGTTTGTGTTATAATCAAACAACTTTCACTACTATAAGTGCCTAACATACAACCCGTGTTCTTTACGGACTGATTGATGATTTCTTCGTAAGAAATGGTATCAGAATCATATACCATGCACGTATTATTCCCCGAAGGCACTTCTTCGCATGTAAGACCTTTACGTCTGGATATCTCCATACAGGTGTCTCTCATTTCCTGGCTACCTACAAATACAAACGATGGCTCCTCTACACGATAATAGAAACCTAAATATTTTCGCATACGCCAATAAAGCATCATCACTAATGCCATGAGCGCACGGAAATAGATTGCCAACTTGATGGGAAGAGTGACAAGAAGCGACAAATGTCCATAGTGCTTGCGGAAAAAGATGAGCATGGCCTGATAGAACACATGTACATAGCGGAAACTCGTCTTTTGAGTTGATTCTCCCTTATAATGCACAATACGAGCTGGCACGTACCAATTCTCGTAACCTCCTTTCTGCAAACGATACGACAAGTCGATGTCTTCACCGTACATAAAGAAGTCTTCGTCAAGCAATCCTATCTTGTCCAAAGCTTCACGACGAAGCATAAAACATGCCCCACTGATCACATCTATCTTCCCTGGGGCATCCCAAGACAAATGACTCATATAATAACGCTGAGTGAAGCCCAACATCTTAAGGAACGAGACATAAGGTGTAGGAAGTCCGCGACGTGACTCACGAGCAACCGTGCCATCAGCATTGTGCATCTTCACACCAACACCTCCTGCTTTGGGATGCTCGTCCATAAAGGCTAACACCTGTTTGATACTTTCTTCACCCACAAAGGTATCGGGATTCAAAAGCAAGACGTACTCACCTGTTGACTGACGGATAGCGATATTATTGGCTTTGGCGAAACCACCATTGTGATTACACTCTATCAAGTTTATCTTTGACCCAAAACGCTTCTTAAGATAGTCAACTGATCCATCGGTAGAGTGATTATCAACCACAAATATCTCACTATCTATGCCATGAGTGGCTTTCTGCACACTACAGATACACTGCTCAACGTAATAGCGAACATTATAGTTAACTATAATAACAGACAGTTTCATGCCTCAACCTCCTCTTTATTCTCGTCGGCACTCTGTTCTGCCACCTCATCTTCAGTTGTCTCTGCCTCACATCGACTTAAAGTGGGAAGGATGAATGGCATTGAAAGAAGCACAATAATTGCCAAATAACCATAAGCTGGTTCAAAGGCATAGAAATAATATAATAAAGTGTTAGCCACCAACAGCACACCCAACAAGAGGATGCGAATAATCCCCCACTTCAGCATGGCCTGCTCTGGATAACTGATTAACTCACGATGAATATTGGTAAAGCGAAACAGACGGAGAGCCAAAGGTATTTGTCCCAATGTGAGCAGAATCATCACCATTTGAATCACATAGTTTCTTGTTGCAGAGGTACCCGAAAGCCAAGCCAAATCCATCTCCAAGAATTCGCCTGCCACATAGACTGCTCCTGCAAATGCAAGAAAGAGAACGTAAACCGCCAATAATATATTCTTTACCTTATTCATATATATAGTCATTTATTATTGTTCAAAGGGAACTCGGTTTTGTATGGATCTACCCAAAGTTACCTCATCTGTATATTCAAGTTCGTTTCCTACCGCAATACCACGTGCTATGATAGTTACTTTGACATCAAAAGCAGACAGTTTACGGAAGATATAGAAGTTAGTCGTATCGCCTTCCATTGTGGAACTCAGGGCAAGGACAACTTCCTTGATGCCACCTTGGGCAACACGCTGAACCAGCGAATCGATTTCCAAATCAGAAGGACCAATACCATCCATGGGAGAAATGAGACCACCCAGCACATGATAGAGTCCTGTGAACTGCTGCGTATTCTCGACTGCCATCACATCCTGAATATTTTCCACGACACAGATGGTAGAAGCATCACGACGGTCATCGGAACAGATAGGACAGACCTCTTGGTCGCTGATGTTATGACAAACACGACAAAACTTCACCTCGTTTTTCAATCTGTCAAGCGACTCAGTAAAACGTGTCACCTCATCATGCTCCATACGCAACATATAGAGCACCAAACGCAAGGCTGTCTTGCGCCCGATACCAGGAAGTTTCGAGAACTCCTGTACGGCAGATTCAAGTAGACGTGAGGGATATTGCTGTATCATACCAATTCACTTAGTTCCAGCCAACGCATTGACTTTTCGTCAAGTTCATCATTCAATACTGGGAGACGTTTACTCATTTCTGTAATCTGCTCAACATTGATGGAACCAGAACTCAATGCGTCTTCGATGGTTTTCTTTTCTTCTTCCAAGGAAGCAATCTCCTGTTCCAATTGCTCAAACTCACGCTTTTCCTTGAAAGTCATCTTTCTTTTTTCCCTGACGGTCTTTTGAACCTTCGGTTCCTTACTGGTTTTAGCTTCACCTTCTTCCTTTGGTAAGAGGGCCTGCCACTCACGATATTGCGTGTAGTTGCCAGGGAAATCCTGTATTTCACCCTGTCCCTGAAATACAAGCAAGTGATCAACCACCTTATCCATGAAATAGCGATCGTGACTCACTACTATCACACAACCGGCAAAATCCTGCAGGTACTCCTCCAGAATTTGAAGTGTCACAATATCGAGGTCGTTTGTAGGCTCGTCGAGTACCAGGAAATTGGGGTTCTTCATCAATACTGTGCAGAGATAGAGTTTACGCTTCTCTCCACCAGACAACTTATAAACGTAATTATGCTGCTGTTCAGGCGTAAACAAGAAATGCTGCAGGAACTGACTTGCAGACAAATGCTTGCCACCACCCATATCAATATACTCAGCAATATCACGCACCACATCAATAACCTTTGTCTGCTCATCAAACTTCAAACCCTCTTGAGAGAAATAGCCAAAACGCACGGTATCACCAATGACTATCTTACCAGCATCTGGTTGTGATTCTCCCAAAAGCATCTTGAGGAAAGTGGATTTTCCCGTACCATTATTACCCACGATACCCATCTTCTCAAATCGAGAGAAGTTATAATAGAAGTCCTTCATGATCACACAATCATCGAAGGCTTTTGATATATACTGGCACTCAAAGATTTTGGAGCCGATATAGACATTAGATGCTTTAAGACGGACGGTTCTCTCCTCTATCCTACTCTTTGCAATACGCTCAAGATCATAAAAAGCATCCTCACGATATTTAGCTTTATGTCCGCGAGCTTGTGGCATTCTGCGCATCCATTCCAACTCTGTTCGATACAGGTTATTGGCACGAGCTATCTCTGCTCTACGATTATCTATGCGCTCCTGACGTTTCTCCAAATAATATGAGTAGTTTCCACGATAGGTATAGATGGTGCGATCATCTATCTCAAGGATTACCGAGCAAACTCGATCCAGAAAATATCGGTCGTGAGTGACCATTAACAATGTCTTATTGCCTCGATTCAAGAAGCCCTCCAACCACTCAATCATCTCCAGATCCAGATGGTTGGTTGGCTCATCAAGAATCAACAAGTCGGGTTCAGTAATCAGGACATTAGCCAAAGCGACACGTTTCTGCTGACCACCGCTGAGCTGGCCCATCGGTTGCTGCAAGTCACGTATCTTCAACTGCGTCAGGATTTGCTTGGCCTTCAGAATCTTCTCCTCATTGCCTTGATGATTAAAGCAAGCATCAAGAACAGAATCATCTGGTGAGAACTTTGGAGTCTGTTCAAGGAATCCTACTTTCAGGTCACGACGGAAAATGATTTCTCCGCTGTCATAACCCTCTTTGCCTGCCAACACAGACAGCAGTGTGGATTTACCTGTACCATTCTTGGCAATAAGTCCTACACGCTGACGTTCGGCTATAGAGAAAGAGATATCCTCGAACAGCACCATTGAGCCAAACGACTTCGTGAGGTTCTGTACATCTAAATATGGTATCTCTTTTGCCATTCTTATTTCAACGATTTATTGATTTCTTCGATATACCCCAACACCTCGTCACGTCCACGTGCTTTCTCGGATGAAGTAATAAAGTATGGTGGCATCTCTTCCCATGTTTCCAACATTTTTTTAATGTAGGCATTCACATTTGCTTTCACCTTAGACTCAGACAACTTATCTGCCTTTGTAAAGACGATAGCAAAAGGAATAGAGGATACACCTAACCAATTAATAAACTCCAAATCAATGTTTTGAGCCTCATGGCGAATATCAACCAGCACAAAGACATTAACCAATTGCTCACGACCGAGAATGTAGCCGCGAATCATCTGGTCGAGCTTAGCTATCTCACTCTTTGAACGCTTTGCAAAGCCATAACCAGGCAAGTCCACCAGATACCACTCACGATTCATCAGGAAATGGTTAATGAGCAGAGTCTTACCGGGCGTAGAAGATGTCTTTGCCAACTTCTTGTTACGCGACAGCATATTGATGAGACTCGACTTGCCCACATTGGACCTTCCAATGAAAGCATACTCAGGTTTTGTATCCTTAGGACACATCCCTACATTGGGCGATGATAATGTAAATTCTGCGGTTTTGATATCCATTTGCTTCAAAGAGACAATAAAGGGGCGACTCGCTTCTTAGTTCGACGCCCCTATGAGATTTGATAATTATCTTATTCTGTCAAGCGATCGTACAAGTTTTTCATCTTTTAAGATTCGCTTCCTTGCCAAGAACGCCAGCAGAACTGCAACCAAAGGTAATGCGTTGGTCCAGTCCAAGATAGGCTGTTTTACTGCCAACGCAATATAATATGCAATACCAACCAGCATCAGCACAACGCACAAATTTGCTTGGAGAGGTCTGTTCTTAAAAAGAAAGATACTCGTAATGGCCACTAAGGACATGCATACCATCAGTCCACTGAAAAGCCAGCCACCCTCACCAACAATAGCACCTACTGCCAGCAATACCGCAGCCAGTAGCATATATACAGTTTGAATACGTTGTATCATGCCTCTGCGTTCTGAGACTCCTTAGATGGGTCACGCCAATATACCTTGCCTTCTACGAATTCCTGAGTGGCCAGCAATGATGGTTTGGGGAGTTTTTCATAGTAGCGAGAGATTTCAATCTGCTCACGGTTCTCAAACACCTCTTCCAATGAATCATTGTATGAAGCGAATTCAGCCAGTTTCTTTGACAGGTCTTCCTTGATCTGCACAGAAATCTGATTGGCACGCTTTGCGATGATAGATACGCTCTCGTAGATATTTCCAGTCTCATCGCAGAGATCCATAATGTTACGGGTTACGGTATTTACCGGTGCTTTTGATTTCTTGTAATCCATGTTTTTATAAATTATTCAAATATGTTATTTATCAAAATTTAATCTTTAACAATTTTCTTGCATTTAGTGATATACTTCTCAGCCGTTGACCGATCCTTAGACTCAGGATACTCGTTGATGAAGCCATAGCACTCATCTTCTGCATCACGATAACGCTCCATTCTCTTGTCCTCAGTAGAGTTCTCTGCCAATTCGAACTTACTCTTCATAATCAATGATGCAAAGTTCTCACGCCATTTAGTATAGGGAAAATTCTTCAAGGCATTCTGAGCAACAATGATGCAAGACGAATAGTTGCTCTCCGTACTGGAAGACACATTTCCAAAATATCCACCAAGATTGAAGTAAAGCTGAGCAGAAAGCAATTCCTTCATCACCAACTTATCCTGCAAATCGAAAAGACGATTTTGTGCACTCTCATACAGAGGAGAATTGGGGAAGAAATCCAGGAACTGCTGATAAGCATTAATAGCGCCAATCGTAGGCGTCTGATCCAATCGTGGTTCCGGAGCACTCTGATAGAGAGACTGACCAACATAGTACATAGCACGCTCGGCATAGACACCACGGGGATATGACTGGAAATACTTTTTAAATGTTGCAGCAGCCGATTCGTAATCAGCATTCATAAACTGCGACATAGCAAGCATATAGAGCGATTCCTCGGCCTCTTCAGTTCCTTTTTTTGTCGTAATGAGATCCTGCAACAATATTTCTGCCCGACTGAACTGCCCCTGAGCGAAACATTGCTTGGCATATTCATATCGATAGTCTAAATCAGAACTCTTGAAAACCCTATTAAATTCGTTTGCACAACCCGTCAAAACGAGTGTCAGCGAAAGTATGATAATGAGTTTAATTTTCATTTTTCTTATATTTGGACTGCAAAATTACTCATTTTTGTTCAAATCACAAAGCGTTTACATATTTTTTAACCGCAGATTATACAGATTTCACAGATTATTAGTAACTTTGCCCGCAAAATTATGGAATTTAAACTCACTTCTAAATACAAACCAACTGGCGACCAGCCAGAAGCCATTCGCGAATTGACGGATGGAATCAATCGTGGTGACAGAGCACAAGTGCTGCTGGGTGTTACTGGTTCCGGAAAGACATTTACAATGGCAAATGTCATTGCCAATGTTAACAAGCCCACCCTTATCCTGAGTCACAACAAGACCCTCGCTGCTCAGTTGTACGATGAGATGAGAGGTTTCTTCCCCGACAATGCCGTAGAGTATTATGTAAGTTATTACGATTATTACCAACCAGAAGCATACCTTCCTTCAAGCGACACCTACATCGAAAAAGACTTAGCTATCAATGAAGAAATTGACAGACTTCGTCTTTCAGCGGTAAGCAGTTTGTTATCAGGAAGAAAAGATGTTATTGTTGTATCATCAGTTTCGTGCATTTATGGCATGGGAAGTCCAAATGCTCTTTCTGAAAACGTGATTGAGATTCGCCAGGGTCAGAATATCGATAGGAATGTTTTGTTAAGGAAGTTGGTACAGTCTCTCTATGTCAGAAACGACCTTGCACTTGAACGCGGTAATTTCCGTGTAAAAGGCGATACCATAGATATCTACATGGCCTATAATAACATTATTCTCAGAGTTACATTCTGGGATGACGAAATTGACGCCATTGAAGAACTTGACCCCATAACGATGCTCCGACAGGGCAGATATGCGGAATATAAGATATACCCTGCCAACCTCTTCATGACGACTCAAGAACAAACAAATAGGGCTATTCACGATATTCAAGACGACCTTGTTAAGCAAGTGACCTTCTTTGAGGAATTGGGCGATGAGATTAAAGCGCAACGCATCAAAGAACGCGTGGAGTATGATATGGAAATGATTAAGGAGTTAGGGCATTGCTCAGGCATTGAGAACTATTCACGTTATTTTGACGGCCGTCAACCTGGAGAACGCCCATATTGTCTTTTGGATTTCTTTCCAGATGACTTTCTCCTTTTCATTGATGAGAGTCATGTTTCCGTACCTCAGATAGGTGCCATGTATGGCGGTGACCGTGCCCGCAAAACCAACCTCGTAGAATATGGTTTTCGTTTGCCAGCAGCTTTTGATAATCGCCCGCTGACATTTGAGGAATTTCAAAAGGAAGTCAATCAGGTTATCTATGTTTCTGCCACTCCTGCCGACTTTGAGTTAGAAGAATCCGAAGGTATTGTTGTTGAACAAGTCATCAGACCCACAGGTTTGCTTGACCCTGAGATAGAAGTGCGTCCCAGTGAGCATCAGATTGACGATCTGCTTGATGAGATACGCCTGCGTATTGACCGCCACGAGCGTGTTCTTGTTACTACGCTGACAAAAAGAATGGCCGAGGAACTGTCTGAGTTCCTATTAAACCATGGTGTTCAGACAGCCTATATCCACAGCGACGTAGCCACATTGGACCGCATTCAGATATTAGACAAGCTCCGTAAAGGCGAATACGACGTACTGGTAGGCGTCAACCTGCTTCGTGAGGGTCTTGACCTTCCAGAAGTATCGTTGGTGGCCATTTTAGATGCTGACAAGGAAGGGTTCCTGCGTTCACGCCGTTCGTTGGTTCAGACGGCAGGACGAGCAGCACGAAACGTGAACGGACGTGTCATCATGTATGCCGACACCATTACCCGCTCGATGCAGGAGACTATTGATGAGACCAACCGCCGTCGTATCAAGCAGTTGCACTATAATGAGGAGCATCATATCACGCCCAAACAGATTGTCAAGACCCTGAGCAGTTCTTTGAGTCGCGATGACCGTCCAGACATTAAGGAATTGAAATCAGCAACCATCGGAGGTCATCAAGAGGCAGGCAGCAAGATTGCTGCAGATCCAATCGTAGAGCAGATGACCCGTCCACAACTGGAAAAACTCATTGCAGAGACTACACGACGAATGAAAGAAGCTGCCAAGCAGATAGATTTCATGCAAGCAGCCCAATATCGAGACGAGATTATCAGGATGCAAAAGGAGTTGGAACTCAAGTAGTCCCAACCCCTTTTTTATAAATATCAAATTATTTTTTATTTTCTGATCACCTGAACCTCACCAGTAGGTCCAAGTTTGATGATACTTGAAGGCTTGTGAGGCTTATGTTCTTGTCGGCGTGTCCAGCAAACATAATCCACCTGCTCTAAGATGCGCTGATCAATATCACCATAGTTTTGTGCAGTGGGTTCACCACTGATGTTGGCCGAAGTTGATACAATCGCCTTTTGGAAGCGGTAGCAGAGTTCCTTAGAGAAAGTCTCCTGCGTAATACGGATACCGATAGACCCATCTTCCGCAATCATATTGGGCGCTAGGTTGACTGCACCATCCAAAATCAACGTAGTAGGTTTGTCCATGCAATCAATCAACTGCCATGCCACATCTGGTACATTACGAACATAACGCTGCAAACGAGCATCACTATCTACCAGGCAAATCAATGCTTTTGAGTCATCGCGCTGCTTAATTTCATACACACGCTTCACGGCCTCTGCATTCGTAGCATCGCAGCCAATGCCCCACACCGTATCAGTAGGATAGAGAATAACCCCTCCCTTACGCATCACTTCGATAGCATTTTTAATATCTTGTTCCTGTGTCATTTATTGATGTTTTTAATCATTTAATCTAATAATTCTAATTCCTGTATGCGAGGAATGCTTTGACAGATATTTTCCCAGTGTCATCGGTTCCTCAATCACACGCTTATGAATTTGAGAAGCATTCAGTAGATGAAGCCCATCTTTACGCCACACGGCAAATCCTAAATGAGCAATATCAAGTCCAGGCTTCGAGCAAGTGATTGCAATGATGTCACCATTGCGCACAATCTTTTTCATAACCTTTGTATTCTTAACCATATACTTCGGAATAAAGTGATAACGACGTCCTGACAGTTTTTTCTCCTGAAGGGCTATCTCTTCTATATACTCCGGATGAGCCTTTAAAGACAAATAGGACTGCGGATGCTGACTCATATAGTTCACCTTTACAGTCTGAACAGCCGTAAAGGGAGCCGTTGACTGCTGTATCTCATGAACAAATCCCATATCGGTCTTATCCTCAATCCAATCCGTAAAATAATGAAGACGCGATGGATAGCCTTTTATAACACCCTGGCGATAACGTAACTGTCTCAAATACTTCTTGAAAGCTGTATAGTTACGATCATTATTCTTAGCACACAACGTCAGCGCCACCACATTCTCCACCAGCGTCGTACAATCCAGTTCACGTGTGTTGACAACCAGCCGTTCCTGCCCGGCAGCATTCACCTCCAAGGTGTGGGCCACATAAGGCACACCAAGGAACTGACGAGCAAAGTATAACACATCGGCAGATGCGTTTCGTAGTATATTCACCACAAAGACACTGTCTACATTCTGAGCCTGCGAAACAAAAGCCGAGAGCGAGACAAAGAATAATACAACGAGTCGTTTCATTCTGATTCCTCCTGACGATATTTCTTTTTCAAGCCGAAGTTGACACCCACATACACATTGAGAGAACCAAACGTGTTATTTGTCCGGAAGCGCGACTTACGATAATTATACGTATGAAAAATGGCACTGGCACCGGCATACCAATTCATATTATTATAAACCAATGCAAAACGACCGATACCATCCAGATTGAAGTTCTTGAACGAAAAACCATTCTGGGCATCACCAGCCATCGTGCCATAACTCCTTTTATATCCTAAAGCCATCTGAAGACTGGAGCCCAAGAGCCAGTTCTTGGCAAAGACCCAGTTGTATGCATAGCCGCCAGAGAGACTGACATCATAATAACGAACCTCGTTGAACATGAAGCCACTGTCCAACCTAACCGTCTGACTGCCCATTTTCTCATCAATCAGCGTCTGCAGACTGTTATGGTCGAAGTCCAGCGAATGGCGGGTATAACCTATGCCTGCCAACCACGACCCACAACTGATTTTCTGAATAGTGCTCTGGGAGAAGGCGGCTGGATAGGAGAAACGACCATGGTTAAAGATATAATAGACATTGAAGCCTGTGATACCTGCCTTCAATCCATCGAAAGGTTGACCATTCAGGCTCGACGCATTAACATCATCACCCAAATGAGCATTACGCAACTTATAGTCAGATCCCGTGCGACGATAAAACAAGTCAACCCCAATCTGCGAACTATAGACACTGAAGTCAAACTCACGCCGTCCATCATCGAAATTCAGTTTTCCTAATTCAAAACAATAGCCTAAAAACACCCATTTCCAACCAGCATAAGGACCTATCTTCAGCTTAGAATCGGGCATAAAAGTGATATCTTGATTAGCCAAGCCAGACGAACTCAATGAATAACGGTCAATGCTGTAACTGCTTTGAATCATAGCGGAATAGACATAGTGTTGTGGTTCTATGTAACGTTCATCCTTACGGTCAAACCCTCTGATAATGCGACGAATAAGACTGAGAGAGTCTGACTGCGCCATGACACAGACAGGCCCCACTGATAACAACAGAAAAACCAAAAACAGTTTTTTCATTCCCTACACTAATTCTTTCCTAAGATGCGGTCGAGCACCCAGTTAACTGAGGTGGCCGACACGCTTGTTGCCGTACAAACGGCACGCCCTTGCAAATGTTCACATACATTTTTGATGAGCGGATACTGCACATATTGCGGATTGGGCACCTCTATTCGTTGAGTGCCCTCACTTGTATGCACCTCTATGGGATCATAGTTGAACACAGAGAAACTGAGCGACCCCTGATTGCCAATCAGCAGAATACGATCCGTACGAGCCGACTCATGACCAACGAAGCACCAAGAGCCACTGCCCGGCAAGCCATTCTCAAATTCAAACACCGCACTCACCGAATCTTCTGCCGAATACAGACGACCTCTATTTGCACAAATGCCACGAGCCTCGACAATGACACCAAACATCTCCTGAAGCAAATCCAGCTGATGAGGAGCCAAGTCATAGAAATAGCCACCTCCAGCAATATCTGGCTGCAGTCTCCAAGGCAAGTTCTCAGGATGTCCATAATCCAACTCACGTGGCGGCCAGGCAAACCTGATCTGTACATTGATGACATCACCAATGACCCCTTGCTCGACAATCTGCTTTACGCGAAGGAAATATGGAAGATAGCGGCGATAATAAGCCACAAAGCAAGGAATGCCTGTCTGTTCGCTTATACGATTAATACGTGCACAGTCCTCATAGTTAGCCGCCAACGGTTTCTCCACATACACAGGCTTACCTGCTTTCATGGCCATGATAGCAAAAGTGGCATGACTTGAAGGAGGCGTGGCCACATAAATGGCATTTACATCAGGATCGTCAATGAGTTCCTGAGCATCAGTATACCACTTAGGCACATGATGACGTTCAGCATACGAACGCGCTTTCTTCTCCGTGCGACTCATCACTGCCACCACTGTAGAGTCTTCCACCTCAGCAAAAGCCGGTCCGCTCTTCTTCTCGCAGACCTCTCCACAGCCAATAAAACCCCACTTCAATAATTTCATAATTGCTAATTTTCTGCAAAGGTACAAAATAATTGAGAATTGGCAATTGAGTATTGATAAATATTTTGTACCTTTGCACAAAAATTAAGATACATCATGAACGAAAATAGCGAATTAGACGCACATCGCGTGCGAAGCATCAGTGCCATTATTCGCGATGGCTATTTACTTTACTCCAACAATTTCAAGCGCATGTTCCGTGCCTCTTGGCTCATTGCCATTGTTTATGCACTGACCTTTGCGTGGATGATGAGCTATCTGGTTAACGACATCATTCCTTTGTCCGTAGCCATTCAGAGTAACATGACCGACCCTACCTCCTTAGGCATCCAGTATCTGCTGTTCCTTGGCATCATGCAGATATTTGAAATCGTAGCCATCATTTTTGCATCATGTGGTTTCAAGGCCTGCTACGAGCATTACACCACTGGCGAGATTGTACGTACAAAGCACTGGTGGGGCACCTTCCCGATGAAGACGTTCTTCAAGTTGATTATCCCCGCCATATGCTGGTTTTTCCGCAACTGGCGCCATTGGGGATTTCTAATTGGTATGATGATTTTAGTTGATATCCTCATATACGTCATCACCATATTCTGCGGATTGCCAGGTTCTATTATGATGCTGGCCAACATAAAAGCATACACAGGTGCCATGATGGGCGACCCACTGGGCATGCCTGACTATCTGTCCACGATGTCGTTTGTGGCATTTACCATTGCCGGCTTCATTCAGGCATACGTTCATCTGTGGAGCGTTTTCCCGTTCTACTACACCATAACCACAGTTAAACAGAAAGAAATCAATAAAAAGAAATATCTATGACCCCGAACACTCCCCAACGCATTCTTTTCATTGATCGTGACGGCACCATCGTTGAAGAGCCACACGACGAGCAAGTTGACGCCCTCGAAAAGATTCGCTTCAAGCCCGGCGTATTTCGCTGGTTGGCCTTTTTACGTGAGAAGACCGACTTCCGCTTCGTCATGGTAAGCAATCAGGACGGTCTAGGCACTTCGTCTTTCCCTGAAGATACTTTCTGGCCATCGCACAACTTCATTCTTGAAGCGTTGAAGGGTGAAGGCATTGAGTTCGACGAAATTCTCGTGGATAACCATTTCCCTGAAGACAATGCACCTACCCGCAAGCCACAGACGGGATTGGTGGAGAAATATATGAATGACCCAGCCTACGACATTGCTAATAGCTATGTCATCGGCGACCGTGAGACGGATGCCCTGTTTGCCAAGAACATTGGCTGCAAGGCATTGATCCTCAGTGATACACTGTCATGGAAACAGGTGGCAGAACAAATTTTTGACGGAGAAAGAACGGCCGAAGTGAAACGCACCACCAAGGAAACCGATATATATATTAAGGTGACACTAGATGGAACGGGGCAAACAGATATTCAAACTGGCTTAGGATTCTTTGATCACATGCTGGAACAGATAGCCCGTCATGGTCAGATGGATTTGGTCATTCACACCAAGGGCGACCTGCATGTAGATGAGCACCACACCATTGAGGACACTGGACTTGCTTTGGGCGAGTGCCTTCTGAAAGCATTAGGTTCAAAGCGTGGCATTGAGCGTTATGGTTTCTCATTACCCATGGATGACTGTCATGCCCACGTAGCATTGGATTTTAGTGGCCGTCCCTGGTTGATTTGGAACACAAAGTTCTATCGTGAGCACGTTGGCGATGTGCCCACAGAGATGTTCTTCCATTTCTTCAAAAGCTTGAGTGATGCGGCTCAGATGAACCTTTATATTGAGGCCGATGGTGAAAACGAACATCACAAGGCTGAAGCCATCTTCAAAGCCCTGGCACGCTCACTGAAAGCCGCCGTATGTCGCGACATTGATCACTATCAGCTGCCTTCTACAAAAGGCATGCTGTAAGCATTATTGGTCGCCATTCTCAAAAGGCGTTCTGTAAGCATCGACGCCGATGGTTTCCTGACTGCCGATGGTCATCTGACGTAAATCATAGAACGAACCGTTGTAAATATTGAAGTCTACCGGGCCCCTGATGCCTGGCAGATTACCTGCATCTGTGTGCTGCCAGAACTTCCAATCACCCTCGTACCGCAGACTGTCCACATAATAATGGGCAATCCAATATGGATACTGGTTAAATATGGAATCGTTCAGATAGTCCAGTTTAAATTTATAATAGGTATAAAGGATTGGCTTCACACCATAATGGTCTTCCACCTCATGAAGCCACTCCAACACACTACTCTTAAATGCTTCCGTGGACAGTTTTCGAGGTTTCTGCTCTACGTCGAGCACAGGAGGCAAATCACCGGGTTCGAGTTTCACCGTATTGATAAAATGCGAAGCCTGAGCCTTGGCCGATGACTGCGTACTGAAATAATGATAAGCACCGCGGGTGAAGCCGTATTCGCGAGCCTGATAGAAGTTGTCCTTGAAATTCTTGTCTATCTTCGTGCTACCCTCTGTGGCCTTAATCATTACAAAACAGATGGGACAGTCGTCAATGGAGCCTTGATTGCGCAGCAGTTCCCAATCGATGTCACCCTGATAGTGACTGATATCTATACCATGAATGTCATAGCCCTCAGGATAGCTCACCTCGCCATAGAGTGCCTGCCAACGCAAGCCATAGGGCGAAACGAAGAAATAGTAGAAGAACCAGATATATAGACCCGCCACAGAGAAACCTCCCATCCACCATGCCCAACTAGGCACGAGACGAAGCAGGCGAATAAAAAGACCAGGCCTCCTTCTACGAATAGGCGAAGTCAAGCGAGGCCGTCTCCGGTTCGCCTGACTTCGCTTAGTTGTTTTGTTGACAGACATTAATTATTTTGCCTGTTCGAGAGCCAGTGTACGTGTGGGCTGATCGCACACCTCTGTGGGTCCCCAGTACTGGATAGGACCGGGATAGACATAAGCAGTCTCACGAGCCCAACGGTCGCGCTGTGCAGCGAAGGTCTTGAAGGGTTTGCCATCCAGCTCGACGAGAGCCTTGCGAATAACAGGCTTCATCTCACCGTTACGCTTCTCCATGTTCATCATCATTGTGATGGGCACACCGCCTGCCTTCCATTCGTCAGCAGGAGCAGTGGTGTTCTTAACAATGGCCATATAGCCAGTCTTGCCAGCAGCAATCAACTGAGCAGCTGAAGTACCGAGTGCGTAGCAGTAGTCGGCATCGAAGTTAGAAGGAGCTGCACAGCGTCCCTCATAACCAAAGAAGTGGTGCTGAGAGGCGAACTTGCCAGTGAATTTGCCTTCTTTTTTCATCTTCTCCAGCTTCTGAGCAACCATGGTTGACAGCAGCTTCTCGGTCTCGATAAGCGATACCTGTACGTTTCCGTGAGGGTCACGATCGAGAGCCAGCTGGCGAGCCACGCCTACAGGCAGGCTGTTAAACACAGCAAGGTTCTCCTCAGTCAGATGACTCTTAGCAAAGTCAACCTGCTCGTCGCGGCTGATTTCCTTTGCCTCGGGCAATGCCAGCACGTCGTTCAGCTGAGCAATGAGTTTCTTGATGGCAGGGATGAACTCAATAACACCCTCAGGGATGATCACGGTACCGAAGTTGTTGCCATCAGCAGCACGAACAGCCACAGCATTGGCGATGTATTCCACTATATCGTCAAGGCTCATAGCCTTCTCCTCGATTTCCTCAGAAACCAGACAGATGTTGGGCTGAGTCTGCAGAGCACACTCCAAGGCGATATGAGAAGCCGAGCGACCCATCACCTTAATAAAATGCCAGTACTTGCGGGCTGAGTTACAGTCGCGTTCGATATTGCCAATCAGCTCTGAGTAGGTCTTACAAGCGGTATCAAAACCGAATGAAGTCTCAATTTGATCGTTCTTCAGGTCACCATCGATAGTCTTGGGGCAACCGATTACCTGTACACCATAGTTCTTGGCAGCATAATACTCGGCCAGCACGCAGGCGTTGGTGTTTGAGTCGTCACCACCAATAATAACAATAGCCTTGATGCCAAGCTCACGGATAATCTCAAGACCCTTCTCGAACTGCTCCTCCTTCTCCAATTTGGTACGGCCCGAGCCAATCATATCGAAACCACCAGTGTTGCGATACTCGTCAACAATCTCCTTGGTGAGCTCCATATAGTTATGGTCAACCAAACCGCCAGGACCTAAGATGAAGCCATAGAGACGGTTGGCGGGATTCAGACGCTTCACTGCATCGAAAAGACCAGTAATCACGTTGTGACCGCCAGGGGCCTGACCACCACTAAGGATGATACCAACGTTCATAGGCTCATAACTCTTCTCTTCACCGGGAACAAACTCTACGAGAGGCATTCCGTAGGTATTGGGGAAGAGAGCTTTGATTTCTTCCTGATTGTCAACACTCTGTGTAGGAGCACCTTCCTGTACCTTCACTGCGCCTTTGAGACCACGGGGAAGTTTGGGCTGATAGGCTGCTCTTGCAATTTGCAATGCACTTTTTTCCATACTTGTTCTAGAACAATTTTATTAATAAAATTAATATTTCGAATTCTGCGTGCAAAGGTACAAAAAAAAAGCGAAACCCAAACAAAATGTTTGAAACAATAGGGAATTTTAACAAGAAAAAGCACATGATTTCTTGCATATATCATTTTATTTTTTTATCTTTGCAGATGGATTCATAACAACAACTCTAAAGACTATGGCAAACAAAAGAAATCTAAAGAAGGCAATTAATCAGATCTGCGAAGAGCTGTTTACCGAGGCTGTAGCTGCTTCTCTGTATGGAAACGAGGCAAATAAAGACAACACCCAGGCATTGCTTGTGGCAGTCATCAAGACACAGCGCAACTATATCAGCCGTGTGTCGCACCCCGAACCAGGCATTGAGGCAAAGAACTATTATAAAGACTTAAGAGAAAAATTTGCAGCGCAGGCCAGCGAGATTGCAGACCAAATAAACAACTTATAAATGTGGAGAAAATTCTGTAATTGGCTATTATTCCAGAAAATGGGATGGACGGTTGAAGTAACCGAAGAACATCCCAAGAAATACATCATCTGCCTAGCACCACACACAAGCAATTGGGATTTCCTTATTGGGCAGCTCTACAACGGAGCCAAGGGGCTGGGCAGCAATTTCCTGATGAAAAAAGAGTGGTTTTTCTGGCCGCTGGGCATCCTTTTCAAACGAATGGGAGGCATCCCTGTGAACCGAGGCAAGCACACCAGCATGACCGACGCGATGGCCGAAACGGCCAAGCAGGCCAGTAAATTTCACCTCTGCATCACGCCCGAAGGCACTCGGTCGCGTGTAGAAGAATGGAAAAAAGGCTTTTATTTCATTGCCCTGAAGGCCAAAATGCCCATTCTGCTCTACGGCCTAGACTACGAGAAAAAGCACATTCAGTGTACGAAAACCATTTGGCCTACAGGCAATCTGGAGGCCGACATGCGAGAGATTAAACTATACTTTAAACACTTTAAGGGCAAGCGGCCCGAACTATTCACTATTGGCAATGTATAGGCTGACACACATCGTTTTTCTCCTTTTCTTGCTCTTGAGCCAGAGCCTGTCAGCACAGACGTCCTGGGGCCACATAGACCATCACGGCGAGCCTTGGGTGAAGAACACGTCGCGCCCCTACGACATTGACTGCGGGCTGGACGGGCGGCACATCTCTCTCTGGGCCAGCCACGGCCGCTATTTCGACAATCATGAAGGCCGCTGGCGATGGCAGCGCCCTGCTCTCTTTGGCACCACTGAAGACCTCTTTACGCAGACCATTGTCGTGCCCTATCTCATCCCGATGCTTGAAAATGCGGGGGCATATGTCTTTACGCCCCGCGAGCGAGACTGGCAACGACACGAGGTCATCGTTGACAACAACCAACTGACGTCTGCCTATACCGAGCAATCCAATCATCAGACATGGAAGGACGCTCCGCAAGCTGGTTTTGCCATGCACGAAGGATTTTATCACGACGAGGAAAACCCTTTTGAAGCTGGCACGGCAAGAATGATTGAGACAACTCATTCCAGAAATACTGTGAGTAGCGTCAGTTACCAGCCAAACATTCCCGAAGAAGGGCGTTATGCCGTTTATGTGAGTTATCAGACTGTGGATGATGGTATCGACGATGCCTGCTATACTGTATATCATAAAGGTCAGAAAACCGAATTTCGCGTAAACCAGCAGATGGGCGGTTCAACATGGGTCTATCTGGGCACATTTGCATTCGACAAAGGCTGTTCAGAGTTTAACCGAGTGGTTCTCTCAAACCATAGTCGACACAAAGGTCATGTTACCACAGATGCCGTGAGGTTCGGCGGCGGTATGGGTAACATTGAGCGTGGAGGAGAGTCGAGCGGACTGCCTCGCTGTCTGGAGGGCGCCCGTTACTATGCCCAGTGGGCTGGCATGCCTTATAATGTGTATAGTTCGAAACAGGGTATCAATGACTATGGTGACGATATTAATGTGCGCTCGCTGATGACAAACCTACTATGCGGAGGGTCGGCTTTTGCTCCCGACTCCATCGGACGCAAGGTGCCCATCGAGTTGTCTTTAGCCATCCATAGCGACGCGGGGCATACAAACACTGGATTGGGTGTCTATGGCACTCTTACCATCTGTACCACACATCAAGGTGACAGCACCCTGGCTGCTGGTATCAGTCGTGAGGCTTCTCGAGAGTTGGCCACGGCTTTGCTTCGCAATACAACCACCGATTTGAAATATCGCTTTGGAGAATGGGTGGCCCGTGATTTATATGACCGTAACTATTCTGAAACTCGTGTACCCATCGTACCGAGTGCTATCCTTGAAACGATGTCCCACCAGAACTTCGGCGATATGACTTATGGTCAGGACCCTAATTTTCGTTTCACCTTGGCACGCTCTATCTATAAAACACTGCTACGTTATATTAATAGCCTTCACGACAAGGACTTCGTCGTTCAGCCCCTGCCTCCAACAGATTTCCGTATGGAGTTTAGTGATAAGAACAGCGAACTGAAACTGAGTTGGATGGGCGTGGAGGATGGCCAGGAACCCACATCGGCACCTACGGGCTACACGCTTTATATTGCTCAGGAGAATGGCGATTTTGACAATGGAACTTATCTGAAAAGTACCTCATGCGTGATTAAACTAAAGCCAAACGTGCTCTATAGTTTCCGCGTAACGGCTACCAACGACGGCGGACAGAGTTTCCCAACAGAAGTCTTATCAGCTCTATACAATCCGAAAGCAAAAAAGACTGCTTTAATAGTCAACGGATTCAACCGACTCTCTTCGCCTGCTATCAGTAAGACGGGACAGGGCTTTGACATGAGCGAGGATATGGGTATCAGCTATGGTCGCACATGTGGCTGGCTGGGATTTCAACGTGTGTTCGATACAAAAAGGATTGGCGTAGAGGACTCTACAGGACTCGGCTACACCACGACTGAATTCCAGGGCAAGTTCATCGCTGGCAACGACTTTAACTATACGTATGAACATGCTCAGGCCATTAGAACAGCTGGAACCTACAATATCGTCAGTATATCTGGAAAAGCTATCGAGAAGGGTTATATTGATCTCAGCAGATATCAGGTGATGGACCTTCTGCTTGGTCTCGAGAAAAACGATGGTCACAGCATGGTATTCTATAAGTGTTTTCCGCATGCCCTGCAACAGCAACTCAAAACTTATGTTTCTAAAGGTGGCAACCTGATGGTGAGCGGTGCATATATTGGATCGGACATGACGTCAGACAAGGAGAAAGCCTTCTTGACAGACGTGCTTAATGTGCGTTTTGAGAACACAAACAACGATTTGAGCGAGGTTGTCAGCGGCTTGGGTTTAAAATTTGATGTATATCGAATCCTGAACGAGCAACACTATGCTGCCTCCCACACCGACGTTCTGATGCCTAGCAACGTGCAGGCTTTTCCTGCCATGGCATACAGCAACGGAACGAGTGCAGCAGTGGCCTGCAAGGGCAGTCGTTACAACACGTTTGTCATGGGTTTTCCCTTCGAATGTATCAAGGACGATGATACTAAAGCAAGAGTTATGCGAGGAATATTAAACTTCTTATCAACTAAATAGTTATGATGAAAATTCAAGCCAACGCTTCTGGTACAAGAAGCATCGAAATCAGCGAACAGCATCTGGCAACCATCTACCAGTATCAACTACTGCGCGACTTGGTTGACTCAAATGGATATATTGACGAATCTGTGCTCGACAAGTTGAAACTCAACATCCGTTCTTTGTTGGAGTCGGAAACTGGCAGAGACAAGCAACTGCTTGACCTTTGCTTGGACGTCATCTATCATCCCAACATGAAAGCCATCGGACTGCAGAATCTGGTGCAGCTCTTCAAAGATTGGAAAGAAAAGCAGGAAAAGAAGGAAGATGGAGTATCGGCTGACTGATTTTCTTCCTACCACCAAGAAAGAGCTTGAACTGCGGGGCTGGGACTATGTGGACATCATCCTTTTTTCGGGCGATGCCTATGTAGACCATCCTTCGTTTGGCGCTGCTGTCATCGGACGCACGCTCGAAGCAGCAGGCTATCGTGTGGCTATTGTGCCCCAACCAGACTGGCATGGCGATTTTCGCGACTTTAAGAAATTGGGCAAGCCACGTCTGTTCTTTGGCATTGCCCCTGGTTGCATGGACTCGATGGTCAACAAATACACAGCGGCACGTCGTCTGCGCTCAGAGGATGCCTATTCGCCCGACGGCCGTCACGACATGCGACCAGAGTATCCCACTATTGTCTATACAAAGATTCTCAAACAACTCTACCCCGACGTGCCTGTGGTACTGGGTGGCATCGAGGCCTCTCTGCGTCGAGTCACGCATTATGACTATTGGCAGGACAAACTTCGGCCGTGCATCCTTTTGGATAGCGGAGCCGACCTTATTACTTATGGCATGGGCGAGAAAACAACGATTGAACTGGCCCGCATTGTTGAGGAAAACAATGGTAGCCTGCCAATTCATGAATTGGTGAAACTACCGCAGATTGTCTATCTGTCTAGAGACATAACGCCCACTAAGGATGATATCGTGCTACACTCGCATGAGGAATGCTTGCAAAACAAAAAGTCGCAGGCAGAAAACTTCCGATATATAGAGGAGCAATCAAACATGATGCACGCCCAGAGGTTACTTCAAAAGGTAGACAATCAGTATGTAGTGGTCAATCCACCGCATCCTCCTATGACCACCGAAGAGCTCGATGCCTCGTTTGACCTGCCCTATACTCGTCAACCGCATCCCAAATACAAAGGTAAACGCATCCCTGCTTATGACATGATAAAATTCTCTGTCAACATCCATCGCGGATGCTTTGGCGGTTGCGCCTTCTGCACTATCTCAGCTCATCAAGGCAAGTTCATCGCATGTCGGTCAAAAGAGAGTATTTTGAAAGAGGTAAAACAGGTTATTGAGATGCCTGATTTCAAAGGCTACCTAAGCGACCTCGGAGGCCCCAGTGCCAATATGTATGGCATGCACGGCCGCAACCTCAATGCATGTGAAAAATGTAAGCGTCCCAGCTGCATTCACCCTCAGATCTGTCCGAACTTAAATACCAGCCACCAAAAATTGCTCGACGTCTATCATGCCGTCGATGCCCTGCCAGGCATTAAACGCAGTTTCATTGGCAGCGGTGTACGCTATGATTTGCTGCTGCACAGAAGCAAAGACGAAGAGGCCAATCGTTCTACGCAGGAATACACACGAGAACTGATTTGCCGACACGTCAGCGGACGATTGAAGGTAGCACCCGAACATACCAGCGACCGCGTGCTAATGCTGATGAGAAAGCCTTCATTCGCGCAGTTCGGTGAGTTCAAGCGCATCTTCGACCGCATCAACCGTGAAGAGAATCTGCGACAGCAAATCATCCCCTATTTCATCAGCAGCCATCCTGGATGTCATGAGGAGGATATGGCTGAACTGGCTGTGCTGACAAAAAACATGGACTTCCAACTGGAACAGGTGCAGGATTTCACTCCAACACCGATGACGGTGGCCACCGAAATGTGGTACACTGGATATAATCCTTACACGCTGGAACCTGTATTCTCGGCTAAGACTCCCAAAGAAAAGCAGGCTCAACGTCAGTTCTTCTTCTGGTATAAGCCCGAGGAAAGACGAAACATCGAGCAGAGTCTCAAACGTATCGGACGCCCCGACCTTGCTCGTCAGCTTTTCCCCAACATGCCTGCTCCATACGCGACACACAACAATGCACCATACAACAGGAATGGCAATGCTTTAAACGGAAGAAACAGCTACGCATCAAACGGCAAGAACGGCAATTCTCACAACGCTTATCCTCAAAACAAGCCCCGTCAGGACAAACCAAAAGGGAAAAAGCGAGGTAAGAATCAGTTTTAAGTCCCAAAATTTGCAAGTTTCATAAAAAATCAGTACCTTTGCACTCGCAATTCGGGCACATCCCTGTGATGCAAAGGATGGTTCCGTAGCTCAGTTGGATAGAGCAACAGCCTTCTAAGCTGTGGGCCTTGGGTTCGAATCCCAACGGAATCACTTTATCACATAAGCCCCAAATTCTTTATGAAGAAGGGGCTTTTTCAATTAATATAGGTTTGCAGATGAAACTTATCATCATGACAAAAGCCACGTTTTTCGTGGAAGAAGACAAGATTCTGACGACCCTTTTTGAAGAAGGGCTGGAGAATCTTCATCTATATAAGCCCAACTCGGAACCCGTTTACTCCGAAAGGCTACTCACCCTGCTTTCTGACGATTACTACAAACGAATCACCGTGCACGATCATTTTTATCTGCGTGAGGAGTTTGATTTGAAGAGTATCCATCTCGATACGCTCGACACAGAGTTGCCCTATGGATACAGAGGTGATTTCAGTTGCACCTGCCGCTCGTTGGATCAGCTACAAGAATGCAAGAAGAAAGCCAGTTATGTTTTCCTACAGAACATCTTTGACAGCCAAAGCAATCCCAATGACACACAGTCGTTTACGGAAGAGGATTTACGTACTGCTGCCAAGAAGGGACTCATTGATCGTCATGTCTATGCACTCGGCGGACTTAACCTCGACAACATTCGAATGGTGCGCGATCTCGGCTTCGGCGGGGCTGTCATCTGTGGGGACCTGTGGAACCGTTTCAATATCCATCAGGAACAGGATTATAAAGACCTGATTGGCCATTTCAAGAAATGGCAAAAGGCTGTTAACTAAAAGGAAACTTTATTCGAATCAAATATTACAATGACTACACAAAATTCTTACATGGTCTTCTCAGGCACCGCCACGAGATATCTGGCAGAGAAAATCTGTCAGAGCTTAGGATGCCCTCTGGGAAAATTGCAAATCACTAAATTCTCTGACGGAGAGTTTGCCGTATCCTATGAGGAATCAATTCGTGGACGCGACATTTTCCTTGTACAAAGCACATTCCCCAATAGTGACAACCTGATGGAGTTGCTGCTGATGATTGATGCTGCCAAACGTGCATCAGCTCGTACCATCAATGCTGTTATCCCTTATTTCGGATGGGCTCGTCAGGATCGCAAAGACAAACCCCGTGTCAGCATCGGTGCTAAGCTGGTGGCTGATCTTCTGAGTACCGCAGGCGTAAACCGTGTCATCACGATGGACCTGCATGCCGATCAGATTCAAGGTTTCTTCGATGTTCCTGTTGACCATCTGTACGCTTCAGGCGTTTTGCTGCCTTATCTGCAGAGCCTGAAACTGGACGAACTGGTCATTGCATCGCCCGACGTTGGTGGCTCAAAGCGTGCTAACACTTATGCTAAGTACTTGGGATGTCCCCTGGTGCTGTGCAACAAGACACGTGCTCGTGCCAATGTGGTGGCCACCATGCAAATCATTGGCGATGTAGAGGGAAAGAACGTAGTCATTATCGACGATATGGTTGACACCGCCGGCACCATTACAAAAGCAGCCGATCTGATGATGGAAGCAGGCGCCAAGAGTGTTCGTGCATGCGCTTCTCACTGCGTGATGAGTGGACCTGCCAGTGACCGCGTGCAGGAATCTGCTCTCAGCGAGATTGTCTTCACTGACTCTATCCCCTACACACAACGATGTGCCAAGGTAAAACAAATCAGCGTCGCTGAAATGTTTGCTGAGACCATCCGTCGCGTCATTGAAAATGAAAGCATAAGCGACCAATACCTCGTATAATATGAAAAAACTAAGACTTTTCTTCGGCATCGCCTTCACGGCTCTGATGATGAGCGCCTGCCAATCAAACACCTATAAAGTAGAAGGTGTGGCAGAAGGCATGGAAGATGGCGACACCATCTTGATTTTCAAGAATGCCCCCGCCCCTGTTGACACACTCATTGTAAAAGATGGGGCCTTCAGTTGGAGCGGACAGGCTGATTCTGTTGTCTGCTACTTTATTACTGCTCCCAAGGTTGGTGCATCGACTCTGTTCTTTGCCGAGCCTGGAACCATTCACATAACACTTCACGCCAAAGGGGTACCCGAGGTATCAGGCACGAAGGCAAACGATGCACTGCAAGAAATGAATGTCAAGCAGGCTGAATACCGAGGAAAAGTTGATACTTTATTGTCAAAACTCAACACGCCAGACATCTCAGAGGAGCAACAAAAAGCTATCTACGAACAATACAACCAGTTGATGACTGAGATGGGAAAGGGTATCGTCAGCCTTGCCGTCAAGAACCTCGATAACGAGTTGGGCTATATGCTCATCACTGGCATGGCTTATGGAGATGCATTCAAGAAGGACGAACTGAAAGAGCATATTTCTAAGATGCCAGCTGAGTTTCAGAAACGTCAGGCCGTCAAGGATATCATGAAGATGATTGAATCTACCTTCTCTACAGAGGAGGGAGAACAAATTCCAGACTTCACCATGCAGACTCCTGAAGGTTCTGAACTGAGCATTATGAGTGAGCTCAAGAAGAATAAGATTACAATTATCGACTTCTGGGCATCATGGTGTGCACCATGCAGAGAGGAGATGCCTGCCATGAAGAAAATTCTGGCTGACAATCAAGCTAAAGGTTTGGGTATCGTTGGCATTTCAATTGACGATAACAAGGAAGACTGGTCAGCAGCAATTCAGGACCTGGAACTCACATGGCCTCAGATGTCTGACCTGAAAGGCGGCGTATCTACCATAGCCCAAAGCTTTGGTGTACGCACCATCCCCTTTACCGTTGTCATTGACCAACAGGGAAAGATTCTCAAGAAAGGCCTCAGAGGCGAAGATCTCGCAGCCTATGTCAGCGAACAGTTGAAATAAAAAGCAAAACAAAGACATAAAGAATGGGTGCTACGTTAAACGCAGCACCCATTTTTATGGCATAAGACCAAGACTTAAACCAAGCGGTTATTCTCTGGGAATACCACTGTGGGGGTGAAGGTCTTAGCTTCTTCAAAATCCATCAAGGCATAGGAGATGATGATGACCGTGTCACCTACCTGCACTTTGCGTGCAGCGGCACCATTCAAGCAGATACATCCGCTGCCACGCTCACCTTTAATAATATAGGTCTCAAAACGTTCACCATTGTTGTTATCTACTATCTGAACCTTTTCACCCGCAATCATATTGGCGGCATCCAACAAGTCCTCATCAATAGTAATACTACCTATATAGTTCAAGTTGGCTTCCGTCACTTGAACACAGTGAAGTTTTGACTTCAGTACTTCTATCATCATACTTCCTTATACTTTATATGGTCAATCAGGCGAATAGGTGTCTTACCACAATACACAGTGATGCAACCCACTATATAGGGAGAATCCTCCCACTCTGCGACGTCCTGCAGTGTGTTTCCGTCGACAATAGAGAAATACTCCACGTCAAGACCATCAACCTTATTAATATCAGCAACCACCTTGTCATGGGTTTCCTTCAACGAGTGGTTCTTTGCATAGATCAGACTGTCTTTCAATGCCTGATAAATGGCTGGAGCAATGGCACGCTCATCAGGTGCCAACAAACTGTTACGACTGCTACGAGCCAATCCGTCAGTATCACGTACAATAGGACACTCCACAATCTCTACGTTAAGACCCAATTGACGTACCATGGCCTTCACCACAGCAATCTGTTGCCAATCCTTTTCACCGAAATAAGCCTTATTGGGTCGAACAATATAAAACAAGCGACTAACTACCTGACATACACCATTAAAATGCCCCGGACGATGAGCACCTTCCATCACTGTAGATACAGGAGGGAATTCAAAATGACGCGTGTCAGGCATAGGATACATTTCCTCTACCTCAGGAGCCAACACATAGTCAGCACCACAAGCCTCCAGCAAACGGCAGTCAGCTTCCAAGTCTCGTGGATAGTTTTTCAGGTCATTCTTATCATTAAATTGAGTGGGGTTCACAAAGACCGACACTACGGTCACTCCATTCTCGTTCACACTACGCCTAACGAGCGAGGCATGCCCCTCATGGAGAGCACCCATCGTGGGTACCAATCCAATCTCTTTACCCTGTTTGCGTTCATCAAAAAGAGCGTTTTGCAGGTCAACAATCTTCTTAAAAACTTTCATGCTTTCTCTTCTATTCTCAATTTGAGGGTGCAAAATAACAACAATTTTCGCAAATAAGGAAAAAAAAGACTAAAAAAGAACCTATAAAATGTCACTTTTTCCTAAAATCGCACATTTTATGCGGTTTTATGCAAAAATTATTGTACCTTTGCATGTGATAAACCAAAGAAGATGGCAAAGAAGAAAATTCTATTTATCAATCAGGAAATTTCACCATACGTTCCTGACACGACCATGTCAGTCATGGGCCGTGAAATCCCTCGCGCCATGCAAGAGAGGAACCATGAAATACGTACGTTCATGCCTAAGTGGGGCAACATCAATGAGCGCCGTGGTCAGTTGCATGAGGTTATCCGTCTTTCGGGCATGAACCTGATCATCAATGACACTGACCATCCCCTCATTATTAAGGTTGCTTCTATCACTTCTGCGCGCGTACAGGTGTATTTTATTGACAACGATGACTATTTTACCAAACGTCAGATGGCTGTCGATGAAAATGGAGAAGACTATGCCGACAACGGTGAACGTGCTATTTTCTTTGCACGTGGCGTCCTTGAAACGGTGAAGAAGTTGCGCTGGGTACCCGATATCATTCTCTGTCAAGGATGGATGAGCAACGTGGTGCCGTTCTATATCAAGACTGCTTATCGCGAAGAACCCTCATTTGCCAACACAAAGGTGGTTACTTCGCTCTATGGCAATAAATTGAAGAAAGATCTGGGCAACAACTTCAAGCAGTGTTTGGAGTTCCGCGATGCAACACCCGACTTGCTCACAGACTTCCCCGACGCCTTCACTCTCGATGATTTAGAGAAGCTGGCTATTAATTATAGCGATGGCGTAGTGATGGCAGAGAAGGGAGCCAACAAGACCAGTTGCAAGTATGCCAAGAGCAAAGGAATACCCGTTCTTGAAACTCCTGGTGAGGACTTTGGTGATGCCTATGAGGCTTTCTTTGATCAAATTAAACCTGACGATCCGGAGTGACCGTCTTGTTTTGAACTCTTTATAAACATTCGTAAATGAAACGATTCTACTATATGGCTGGTGTCGTCATGACGACTATGGCCATTTTCTCTTGTAGTGAAGATACATCTGGTGTAGGTCAGTCATTGACAAATGTCACTGACCAGTTAGACATTACTACCCTCGACATTGAGGTTGACTCCACACGCACAATCATTGCCGACTCAGTATTTACACTGGGGAACAGTTCTTATTTGGGTCGTGTACGCGACCCTGAAACTCAGGCTGATGTCAAGAGTGAGTTTACTACACAATTCCATCTGCTTGACAACATGTATATCTCACCCGACAGCAAGTTTATCAGTCGCGGCGATGATGGATTAGCTGCTGCTGATTCATGCGATATTATCCTTTACGTGTCAAGTCCATACAATGCAAAAGACAGTCTTTCGTCGGTCAAGATGAAAGTCTATGAACTTCAAAACACATTAGAAGAAGGCACTCGCTTCTACTCAAACTTCAATCCGCTGTCACGTGGTATGGTACGCACCAACGGATTAGACAAGAGTAAGATGATTACCTTCCTGAATCAGATGGATACTGATGATGAGCGCAGTGAGAAAAATTATCTTGATAATATTCGCATCACGCTGAATGCGCCCTATACAGCTCCCGACGGTACGACCTATAATAATTATGGAACTTACCTCATTCGCCAGTATCACAAACATCCCGAGTTCTTCCGTAACTCATATACCTTCTGTCACAATGTATGCCCAGGCTTTTTCTTTGAGATTACCGATGGCTATGGTTTCTATTCTAAGCTATCGAACATCGGTCTGAAAACCTATTATCGCGTACAGGGTGATACTAGCGTTGTCAGTGCGGCCTTTACGCTGGCTAGCACAAAAGAAGTACTGCAGACCACCTATATAACCAACGACAAGAAGGCAATTGAGAAGTTGGCGGCCGAAAAGGAGCACACTTATTTGAAGACTCCCGCAGGTTTGTTTACAGAGGTTGCCCTACCTGTCAAAAAGATTAAGCAGGGACATGAGAACGACTCACTGATCTCTGCAAAAATTTCATTCCAGCGTCTGAACAATCAGTCAAGCGACGAACGTCAGTTTGGCATTCCCCAGAGCCTGATGATGATTCAAAAAGACAGTCTGAAGACTTTCTTCGAGAACAACAAGTTGCCTGATAACAAGATGACCTATATCGTGTCATACAACTATAACGGCAGTACCTATAAGAACAACAACACCTATAATTTCATTAATATCTCAAACCTTATCACTTCCCTTTGGAACATTCGTCAGAAGGGAGTGAGCGAGAATCCCAACTGGGAGGCAGAGCATCCAGACTGGAATAAGGTGGTTTTGGTACCCGTCAACTATAACAGCAGCACGTCAACCAGCGTTGATCACGATATGTCGCTAACCAGCATCCGCCTCGTGGGTGGTACAAAAAATCCCAACGAGCCAGTAAAAATGAGCGTGGTTTACGGAAAATTCAGAGAGCAATAAACTATGGCTGACGGATATTTAGAAAAACATCAGGCTGACTACGAGGCTCGTAAAGAAGCATACCTGAGAAAAAAGAGGCATCTGCCCTACTCCAGGCCAAAGCCTCAGCGTCCTGATGATGAAGCATTATAAAATAAATAGGAAGCGCTCGATTGAGTACTTCCTATTATTTTTATGATAAACATCCTTACGACAATCTTTGTCTCACTGCTTCAAACAGCAATATCGCAGCCGATACCGACACATTCAGTGAATCCAGTCGTCCACGCATGGGGATGCGGATATGTGCATCAGCTGCCTGACGCCATTGATCGGTCAGTCCAGTGGCCTCAGTACCCATCACTATTGCAGTACCGCCAGTCATATCTGTATCATAGTATAATTCCGAGTCTTGCAGTTGAGCTGTCAGAATACGGATACCACGGGCTTTCAGGAAGTCAATGCATTCTACAGAATCAACTGCTACCGTGGGAACTGTAAACAGTGCACCGATACTGGCGCGAATCAAATTCGGGTTATAGAGATCTGTTAATGGGTCGCAAATAATTACTGCATCAACCCCAGCAGCATCGGCAGAACGAAGCACGGCACCTAAGTTGCCTGGTTTCTCAACACTCTCCAAAATAACAATCAATGGTTTTTCAGGCAACTTCAAATCTTTCAACCCCAACGTCTTTGAACGAACCACAGCAACGAGTCCCTCAGTACTGCCACGATAGGCAATCTTCTCATACACCTGAGGCGTTACCTCATAGATGTTATTGGCACTCTGCAATAGCGAAGTATCAAAGAAGAGAGTTGAACAATAATAGATGCTATCAATTTCGAGCCCTGCAGACAGACAATGTCCCAGTTCTCTAACACCCTCCACAACAAACATGCCCGAACGTTTACGCTCGGCACTCTTCTGTTGGAGCAGCACCAACTGCTTCACTTTCTGATTCTGTAAACTGGAAATAAACTGATGTTCCATGATAAAAGAGCGGAATACGGGACTCGAACCCGCGACCCTCGGCTTGGGAAGCCAATGCTCTACCAACTGAGCTAATTCCGCATTGACACCCTTGAGCCGACACCCGGACTCGAACCGGGGACCTACGCATTACGAATGCGTTGCTCTACCAACTGAGCCATGTCGGCAACCCTTTTGTTTTGCGGATGCAAAGGTAATACTTTTTTTTTGCATCCACAAATTTTACTCGCACTTTTTTCGTACACACTATAAAAATGACACAAAAACTCCCGACTGGCCTTACTGACCGTCGGGAGTTAAAAAGATATATTATCTATGCAAATGGTTAGAGTACTATTACAGCCTTGTCAATCCATTCATAGATGCATGAGCAAATACCGAAGAGCAGGATGCCCGCAGTGCAAATGGCGAGGCTCCAGTTGATAGCAGCGCCATTTTTGAATGTGGGCAGTGGATTCTCCTCCTTAGTGATATACATGGCCTTCACGATGAGCAGATAGTAGTAAAGGCTCACCACTGTGTTAATCAGGGCGATGAACACCACGAAGTATGGCCAGAAAGGAGCACTCTCGTGACCACCTACGGCTGCCATAAACACAAAGAACTTAGAGAACATGCCTGCAAACGGGGGAATACCTGCCAGTGAGAAGAGGGCGAGCGTCATGAGCAGAGCCAACTTCGGATTGGTCTGATAGAGTCCGTTGTATGCATTCATCTGCGTCTTACCACCATTGTTCTCTTCAACTGTACTAATCACAGTGAACACAGCCATGTTAGCAGCCACATAGACCAACACGTAGAAGGTCAGAGCGGTGAGGCTGGCAGCAGAGTTACCAACCACAGCCAACATGATGTAACCGGCCTGTGAGATAGAAGAGAAAGCCATGAAGCGCTTCAGCTCATTCTGACGGATAGCCATGAGGTTACCCACAGTAATCGTGAGCATGATGACAATCCAAAGCAGCGGCTCCCAATATTCCACCAGGCGACCGAATACATGCATCAGGATAATGGCCAGCGTCAGCGTAGCAGCACCCTTGGACACAACACTCAGGTAACCAGTAACAGGCGTAGGAGCTCCCTCGTAGGTGTCGGCCGTCCAGAAGTGAAAAGGCACCAATGAAATCTTAAAGCCCAGACCGCTGAAGAAGAACACCATACCCATCACGGTGAGCGGAGTGAAACGAATCATCTCTGCCATATCGTCGAAGTACAATGTACCCACAGCACCATAGAGGAACGAGATGCCATAGAGCATTACGCCACTCGAAAAGGTAGCAGTTAGGATGTACTTGGCAGCAGCCTCAGCAGACTTCTGCTTATAACGATCGAAAGCCACGAGGCAAGCCATAGGCACTGAAGCCATCTCAAGTCCAAGGAAGAACATCAAGAAGTGACCTGATGACATCATCACATACATGCCAAGCAACGTAGAGAGAACCAGTACATAGAACTCACCAGAGATCTTCTCCGCATTGTTCTTAATCCACGACTGTGACATCACGACAACAATAAACGTACCCAGTGTAAGCACGGTCTTCATCACATTGACAATGGCAGACGAAACATAAAGACCTCCGAAGGCCGAAGATGGATCTGCGGTAAAACAGGGCACCAACTGACAAAGCAGCAACGCTCCTGTAAGAACACTCAACACATAGGTCTTACGAGAACTCTTACTCAGTGCAAAGTCTGCACAGAATACGATAATCAAGGCCAACATCAGTGTTGCCTCAGGAATCATATTTAAAAATTGACTGTAATCCATATCTTTATTCCTCCTTTACATTACACCGATTGACTTAAGAATATTACCAGCGGCAGGTGAAATCATATCGCTAAAGAAGAAGGGAGCGCAACCCAGACCTGCCACACAGAAGATAAGGCAGCACACAGCAACGCGCTCGTCCCATGTTGCATCAGTAAGTTCCAAGAAGTGCTTGTTCTCTACCTCACCATAAAGAATCTTACCAACCACGCGAAGGATGTAAACTGCCGTCACCACAATCGACGTACATGCAATGATAGTAGCCACCATGCGGAACGAAGATGAGGGATCGCCAGCTACGGCATTGGCACTGAACGAACCAACAAAGATGGTCATCTCTGCAATAAAACCAGAGAAACCGGGAAGACCTAAGTTAGCCAAACCAGCAATGACATACCCCACAGCCAGGAAAGGCATAATCTTCATCAAGCCTGCCAACTCGCGGATGTCACGAGTATGGGTACGACCGTAAATCATACCGATGAGGGCAAAGAAGAGGGCGGTCATCAAACCATGAGACAGCATCTGCAGAATGGCACCTGTGCAAGCCGTCTGTTGCATCATGAGCAGAGCGAAAAGTACCAAGCCACAGTGAGACACTGAAGAATAAGCATTAATATACTTCAGATCGGTTTGTACGCAAGCACTCAATGCACCATAAACCACAGAGATGGTGGTCAGAATCAGGAAAATCCAAGACAGGTTCTGTGCAGCATCAGGCAGCAAGTACATAGCTAAACGGAAACAGCCATAGCCGCCGAGTTTCATCAGTACACCAGCGTGGAGCATAGATACTGCTGTGGGAGCAGAAGCGTGACCGTCAGGAGACCATGTGTGGAATGGGAACAAAGCACCCAACACGCCAAAACCGATGAAGATGAAGGGGAAGAATGCGTTCTGCACCTCCTCAGGAATATTGTGCATAGCAGCAATCTCATTAACGTTCATCGTGGTATGACCACTGAAGTAATAGATGCCTAGCATACCGAGAATCAACAGAGCAGAACCACCCATCAGCATCAGGGTCAACTTCATGGCCGAGTACTCCTTGCGACCACTACCCCATACACCAATCAGCAGATACATAGGAATCAGAGCTACCTCATAAAACATGAACATGGCAAACATGTCGGTGCAGATAAAGAATCCAAACACACCCGTAGAAAGGAGGGTGAACCAAAGGAAATACTCCTTGGTGAGGGGCTTCAACTGCCAAGAGGCAAACGTACCTGTAAATACAATGATACTTGACAGCAGCAACATTACGACAGAAATGCCGTCAACGCCAACGCTGTATGCAATATTCAAAGGCTTGAACCAAGGCGTAGAAGCAATGAGCAACATCTCTGCATCATTACCTGCGTTACGCTCGGTCACGAAATAGTAGCAAAGCCATATTGAGAGGGCGAGCAGGCAAGATGAGCCAGCCACCATCACGCCACGCACCTGGTTGAGGTTGCGGGAAATCCACAATCCCAGAAGCATCAGGACGGGAATTAGTACGAATAGACTTAATATGTTCATTTTCGTTATTACGTTTTTTCGTTAATACGATATTACGACTTTACAATGCGAGCAGAACGAGCGTCAGCGCCACGGTGCCAGTGAGGAACCAAACGGCATACCTACGAACATCACCACTCTGCCAAGCACGCAGACTCTCACCGCCCTCGTTGGCACCCCAAGCCAGGAAGTTGAACGTTCCGTCAACAATGTGGCGGTCGAACCAAGCAATAGGCGTAGAAACGCAGCGGAAGATAATACGATGTGTGACATACTGCCAGATCTCATCCTGATAGAAACGCTTGTATGCTGCGCGATGCAACTTAGGGAACGTCTTATACAGGCGGTCAGCAATAGGCTGACTCTCACCTTTATAAATATACGTAGCCAGACAAATGCTCAGGATAGCAATCACCGTAGAGGTAGCTGCAATCTGTGTGTTGAAGTGGATGGTGTAGTCAGTACCAGCTGCAGAAACGAAACTGCCAAAACTGCCGCCCCAACCAAGGAAGCCTGCGAGAGTTGAGTAAACACCCACACCAACGGTAATGACACAAAGAACAATCAGAGGAATGGTCATCGTCAGCGGAGCCTCGTGAGGCGTATGATGCTCGTGAGCCTCCTTGTTCTCTGTACCCCAGAAGATACCGTAGTACAGACGGAACATATAAAAGGCGGTCATAGCAGCAATACCAGTCATAATCCATCCAACTACTGGGCTGTACTCCATGCAGGCGGTGATAATCTCATCCTTTGAGCTGAAGCCCGAGAAGAAAGGAATACCAGCGATGGCCAGACATGAGATAAGGAAGGTTACGTGAGTGATTGGCATATACTTGCGCAGACCACCCATCAAAGCCATTTCGTTAGAATGAACAGCATGGATGATACATCCGGCACCAAGGAACAGACAAGCCTTGAACATAGCGTGGGTAAACAGGTGGAACATACCAGCCATATAACCCAACTGAGCGTGGTTGTCGAGCACGGCACCATGATGTCCTGGCAGCGATACGCCGAGGGCCACCATCATAAATGCAATCTGAGAGATGGTTGAGAAAGCGAGCACACGCTTGATATCACTCTGGGCACATGCCACAGCAGCTGCATAGAAAGCGGTGATAACACCAACCCAAACTACAATACTCATGGCCTGAGGAGCGTACTCAATCCAAAGAGGGAACATACGTGCAATCTGGAACACACCAGCTACCACCATCGTTGCAGCGTGGATCAGTGCAGATACAGGTGTTGGGCCCTCCATGGCATCAGGCAGCCAGATGTGCAAGGGGAACATTGCACTCTTACCTGCACCACCGATAAACATCAGCACAAGTGCAGTAGGCAGGATGAATCCACCAGCAGCAACAGCCTTTGCCATATTTCCTTCGATGAAAGGTGTTGTGCCCTGCCCCATCACGATGTCGCCAGCAAATGAGAAGCTGAACGAATCGGTGAAGTAACCAAAGGTCAGAATACCGATAAGGAAGAACATATCAGCAAAGCGAGTTACGATGAAAGCCTTCTTAGATGCAGCGATAGCTGGCTTCAAAGGATAGTAGAAACCAATAAGCAAGTAAGAAGAAACACCCACCAACTCCCAGAACATATACATCTGGAAAATGTTAGTAGCAAGTACCAGACCCAGCATTGACATAGTGAAGAGGCTCAGGAAAGCATAATAACGCTGAAAGCCTTTCTCACCATGCATATAGCCGAATGAATAGATGTGTACCATCAACGATACAGTAGAGATGACCACGAGCATCATCACTGAGATAGGATCAAGCAAGATACCCATGTCGAAGTGAAGATTACCCAGAGGCAACCAAGTGAAGTTGAAGGGCACGATAGTCTGGAACACACCCTCTGCAGTACGGTCAGCCGTGAAATAAGTGATAGCTGTCCAATAAGAGAGAATAGTAACCAGCGACAGCGAGCAAGTGCCGATGAGTCCGGCAGTCTTGTGCTGCATCTTCATGCCAGCCAGTCCTAACACGATGAAGGACAGTAGCGGCAGAAGCAGAATCAAATAAGATAATTCGTAGATCATAACGTCGTTTTATCCTTTCATGTTAGTAATAGCGTCCACACTGTCACTCTTGAAGTTGCGGTAGACATTAATAATAATCGCGATAGCCACAGCACTCTCAGCTGCACTTACACCGATAGAGAAGAGTGTCATGAAGAAACCCTCCAACTCACCAGGGAAGAGCAGACGATTGAACGCGGCAAAATTGATATCAACGGCATTCAGTACCAGCTCAATAGAGATGAGCATGGCAATGAGGTTGCGACGGGTGACAAAACCATAGACGCCGATGAAGAACAGCAGTGCGCTAAGCACGAAATAACATTCTACAGGTACCATAGCTTAATCCTCCTTTTTACGTGAAACAACCAAGCCACCGATAATACATGCCAGCAAGAATACTGAGATGAACTCGAACGGCAATACATACTGATACTTGTCACTACCCAGAAGAGCAGTACCAATCTGATCCATAGGAAGCTCGTCGGTGGTAGCAGCGCTGATGAAGCTGTTCTTTAGGAACACCACTGCAACCGTAGCCAAGCCTACCACAGAAAGGAGCAAGCCCTGAAGGATGCGTGAGCACTTAATGTGCTCCACCATACCCTGAAGGGTCTGCTTGCTTACCAACTGAATGGCAAACACATAAATCATTGTTACACCACCGGCATAGACAGCAATCTGTGCAGCGCCCAGATAAGTGTAGTCGAGCAGGAAGTAAAGACCTGCCACGCCAAAGAGCACAAACAACATATAGGTTGCGGCTCTCATGATTCGCTTTGTTGTCACACACAACAGGGCAGAACCCAAGATGACAACAGCGAGGATGCTAAATACAATTATACTAGCCATAGTGCGGTTTACTTCTTTTTTGTGTTAAACTTACCGACCTGCCACTCGGCACCACCCTCGAGGATATTGGGCAGCGAACCGCCATCATAAACCTCATTGTTCAAGTGAAGTACCAAAGAGCCACGATTGAACGTAGCGTTCTCAAAGTCGTTTGTAAACTCAATCGCATCGAAGTTGCAGGCGTTGGTACAGAGCTGGCAGAACATACAGTCACCCAGATCGTACTGATAGTCATCGAGCACCTTCTTTTTCTTACCCGTCTCAGGATCTTCCTCCATATGAGCGGTAATCTTAATTGTACCATTGGGGCACGCCTTCTCACACAGGGTGCAGGCCGTGCACTTATAGGCACCATCTTCGTTGCGCTTGAAGACCAGACGTCCACGATGACGCTTTGCCACATGGAGCGTGGTCTTGCGGTTCTCAGGGTACTGCTCAGTACACTTGTTGGTCCAGTAGTCCTTGAAGTATTCACTGAGTGTGACCTTCATACCGGTGGCCAACGTCTTGATGCCGTGCCCTATTTCTCCGAAATATGATTTGTTATCTTCCATATTTTTTCTAGTATTTCCAGATTGACTAGATTTTCTAGTACACCTTATTTAATATATAAGCCAAAGGCTACGATGACCGTCATGAGCACCAGGTTAATGAGAGCCAGCGGCATCAAGTACTTCCATTCCAGCTTCAGAATCTGGTCGATACGCAAACGGGGGAACGTCCACTTAATCCACATCAGTATCCAAACCAGCAGGAAGGCTTTACCCATGAACCATACGATACCAGGGATATACTGCATCACTTCGTCGAAGGCTTCAACACCAATCTGAATAGGTGCCCATCCACCCAGGAACACTGTAGCAGCAATACCAGCAATGATAAAGAGGTTCAGGAACTCAGCCAAATAGAAGAAACCGAAGCCCATACCAGAATACTCTGTGTGGTGACCAGCAGTCAACTCACTCTCAGCCTCAGCCATATCAAACGGGCCACGGTTTGCCTCAGCATTACCTGCAATGAGGAAAATCACAAAGGCAATCAACGCGGGCACATGACCCTGCACGATGAGCCAACCCCAGGGACCTGCCTGAGCCTCAACGATACCACTCACCTGCATGGTTCCCGTCAGGATAACAGCAGTAATCAAGCAGAGGCAGAGTGACATCTCGTAAGAAATCATCTGCACAGCAGCACGCATGGCCGAAACAACAGAATACTTGTTGTTAGAACCCCAACCAGCAAGGAAAATACCTACTACGCCTATAGAAGAAATGGCTGTGAGCAGGAACACACCTACATTGAAGTCAAGGACATGAGCACCACGGTTCCAAGGCAGGAAGGCAAAAGCGCCAACAGAGCCAATGATAACCAAGAAGGGAGCTACGATATAAAGCAGCTTGTCAGCCTTGTCAACGAAGAATATCTCCTTGATGAGCATCTTCAAAACGTCAGCCATCACCTGCAGCAAGCCCCAAGGTCCTACGCGCACCGGGCCTATACGACACTGGAAGTAGGCACAGACCTTACGCTCCATGAAAATCAGAATCATAGCGATAACTGCGTATGCGCCAAGGATGGCAGCGCCAACTAGCACACACTCAATGAGAATCGCCCAGAACTCACCTAATCCCAGTGTCTGTGTCAACAGGGCATGAAACCAAGTGGTTACTTGTGAAAAATCAAATATATGTTCCATATTATCTGTCAATATCGGGTATAACAATATCGATAGCGGCACCAGTAGTCACCAAGTCGGCAATCTTCTGACCGCGCAGCATCGGATCGAGTGCACCAACGAGCGAGAGCCCCATAGGACGCATCTTCATACGGTAAGGACTCTTGTCGCCCTTTGAGTCGAGATAGACACCGAACTCACCAGCAGCACCCTCCACAGAGAAGTACCACTGACCCTCGGGAACCTTGATGATAGGCTTCTGTTTCACATAGAAGTCACCCTCAGGAATATTGTCGATAAGCTGCTCGATAATATTCAAGCTCTGGTACATCTCGTTGATGTGAACGAGGTAACGTCCCATAGAGTCGCAGGTATCATAGGTAATCTGCTCAAACTGCACCTTGTCGTACATATCATATGGATGATTCTTACGCACGTCGTTCTTCCAACCAGAAGCACGACCAGCAGGACCAGTCACACCATAATTAATACAATCGGCAAGCGACATTGGGCCAACGTTTTCCAGACGGTTGTGAGCGATGATGTTATCACCAAACACATCCATATACTCCTTAATCATTGGACGCAGATACTTAACCAGATCTTTCACATTCTTCACGAAGTTAGGATCGATATCATCCTGCAAGCCACCGATGCGGTAGTAGTTCTGAATCAGACGACCACCAGTAGTCTCCTCCATCACGTTGAGTACATGCTCACGATCACGCATGCCATAGAGGAACGCAGTGAGTGCACCCAAGTCCTGAGCGCAGCATGAGGTGAACAGCAAGTGGCTGTCCAAACGCTGCAACTCGTCCATGATGGTACGGATGTAGTGGATACGGTCGGTGAGTTCCACCTCCATAGCTTCCTCAATGACACCAACCAAAGCATGACGCTGCTGCATAGCGCAGAGATAGTTCAGACGATCAGTCAGAGCCAAAGTCTGAGGATAAGTCATCGACTCCCACATCTTCTCTATACCACGATGAATATAGCCCAGGTGGGGATAGATACGCTTCACCGTCTCACCATTGAGCACCGTCTGCAGACGGAGCACGCCGTGAGTAGAGGGGTGCTGAGGACCAATGTTAATCACATAGTCGTCTGACGAGAAGAGTTTGTTCTCCTTCTGCTGCAGATGACCGTCACGGTCGATAGAATATTCAAGACCGAAATCAGGCTCCACATCGTCTTCAAGGGTGTACTCATCAGTAGCCTTGAAGTCCTTACGCAAGGGATACCCCTTGAAATCATTGCGCAGGAACAGACGACGCATATCGGGATGTCCCAAGAACTTGATGCCTAGGAAGTCGAAGCATTCACGCTCCAACAGGTCAGCGCCCTTCCAGATGTTGACAACAGTAGGAATAACACTTTCGCCATCAACCACCTTAGCCAGCATCTTCACGCTGCAACGCTCGTGATTCTCAGTATTCTCAAGAATATATACGCAGCCAAGTCCTTCATCTTCTCCAAAGTCCTCACCTACAATAGTAATCAGAAAGTCGAAGTGCTTCTTGTCCTTCAAGTTCTGCATCTCCTGTGCGAACTTGTCAAAGTCAAATACAAGATGATTCAGTTTCATTTCGCTTCCTCCTGTTCTTTTTTAAGGGTTTCTGTAAACTCTGCAGGCACTTCGGTCACAACGATGGGCTTCTTGCCGGCGCGACCATAGATCAGTTCCTCGTTAGAGACGCCCAAAGCAGCTTCTTCCTTGGTCTGCTTATGGTTGGCACCACCAAAGAATTTCTCAATCTTGACCTTACGCTGCAACTGCATCATGCCATAGAGGATAGCCTCGGGACGGGGAGGACAGCCAGGAATGAACACATCCACCGGAACAATCTCCTCGATACCCTTCACCACATGATAGCTCTGCTTGAAGGGGCCGCCACTGATAGCGCAGCCGCCAACGGCTACCACATACTTAGGCTCAGCCATTTCGTCATAAAGACGCTTCAATGCAGGTGCCATCTTATGGGTGATGGTTCCAGCACACATGATGAGGTCAGCCTGACGGGGAGAGTTACGTGTCACCTCGAAACCGAAGCGAGAAAAGTCATAGCGTGCGCAACCGCAGGCCATAAACTCAATACCACAGCAAGAAGTAGCAAATGTCAGTGACCACAAGGAGTTTGAGCGTCCCCAGTTAATCAGGGAGTCCAAATTGCCCGTAACCACATTGACACCGCCCTCATGCAACTCGTCTACGATTTTCTCCAACGACTCGTTGTCCTTGAACTCGTCGTAGGGCAGAGACTTGATAGTCGGTTTTCTTACTTCCATTCCAGTGCTCCTTTCCGCCAAGCATATGCAAGGCCAAATACTAATACTAACAAAAAGAACCCGATCGACAGCAAAGCCATTGGTCCGAAGTCCTTCACAACAACAGCCCATGGATATAGGAACACCGTCTCTACATCAAACATGAGAAAGAGGATGGCAAACAAATAATAGCCTACGTTAATGGGAATCCAACTGGAGCCGTGAGTAGGAATACCACACTCAAACGGTTCACCCTTAACTCTGTTATAAGAGCGCGGGCCCAATAGTTTTGCCATCACATAAGCTGCTGCCACCAGTGTAATAGCCGTCACAAGGACGGTAATTAACATTGTGAAATTCATAAAACTATTTAATGTTATTAACAATATTGTTCGTTTTAAAGGCGGTGCAAAGGTAGTAATTTATTTGCAATAAAAGACATATTTTATCAAAAACTTTTTGCCAATTTAAAAAAAAGAAGTACTTTTGCAAAACTATTAAACATAACAAACTGACGAACTTGAAAACAATAACAAAAAAACTAATTCTTTCGCTGCTCATTTCACTGCCTTTGCAGATGACAGCTCAGAGTTTTGACTTCGACTTATCAAAGTCTCAACCAGTGTATAACGAAAAGGACGGATTCGGGTATGACATCCTACCCGCTCCCCAAGTAAAAAACAATAGTGAACCTTTCTATTTCTCCGTGAAGGTCCCCGATGGCAACTACCGCGTAAAAGTCATCATTGGAGGTAAGAAGAATTCCAACACAACCATTCGCGCTGAAGGTAGGAGACTGATGGCAGAGAACATCACCACACAGAAAGTAAAAGACACAAAAACTATAGAGTTTGTCGTCAACAAGAGGTCAACATATATATCAGAAAACAAGCAAGTTAAAATCAAACCGCGCGAGAAAGACTACATGACATGGGACGACAAACTAACATTAGAATTCAACGGCACCAATCCCGCCATCAAAAGTCTTCACATCGAGAAAGTCGATGTTCCTACCATTTATCTCTGCGGAAACTCTACTGTTGTCGATCAGAATTATGAACCTTGGGCCTCATGGGGACAGATGATTACACGCTGGTTTGGCCCAGAAGTAGCCATCTCGAATCACGCAGAAAGTGGTCTTACAGCCCGCACGTTTATAGCCTCCTTCAGACTGGACAAGATTTTAGCAGACCTAAGGAAAGGCGATTTCGTATTTGTAGAGTTTGGACACAACGACGAAAAAGAGAAGAGACCAGGCGATGGTGCATGGTATCACTATCAATATCAACTGAAGATATTCATTGACGAAGTACGAGCCAAGGGCGCAGAAATCGTGTTCTGTACCCCAACCCAGCGTCGTGCTTTCGAGAAAGACAACAAGACCATCAGCAACACCCACGGTGATTTCCCCGCTGCGATGAAGATGGTGGCAGAGAGAGAAAACATCCCTCTGATTGACCTCAATCAAAAGACAAAGGTATTTTTCGAGACACTGGGTTACGAAGATTCCAAACGCGCCTTGGTACATTATCCCAAAAGCATGTATGGTCGAGAGTTGGCCGACAACACGCATTTCAATCCCTATGGCGCCTACGAAGTGGCCAAGTGTGTTGTTATGGGTATTAAGGAACTCCAGTTACCCATCGTGAAATACCTTCGTCCCGACTGGCAGGACTTCAATCCCGCCCAGCCAGACGACTGGCGTACCTTCCAGTGGGCGCCATCACGAATGGTCGAAGATGTTAAACCTGACGGAAACTAACTAACATGAAACGTATCATATGCATTTTTTCCTGGGCCATGCTGGCATTATCCGCATCTGCCCAGTCCTGGCCCACGCCAACGACGGAAGCCAAACCTGGCACCCGCTGGTGGTGGTTAGGTTCAGCCGTTGACAAAGAGAACCTGAAATGGAACCTGACTGAATATGGCAAGCACGGTATCGGTGCCGTTGAGATTACGCCCATCTATGGTGTGCAAGGCAATGGAGCCAACAATATTCCATACTTGTCAGACCAATGGCTCGACATGTTGCGTTACACCCAACAACAAGCCAACAAAAATGGCATAGAACTCGACATGTCAACAGGCACCGGCTGGCCTTTTGGCGGTCCTTGGGTTCCTCTAGAGGAAAGCGCTTCTAAGATGGTCTTCGTTGACACCCTGATGAGTAAAGAGGCTGCCAATGAGTTCGCTGCCAAGAATACCATTCTTCCTCTGCCCCAGAAAGAACAGAAGAACAGTCGCTTGGTATTGCAGAAAGCCTATCCACAGAACAATGGCATGGTGCGCATCATTGCCCTATATTGTAAATATGGAGTCATGAAGGTAAAACGTGCTGCTCCTGGTGGAGAGGGACTGGTCATCGACCACTTCGATAAGCAAGCCGTAGCAAACTATCTGAAACATATCGAACAAGCCTTCGAACGCACCAAGACCCCCTACCCTCATACATTCTTCAACGACTCTTACGAGGTTGAGGCAGGCACTTGGACTCCCACGCTACTCAGTGAGTTTGAAAAGCGTCGCGGCTATAAGTTGGAAGACCATCTCCCAGAACTAATTGCCTATGAGCCCCAAGTATTGAGTGACTATCGCGAAACCCTTGGCGACCTGCTTCTCAAGAACTTCACACACCAATGGACAGCCTGGGCCCACAGCCACGGAGCCATCACTCGCAATCAGGCTCATGGTTCACCAGCCAACCTCATAGACTGCTACGCCGCTGTCGATATTCCTGAGATTGAAGGGTTTGGTCTCTCAAACCTTGGCATCAAGGGACTACGCCAAGACCCTGGGAAGACCCGCAAGAATGACAGCGACTTCTCAATGCTGAAGTACGCCCCATCGTCAGCTCATATCTGCGGCAAGCCCTATACCTCAAGCGAGACCTTCACTTGGCTCACAGAGCATTTCCGAACGTCGCTCTCTCAACTGAAGCCCGATATCGACCTGATGTTCTGTGCCGGCGTCAATCGCATGTTCTTCCACGGCACCTGTTATTCGCCCAAGGACGACGAATGGCCCGGATGGAAGTTCTACGCATCTATTGACATGAGTCCCACGAACAGCATCTGGCGCGATGCTCCTTTCTTCATGGATTATGTCACACGCTGTCAAAGTTTCCTTCAGATGGGACAGCCTGACAACGATTTTCTGGTTTATCTTCCCGTTCGCGACATGTGGAAGAAGAATACAGGCAAGTTGCTTATGCAGTTCTCTATCCACGCCATGGGACAGTTAGCCCCTGAGTTCATCAAAAGTATTCTCGCCATCGACAAGGCTGGATACGACTGCGATTACATCAGCGACCAGCTATTGGCAAAGGTAAGGAAAGAGGGCAACCGACTCGTCACTAACGGTGGTACCACCTACAAAGCCCTGATTATTCCTACGGGTACCACACTCACCCCGCAACTTAAAAAAGAGCTCGAACGCCTGTCACCATTGGTTGTCTTTGGCGAAAGCACCACAGATATGGCTCGCTTTGCAAAAGCAGAATCCATGAAAAGTGAATGCGGCCTCAAACTTATCCGCCGCAAAAACGCCAATGGCTATCATTACTTCATTGCCAATCTCTCGCCCAATGACATCCAGCAACGCATTTCGCCATCAGTCCCGTTTAAAGATGCCTTGTGGTTCAATCCCTTGAACGGTGACATCACCTCCGCCAGCATTCATCAGAACGACATTGACATTCACCTGAGAAGTGGCGAATCAATGATTCTTCAGTTGTTCAACGAGAGCATCCCCAACAAAACGACCACATCACAAGCACAGCAGGACGCTCCTATTCTATTGCAAACCCCTTGGCAACTTTCGTTTGTCGAGTCTGTCCCCCAAATTAACAAGACCTATCAACTCGACAGCCTTCAGACATGGGAGAGCCTTGATGACCAGACACGCATCCTGATGGGCACTGGTGTCTATACCACTACGTTCAAACTATCGAAGAAGCAACTTGGAGATGGGAAATGGAAAATCGACTTGGGAGACGTACGCGAGTCTGCCCGTGTTTATATTAACGACCAATTCATCGGTTGCGCCTGGTGCGTGCCCTTTGTGCTCGACACCCAAGGCACACTCAAGGCAGGCCAGAACACACTACGCATCGAAGTGACCAACCTGCCTGCCAACCGTATTGCCGATCTTGACCGTCGTGGCGTCAAATGGCGTAAGATGGAAGAGATTAATGTCGTAGATATCAACTATAAGAAGACAACCTACGACCAATGGGAACCCATGCCCAGCGGTCTGAATTCCCAAGTCAAGCTAGTAAGATACTAAAGATAGAAATCAGACGTCAGCTGCTGATACCATTCAGAGCGCTGCCCTGGCGCATCCTCTATAACACCCGTGCCCCTGTCTATCTCTTCTGCACTTCCGAGTGCAAAGCAGAACAGATAGCGGCGCGGTTGTTTTTTAGGCGTTGTCTTCACAGCCCATTCCCTATGAAGGAAGAAGCCGTGCAAACTGGCCTCTTCCAGCACACGATTACGGTAATCATATGGTGCCACAAGCGATAAGCACCCCAGCTCCGTCAGCACGCGACGTCCTAAGGCAAACAACCCTGCATACGAGAAGTTCTCGTCATGTCGGGCAGTCGTTCGCTGGCTGTCTGGACAAGTCAGCGACTTTTCAAAGAAAGGAGGATTGGACACCACACAATCAAAGCGCCCCTCAAACATGTTGGCATCTGCCTGCTCAACAATAATTCGCTGAGCAAAAGGTGATGCTTCCACATTCTCGCGAGCCTGATGAACAGCCTGGGCATCAATATCAATGCCCACCACCTGAGCCTGAGGGAAACGCTGTGCCATCATCAGTGCGATGAGTCCCGTTCCCGTCCCTACGTCAAGAATACGTTCACCTCCCTTGGCCCAGGCGCCAAGGAGTGTACCATCTGTTCCCACTTTCATGGCACAATGCTGCTGCCAAACAGTAAATTCTTTGAATTTAAAGTAGTTATTTGCCATAATCGGGCACAAAGTTATACATTTTTTGTTAATAATCAACCAATCAGTGGTTAAATATCAAGAATATTTAGTAACTTTGCACCCCAATATGGAGTTAATAATAAAAATGAGTGACAATCAGTATAACAAATCTATTTCTATGATAGCAGATGTGGAAGGTGACTTCTCAGACATGATAGACGGAACATTACCTTCCGTCCTTCCCATTCTTCCTGTCAGAAACATCGTTATTTTCCCTGGCGTCGTTTTTCCAATCCTGCTTGGCCGCGAGTCAAGCCTGAAGTTGGTACGTCAAGCCGAGAAAAGTAGTTCACTGATAGGCGTGGTCTGTCAGCGTGATCCAGACATTGAGCATCCTGTTGACGGCGACCTCTACGACTTCGGTGTAGCAGCCAAGATCGTCAAGTTGTTCACCCTTCCTAACGGTTCTACCACCGTCATCGTCCAGGCCTTGGGTCGTTTCCAGTTGAAACAGCTGACGCAGTTAGTGCCTTACCTCAAGGGCGAGATCGAGCCTAAGCCCGAGATTCACCCCGACAAGCATGACAAGGAGTGGAAGACCGCTTACGACGACTTACAGAAGATTGCAGAGCAATACATCCAGATGGTTGACGAGATCTCTGACGAGGCCTTGTTTGCCATCCGCAACATCCAGAACGATGAGATGATGCTGAGCTTCCTGTGCTCCAACATGCCTTTCACCATCAAGGAGAAAATCAAGCTCTTGGAAGTTGAGACCGTCAAGGAGCGCCTCTTTGGTGCCATGAAGTGCCTGAATCGGGAGATCAATCTTCAGAAGTTGAAGACAGACATTCGCAACAAGACCCGCGAGGACATTGACGAGCAGCAGAAGAACTACTTCCTGCAGCAGCAGATCAAGAACATGCAGGCCGAGATGGGCAACGAGCAGTCGCCCGAGAAAGCCGACTTGCTGCGCAAGGCCCGTTGGAAGAAATGGCCTGAGGAGATTGAGAAGATTTTCCATAAAGAGTGCGACAAGCTCGACAACTTCCAACCACAGAGTCCAGACTTCAACGTCCAGATCAATTATCTGCAGACGTTTGTATCGCTCCCCTGGAACGAATATACCAAGGACGACCTGAATTTGCATCGTGCCCAGAAGATACTGGATCACGATCACTACGGCATGGAGAAAGTCAAGGAGCGCATACTCGAACACATGGCCGTACTCTCACTGCGTGGCGACCTGAAGAGTCCCATCATCTGTCTCTATGGCCCTCCAGGCGTTGGTAAGACCTCACTGGGCAAATCTATTGCTGAGGCCATGAAGCGCAAGTATGTCCGTGTGTCACTGGGTGGTCTTCACGACGAGGCCGAGATTCGCGGTCATCGCCGCACCTATATCGGTGCCATGCCTGGCCGTATCATCAAGAGTATCCAGAAAGCAGGTTCCAGCAACCCCGTCTTTATCCTCGACGAGATTGACAAGGTGACCCAGGCCACTGTCAACGGCGACCCCTCATCAGCTCTTCTTGAGGTTCTCGACCCCGAGCAGAACACTGCCTTCCACGACAACTATCTCGACGTGGACTATGACCTCTCAAAAGTTCTCTTCATCGCCACGGCGAATAATCTTAGCACGATTCCCCGTCCCCTGCTCGACCGCATGGAGATTATCGAGGTCAGCGGCTATATCACCGAGGAGAAGATTGAGATTGCCAAGCGCCACCTCATTCCCCGCGAGTTGGAGAACACCGGTCTGAAGACCTTGGGCGACAAACCTAAGTTCAACAAGGCCACCATCGAGAAAATCATTGAGCAATACACCCGTGAGAGTGGTGTTCGCCAGTTGGAGAAACAGATTAACAAGGCTATGCGCAAACTGGCCTTCAAGCGTCAGATGAACGGTTCTATCGACAACTGGAAGATTACTCCCGAATCATTGGAAGACCTGTTGGGCAAACCGCCTTTCTATCGCGACATCTATCAGGGAAACTCCTATGCCGGCGTTGTTACTGGTCTTGCATGGACCAGCGTAGGCGGTGAGATTCTTTTCATTGAGACCTCTCTGTCAAAGGGCAAGGGCTCTAAGCTCACCCTGACGGGTAATCTGGGTGACGTCATGAAGGAGTCGGCTGTGCTCGCTCTGGAGTATGTCAAGGCTCATGCCGACAAGTTGAACCTCGACTATCGCATCTTCGATAATTGGAATATCCATATCCACGTACCAGAAGGAGCAACCCCCAAGGATGGTCCTTCTGCCGGTATCACCATCGCCACCTCTATTGCCTCTGCCCTCACCCAGCGCAAGGTTCGCAAGAATATTGCCATGACTGGCGAGATTACTCTTCGTGGCAAGGTGCTCCCCGTTGGTGGCATCAAGGAGAAGATTCTGGCTGCCAAGCGTGCTGGCATCACCGATATCATCATGTGTCAGGAGAACGAGAAGGATATCCTTGAGATTCCAGAAATCTACCTCAAGGGCGTCACGTTCCATTATGTGGAAAACGTGCTCGACGTGTGGAAGATTGCCCTGACCGATGAGATCGTGGAAAATCCGTTGGTGTTTGAGATAGAAGAAGATAAAGAGAACAACAAGAAATGACATTCGAACTACAACATACCGACCCCTATAGCAGTGCCCGCGCAGGTGTGATTACCACCGACCACGGACAGATTAAGACACCTATCTTTATGCCTGTGGGCACGTGCGGTAGCGTGAAGGGAGTCCATTTCTCTGAACTTCGCGACCAGGTGAAGGCTCAGATCATTCTGGGCAACACCTATCATCTCTATCTTCGTCCGGGTCTCGACACCCTGCGCAAGGCCGGCGGGCTGCATAAGTTCAACACCTGGGACCGCCCCATCCTCACCGACTCTGGCGGCTTTCAGGTCTTTTCCCTGACTGGCATCCGCAAGTTGCGTGAGGAAGGTTGTGAGTTCCGTTCCCATATTGACGGCTCAAAGCACATCTTCACTCCGGAAAACGTGATGGACACCCAGCGCATCATCGGTGCCGACATCATGATGGCTTTCGACGAGTGTCCTCCTGGCGAGAGCGACTATCAGTATGCCAAGGACAGTCTCAGGCTCACCCAGCGCTGGCTGGACCGCTGCATCAAGCGTTTCAACGAGACAGAACCCCTCTACGGACACAAGCAGACCCTGTTCCCCATTGTCCAGGGATGCAAATACAAGGACCTTCGTCAGGATGCTGCCAAGCATGTAGTTGACCGTCTGGGTATGCTCAACGACGGCGGTGGTGCCTCCATTGGCGGACTGGCCGTAGGCGAACCCACCGAGGTGATGTATGAGATGATTGAGGTTGTCAACGACATCCTGCCCAAGGATCGTCCGCGCTACCTGATGGGCGTTGGCACCCCTCAAAATCTTCTCGAAGGCATTGAGCGCGGCGTCGATATGTTCGACTGCGTGATGCCCACCCGCAATGGACGCAATGCCATGCTCTTCACCTATCAGGGCACGATGAACATGCGCAACAAGAAATGGGAGAACGACTTCTCGCCCATCGACCCGGATGGTTGCGACATTGACCGTCTGCACACCAAGGCCTACCTGCATCACCTCTTCAAGGCGCAGGAACTGCTGGCCCTTCAGATTGCGTCTATCCATAACTTGGCGTTCTATCTCCGACTGGTCAGCGATGCCCGTCAGCACATTGAGCAAGGCGACTTCTCGCAGTGGAAACGTTCCGTCATTAATGATTTAGGCCGCAGAGTATGAAGAACATCCTGGCACGACTTTTCCCACGGCTCGACCGCTATATCATCAGCAAGTTCATAGGAACATATATCTACTCCATCTTGCTGATTATCAGCATCAGTATCGTGTTCGACTTCAACGAGAACTTAAACAAGTTCTCCACGTATCATGCGCCTTGGAGTGCCATCATCTTTGACTATTACGCCAACTTCGTACCCTACTTCGCCAACCTGTTCTCGCCGCTGTTCGTGTTCATTGCCGTCATCTTCTTCACCTCGAAGTTGGCAGGCAATTCCGAGATTATCGCCATGTTGGCAGCAGGCACCAGTTTCCGTCGCCTCATGCGTCCTTATATGATCTCGGCCGCCATCATTGCCGCGCTGAACTTCTATCTGGGTGCTTACATCATTCCTCATGGAAACGTGGTACGCTTGGATTTCGAGACCAAGTACAAGAATAAGCGACGCATCACCACAGCCAGCAACGTACAGCTACAGGTGGCGCCGGGCGTCATTGCCTATCTGCAGCAGTACGACAACAACGTTCGTCGCGGCTATGGTTTCTCACTCGATAAGTTTGAGGACAAGAAACTGGTGAGTCACATGACGGCCAACGTCATTCAGTATGACACCATCTCCGATTCGCGATACCACTGGAAGGCCATTGGCTATAAGATTCGTACGTTGAAAGGCCTGCGCGAACAGATTGAGTCTGGCACAGAGCTCGACACGCTGATTATGATGGAACCCATGGACCTGGTGTTCAGTTCGGGTCAGCAGGAGACCTTCACCTCGCCAGAGCTCAAGCGCTACATCTCCAAGCAGCAGGAACGCGGCTCGCAGAACGTCGTACAATATGAGGTGGAGTATCACAAGCGCATAGCCACCTCGTTTGCCTCGTTCATTCTCACCATCATTGGTGCTTCTCTGTCAGCGCGCAAGCGAAAGGGAGGCATGGGACTCTCACTGGGCATCGGCCTCGCGCTGTCGTTCTCATACATCCTGCTGCAAACCATCAGCTCTACATTCGCCATCAATGCTGGCATGCCAGCCATCCTGGCGGCGTGGATTCCTAACCTGCTCTATGCCGTGATAGCTTATTTCTGCTATCGTCAGGCACCGAATTAAGAGTGGAAGGTGGAGAGTGGAGAGTGGAAAGTGGAAGGTGGAAAGAGGAAAGTGGAGAGTGGAAAGAGGAAAGAGGCAAGAAGAAGGAAAAAAAGAAACAGAAAAAAGAAAGTAAGAAAGTGACATTTGAAGAAACATATTTAAACGACAATATCCTCGATGCCCTCTATGACATGCATTTCGAGGAGATGACCCCCATTCAGGAACGCTGCATCCCAGAGATTCTCGACGGACACGACGTGCTGGGTGTGGCACAGACAGGCACAGGCAAGACAGCCGCCTATCTGCTGCCCATCCTCTCAATGCTCGACGACGGTGGCTTCCCCGAGGATGCCATCAACTGCGTGGTGATGTCGCCCACCCGCGAACTGGCCCAGCAGATAGACCAGGCCATGCAGGGCTTTGGCTATTATCTGGACGACGTGAGCAGCATCGCCGTCTATGGCGGCAACGATGGTGGTCGTTACGACCAGGAAATCAAGAGTCTGCGTGGCGGTGCCCCCGTGGTCATTGCCACCCCGGGCCGTTTGCTCAGCCATCTGAAGGTGGGCAACCTCGACCTTTCGCGCACCTCATTCTTTGTGCTCGACGAGGCCGACCGCATGCTCGACATGGGATTCATGGAAGATATTCTGCAGATCAATGCCTTGCTGCCAAAGACCTGCCAGAAGATTATGTTCTCGGCCACAATGCCCTCGAAGATTCGCGAGTTGGCCGTATCCCTGCTTCACGACCCTGTAGAGGTCAAGCTCAAGGTGAGCCGTCCGGCAGAAAAGATCCACCAGATGGCCTATGTGTGTTACGAGCCCCAGAAGGTGTCTATCGTTGAGCATATCTTTAAGCAGGGCGACCTGAAGCGCGTCATCATCTTCTGTGGCAAGAAGGACAAAGTGAAAGACATCAACCGTGCCCTTCAGAAACTCAAGATCAACTGTGCCCCGATGCACTCTGACCTCACCCAGCAGGAGCGTGACGACGTGATGTATCGTTTCAAGGCCGGACAGGTCGATGTGCTGGTGGCCACCGACATCGTGGCGCGAGGCATTGATATCGACGATATACGCATGGTGATCAATTATGACGTGCCCCACGACAGCGAGGACTATGTTCACCGCATTGGCCGTACGGCACGTGCCGATCGCGACGGCGAGGCCATCACCTTTGTCAGCGATAACGACGTGCCCTCGTTCAAGCAGATTGAGGACTTCCTACAGAAGGAGGTTGAGAAGTTGCCTCTACCTGGCAACTTGGGTGAAGGTCCCAACTATGCTGAACTTGCAGAGAAAAAGAAAGGTTCACGCGGACGCGGGCGAGGCAGAGGTCACGGCAAGGGACGTGGCCAGAAAGCTGGTCAAAGAGGTGGTCAGAAAGGCAGTCAAAAGGGCAGCCAGAAAGGCGGCAAGCAAGGTGCTGACAAGAGTCAGAAAAGTTCTGGCACACCATTTGCAGGTTCTCCATCAAACAAAAGAAAGAGAACAAAGAAACCCCAACCCAAAAAAGAATGAGTCAATTTACAAATAAAGTATCTGCAATATTGGCCTTTTCTCGTCAGGAGGCGAGTCGTCTGTTGAGTGCCAACATTGGCCCTGAGCACCTGCTGCTGGGCATGATGCGCGCCAACGACGGCATTATCACGAAAATCTTCGAGCAGTTCAAGCTCAGCAAAGAAACTGTGAAGACCCAGTTGGAGGCAAGCCTTCACACCACTGTGACGGCCTTCCCGCCTGTTGAGACAAGTGACCTGACACTCAATGAGAATGCTTCTAACATCCTGAAACTGGCAGTCCTTGAGGCGCGCCTGCAGCATCAGGAGCGCGTTGACGAGGAACACTTGTTACTGGCCATCCTGCACGACCGCACAGACAATAATGCCAAGAGAGTGCTCGAAGAGCAGCACATCGACTATAACAGCGTGGGCAACTACTTGAAGGAGTCGCAACCTCAGCCCCAGCCCAAAGGTGCATTACAACTGCCCGAAGAGGATGAGGAGGAAGAGTATGACAGCACCAAGACCAGCTCTACCACGCAGTCGGCACACGCCGAGAAGAACGACAAGGGCGAGAAGTCGAAGACTCCTGTACTCGACAATTTCTCGACCGACCTGACGCAGGCTGCCCTCGATGGTAAGCTCGATCCCTGTGTGGGCCGCGAGCAGGAAATCCAGCGCGTGATGGAGATTCTGGGTCGTCGCAAGAAGAACAATCCCATCCTCATTGGCGAGCCCGGTGTGGGCAAGAGTGCCATTGTCGAGGGACTGGCTCAGCTCATTGCCCAGCGCAAGTGCTCACCCATGTTCTTCAATCGCCGCATTGTGAGCCTCGACATGACCGGCATCGTGGCAGGCACCAAATATCGCGGACAGTTCGAGGAGCGCATCCGTGCCCTCATCAAGGAGATTGAGCAAAACCCACAGATTATCGTCTTCATCGACGAGATCCACACCATCATCGGCGCCGGCTCTACCCCTGGCAGCATGGATGCCGCCAACATCATGAAGCCCGCATTGGCACGCGGCACCATTCAGTGCATCGGTGCCACCACGCTCGATGAATATCGCAACAGCATTGAGAAGGACGGAGCCCTGGAGCGCCGTTTCCAGAAGGTTATCGTCGATCCCACCACCGCCGAGCAGACCCTTCAGATTCTGCATAACATCAAGGACCGCTATGAAGAGCATCATCACGTGGAGTTCACCGACGATGCCATCTTGGCGTGTGTCAGATTGACAGAGCGCTATGTCACCGACCGTGCCCAGCCCGACAAGGCCATCGATGCGATGGACGAGACAGGCGCACGCGTACATCTGAATAATGCGCAGATTCCCCCCGAGATTGAGACTCTGGAAAAAGAGATTACCGATGTCAAGGAGAAGAAGCACCAGGCCGTTGGTCAGCAGAACTACGAGCTTGCCGCCAGTTATCGTGACAGGCAGACAGTGCTCGAGAAGCAACTCTCTGAGGTGCAGGCCACATGGATGAAGAGCAATGATGATGTGCGTCACACCGTCACCGAAGCCGAAGTTTCCGATGTTGTGTCGATGATGACCGGCATTCCCGTTCAGCGTATGGCCGAGAACGAAGGCGTGCGCCTCAAGGATATGGCTCCCACACTGAAGGCCAGCGTCATTGCCCAAGATGCCGCCATCGACAAGATGGTCAAGGCCATCCAGCGCAACCGCGTGGGCCTCAAGGCTCCCAACCATCCCATCGGCGCCTTCATGTTCCTGGGTCCCACAGGTGTGGGTAAGACCTATCTCGCCAAGAAACTGGCTGAGCAGATGTTTGGCTCTGCCGACGCCCTGATTCGTGTCGATATGAGCGAATATACCGAGGCATTCAACGTCAGCCGACTCATTGGTGCCCCTCCGGGCTATGTGGGCTATGAGGAAGGCGGCCAGCTCACCGAGCGCGTGCGCCGCAAGCCCTACTCCATCGTGCTGCTCGACGAGATTGAGAAGGCCCACGGCAATGTGTTCAACCTCCTGCTACAGGTACTCGACGAGGGCCGACTCACCGATGGCAACGGCCGCTTTGTGGATTTCCGCAACACCGTTATCATCATGACCTCGAATGCTGGCACCCGCCAACTCAAGGAGTTTGGCAACGGCATTGGCTTCACCGCCTCGTCGCTGGGTCTGAACATGAACGAGAAGGACCGCGAGCATGCCCGCAGCATTGTCCAGAAGGCTCTCTCCAAGCAGTTCTCGCCCGAGTTCCTCAATCGTCTCGACGAGATTATCACCTTCGAGCAACTGGACCTCGAAGCCATCAAGCGCATCATCGACGTCGAGCTCAAGGGCCTTGTTCATCGCATCCACGAGTTGGGCTATGAAATGCAGCTCACCCCTGCCGCCAAGGAGTTTGTGGCCACCAAGGGCTATGATGTGCAGTTTGGTGCCCGCCCCCTGAAGCGTGCCATTCAGAACTATATCGAGGACGGCATCTGCGAGAAGATTCTCGACGACAGCATCCCCGCCGGCGCCACCATCCTTATCGACAAGGATGCCGAGAAAGAAGCGCTGACGTTCGACATCCGCTCGTAACTGGCTATATAAAACAATAAAGGACGGACGCAAATAATTTGCGTCCGTCTTTGCGTTATTCCTCGTGGTGTCATAACTCTCAAATTCTTTAATTCTTGATAGACTTCTTTTTCTTATTCACATTCAGCGGCGTACTCTTCGGGAAGGCGATGCTATAAGCCTTGTCGAGGGCTTTCAGGTCAACCTTATAATAGCTGATGCCTAATTTTACGCTGACGATGGCCCTGAGCAGTTCGCGGTGTTTGCGTGGGTAAAGCGACGGCAATGGAAGCTCGTTCCAGCCTTCTTGATCGCACCTGCTGCACACCTCCCAGATAAAGTTGTCGTTGGCCTCAAAGCCGAACCATGTTTTCAGCACCCTGCGGATGCAGAAACGCTTGTACTGACCTCCGAGGAGGCGCCTTGTGCGCTCCAGCCGAAGCCAGAGCTGCACAAAGCATTCTTGAGTATTATCGATTGTAATCATAATTCTCAATTCTCAATTCTCAATTATCAATTCTCAATTTCCTATACCTTCCCCCCGATTTTCTGTTTATATTCAGCCGTCTTGCAGAAACGTCCGCAAACATCATCGTAGGCAATGTACCCTCGGTTCTGCCAGACGCGCAGTGTGCTTTCACCATCACCACTGCGACCTTGCTGCTGACGCATCTGGTGGTACTGCTCCCGAGTGAACTCATCGGGTAGCAACTCCAGCAAGTTCTGAGGCCCTGACTGACGCTGAATCTCAACCTCCTCGCGAAGCTCTTTTTCCAACTGCTGACCGAAGTACAACATCTTACACCATAGATTGTACGACTGGCTCCAGCGGACGAAATCGGCAATCTCCTTCGACCATTTGTAGCCGTGAGCCACGTAAAGAACCATCCCCTTCAGCCAGGCAATCACATTAGCGCGATAACTCAAAACTCGGTAGGCGTCGCTCTCATACAGCCGTGCGGCATCCTTGTTCTCCTGCTTCATATCGAGCGACAGACGCTTGGCTTGCTGACATTCTATCAGCCCGTTGGCTGCCTCAAGTCGGTCGATATAGGGCTTCAACTCCTGTGCAAACGTATGGTCGTAGATGCCCAAGATAGGTGCTGTATCGTCGTCATCGTCCGAGCGTATAATGGTTGACACATCCAGTCGGCTCACTGTACCGTCGTTGACCATCTTATAGAAGAACTTGCGGGCATTTGGTGGTGTCGTCGAGGCGTTGAAGTTCCAACGCAAGGGAGCAATACCCGAGACGGAATCAGCACCTACGCGCTCCTGACCTGCCAGTGAATTATCAAAGGCTTTACGAATCAGCAAGCCAACCTCGTCTACCGTCCCTTTCGACGTCACCTTCTTCAGTGCCTCTATCTCATCTACGATGGTGTAGATATAGCGTTCGCCGTTGTTATTGGCATCCACGATACGCTGGTTGAAGACGGCATCGGTCAGGTTGTCAATCAGCATCTGGATGCAGATGTCCGTTGGTCTTGGGTCTTTCTTCTGCTTCGCCCCTGGATTCTTCTGTTTCCATTCGGCCTCGCGCTGACGATTAGGAATGTCACGCTGACGAATGTCCTCCATGATGTACTCGATAGGCTTTTTGATAGTACCCTTACCTATCGACTGGCGACCTATCAGAACATTCATAAAGGTAGCCTCGTGCTCCACGTTGTCCCAATACCTGAACTTCACGCCGTGCAAGTGAACTCCCAAAGCCGGGAACACCGCGTTCGCCACAGCGGGTTTGTAGAACCAAGGAACGTTCTTCGTCAGTAACTTCACAAGTGGTGGCAACTTCTTCGGCATCGGTGGTGGTGTGGTCAGCGTACCGCCACAAGCCTTCACGCCAGCCTGCGATTTCAGCGACTGCAGCACCTGCTTCAACCTGTAGGGCATACCTTTCTTGGGTTCCTTCAGTGCGTTCTCCAGCGTCTTCCGATACTCTGCCAAGTCCTCCTGTGAACAACTGCCATCGGGCTTTGCCCAATAGTTAGGAACAACAGTCAGAAGCTTCTCCAACGAATAGCCACAGATACTACGTATAGTTGCAGCCAGTTCGAACGTCAGCACATTGCGGTCACCATCCACAGGCTCCTTCCCGTCGTTGAACAGCTCCCAATACTTCGCGATGATGTCCTTATACAGCACCCCGTTGTACTTTGCGTCAGGGTCATAGGCTACCGATGTCTGAAGGCTGATGTTTGATGTCTGAGGTACAGTCTCTTGAGAACTGTAACACTGTAACGCTGTAACATCTTCCTTCTGATCTTCTGCGTCATACATCTGCGCAGGCGTTGCATCAAAAATATCATCGTCCAAGAAGAGAAGTTCATTTTCGTCAGCTGTCGTTGTGAAAAAGACCCTCGTAATATCCTTTGCCTTGTCATCAAACTCAACGCCAAGCAATTCACTGGCCCAGCGAAGGTTTTCCTCTTGCGACAGGTCTTCACGACGACGGAACACCAGGTGATAACCCTTCGTGGCCGACCGCTCCAGCATCTGCAATCCTAAATCATCTTTTTTCGATAGCACCAGTTCGGGCACACCCGCCATCTGTTTCGCCAGCCACTTGGCAGCCTCTTCAGCAGAAAGCTCTTTAGGTGCCTTGAAGTCGATATCCATACCCACCGACTTTGAAGCCGTCTTCGAGCCCTTCAGCGACCCGTCTTCGTTGGGCAGGCACGAGTAGTTCATCTGTGTCAACAGGTTCTTCTTGGTGGCATCCTGCTCGCGAACAATCTTCAGCGTATAGCGCTGCTTGTCCGTATTGCGACTGCTCAGATACTCCTCTCTGTTATGGATGGGGCGCATAAACTTTGCGCCACCATCCCCTTTGTAAATCTCGAATACACTCATACCGCCTTACTTACAGATTAGTTCACGAATTACTTTCTGTGCGATAGCACTTGCCTGTCGCACCAACTGCTCGGGCAGTTCACCAATACGATCCTCGTCGAGCGAGAAGTAGAAGTAGTACCTGCCGTCCTGCCCGTGCGAAAGTGATGCATTGTCATCGCGGAAGATGGCTTTGTTACGCACTCGCTTGGGCTTCTGCTGCATATAGACGTTACCGTCGCGCATACCCTGCACGTGGAAGTCCCCCTTGAAGGGCTCTGCCTCCACATCATCGCAACACTCAAAATCCAGCGTGCGCAGTCCTGTTTCCAACATGCCGAATGTCATCAGACCTTCGACCATTACCTGTCTCTCTGTAGAAATACTAATGAATTCTTTCATAATTTCTGAATGTTTTTGTTAAGCCTGAGTCATCGGGAGGAGCGAAGTAGTTAGTTGAGCTCATTTAAACCGGTACTCTTCCCTCACTCAGCCGTCAAAACTCAGAAATTGTTAGAATTACTTTTTAAGTGGATAAATGTCCGTTACGGTGATGTCCTGAAACACCTGTCCGTTGTACTCGCGCGTCTGGAACCTCAGCGTCATCACCACGAGGTCGCCCTCATAGAACTGTAGCGAGGCTGCATTGCCCAGCACGCTGACGGCGTACTCGTTCTCGAACTTTCCGCCCAGCTCCTTCAACACCAGGTTACGCTTGTTCAGCTGACCAGTTTCCGATTTTTCACTCTTCACGGAGAACATCTCTCCACACTTTGTTACTTTTAAAATCTTTGGTTCCATAATCCTTTAATGTTTAATGTTACCTTTAATTAAGTTAATAATAAACTCTTGTCCCTTCTTGGTCCGCACTGGGAAGCGCGTCTCAATGAGGTCGCCCTTCGAGTTGTAGCGGAAGTGGCTTCGAGTCTTAGCATATCCAAGCCCTGCATAACGTTTGCAGAGCTTCAGTTCGTAAGTATTGCGCTCACGAAAGAGGAACCCCACATCTATCAGATAGTGGTGCAATTCCTTAAATTTTCAATTATCAATTGTCAATTATCAATTGGATAAAGGTACGTGCATATGGATGCATGTGCGTGTGGCGCGTATGCGTTGGAAGTTGTGTCAACATGTCAAAGAGCACTGTCGGGTCGTTGTTTTCAACTTTCGACAGTGCAAAGGTAAGAACATCCAAAAGAGTGCAAAAAAATAAAAGTCAGCCGAAAAATAATAATATTTTATCAGCTGACTATCAATAAGTTATATTTCTAAAAATAAAGAAAAATAAAATCAGGTATGCTTCTTTATTATCTCCTTAATGGATTGAACCTCTTCGCGAGTCAGTTCTGAATCTGAAGAGTTGAAATTTGCATAATTATTAATATAGGTATAGTGGGTCTTCTCGATGTAAATTAGTGCATCGGCCTGTTTGGGATTTACATCATACACCTCCTCGTGGCATAATAATCCCACAAGGTTACAGGTCAATTTCTGGTTGTAACCACCTTTAAATGTATTAGGTGACACACGTTTCAGTTTCTTCTGTAAGTCACCTACTTGGAGAATTTCGTCCAGCATCAAATCATAGCATCCAGCAAATCCCGTCACCACGTGTTCACGTAGCGGTTCCAAGTCGGTAGTCATTTTTACGAGACAATCTTCTAACTCTCGGTCACGATGGGCTTTCTTTAATTGGTCAAGATCGTTGTAAATCAATTCCAATGTGGTCTCAAAACGAAAGTAGTGACCATAGCGGGCTGCACTGTATGTATCGCGGTTTTCGTACATATAGTTACCTATCGCTTCTTTATTGTCGAACTCAAAGCGCCCCATACAGAACCCCACCATATCGCGTAGCAGTGCATAGCGAAGAATCTGAGCATCGGTCAGTTCATCCACTTCCAATCCCAACTCAGCCAACTCTTCTTTGGCTTTTGTACGCTTTGATTTGGGTATCTCGTAATAATCGTCGCGCAGGAACTTTGTGTCGAGCAGACTCTTCAGCATAAGCCCCACACGTTCTGTCAGGTCTTCCTCTGTCACACCACCTCCGTGTCTTTTAGTCCATACGGCATGATCCTGTCGCGCCTGTTGAATGGTGTCCTGCTGCTGGGCAAGAATGGTATCATAGTATTCTCCGCCAGGTACAGCCGTCAACTTCACCTCCACCTGACGCGTAGTCATGTCGAGTTTGATGTAGTCGATGTGACGTCCGCCTGTCTCAAAGGCAGCTGCACAGCTGAATATTTCTTCTAACAAATCACTCATGACGCACTGCCTGTATATTCAAAATAAATGTAGAGTGAATGGTAGTTCTTGTCTGGCTCTGTATCTGAGTTCACCTCAAAATGTGAGAACTCGAAAATGACTTCGCCGTCTGCCATTGGATCTCGTTTATAGCCAATCAGGAAACTGGTTTCTATCGCGCCACTTTGCATGTCTTCACGTATACGCTCTTCAAGTTTTGCCAAGATCTCATAAGGACCCAGATAACGTTCTGAATCGCCGAGCGTAAACATTTCGAGAAAATATTTTAGATTGCTCAGCATCACTATCGTAACGCCATATTTGCCAGGCAAACCTTTGGGCAGAACCACATATTCATCTGTATGTTCTCCCCAACTGTATTTGGTGGTTACTTCTGTAAATTCAGGATTCTCTATTTTCATCTGTCTTGTAGGTTTACTTCTTTTTTAATCCATAACCTCGTGTAGAGGCTTCTACTAATTCAAACTTATTTTCTTGTGGAGCAAACGGGTCAAGGTCAGTTTTATACCTGATGCTCAACTGCTGTTTCAGAATATGTTGCTGAGCCTCCACCTGATTGTCCTTCAACATCTCGTTCGACACAAACGTCGTGAAGTTGAAGTAGCGGCGGTCTGCTCCAGAAAGCCCCAGCGAAATACCATTGCGAGAATAGGTAATCAGATTCTTGAAACCAGCCTGTCGGTTGTACTCTTCGGTTTCCTCATAATACAACTGATCGTCCTCGTCAAGTTTTACCTTCAGTCCCGTCTGTGTCTCATCCATCGCGTCGTAATGCTCCCGCAGTACCATCTTCACAAGATTTTGGAAGTCGGGCTGTGACAAGCCTCTGGCCTCAACAAACCGCTTGCGGAACTGATTGAAGTAATGTGGAGGAAACTCGTTGCACATGATGATATCTTCATTATGGGCATTAAACAGGTATATCCCTACGCCATTATTACTCTCTAATTTGGCATGTGAGACGATGTAGGTCTGATACCCCATCACGTTGATGATACCCTTTTTCAATAGCGCCTTACTTTCTGCTTCTACGATGACAGTCCATCTGCCCATCCCGTCAAAATTCCGTTCGAACAAATAGAATGTGGGAAACACCTTGGTCTTAAACACAATCTTCTGATTGCGATTCATCCAGGCTACCGCAGCCTCTTGCAAGAGGGGCTTTACTTTCTCCATCTGCCTCACCTTTTCCTCAGGTGTCATTGTGGGGAGTATCATCTTTTTTCCTTTCTAACATTTCGATTTCTCGGACTTCGCCATCTGTCTGCAAAGGTACGAAAAATAGGGCAGATTATTACGAGTATGTGTTATTTATTAAGAGATTTTAGTAACACTATACTCTATCCATAGTGTAGCCAGCTCCTAAGTTGCTTCTTGCTGCTCCTTGCTTGCTCCTATGCTTACTTGTGAGTATGGCTGGAATATGGTTTCAATATACCTACACTATTGCCGCTTCCCGCATGACCCGATTCGTCCATAGTGTTTATTTCTTGTTGGGTCATCTTTAAATACCGCATCAGTATTTCCTCGGTGAACAGGGATCTACAATAGTAGAAATTTAATATGGTCTTACACCCCCATCCCGAACGGCACGCTCACGTTTGACATCTACAATAGTAGAAATTTAATATGGTCTTACACCTGAAGCCACCGGCTGCACCCTTGATCTTCGATCTACAATAGTAGAAATTTAATATGGTCTTACACCCTGTGGGGGAGAGCATAGACATGTGGCTGATCTACAATAGTAGAAATTTAATATGGTCTTACACCAGTAACGCCAGAGACCGCTAATCCTGGTCAATCTACAATAGTAGAAATTTAATATGGTCTTACACCATTTGTTGGCAAAAGTACTGATTTTAACTGACTTAGCCAAATTATTGCCCAAAAAAATTACTCCTTATACGGCTTTTCGGCCATGAACTGGAGCCATTTTTCGTTTTCTATCTTCTTTGTTTGCGGGTTCATTAGTAGGTAGAGACCCTTCAGAGCGATGTGGTATGCACCATTGGCATCGGCATCTACAGGTAGTTTTGATATCCAATTGCCGTCTGCGTCCTTGCCCTTGTTGACTTCGTCTGTAGAACAGAACTGCCTGCCGTCATGAACTACGGGCGAAAGGATATAGTCCTCTCTTGTATCGGCATTACTGTTACGCATCTGCAGAGTAGTCTTGAACGCATAGAAGAGTGAACTGAAGAATGACGCATTCTTGATGTCAGCTTCGATTCCCCCAATAAACGCCTTGATATCCATTCCTTCTTCAAGCGTTATACCCTTATTGCCAAAAGCCTGCACAAATTCCTGCGTAGGATAAACAGCTTTGTGCTCCCTCTTCTCAGTATCGAAGACGATACGCTTACCAGAGGTATTAACTGTCCACACGTTCTGGAAGTCCGTCTGATAGGTTTTGAACTTGCGATAGTCAAACTCAAACTCCACGTTGCCGTTCTTCATCTCAATCCGCTCCATCTTCATGAAGAATTCTTTGCGCTTCTCGGCATTGGTGATGTCGTTGAAGTTGAAGTGGTTAACAAACCCCGTTGCAGGATCAATCTTTGACGTATAGGCAGCAGGAATATAGAAAAGGAAGCCCGTTTGTTTGCCAATATCCGTATAGTTAGCCACCGGCTCTGTTAATTGGTAACCACGAAGAATGCCACCTTCATCTGACGTATCTACATCTTTGAACGACAGGTAGTTCAGTTTGTCAATCAGCATCTTCTCGAATTTCTGATACACCTGGCGTTCCACCTTGAAACGGCCACGCTTGAATCCCCAATTCAGGTCTTCAAGAACCACGATGGCATTATTTTCTATCATCATCTTGGCTATCTCATGCACAACAGCAGAAAGGAAACCTTCTTTCAGGTCCTTGATTTTACCTACGCTCTGCCAGCTCTTTCGCGCTTGGTCTCGTTCATTTTCGCGCTGCTTTAGTTTCTCCTGATAGTTGTAATCGCCAACAACGTTGAAGGTCTTCTGCTTCAGAATCTCTCCTCGCTGATTGATAAGGGTAAGATAAACCAAGTGGCGCTCACCACGGTCTATTCCGATGATGTTTACGTCTGGATTCTCCTTGATGTATTCCAAAACCCTCTCATTAATCTTCGGTCTTTGGGGAGCATTTGCATTAAACACGATAGGCACGTGGAATTGATAGAAGAACTGCTTGGTGTAACGTCTGTCCTTGATGATTTCGTGATGCACATCCTTCACGATGACCTGGCTGATATAGGCCTTTTCTTCTGTGGTCAGTTCTGCTTCCGCTTTCTTGCCATTGAAATACTGATAGAGACTACGATATATAGCATCTGGTATAGGCTTTCCGTCCTTCGCTCTGCGATTCAGCATCTTCGTGCCAACTTTATGTGATACTGGTTTCTTGATGCTTTGTGGGCGATAGAACAATTCTGCCTGACCTCCCAACTTGATGAACAGGTTGCTGAGATTTTCTTCAGAGAAGAGGCACTCCCAATACATCGTGTGAAGATTCTTGCGACCATGAGCGCCCTCTGCATAATCTTTGTTATATAGTTGGAACAAGTAGAGTTTTCCTTCTTCAACCCACTCGTCAACTTGTTTTTGGGGAACTTCTATGAAACGAAGTTTGTATGATTGCGCAGCCACCTCTGTATAGAAATCATTGATGGTCTCGTAGGATTCTGTGGGAGAATACTTAAAGCCAAATGATCCCCAATCTTCATGGCGACTGATAGCATCTTTGTAGTAATCTATCAGTTCGTGCACCTTCTTGATATCAACGTTTTTTGAATTCTCTTTGAATGCAAAATATATCTTTTGGATTCGCTCAGACGGGTGGAACTTGCTTATTCCGTTCTGGCTGAAGAATGAATTAGGCAGGTCCATGTAAGGTTTGGAATAGTTTCTGCAAACCATTTTCTTGAACGTCGGCTCGTCAGCTTCTATCTTGCAATTAAAGTCTAACGTGCCTTTGACGTTCATAATACCCAGATATGATAATCCGTCCTTGAACAATAATACAGCTTTATTCGTCTTCTCTTTATTGATGCCCCATCCAGCACCAAGCGAGGGTGTATCGAACTTCAGCTTTATCTTGCCTGTATCAGAAAGCTTCTTGGTGAGGAAGTTCCTTACTCTTGTATAAACCAATATCACATTCTCCAGTTCTGCGTAGAGCGGCAGGAACTTGTTATAGAAGTCGCTGTCCAATTCGTTTTCCAAGGATACCAGAAGTGCTCCGCACTTGTGCAATACAAGCATGATAGCATCCAACAGCATCTTTACGTATTCCGTACCAACCTCATTATGGACGAATTGTGGTTTCTCTGCCGACTTGCACCAACTCTGAAATTGCAACCATAAGCTATTGATGGAGTCAGTGGAATTCGTTAATGCAGAGAAATACTGAGAGATAGAAACATCATCGCCAAAGCTCAGTTCAGAAAGCGTATAGGCATCTTTTTTCAAATAAGCCTCCACCTTCTTTTTGTTCTTCACTGTCTGAACACCTCCAATTGCCTCCACAGCCTTGTCATAAAGCTTCTCGTTAATTCTATTCCAATGGTCATATAAGGAATGAGATACATCGGTTATTGATTTGGCTGAAATAAAGATACCTTCAGGGTTATACGTATCAATACTTAAAACCAAATCGGTCAGTTCTTTAACGACGTTGACATTCTTTCCATTAATATCAAAGTTAGTAATGCGTTGATAGAAATTGTTTATCACCTCTATCAGCTGTTTCTCTGATTCAACGGGGCGAACTATATCTGAAAGTGTTTCTCTGTCTGACAAAATCTGCTTGAAGAGTGGCACCATCGTTAGCGACTTCTTCTTTGTAGCCAACTCTGGATGAGCCTGACGGTATAAGTTTATAAACTCATTGATGCCACGATACTTCTGATCATCTTTTGCCACTCCGCCCAGAATCTGGTTATAGTAATCTATACCATTTTGAGTTAAAACGGCATTATAGTAGCTGACAGTAAATACATCCTCAATCATAACACCTTCAAGGAATGGAGCCATTTCTGTAGCTACCTGTTGGATGACTTCTGGACAAATCTCCTTGATGTTTTCAAACACCTCAATATTGGCCAGGAACTTTGGGAAATTATCGTGAACAAGTCTATAAGCAACGCCCGTACTGATAGCTTCACTACTATAGATATTTCTCCTGTTCTCCTGAAAGCCCTCAAAGTAAACAGCAAACTTGTTGAACGTATCTAAAGCCTTATCATGAGGAAGAATACCGTTAATAAGCTTAGATGGCGTATCGGCTTTTACCAGTTCCTGATAGTGTTCAAACTTAGCCAGCTTCTTGCATATCTCAAGGCGCATCTTGGTTTGCTCTTCCTCCAATGCCTTTTTTGACTCGTCAGACTTCTCTTGGCGATTCTTTTCAATGGCATCTCGCAACGGAGTCCAATTAATATCAGACACTTTCAACGAGTTGCTGATGCATATTTTGTGGTAAGCATCTATTAGTTCCTTCACTCTGGGATAATCCTCAGCCCTTTTGCCATCATGTTCCAACACATGATTCTTTTCCATCCACTCCTGCGTTCTGCCCACAGGTCTCAACTCAAAGCGCAATGTCTTTGATACAGGATATAAGCCGATGAATTGTTTTAGGTCTTTCATATTATTGGAATTAGGATTGTTAATGTTTCAAGAATATATTCATATAGATTGTAAAAGCCAAAGAAGCAATTGCAATTAATAACGCAATTATGGATATTGTATTTGAACGCTTTGCTATCTTATTCGCGTCTAAGTTGATTGATTGGTTCATTCGTAGTTCCCTGAAACCACCCTTAGCAATGAATTCTGCTCCAGAGTCGTTCATTTGAAAAATTAAGAAAGGTTTAGGTCCATTTATAGTTCCTATACTGGCAGTACCAAATTGTTTAAGCATATCGGCAAGTTGTGAGAATTCTTCTTCTGACAAACCACACTCTTCACGACAAAACGCTATCTCACGTCTTGAACGGGATTGGTTCGCAGACTTCATTGCTTCGTCCGCAGCATTCTCTATCTTATCTCTATCTATCAGTTCACTAATTACTGACATATTATATCTTCAAGTTTTTCGTTTTACTTCTTTTTATCTTCATGCACCATTCATGGTGTATTCTACTTATCTTCAACCCCTAACGTGTCATCTCCGAGCCATCTTCGAAGGTATAAGTTCTACTTTTTCTTCTTTCCCAGCATCTTCTTTTCCTCACTGGCCAACCTACGCTCCACTTTCTTCACATCCTCAGCTGCAGGCAGGTCTTCAGGAATAATGCCGCGCTCTGTCAGCATCTTGCGGACGGCTGCATTGTTATCGACATGCTCCTTGGTGATAGAAACTTCTCCGTGAAGGTCTTTGGTCTGTACATTCACGCTGGTCATCTCAGCAGCAAAGTCCTTGGCTTTGATGCTGATGGTTGGAAGGAAGTCGGCAAGGGGACGGCTTTGCGGCATACCCACCTTGCGCTTCATCATATTGGTGCTGAGACGGAAGAGGGCTTGATCGCCTTTGGAGCGGATGACGGCGAAGGTCTGGTCGTTTACGCCACGTTCATAGAGGATACCCGAAAGCTTCTTCTCAGTCTCCTGCAACTTGGCACGAGCTTTCACACGCTCCACCTCCAACAGGCGTTGCTCTATCAGCTCGGCACGACGTGTCTGCACAGCGAAGTAGGTCTGTGCGAAGGCAATCTGCGGTTTGCGAGGATCTCCGTTTTGCGCCACGAGGTAGCAGGCATAGCGAGTGAGCATTACATCATCGATTCCGCGTTCAGATCCAGAACCTAGGTTGACCATTTTGCTGACGTCAGCAAAATGGTCTGAAACCGACTGACCTGCATTGTTACAAGCCTCTTTAGCCTTGTCTATCACATTATTGAAATTGCGCCATTGGGTGTACCCAAATAATGAGCACAAACTTCTTGCACTCCAGCACTCAGTCTCGTCAATCTTGCAGACCGCCTCTTCATAACTCTTAAATAGAGCAAGTATCTCTTCTTTTTTCATATACTATGATCGTTTCTTTTCGTTTCTATATCTTCATGCATCATTCTTGGTATCTTCTTCCATCACCGAGCCATCTTCGAGCCATCTCCGAGCCATCTCCGAAGGTATAAGCTTGCACTATGCTCTGTCTACGCTACGCCCTTGCTTGACAATAATGCCGATGGCATTCGTCCTTTCAATCCATTCGCTGGCACTCAGGGTGAAGTTGGGAAGACCGGCTTGCATTCTAAAGTGGTCAAATTCGACCACTTTGAAATTAGGATTGTGAATCATCTCCCAAGTTCCAAGAAATTCAATGGTATAGCGTGTTCTTATCCAGTTCTTGATAACATCAGCTGCACGGCTCTCATCCTGTTTGCCATTAGCCATGTCAGTGAGCGAAATGTAATCTTTGTCATTATGTGACAAAACTGTTATTTCTGTATTCTGTACTATTATCTTTGCCATTGTATCTTGTTTATTTCGTTTTATAGTTCTATCAAATTTGCAAGTCGCGCTTGCAAGAATGTTTTTCCCGTAATTATGCAAGCGGCACTTGCACAGAATGTCGTCACAAGGGGACTGTCCCCCACGTGTTTTTAAAGAAACGGATAGATATCTTGCTCATCGTCCCTAATTTTGTTGGTTTATAAGATTCACCACCACCTTCACCATTACATCCTTCTCCTCTGTTCGGCTCTCTGCAATCATCAAAGTGAGGGCTACCAAAGTGTTGTCTGCTATGCGCTTTGAGCCATCAGGGCGATAGAGGATTCTATTGTTGTTGAGGAACCAAAGGAACAACGTAGCAGCAATGCGTTTGTTGCCATCGCTGAAAGAATGGTTTTGGTGACCAGATAAAGCAACATGGCGGCCTTTTCTTCCACACTGGGATAGAGTTCTTCTCCTCCAAATGTTTGATAAATCTGTCCTATGCTGCTCTTGAAAGAGTCATCTTTCTCGTTGCCAAAGAGCGAACTACCACCAAACTTATTTCGCAAGCCATCAATAGCCTCCATAGCGTTCTCATAGGTGGCGTGAAAGGGCTCTTCTTTCGTGGTTTTCTGAATTGACAGGCGCTCGTAGTCGTAGTTGTCAAGCGTATCGAGGGCGTAGGTATAATCCGTCACGACCTCAAACAGGGCATTCGTCTCATCGTTAGACAGCAAAGGTTGGTTCTGGATGGTACGCCCCAGCATACCAACCAGCTGGCGCAACTCGCCTATCTGCTCCTTGCGGAGACGCTCGTTGACGGCATAACCTTTGATAAGATATTCCTTCAACACTCGATTAGCCCATTTCCTAAATTGTACACCTCGTTTACTCTTGACACGATAACCTACAGACGTTACCATTTCAAGGTTAAAATACTCCTTTTCGTGAGTTTGCGTTTTCCCCTCTATAGCACCATGCTGAGTGGTATTCGCAAATTTTGCGACTACCACCTCATCGGCAAGTTCTTCCCTGAGAGCATTGTTTATATGCTTACTGATGGTTTTGTAGTCACGACCAAATAGATCCGCCAATTGTTGGCGGGTCAGCCAAATCATTTCATTCTCCAGACGAACATCAATCTGCGTCTGTCCGTCCTCTGTTTGATAGATTACTATTTTGTTCTCTTCCATGACTTCTATCACTTCTATCACCCTGCAACGTAACCCATTAGTGCCTTCTCCTGTATATTGACGCTAGTCCGTTTTTTGCAGTTCTTCTGTTGACATATAATCTATATTTTTAATGTAGATGCAAAGATACGAAAAATAATTTAATGGGCAAAGAATATAATGTCTTAGCCTGAAATACGTTGACTCCTTCTAGGGCTCTTAAAAGTTAAAAAGAGTTATGAGAAAAGGTCAACATTTTGCACGCGCCTTCAAGCGTGCC
>CACYNE010000006.1 GCA_902775605.1 uncultured Prevotellaceae bacterium
CAGCCATTGCCGCACCTATTATTATGAGTTTCGCAATGGTGAGCGCCTCATCCCTCCTGCCGTCCAAGAGGAGATACGCCAGTATTTCCGCGAGGCCGGTTGGAATGGCGACGTCCTTTTCGATGGGTTCGTCGAGGATTATGAGTGGTAAATTTGCGAGGTCTGGACTAAAAAAGTGGCACATGTGCCACTTTTTCAGTCTAAGAGCGTTGTTGTCTACTCAAACGATATACTACAGGAAAAACACGAAGATTTTGAGATTTTTGCGAAATACTACCAAATAAATTTTGAGAATTTTGTGGTTTTGTCCCTAAAAAATTTTGAGGAAAGAAAATAATTCCCTATATTTGCAACGTCAAAACAAGGAAATTATGGAGCCTAAGAGACTTTTCAAACGTAAAATATACGACCAGCTACTCAAGTGGAAGCAGCAGAGCAATGGAAACAGTGCTATCCTCATAGAAGGTGCTCGTCGAATCGGCAAGTCAACTATCGTTAAGAGCTTTGCCAAGAACGAGTACAAGTCCTTCATCTTTATCGATTTCACCAAATGCTCAAAGGAAGTCAAGGATCTCTTTAACGACATATCTGACATCAATTATATTTTTCTGAGGCTTCAGCTGATTTATGGTGTGCAATTAATCGAACGAGAATCCCTTATTATTTTTGATGAGGTGCAGTTCCAGCCTCTTGCTCGTCAGGCAATCAAGTCGTTTGTGGAAGACCATCGTTACGATTATATAGAAACTGGCTCCCTTATTTCTATTCGAAAAAACACAAAGAACATACTCATTCCCAGCGAAGAAGAACGCATCTGTATGTATCCAATGGATTATGAAGAGTTTCGATGGGCCTTAGGCGATACGGCAACTATCCCATTACTCCGTACTATCTGGGATAATCCATACCCATTAAAGGAAGCACATAGAAAACTGATGCGAGATTTCCGTCTCTATATGCTTGTTGGTGGTATGCCTCAGTCTGTTGATGCCTATTTGGAGACAAACAACTTTGAAATGGTAGACCGAGCCAAAAGGCTTATTTTGGACTTATATGACGAGGATTTTGGAAAAATCGACCCATCAGGAAAGGCTGCACGCATATTTGCAGCTATACCTGCGCAACTCAACAGCAATGCCTCTCGCTATAAGATTTCCAGTGTTATTCCAAAGGCAAGGACTGAAGATTACATAGAACTTATCTCAGAGATGGAAAAGACAAAAACAGTGAATATCTCACACCACTGTGATGATCCCAATATAGGTTTTGGAAGTACAGAGGATTTGGAGTCGTACAAAATGTTTGTTGGTGACACAGGTCTCTTTGTAACGCTGGCATTTCGAGACAAAGCATTTACAGAAAACGTCATCTACGAAAGACTTCTCAGCGACAAGCTTGCCACTAACCTTGGCTACCTATATGAGAATATTGTGGCTCAGATGCTTACAGCTTCCGGCAATAAACTATTCTATCATTCATGGCCAACAGAAAGTGGGAAACACAATTATGAGGTCGATTTCCTGTTGTCTCGCGGGACTAAGATACTTCCAATCGAGGTAAAGTCCTCTTCATACAAAACACATGCATCCATAGATGCATTTTGCAAGAAATTCTCGTCGCGTATCACCAATGAGCGTTATCTTATCTATACCAAAGATTATGCACGAGAAGAATCCATGAAGTATCTACCTGCATATCTAGCATATTTCTTATAGATAGCAACAGATTACAGACAGATACGCCAGTATTCCCACGAGGCTGGCTGGAACGGCGACGTCCATCTCGATGGGTTCGTCGAGGATTATGAGTGGTAAAATTAGAAGAGATTATTAGAAAAAGAACGGAATACGATGATTATTGCACAAAGTATAACGAAAAATGTGATGAGCTTCAAGAATTGGCAGACAGGCAAAAGGGGGACATTTCTGATGAACTTACAAAATGCGAACAAGATAAAGACTCTCTTCATTCAAAAATGATTGCTTCTCAGAAATGTTATGATGAAACGTGTAGAGAATTTATAAATGAAAAAATGTCGTCCATGGATCCGGAGTTACGAGAAATGTTTTATAGTAATCAACGGAATAATTTTATAACGAGAAATTGGGGACCAATTATTGATGAATTGTCAAAATTGTAAAGAACTATTAAAAAAATCATAGAGGGAACAGATTCTAATTCCCCCAATTATATCTATTAAGTATAGGATTCTCAATACAAATTTTCCGAGTCGTTTGTCGGCTCGGAGATAAATGTATTTCAATGATTATGCCAACTCACGGGCATCGTCCGTAAAGGAAATGCGGGCGATAATTGTTATTTCGTCTTCACCAAACGTTTGGTTTCTACAATCTCGCCATCTACAAACATCGTGCATAGGAAGATTCCCTTATCCAACACATCACTATCGATTGTGACGCTTGTTTCTGTTGGAGAAAGCGGCACTCTTGTCATCACACGACCACCCATATTCGTAACGAGGATATAGGCATTGGAGGCATTGGAAGCCAAGAGGTATCGCAAGGTGGCAGGCTCGCTGACAGACGAGGGGGCTGCAGAGATGAGCGTATTGCCTAAGGCCGAACGAACGGCATTCACATCGGAAGTGTCGCCGCTGCGAGCCATCATGGCATCGACAAACTTTTCCGTGCGACAATCTATCTGCACCTTCAGCTCCTGGATACAGCTTATCAGGATGGGGATGAGATCAGTATAGTTGATTCCAAATCCATCAGGAATCTTCACAACCAACGAGGGGAATATCGCCTGAAGTTCCTCGGGCAGCAATCCATAACGCAACTTTGAACGCATCTCATCGTTCATCTGCTCCAAATGCTGGATATAGGCCTCTCTCTCTTCCTCGCTCAGATAACTGAGATCTTCTTCAGACGCTCCATAATTGGACTTCATGGTGTATTCTATCACATGCAAGCCCAGGATATTGTCTAAGATGTACTGTTGGGGCGTGTCGCTTCCCAAGAGTCTAATATTATCCCAATTGGTATTCTCTGTTGGAATACTGTCCTGTCCGCTGATTCGCTTGTCTAGTGTGACGTATCCATAATAGTAGTAGGAATCGGCACAGAGACGCACCTCATATTCGCCATCGATGGTTGTCGGCAGATAAACCGGCTGGCTGTGTTTGCAAGGTACTACGTATACGCTCTCATTATCCTTGAGAAGCATGAACGTCAGGCTGTCTTCAGATTCAGGAAGGATGAATTTATGGTCGTCTTGTGTGACGAACAGCGTATTAGACAATGTTTGCGTCGAGTCTGTCTGAGCAGCAACAAGGTAGAGGGGAACATAGTTGATCTTCGCCTCAACAGCAGACATGTTTCCCAAGAGGAAAGCTACAAGAATAAGCAAGTATTTTTTCATCATCGCATATAGTATTTAAAGTTTTGTGCAAAAATAGAAATTATAAATGAAACTTCCAAGAAAAGTTGTATCCATTTAAAGAAATTAAAAGAAAAAAGTGTAATTTTGCAGACGAAAGTATTTTCTAAAACTATGTCGATATGAGTATTGAGGAGAAAAGCAGATACGTGAATGATGCAGTGGAACTGCTGAAGGAACTGATTGCCACACCACGCGCAAGCAGAAACGAAACGGAGGCTGCTGACGTTATGGAACAGCGGATGGCGCAATGGGGACTGAACCCGCAACGCGAGGCCAACAACCTGTGGGCGGTATCGGACAACTTCGACGAGGCCAAGCAAACCATCCTCCTCAATGCGCATATCGACACGGTGAAACCGGTGAAGACATGGACGCGCGACCCCTACGAGCCTGAGGTCATCGGCGACAAGCTCTTTGGCATCGGCGCCAACGACTGCGGCGGCGGACTGGTGACACTGCTTCAGGTGTTCCGCATCTTGAAAGGCCGTAAGCTGCCCTTCAACCTCATCTACCTAGCATCGGCCGAGGAAGAGGTGTCGGGCAAGAACGGCATTGAGCACGTATTACTCTTATTACCCAAGATTGACGTGGCCATCGTGGGCGAGCCAACAGGCATGCAACCCGCTATTGCGGAAAAAGGACTAATGGTGATTGACGGTTATGCAAAGGGCGTCAGCGGTCACGCCGCAAGAAACGAAGGGGTGAACGCCATCTATGAAGCACTGGACGACCTGGTATGGCTGCGTGATTACAAGTTCACGAAGGAGAGTCCGCTGCTGGGCGCCACCAAGATGACCGTCACACAGGTGGAGAGCGGTACGCAACATAACGTAATTCCCGATTCTCTACATTTCGTGATTGACGTACGCACCAACGAGTTCTATCAGAACGAGTTTGTCTTTGCCTTCCTGCAGAAACATATGAAACGCTGTACGCTGGAGGCCCGTTCGTTCCGCCTGCACTCATCGAGCATCCCTGTCGAGCATCCGCTGGTGAAGCGCTGTCTGGAACTGGGACTGAAGCCCTTCGGCTCTCCTACCCTGTCAGACCAGGCATTGATGTCGTTCCCCTCGTTCAAACTGGGACCTGGCGAGTCATCACGCAGTCATAGCGCTGATGAGTTTATCTGCATCAGCGAGATGGAGCATGCCCTCGAAACATACTTGAAGATTATCCCCTGAGCCAAGGACGCGGGTTGAGCAGGTCGGTCCAGTTACGCAACTGGAATTGCATGGTGTTCGACGCACCAAGCTTTCCTAATGTCTGGTTGGTCGAAACCTTTTGACCAACCTTCACGGCAACGTTTGACAAGTCGCAATAGACAGAGATATACCTGCCGTGGCGCACCATGACGATATACGAAGAACCCGTATAGAAGATCTTACTCACCTCACCATCGAACACGCAACGTGCCATGGCTCCCGGCTGCCCCTTAATATGCAGGCCTTTACTGCTCAGATGAACATTACCCAGGCCCTCAACAACATTAGAGCCAAAGCCACGAACCACTTGATAGGGACCCGTGATAGGCATGGGAAGTCTGCCCTTATTGCTGGCAAAGTTGCCGGTGAGTTTCTTATCGGGATCGGCATTGACAAAGTTGTCAATATCCTTCTTTGATTCTTCCACATGACGTTCGGCGGTGACACGCAACTTCTCAGCATCCTTGGCACGCTGAGTAGCCTCTGCCTTCTCGCGCTCAGTCTTTGCTGCACGCGCCTGTGCCTTAGCGGCTTCCTCATTGGCCTTGGCCTCGGCTAAGCGTTTCTCGCGTTCCTTACGCTCACGCTCCTTGCGCGCCAACTCCTCAGCCTTGCGTTTCTTCTCGGCCTCAATACGGGCTTTCTCGCGGGCAACCTCCTCGGCAATCAACTTTTCAATCTTTGCATTCAGCTCTGCCTCCTGCTTCTGCTCTTTCTTGATGAGCTCCTGCACAGTGCGTTGCTCTTTCTGCAGCTTAGCCACCATCTGCTTTTGCTCAGCCTGCTTGCGCTCCAGGTTCTGCTGCTCGGTCTCGCCTTGCTTCAACTTGGCACTTTTCTCCTGGCGATTATTTTCTATCTCTTGCTGTTTGGCCTCAATCTGTGCTTGTTTGATCTTCACTGCCTCGCCCTGTGCTTTCTGATAAGTGGCATATTCCTTCATGAAACGCGAGCGGCGATACATCTGATTGACGTTCTTGGCACTGAAGACAAACATCATCTTGCTTTGCGTGTTACGGTTGCGATACATATAGCGCATCGACTTGGCGTAACGCTGCTGACGATCAGCGAGTTCGCGTTCCAGCACTTTCATCTCAGCATTGAGCATAGACAACGCACTGTCCAGTGTGGCAATATGGACGCGAATGGTATCAATCAGACGCTTCTTATCGTCAATCTCGCCACCCAGAACCAGCACATCCTGCATCTGCTGCTTCACCCTACGGTCCAGATCTGCCTTCTGCTTTTTCTTTTTCTCAATGTCCTGATGCAGCTGCTTTTGCGAAGCCTGCATTTTCTCCCTTTCCGTCAACGGCTTCTTGGTCGTTGACTTCTTGGTTTGTGTTTTCTTTGTGGTCTTCTTCTGCTGTACCTGCGTGGTGGTTTTCTTGCGCTGCGTAGTCTTAGACTTCTGGGCAGGAGTAGCTACACAGAACACAAGGGCCAGAAACAGGACAATGAGTTTTCTCATATCTTCTTATTCTTCCATTAAAGAGCCATGAAACGACGGAGAATCTGGTCAACCGTCACCTCACGATACTTATCAGACACCTTTGTACGCGTTTCCCAGTCGCTTTCGTTCTTCAGATAGTTCAGGCGGATGCCCAACTTAACCTCTGTCTCGGGCGCGGTCAGGGTAACGCCCATATTGCTGGGGAACATGGTGCTGCCCATCTTTGAGAACTCCGTATAATCCCAGTTTAACTGCGTGTTGCCCTTCAACTGGTCACGATAAGAGATATTGGCCATCTTGATACGGCCAGACTGGTTGTTGGCCAGCCAGCTGTAGTTCATCTTACCCTCATCAAGACTGATGACCACATCCTCGGCATCCATGTTGGCAGAATATTTCTCCAACGCAGTTTTATCTACCTTCTGACGACCAGGCATGAAGAGTTCGTTCCAGAACAGTGCCTGTAGTGTATAGAAGTTGATGCCACTGTTGCGCAGGAAGTCCACGTAGTTATATGGCGCCTTTAGGAATTGCTTATTGATACGGTCGATGATCAACACATAGTCCTTGGTGAACTCAAGGCGACCAGCCTCAACAAAACCAAAAGCCATAAGCTGCATCTGAATCACGTCGTCACGCTTCATCCTCAGGTTTCCCGTCAGCGACACCTGCTGAGGTCCGTACTCTATTGAGAACTTCAACTTCGATGTCACGAACTGTGGCTTTGACGAGTTGTCGTTCACTTTCTCAAGGAAAGCGGCCTGTTCCAATGCCTCAGGAGACACTACGGGCTGAGCCACATCCTTTACTGCCTGCTTATGAGAATGGCAAGACGTCATGAACAAAGGTATTGCCACAACGGCAACCTTTAGGATATTTGAAATCTTCATTGTTTAATATATTTTTTACGTTTAATTTTCTTGATAAGAACCTTATTTCCTGGATCCTCCTTTAAGGCTTTCTGCCACAGATCGAGGGCGCCCTCCATATCGCCAGCCATCATATAGATATCACCGGCATGCTCAGTGACCACAGCACCAATCGTTGAATCGTTCTGCAAGGCCTGGTCAATATAGACGCGTGCCTCAGCATAGCGTCCCTGCATGAAGAGAATCCATGCGTAAGTATCCAGATAGGTGGCATTCTTGGGTTCTGCCTTGATGGTCTTAAAACTCATCTCTTCGGCACGTTCTAGGTTCTCACCCTTCAGGCTGAGGTAATAGGCGTAGTTATTCAGGCAACCGATATTGTCCGGTTTCCATTGTAAACACGAGTCATAGGCAGCAAAGGCTTCACGCTCGCGGTCTTTCTGAAAGAGGATATCGCCCAGCACTGCATAGAAGTCGGAGACAATCTCTGGCGAGCTGTTCTCATTGATGACGCTAATACCGTTCTTAAACGCATCCAGCGCATGGTCTTTGTCATCGCTACGATAGTAGGCCATTCCCTGATAATAGTAGAAAGCCATCTCCTCCGGGTTATACTGACGCGCTGCCTGACACAGGCTGATGATACTGGCGTTATCATCGTCCTCCCAGGCATACTGTACCAACTGCAGGCGTGCCGGTGCATAGTCGGGAGCCATCTCCAGCACCTTCTTCAGGGCTGTTGCCACACTGTCCTTCGGCATTTTCTTCAGGTCCATATATGCGGCCTTGAGCATAGCTAACTCAACATCGGGCTCTGGTTGAGACAGCAACTTGGCAAACACATTCAAAATCTCGGTACTATCACCACCTGCACGCTCGTTCTCACCAATAAGCTGGCGCAGCATAAAGACTTTATCCTCTGTATTCGTATGTTTGTTCAACAGGATGCAGTGGGTCAGAGAGTCCACAGCCTCATCATCCTCCATGTGGATATAGTACGTGCGAAGCGACTGCTGAGCTTTCGTATTATCGGGCTCTTCGGCCAGCACCTGCTTCAGCACATCATAGGCCGACGCCAATTCTCCATTACCCATCAGGGTGTTGGCATAGAGCGTACGGTAATCTAGGTCATAGGGATGCTCTTCCGACAGCGATTTCACGGCCTCAACAGCACTCTGATGATCGCCCATCTGAACGTAGAGGGCACTCTTTGACAATGAGATACGCTCACTCTTGCCATCAATGGCCTCTATACGATCGAGCACGCTAATGGCCTTCTCGTATTCCTTCTCCTGGATATACAGGCGATAGATGGTCTCCAACAGTTCCTCACGACTCTTGTCCTGCTCGTACATTTTCTCGAACACTGGGATAGCCTCAGAGAACATGCCCTTACCGATATACGAGCGACCCAAAGTCTCCATATAGGTCATGTTGTTGGGACTCAGGACGGTGGCCTTCTTAAAAAGTTCCAGGGCCTTATCCGTATTCTTGATTTCCGTATAGTACTGCGCCAGGAAGAAGCAGACCTCCGATGCATCGGGCTTCAACTCCAAGCATCTGCTCAGCAGGTCGAACGTTGCATCATGACGACCACGCTGACGCTGCAGCATAGCCTCATGGAACAGGATCTCATATTGACGCTGAACATCCTGTTGTTCCAAGTCAGACGTCTGCGCGTTGACAGTCAAGCCAACGAACAAGAACAATACTATCAAGAACCAGCTTTTCATTATTTCACACCCGTATGTCCGTATCCGCCTTCACCACGTTCCGTCTCATCGAGCACTTCCACCTCAATGAACTCAGCCTGCTCATGACGAGCGATGACCATCTGAGCGATACGCTCGCCATCGTTGACCACGAAGTCTTCCTGTGACAGGTTGATGAGCAGGACGCCCACCTCACCACGATAGTCAGCATCGACAGTACCCGGTGAGTTCAACACAGTAATGCCCTTCTTCAAGGCCAGTCCGCTACGGGGACGCACCTGAGCCTCATAGCCAGCAGGCAAGGCGATATGCAATCCTGTGGGAATGAGACGACGCTCCAGGGGCTTCAGTACAATGGGTTCATCTATGTTAGCACGCAAGTCCATGCCAGCGCTCTGCACGGTGGCATAGGCAGGCAATGGTTGGTGTCCCTTATTGACAACTTGAATTTTCATCTTAATTGTATTATAATTAAGGTGCAAAATTAGCGATTTATCTTGAAACCGCCATAAAAAATATGCTAAAATGTGTTTCTCTGAGAGAAAAACGTAGGATGCCGGCAGAGACCTTACTACAGGTATCCCTGTGCTTGCAGTTCACTGGCCATTGTACACAGTTCCTCGTACCATGCCTCACCAAAGCGGCGAACCAGTGGTCCCTTCAGAAACTGATAAACAGGCAGGTGGAGTTGACGGCCCTTTTCACGGCCACAACGACAGATATCCCACTGATGGTAGTTCAGGGCTATGGTGCCGTCAGAGAACGCCTTCTCACGAATGGGATAGAGCGCACAACTAATGGGCTTAACAAACTGCGTCCGCCCTGCACGACATGCTTTTTCCAAGGCACAAAGACAACAGTTCTTGACAACAGTCGCACTACCCTCTTCAGCATTTCCGGAAAGTTCCAGATCGTCATAACAAGTAAAGACACAATCCTTACCTCCTACGATGCTCGTCACCAGGTCGCCCTCCTCATCGGTATAGGCCACACCCTGTTTGTCGATCACTGCCTGAGCGGAGGCGCTGAGGTCACTCCACACCGCATCGACGCTGTTTTCTATCTCCATCACTTCATCGAGAGAGACGGGTGCGCCAGCATCACCCTCAACACAACAGATGCCATGACACACTTCAAGGTCACAGCAGAACTCTTCTGTGAGGATGTCTGATGAGATGAGCACGTCGCCCACCTGCAGTATGGGAGGAAGTTTCACCATTCGATGGGTGCTAATCCGTTTTGTTTCAAATATTCATTGCAGCATGAGAACTGATGCTGACCAAACCAGCCGCCACGATTAGCCGACAGCGGCGAGGGGTGTACAGACTCCAGCACGAGGTTCTTTTGCTTGTCAATCATATAAGCCTTGGAACGCGCAAAACCGCCCCAGAGCATATAGACCAGATGTTCACGTTCAGTGGCCAGCGCCTTGATAGCAGCATCCGTGAAGTTCTGCCAACCTAGCGTGGCGTGGCTGTTTGCCTGATGAGCCCTGACGGTCAGCGTGGCGTTGAGGAGCAACACGCCTTGTTCGGCCCAGCGTGTCAGGTCACCGTTCTCAGGAATAGGTGTGCCTAAGTCGTCGTGAATCTCCTTGAAGATGTTTTGCAGAGAGGGAGGAAACTGCACGCCTTCCTGCACAGAGAAACTCAAGCCGTGAGCTTGTCCTGGCTCATGATATGGATCCTGACCGATGATGACCACCTTCACCTGGTCAAAGGGACACAGGTTAAAGGCATTGAACACCAGTTTTCCTGGCGGATAACATGTACCAGCCATATACTCCTGTCTCACCTTCTCAGTCAGACCTGCGAAATAGGGCTTTTCAAACTCTCCTTGCAGATGTCGTTTCCACGACTCCTCAATCTGTACGTTCATAACAACTTATAGATTTCATCAATCATGACCTGTGGGAGAGCCTGACGAGGGTCATCACTATGGGCATTGATTGCCTCAAGAAAATGAGGAAGTTCGTCTTTATAGACCAGCCTCATGCGACTGTTCATGCCATTCTCTTTGGAGCATGAATAGGTGATGTTTGCCAAACGGTCGGCCAATTTCAAGAATGGCGCATAGGGTGTTTCGCGGATTCCCGCATAATAGCGGTCATTGGCACGCTCTGCACGTGTGCGTCCTTTCTCATTGGTCAGGGCATACACCATCTCTGCCGCCATATAAGCTTGGTCTTCGTTCATGAAATGACCAGCACCTTTCTTCACGTCATTATACGTCATTCGAGCATCCTCGATGCTGTCGTGATAAAAGGCACCAAAGAATAAAGGCAGGACATCAGCCTCCTGCTGGCAGACCAGGTGCCCGTATTTGAACACCAAGTCTGCCACCATGTCGAGGTGATAACTATAAGGATGATTCATGTCATATCGCTGGTTCACACTATCGTGCAGCATATGCGCATGATCCTTCACTTCTTCAATCTCGTATCGACACTTGTCTATACAAGCCTGAAACTCCTGCTGTGTCATTAGTCACAAATCAGGTTCTCGCCTGTCATGTCCTTAGGCTGCTCCAGTCCCATGATGTGCAGGATAGAAGGAGCTACGTCAGCCAGACGACCGTCCTTTACTGTGGCCGAGTTGTTGTTGGTCACATAGATAAAGGGAACGGGATTCAGCGAGTGAGCGGTGTTAGGTGTGCCATCAGCATTGATAGCGTTATCGGCATTACCGTGGTCGGCAATGATGATTGCCTCGTAGTCGTTAGCCTTGGCAGCCTCGATAACATCCTTCACGCAGTTGTCAACAGCCCAAACGGCCTTGGCAATAGCGTTGTAAACACCAGTGTGACCCACCATATCGCCGTTAGCGAAGTTCACGACGATGAAGTCGTACTTAGCCTCGTTGATTGCTGCCACCAACTTATCCTTTACCTCGTAAGCGCTCATCTCGGGCTTCAGGTCATAGGTAGCAACCTTGGGAGAAGGAACAAGGATACGATCCTCACCCTCGTAAGGCTGCTCGCGACCACCGTTGAAGAAGAAGGTTACGTGAGCGTACTTCTCTGTCTCGGCGGTGTGCAACTGCTTCTTGCCCTGCTGAGAGAGGTATTCACCCAATGTGTTCTCAACGTTCTCTTTGGGGAAGAGGATGTTGACACCAGTGAATGAAGCGTCGTATGGAGTCATGCAATAGTACTGCAGACCGGGAACGGTCTTCATGCCCTGCTCAGGCATATCCTGCTGAGTGAGGACGATGGTGAGCTCCTTGGCACGGTCGTTACGGAAGTTGATGAAGATAACTACATCACCCTCCTCAATGCAACCATTCACGCTGCTGTTGTGGATAGGCTTGATGAACTCGTCGGTCACACCCTCTGCATAGCTCTCCTCCACGGCCTTCACCATATCGGTTGCCTGCTTACCTGTGCCCTTGACGATGAGGTCATAACCCTCCTTCACACGCTCCCAGCGCTTGTCGCGGTCCATTGCATAGAAACGACCAACGATGCTGGCGATGGCTGCGTCGTTGTCAGCGCACACCTTAGTCACCTGCTCGATGAAGCCCTTACCGCTCTTGGGGTCGGTATCACGACCGTCCATGAAGCAGTGAACGAAAGTCTGGTTCTTCAGACCGTAGTGCTTGCCCACCTCGATGAGTTTGAACAGATGATCGAGGCTTGAGTGCACACCACCGTCAGAGCAAAGACCCATGAGGTGCAGCTTCTTGTTATTTTCCTTGGCATAGGTATAAGCGGCCTTCACCTGAGGATTCTCAACGATAGAGCCGTCCTTGCAGGCACGGTTAATCTTCACGAGGTCCTGATAAACAATACGACCGGCACCGATATTCAGGTGTCCCACCTCAGAGTTGCCCATCTGTCCATCAGGCAGACCAACATCCTCGCCAGAAGCCTGTAACTGAGAGTGAGCCGAAACGGCTGTCAGATAATCCAAATAAGGAGTGGGCGTATTAAAGATCACGTCGCCCTTGCCATGTTTACCGATTCCCCATCCATCGAGAATCATCAAAAGTGCTTTCTTTGCCATAGTTTTTATATATAAAAATGTGTAACAATGCTATTGGGGTGCAAAGTTACACATTTTTAAGGAGTTACAAGTGTTCTATCGAGTTAAAGGGAGTTAAAACGCCCTTACTTCATATCAAAGCCCAGGCGCACGCCATCATAGTTCTTCGACAACTCACCCACATCCTGCAGGGTTTGGTTGCCACTCAGGGCCGACATAGTCTGCAGTAAAGTGAGCAGTTTCTTTGATTCAAACAGCAGGCCAATACCATCAGAATTGCGCTTGGCATAACAGTTGATATTAAGCAGCAAGCCCTGCATGGTTACCTTGCTATTGGCGGCATCGAAGGTGTACTTTCCTGTCCAGTTCCTACCAGCAATCTTTGCGCTGAAAGTACCGTCCTGATTAAAGGTCACCTGGGTGTTACTTGAAGTAATGCCCACCTTCTGGTATGAGGGCTGCAACTTTGTCTTAATCTCTGAGGCCACCACCTCGCCACCAGCCTGAGCCAGTAACTTCTCACTGGTGAAGGCGCAACCGGGACGGGTATAGGTCCACGTGCCGACAAGCTGCTGCTGCGTCAGTTTGGAATTGCCACCTAACACACTCTGCAGGATATTTCCGATAGTCGCACCAGTATTTGCTGTGGTGTTAGCATTCTGTCCACCCGACAGCATGCCTGTTCCCATACCGTTCATTCCACATCCGCACACCAAAAGTGCGCCTACTGCCATTGAGATAAAAATCTTCTTCATGTTTCTTTTATTTATTAGGTTATACTTCATTTCATGCGTATATCGCCGCAAAGTTACTTAAAAAAACGATGAAGCGATATACTTATTGTATTTGAATGAGACAAATTTAAAATTATTTGAAACCTGAAAACGATTTTTAGACAGTTTTTTTCGTCTGATACAAAAAATCTGATACAAAGATTGTTGGCGGTTAAAGATATTTTCTATAACTTTGCAGCCGAAAATACGGACCTAAACATTTGAATGGAGAATAGGGAGATTATAGAGACCTACTATCGCAACCATCAAGCAGAACTACTGACCTTCGTAAGTTCCCGACTTGACAACCGCGAATTGGCAGAAGACATCGTTCAGGATGTGTTCCTTAGACTGCTGTGCAACGCTCAGCCCATCATGGAGTGCACCCTGCCTGCCTTGGCTCTCACTATTTCCCGCAACCTGATAAACGATTACTATCGCCGCCGTAACTGCCACATCATCTTCGCCCAGCAGCTGAATCCCAACCCTGCCACAGGCGAACGTGAGGCAGAATCGGTGCTGTCGGTCAGAGAGATGACGGAGTTCCTAGAGCGCGGATTGGCCCGTTTGGCTGAGCCTTGTCGCGACATCTACCGCCTGCATATCTATGAGAGCATGAAGGTGAGCGACATTGCCCATCATCTCCATTACGACTATAAATCCACAGAATATCGCTTAGGCATTGCACGCAAGGAGGTCAGGAAATACCTCAAGCGCATCTCATAAAAACACAAGAATGGCATCACTCATCGAGCGATGCCATTCTTATTTCTAAGAGTCCTAATCAGCAAAGTCAAACGACAGTTGCCCATCACCCAGCAGGTTGTATGACATCCTGTGGTAAGGCGTCGTGCCGTATTGGCGGATGGCCTCACGATGTTTCTTCGTGGGGTAACCCTTGTTTGAACGCCAGTCATACTGAGGATATTCCTCCGCAAGACCGTTCATATAGTCATCACGATAGGTCTTAGCCAGTATCGAGGCAGCGGCAATAGACATATATTTTCCATCACCTTTCACAATGGTGGTATGCGGAATGGCTTTGGGCTCTTGGCTATTAGCCATTGGATCTTTATAAGGTTTGAAACGATTGCCATCAACGATAATCGCTTCTGGACGCACCTTCAACTGATCCAGCGCGCGATGCATAGCCAGTATCGAGGCGTTGAGGATGTTGATCTTGTCGATTTCCTCTGGAGTCACGATACCCACAGCCCACGCCACTGCATCACGTTCTATCATCTCGCGCAACTGATAGCGTTTTTTCTCCGTCAACTGCTTCGAGTCGTTCAGCAGCTCGTTCTCATAGCCATCAGGCAGAATAACCGCAGCGGCATAGACGCTGCCTGCCAAGCAACCACGACCAGCCTCGTCGCATCCGGCCTCAACCAATCCCTCGTAATAATGATTCGCCAGCATCGTCTCTTACTTTCCTTCTTAAAACATCTGTGATACGCGACGGATACCAGCCACAAGCGTATCGATTTCTTCTTTTGTATTATATAAGGCAAACGAGGCGCGCACAGTACCTGAGACGCTCAAGCGGTCCATCAGGGGCTGAGCACAATGGTGACCTGTACGCACAGCGATGCCGAGGCGGTCAAGCAGTGTACCCATGTCCAGATGATGAATATCGCCCACCAAGAAACTGACCACAGCATCCTTCTGGGGAGCCTCGCCAAAGAAACGGATATTGGGGATGGTACGCATCTGCTCCATGCAATAGCGGGTGAGCTCTTTCTCGTGAGCCTCGATAGCCTCAAGGCCGATGGAATCTATATATTTGATGGCAGTAGCCAGCCCATGAGTCGCTACATAGTCGGGAGTGCCAGCCTCAAACTTAAAGGGCAAACGCTCGAAGGTGGTCTTCTCCCACGTCACTTTGTCAATCATCTCGCCACCGCCCTGATAGGGAGGCAACTTTTCCAGCCATTCTTCCTTGCCAAAGAGCACACCGATACCCGTTGGGCCATACATCTTATGACCGCTGAAAGCCAGGAAGTCACAATCCATATCCTGCACGTCAATCCTCATGTGGGGAGCACTCTGAGCGGCATCAACCAACACAGGGATGCCCTGCTCGTGTGCCTTTCGGACAATCTCTTTCACAGGGTTGATGGTACCCAGCACGTTGCTCACATGGGCAATGCTCACCAGTTTTGTCTTTTCAGTGAGGTAAGCCTCGATATCATCGAGGCAGAGCTGTCCATCATTGGTGATGGGCAGATGGCGCACCACGATACCCTTACGCTGAGCCTGCAACTGCCATGAAACGATGTTGGAATGGTGTTCCATCTCCGTGACCAGCACTTCGTCGCCCGCCTGCATCTGACTCTCGCAGAACGACGAGGCCACAAGATTGATTGCTTCCGTAGTGCCTCGCGTGAAGATAATCTCCTCGATTTTCTTTGCATTGATAAACGAACGTACTGTCTCACGGGCAGCCTCGTGCAGATCGGTGGCCTGCTGACTGAGGTAATGAACACCACGATGCACGTTGGCATTCACATTCAGATATTCCTCGCGCATGGCATCAAGCACGCACAAGGGCTTTTGTGTGGTAGCAGCATTGTCCAGATAGACCAAAGGCTTGCCATATATTTCCCTCTGCAAAATGGGGAAATCTTCTCGTATTTTTTGAACGTCGAACATAAAATTCACAATTATGGCGCAAAGGTACGAAAAAAACGCAATTTTTGACGCAATATTCATAAATATTTTCTATCTTTGCACCCAGACTAAACACTTAAACATTATTGCGTATGAAACAGTTACTACTTGCAATGGTTATGGCAACTGCTGTCGGTACAACAGCTTTTGCACAAAACAAAGTTAAGAATGTCTATGCCAGCTCTTCAAAGCTTGACATTGAGATGCTGCAGAGCGATCAGACAATTCAGTTGAACCGTTATTTCTTTGCGGGCTATAACACCCTGTGTCTGCCCATGTCGGTCAGTGCCGAGCAACTTGGCGACATCAAGATTGAGCGCTTTGCAGGCATCAAGCAGGAGGGCAACGTGCTGAACCTCTATTTCGTAGAGTGTACCAGCGATGGCATCCAGGCTGGCGTTCCCTATCTGGTCAACTCGCCCAAGAGTCAGTACCTGCGCGTCAAGAACAGCGATGCGATGACGATTGACAACCAGTTGAAGACAATCCACATGAGCGACAATAACGGCAACGTCGTGACCTTCGGCAGTGGATGGGAGACCATCGAAAAGGTTGGCCGCTATGGTATTCCTGCCCAGCAGGACGTTACCCCATTGGAGGCTGTCCTGGTAAGAACCAATGCCGACAAGAAATTCCTGCCCACCCGATGTGGTTTCACATGGGACCAGCAGAATGCTTCTGCCAAGGAGTTGCGCATCGTACATCTCGCTGCATCGGAAGTGACGACCATCAACAGCATCAAGACCCAGAACACCACTACCGAGAACATCTACGACCTCAGTGGCCGCAAGGTAAACAAGACCGCTAAGGGCCTGCACATTCAGGACGGTAAAAAGGTGGTGAAGTAAACTCATCCACATATAAGAAACAGAAAGGGAGCCTCAACGGCTCCCTTTTCTTGTACGGCAAAAGTACGACTACTGCGGACTGCCAGTCCGTCCACGTCGGACTCACAGTCCGCAGGCGTCGGACAAAGAGTCCGTTGGTTACGGACTTTTCACTGATTCTGTGAATAATTGTCGTTAAAAGGCATTTTTACTATTTACACAACTTGCACCCTGAGCATTTATTAAGCTCACCACGGAATCGCTTCTCCACGAGGTAGTGAAGGCGGTCGCGGAGGGGCTCAAGTTGCATCTTGTCAATAACTTCGTTGATAAACGCATTCTGAAGAAGAAGCTTGGCCTCTGGCAAAGAGATGCCTCGCTGACGCATATAGAAGAGGGCGGCATCGTTGAGCTGACCAACGGTAGAGCCGTGGGCACACTTCACATCATCAGCATAGATCTCGAGCATGGGCTGGGTGTACATGCGAGCCTCCTTAGTGGCCGTGAGGTTCTGATTGGTCATCTGTGAAGTGGTCTTCTGCGCACCATGCTCCACAAGGACACGACCAGCGAAAGCACCTACGGCTTTGTCGTCGAGCACATACTTATATAGCTCGTTTGAGTTGCAGTGAGGCACCTTATGCGTAATCAGTGTGTTGTTGTCCACATGCTGCTGTTTGTCAGCGATAACACAGCCATAGCACTGACACTCGGCACCCTCGCCACTGAAGGTAAGGTCAAGACGGTTACGCGTCGTGCCGTTATGCAGGGTGATGACATTGTGGTTCACGCGACTGTTGGCCTGCTGGTCGATATACACGTTGCTCACGCGTACATTCTTATGATGGGTCTCCTCAAGGCAGTAGAGATCCAGCGACGCATTCTCGCCCACAAAGCACTCGATGACCTGCGTGGCCAGGAAGTTCTTATCGTCGGCAGCATGGTCGCAGAACAGCATCTTTATTTCCGCTCCCTCTTCTAGAACGATGAGCACACGACGATTCACCATCAAATCAACATCACTACGCAGGATGTTTATTACTTGAATAGCGCGGTCAACCTTCACATTCTTAGACACATAGACAAAGAGACCGTCCTGCGCCAGCATGGTGTTCAGGTCGGTAGCAGCGTCATTCGCCTTACCTGCCAGTTTGTTGTAGAGGTGAGAGGTAAGAGGGGAGAAATGAGAGGATAGTTCTTTCAGCGAGCCGATAATTACGCCCTCAGGCAGATGTGGATTAGCCGTAGCTATTCTCTTGCCCCCTGCACCTTGCTCCTTACCCCTATAAAACATATCGTTCACCACGAAGTAAAGGCTCGTTGAGAGGTTGGGCACATCGCAACGGAAGGCCTCGTAGGGGTCCACGGGGATAGTCAGGCGATTCAGATTCAAACCATAGTTAGGTTCGAAGAGCTTCTGCATATCGGTGTACTTATAGCGCTCCACCTTTTTACTGGGGAAGCCAGTAGCAGCAAAGCGTTCGAAGGCCTCATCGCGCACAGCATTCATCACGTCAGACGAATGCTCACATATCATCTCACGAGCCTGCTTATAAAGATCTATGTATTGCTGTTCAGAAGCAGAAGTAATCATAATTCTCAATTTTCAATTTTCAATTCTCAATTCTCAATTTAGATTACTCTTCTCCGATTTCTTCCTTAATCCAATCGTAGCCGTGCTCCTGAATCTGGACAGCCAGTTCAGGACCTCCAGTCTTGACGATGCGACCCTTGTAGAGCACATGCACAAACTGAGGCTTGATCATCTCGAGCAAGCGGTCATAGTGGGTGATAACAATGCACGACGTCTCTGGTGTCTGCAGCTTATTCACACCCTCGGCCACGATACGCATGGCATCGACGTCAAGACCAGAGTCGGTCTCATCAAGGATGCTCAACTTCGGTTCGAGCATTGCCATCTGGAATATCTCGTTGCGCTTCTTCTCACCGCCACTGAAGCCCTCGTTGACAGAGCGGTTAGCCAACTTCGAGTCAAACTCAACAATTTTGCGCTTCTCACGCTGCAGCTTCAAGAACTCGGCAGCATTCATGGGCTCCAGACCCTGATACTTACGTTTCTCGTTAATGGCAGCCTTCATGAAGTTGGTCATCGACACGCCTGGAATCTCCACAGGATACTGAAACGAGAGGAAGAGTCCCTCGTGGGCTCTGTCCTCTGGCTTCATCTCCAGCAGATTCTTTCCATTAAAGTAAGCCTCGCCCTCAGTGACCTCATAGAGCGGGTTACCCACGAGCACAGCGCTCAGGGTTGACTTACCAGAGCCGTTAGGTCCCATAATGGCATGCGTCTCGCCATCATTTATGACAAGGTCGATGCCTTTTAATATCTCTTTATCGCCAATCTTGGCATGTAAGTTCTTTACTTCTAACATAAGTTTTCTTTTCGCTTCAAACTATAGGAATGCGTAACGGCAAATGAACAGAACGGCCAAAAGGATGGTTGCCCAGTTCATGTTATTACGTTCGTCCTGGTCTTTGAATGTACCTGACAACAGATGGATCAGCACATAAGAAATGACACCCATGAGGATACCATCGGATATGCTATAGGTAAGTGGCATCAGCACAATACATACAAAACATGGAATAGCCGTTACATAATTAGAGAAATCTACCTTGCGAATGTCATGCATCATCATGACACCCACCAGAATCAGTGCCGCAGCGGTGGCCTGTGCAGGAATAGCAAGGAACAGAGGTGCAAAGAGCAGTGCCACAGCAAAGCAAATGGCAGTGGTAAGACTGGTCAAGCCGGAACGTCCGCCAGCATTTACACCAGAAGCACTCTCAACATACGTCGTTACGGTTGACGTGCCCAGCATGGCTCCTACGGTTGTGCCAATGGCATCAGCCATAAAGGCCTGATTCAGGTTCTTCACATTGCCGTTATCATCAACCATACCTGCACGGTTTGACACACCAATCAGGGTACCGATGGTATCAAACATATCGATAAACAGGAAGGTGAGCACCACAACAACCATATCTACCGTAAATATATTGTGCCACTCAAACTGCATGAAGATAGGACTGATAGACGGTGGCGTTGACATGATACCAGAATAATTAGTAACGCCCAAGGGAATACCTACGATGGTGGTCACCAAGATACCGATGAGCAATGCTCCAGTAACATTCCTTACCAAGAGTACTGCCGTCAGCAAAATGCCAAACACGCTCAACAATACTGCAGGATCGTGCAGATTACCCATTGTGATGAACGTAGCCTCCGACGAGGTAACAATACCAGCGCCCTTCAGTCCCACAAAGGCGATAAAGAGTCCGATGCCAGGACTAATGGCTCGACGGAGAATCAAAGGAATGGCATTGACGATATGCTTGCGCAGGCCAGTAACAGTCAGAAGAATGAAGATGAGTCCTTCAATCATGACTGCGGTAAGCGCAAACTGCCACGAATAGCCCATCGTGAGAACAACGGTGAATGCGAAGAATGCATTCAGTCCCATACCAGGGGCCAAGGCAAAAGGCAACTTAGCATAGATAGCCATCACCAAGGTGGCTACTACAGCCGAGATACACGTTGTGGTAAACACGGCACCGGCATCCATTCCTGTTGCTGAGAGGATGCTGGGATTGACAGCTAAGATATAAGCCATCGTCAAGAAAGTGGTAATGCCACCAATTACCTCCTTGCGCAAAGTCATCTTGGAGGAATCAAATCCAAATAATTTCTCTAACATATTCTTTAGTTTTTATCCTACAGTTCCTTCTAATGATACTGATAATAGCTTCTGAGCCTCAACGGCAAACTCCATGGGCAACTTCTGAAGCACTTCCTTGGCATACCCATTGACGATGAGTCCTACAGCCTGCTCTGTGGGGATGCCACGCTGGTTACAATAGAACAGCTGGTCTTCGCTGATTTTCGAAGTCGTAGCCTCGTGCTCGAAGATGGCCGTATCGTTGTGAACATCCATATAGGGGAAGGTATGGGCACCACAGTCCGAACCCAACAGAAGCGAGTCGCACGAAGAGTAGTTGCGGGCATTGTCTGCCGTGGCAGCAGCACGCACCAATCCACGATACGAGTTCTGTGAGTGACCTGCCGAAATACCCTTCGAGATAATCGTTGACTTGGTGTTCTTGCCCAAGTGAATCATCTTGGTACCTGTATCGGCCTCCTGATAGTTGTTGGTAACTGCAACTGAATAGAACTCAGCCACACTATTGTCGCCACGCAGGATGCACGAGGGGTACTTCCATGTAATGGCCGAACCCGTCTCCACCTGTGTCCATGACAGCTTAGAGTCTACACCACGCAGGTCGCCACGCTTCGTCACCAGATTCAGCACGCCACCCTTGCCGTTCTCGTCGCCAGGATACCAGTTCTGTACGGTAGAGTATTTCACCTCTGCCCTATCCATCACGATAATCTCGACAATGGCTGCATGCAACTGGTTCTCATCGCGCATCGGAGCCGTACAGCCTTCAAGATAGCTGACGTACGAGTCGTCATCAGCCACGATGAGTGTACGCTCAAACTGACCCGTATTACGAGCATTGATACGGAAATACGAGCTGAGCTCCATAGGACAACGCACACCCTTGGGGATATAGACAAACGAGCCATCGCTGAACACAGCCGAGTTGAGTGCCGCAAAGAAGTTATCCTTATAGGGCACCACCGTTCCCAGATACTGGCGCACCAGGTCGCCATGCTCCTTGATAGCCTCGCCAATGGAGCAGAAGATGACGCCCTTTTCACGGAGTTTCTCCTTGAAGGTGGTTTTCACGCTCACAGAGTCCATGATAGCATCGACAGCGGTATTGCCAGAAAGAGCCAGACGCTCCTCCAAGGGAATACCTAACTTGTCAAAGGTCTTCTCAAGTTCCGGATCGATCTTACCATCGCCCTCAGGCTTCTTCGCCAGCGGGTCGGCATAATACGAGATTCCCTGATAATCAATCTCCGGCACATGCACATGTCCCCATGTGGGTTCCGTCTGTTCCTTCCAGTAACGGAACGCCTTTAAGCGGAACTCGAGCATCCACTCAGGCTCCCCCTTCTTAGCAGAGATGAGCCGAACGATATCCTCGTTCAGCCCTTTCTCAATGATTTCTGTATGTACATCCGTGGTGAAGCCGAACTCATACTTCTGTTCGGCCACCTGACGGACAAATTGATTCTTTTCTTCCATTAAAGTTTCTGTTCCACCTCAATCTCAGTGAACGTCTCAATCATATCGCCCACCTGGATATCGTTGAAGTTAACCAGTGAGATACCGCACTCAAGACCAGTGGCCACCTCCTTGGCGTCATCCTTATAACGCTTCAGGGCATCGATATTGGCAGTGTGAACCACAATACCATCGCGGATGACGCGAGCCTTGTCCTTGTTGTGCACCTTGCCTTCGGTCACCAGACCACCGGCAACGGTTCCCACCTTCGAGATCTTGAACACCTGCTTCACCTCAATCATACCAGAGACAATCTCCTTCTTCACCTTATCCAGCATACCCTGCATGGTTGACCTCACATCGTCAATGGCGTCGTAGATGATTGAGTAGGTATTAATCTCCACGCCCTCACGCTCGGCCAAGCGACGTGCCTCACCAGAAGGACGCACCTGGAAGCCAACGATGATGGCCTGAGAAGCAGAAGCAAGCATGACGTCGTTCTCTGAGATCTGACCTACAGCCTTAGAGATAACGTTAACCTGCACCTTTTCGGTAGAGAGCTTAATGAACGAGTCAGACAGAGCCTCGATAGAACCGTCGGTATCACCCTTCACGATGATGTTCAACTCATGGAACTCACCCAAGGCAATACGGTGTGACAGCTCGTCGAGACCAAGCTTCGTGGTAGTACGCAACGACTGTTCGCGCTGCAACTGCACACGCTTGTTGGCAATATCGCGAGCCTCCTGCTCAGTATCCATCACATGGAACGAGTCACCTGCAGTAGGAGCACCATTCAGACCCAGGATGATAGCAGGCTCGGCAGGACCAGCCTTCTCAATACGCTGGTTACGCTCGTTGAACATAGCCTTCACCTTACCCCAGGCAGTACCTGCGATTACAACGTCACCCACCTTCAGTGTACCATTAGAAACGAGGACGGTAGAGACATAGCCACGACCCTTGTCTAGAGAAGACTCGATGATTGAACCAGTAGCCTTGCGGTTAGGATTAGCTTTCAAGTCGAGCATCTCGGCCTCGAGCAGCACCTTCTCCAACAGTTCATAGACACCAACGCCCTTCTTGGCACTGATCTCCTGACACTGGTACTTACCACCCCACTCCTCAACGAGCAGGTTCATGTTGGCCAAGTCCTCACGAATCTTATCGGGGTTAGCACCGGGCTTATCAATCTTGTTGATAGCAAACACCATCGGCACATTGGCTGCCTGAGCATGAGCGATAGCCTCCTTGGTAGTAGGCATCACTGAGTCATCGGCAGCGACGATGATGATAGCAATATCGGTTACCTGAGCACCACGGGCACGCATAGCCGTGAAGGCCTCGTGACCAGGAGTATCGAGGAAGGTGATGCTATGACCATCCTTCAACTTCACGTTATAGGCACCGATGTGCTGGGTGATACCACCGGCCTCACCGGCAATCACGTTAGTATTGCGGATATGGTCGAGCAGCGAGGTCTTACCATGGTCAACGTGACCCATCACAGTCACGATAGGAGCACGAGAAATCAGATCGTTCTCATCGTCCACCTCCTCTGTAATGGCCTCCTGCACCTCTGCACTGACATATTCTGTTGTAAAGCCAAACTCCTCAGCAACGAGGTTGATGGTCTCAGCGTTCAGACGCTGGTTGATAGACACCATGATACCCACTGACATACAGGTACCGATGACCTTCACCACGGGAACGTCCATCATTGTAGCCAACTCAGACACGGTCACGAACTCGGTGAGCTTCAGTACCTTGCTCTGTGCTGCCTCGGCTGCCATCTCCTCACTCATACGCTCCTGAACAGCATCGCGCTTCTCCTTACGGTACTTAGCGCCCTTCTTGTTCTGAGAGGTCTTTGAGGTCAGACGAGCCAGGGTCTCCTTCACCTGACGTGCCACATCCTCTTCGTTAGCCTCCAGGGGACGAGGCTGGAAGTTCTTATTCTTGTTCTTCTTGCCGCCCTGCTGGTTGTTGTTATTATCTTGGAAGTTCTGGTTTCCACCCTTGTTCTTCTTTTTACCACCGCCCTGCTGCTGTTGCTGCTGTTTAGCGGCCTCTTCGATATCCACCTTACCAGAACGGATGCGCTCGCGCTTACGCTTCTCACCATTCTGAGCGTTGTTGGCACCACCATGCATCTGGGCTGCCTTTTCCTCACGCTGCTTGCGCTTCTCCTCCTTGGTCTTCTTCTTAGGACGAGTGCTCTGGTTCAGTGCAGACAGGTCAATCTTACCCAGCACATTCACCTTGGGAGCCAACTTTGCCTCACTCTTCAGGGTGAAGATCTCCTTCTCCTCTGTAGCAGGAACTGCTGGCTGAGCGGCTTTGGGTTCCTCAGGCTGAGCAGGTGTCTCCACCGTTTCTTCCTTCTCTTCCTTCACCTCTACCTTCTCCACAACGGGTTCGGGCTTAGGCTCTGGCTTAGGTGTCTCAACCACTTTTACCTCCTCCTTCTTGGGTTCCTCTGCCACTACGGGCTTTGGTTCGGGCTTAGGCTCTGGTTTGGGTTCCTCCTTCACCGGGCTCTCGGCAGCGGGCTCCGGCTTCACTTCCTTAGCAGGCTCTGGTTGCTGCACAGCCTTTGGCTTGTTCAAAGCGTCCAGGTCAATCTTACCCAGAGGCTTGAACTGCTGACGCGGCTGCTCCACAACGACCTCCTCGACTTCGGACTTGACAGGTTGTTTCTCAGGCTTCTTCTCTTTCTTCTTATTGATGAAGAGTTTCTCTGCCTGCGTCTTCACAGCCTTATCACCACTAAAAGCCTGCACCAGTGCCTCATACTGTTCGTCAGAGATCTTGGTGTTTGTGGTGGCGTCGTCGCGAATCTCGCCCAGACTACTCTTTTTCTTCAGGAAATCAACTGCCGTTTGAAGTCCTATATTCAGTTCTGTTAAAACTTTATTTAATCGTACGCCCATTAAATCTACTTTTTTACTTTTTTTACCTTTAAAATTTATTCAAACTCCGCACGGAGCACTTCCAGCAGATGATCGACTGTCTCTTCCTCGAGGTCGGCCTTCTCGATGAGCAACTCACGAGGAGCATTGAGCACCTCCTTAGCGGTGTCATAACCCAGAGCCTTGATGGCATCGATGACCCACTGATCTACCTCATCGGCAAACTCGTCGAGGTAGATATCCTCATCGGTCTCACCCTCGTTAACCACACGGAATACGTCGATAGTGTGTTCTGTCAGCATAGAAGCCAACTTGATGTTCATACCACCCTTACCGATAGCCAGTGAAACCTCCTCGGGCTGCAGGTAAACCTCGGCCTTATGGTTCTCTTCGTCGAGAGTGATGCTGGTAACCTTGGCAGGTGACAACGCACGCTGGATGAACAGCTGTACGTTGCTGGTATAGTTAATCACGTCGATGTTCTCGTTGCAGAGTTCACGAACGATGCCGTGCACACGGCTACCCTTCACACCCACGCAAGCACCTACGGGATCAATACGGTCGTCGAAACTCTCTACGGCCACCTTGGCGCGCTCACCCGGCATACGGGCCACTCTACGGATGGCAATAAGACCATCAGCAATCTCAGGCACCTCAGCCTCAAGCAGACGCTTCAGGAACTCAGGACTGGTACGGCTCAGCATGATGCGTGGGTTGTTGTTTTCGTTGTTCACTTCCTTCACCACGGCACGTACGGTCTCGCCCTTGTGGTAGTTGTCAGCGGGAATCTGGTCACCCTTCAGCAGGTGGAGCTCGTTACCCTCATCGTCCATGAGAAGCACCTCACGCTTCCACATCTGGTAAACCTCACCACTCACGATGGTGCCCACCTTATCCTTGTACTTCTGATAGAGGGCATCGTGATCCAGCTCCAGAATCTTTGAAGCCAGGGTCTGACGCAGGTTCAGGATGGCACGACGACCAAATTTGGTGAAGTCAACAGCCTCACTCACTTCCTCACCCACCTCATAGTCGGGCTCAATCTTCTGGGCATCAGTCAGAGAAATCTCCTTGTTCTCATCCTGCACCTCGCCATCAGCCACCACCACACGGTTACGGTGAATCTCGAAGTCACCCTTGTCAGGGTTTACAATCACGTCGAAGTTCTCATCAGAGCCAAACATCTTGGCCAGCACATTGCGGAAACTCTCCTCGAGCACGCTTACCAATGTAGTACGGTCAATGTTCTTTGTCTCCTTAAACTCCTGAAAGGTCTCAAACATGCTGGGACCTGCCATTTCTTTCTTTGTTGCCATTTGATATCTTTTTTATTTTTTCTTTTTTACTTAAATGTCAGGAGGTACTTGGTTGACTTCACCTCATCCATTGAGAAGGTCTTGTCAACATCCACCTTCACAGGGCGCTTCTTACCCTCAGGAATCTGCTTCTCCTGAGTGGTTATCACAAAATTGCGACCATCTACGCTCTTCAGCACACCAACAAGCTTCTTGCCAGTGGCATCAATCACCTCCACATCGTCACCCACATGGTTGACATACTGCTGTGCCACCTTGAAAGGCTGTCCCAAGCCGGCAGAGCCTACCTCCAATTCATAATCACCCAGCTCTTCGCCCAGTTTCTCCTGCAAGAAACGACTCAGCTCGGCGCAATCCTCAATCCACACGCCATCGGCATGGTCAATCTCAATCACAATGCGGTCATCACCGCCTTCCATCTGAATGTCTACCAAAAAGTAGTCGCCCTTTGCGATCCACTCTTCAACTAATGTCTTTAATGTTTCCTTCGTTATCATTCTAACGTGTTTTAATAACAGAAATGAGAGACCCTTTCGAGTCTCTCATTCCACTGAACGGCTGCAAAGGTACTAATAATCTGCGAACTATGCAAATATTTGACTTACTATTTTGACTTTTTGACCAAAAAGCATGGATAATCCGATTTTTCTAACTACCTTTGCATCAATTTATTTCCAATAAACTAAAAAGACAATGAGCAAACGTATGACTCTTGGCGCTGCCCTTCTGGCAGCCTCACTGGGCCTCAATGCCCAGAAGCCGATGACTGCCCCTGCGGGGGGCAAGGCTATCAGTGATGAATTGATTGGTATCTTCTTCGAGGATATCAGCAGTGCTGCCGATGGCGGTCTGTATGCCGAATTGCTTCAGAACGGTTCGTTTGAGTTCAATCCCGCCGAACGTGATGGCTGGGGAGCAGGAACGGCATGGAAGCAGATTCGTCCGGGTCACTCTCTGGGCACCCTGCAGGTTCGCATGGACAATCCTATTCATCCCAACAACCCCACTTACATGCGCCTGCACACAGAGCGTGTAAAGGAGTATTATGACTACAAAGGCTGGAAAGGCTTTGGTATTGAGAACACTGGTTTCAACGGCATCAGCGTGAAGGCTGGCGAGAAGTACGACTTCTCTGCTTTCTTCCGTAACATCGGCAAGGATGCCAAGCTGATCCGTATCGCCCTGGTCGAGGCACAGCAGGGTTGGGGTAGAGATCCCAAGTTGTTGGCCGAAGCTAATCTGGAGGTTGACTCTAAAGACTGGCAGAAGTGCGAAGCTGTGCTGACTGCTTCTGAGGACAGCAAGAACGCTACCCTGCAGATTCTGGTTCTGACCGTAGGTGATCTGGATATTGACCAGGTATCACTGATGCCTGAGGACACCTATAAAGGACACGGCCTGCGTAAGGATCTGGCCCAGGCACTGGCTGACCTGCAGCCTAAGTTCATGCGCTTCCCTGGCGGTTGCGTGGTACATGGCGGTGGTGACGGTTTCTGGGACACCTATCGTTGGAAGACCACCATCGGTCCCAAGGAGCAGCGTAAGAGTCTGAAGAACACCTGGGGGTACCATCAGAGCATGGGTCTGGGTTACTTCGAGTATTTCCAGTTCTGCGAAGACCTGGGCATGGAGCCTCTGCCTATTCTCCCCTGTGGTGTATCTTGTCAGGGTACCAATGGCGGTTGGAGCATGCGCACACAAGCTCAGGATGTTGTTCCCATGAGCGAGATGGACGAGTGGGTAGCCGAGGCTATCGACCTGATTGAATGGGCCAATGGCGATCCTGCCACTAACAAATGGGCCAAGATGCGTGCTGATGCCGGTCATCCCAAGCCTTTCAACCTGAAGTACCTGGGTCTTGGTAACGAGGAGAAGATTACCCCCGAGTTCGCCGAGCGTTTCAAGTATATCTACGACCGCGTGGTGAAGGCTCACCCCGAGATTATCATCGTTGGTACCGCAGGTCCTGGTTCACACCCCGGAAACCCTGATTTGGAGAATGGTTGGAAATTGGCTGATGAACTGGGTATGCCCATCATCGACGAGCACTACTATGAGCCCAACAACTACTTCCTGAACAAGCGCCAGTACGACAACTACCCCCGCGACCGCAAGACCAAGGTTTACCTGGGTGAGTATGCCGCTAAGGACAAGAAGCTCATCGATGCCCTGGCTGAGGGTCTGTACCTGCTCCATGTTGAGCGCAACGGCGATATCGTGTCTATGACCTCTTACGCTCCCCTCTTTGCCCGCAAGGACAACACCAACTGGAACCCCGACATGATCTACTTCGACAACGAGCGTGCTTACCTCACCTGCAGCTACTACGTACAGCAGCTCTTCGGACAGAGTGCCGGTCAGTACTACTATGGTGACTGCGTGAAGTTCGAGGGCGACGCCGCTGATGTCATCCAGCCTCAGGAGAACGTACACTATGGTCAGTCTGTTGTCCTGAACGTGAAGACTCGCAAGCTCTACGTGAAGATCTGTAACGCTTCTGACGAGGCCAAGAAGGCTAACATCAACCTGAGCCGCTTCGGCATCAAGAAGACCGCTACAAAGACCGTTATCTCTGGTCAGGCCAACGACGAGAACAACTACGAGCAGCAGCCTATCGCTCCTCAGAAGGAGACCATCAAGGCCGCTAAGAAGTTCTCTCTCGATGTTACTCCTTACTCATTCATCATGCTGGAGTACAGCTTGTAATCATTACTCAGTATACCAACTAAAAGCGGCACTCTCGATATTGAAGAGTGCCGCTTTTATTATTAAGAATCCGAAGGATTAATATCCCACCTTGTTCTTCCACTTGATGAACCAGTCTGTCTTGTTAGCCAGATTGAAGTTCGTGTAATTCGTCTTACCCTTACGGGCTCCGATAATCTTCATCATCGTTGCACCAGGGTTAGACTGACGCAATGCATAGCGCATGATATCATAGTAACGTGTTCCCTCAAGGGCGAACTCCAGAGCTGATTCTGTCAGAATCAGACTATCAATAACCACCTGCTGCTTAGCAATGATCTCAGCACGCTTGCTATCGTCAAACTCTATAGAATCCCTGAGAGGGAATGTATAAGTGGTGTCCATAGGTGTCCAACCACAACCACGAGCATGGATACCCATCATGTTATGTGTATCTATAGCCATCTGACGGTCACGGATGAAGTCATATTGATCACAAACCTCATAACGAGTGTCGTTAAAGTCGAAGTAGTTCAGTGTGATTGAGTCGTTCACTGTGGGATAGAAAGGTCTAACTTTCTCATCAATCACCTCATTGCTCAGACCCTCAGACAGAATCTCGAAAGCCATATGGGGATAGCCTGCCATGTTGAGAGCCTCGGCCAAACGCAGGTAAACCATCGTGCGACGATAGATGTGTACGTTACGAGAAGAAGATGAGTACTTGTAGATATACTGGTACTCCATACGCTGACCAGTGATATCATCAGTCTCATAGTTCTTGTAGTAGTAGTCCTGCAAGCGCAAGTCACCTGACATATACTCACCCAGTCCCTTAGGAGCATAGAACACTGATGTACCATCGTTTGACAATACACAGTTGGGCTGTGACTCAGAAATCTCGAACAAGCGAGCAGAAGGCTTGATGCTGACATAGTACTGGTTCTCCTCACGTGAGGTAAAGAGATTACGCAACTCACTGTAGTGGCCCTCAGCAGGAATAGAGTCACCAGGAATCAAGGTAATCATCTCTGCATCAGAAGCAACACTCTCGTCAGAGGGATAGAGAGAACCTGAAGGTTCAGTCCATTCTGTTGAACCCGGTTCCCACATAATCCACTCAGATCTTGTGGTAGGATATGCGCTGTTCTCACCATTACGCTGGTTAATGAAGTCATAATACTCACGAGCAGCCTGCAGGTAATCAGCCTTGTTGCCAGTAAGAGAAGCCTTCCAGAGATAGAGGTCGCCACGTACAATGCTCAAGGGGAAGAACATCAGCTTTGATTGCACGGTACGGATATCACTATAACCAGGGAACACAGAATTATAGCGAACAGGTAGGTCCTTCAAGTCCTGAATGAAGAAGTCACAGATCTCTTCAAGGGTCTTGGTGGTCTTCTCTGCTTCCTCGGCAGCATCCTTCGAAAGCAAAGGCTCTGTGAAGAAAGGCACCTTGCCATAGACGAGACCCAGCTGCAGGTAAGTCCATGCACGGATAGCTTTGACAGCGCAATACTCCTTCATGAAGATGTTCTCGTTACGGTTACTTCTCAGAGCCGTATCAGCATGCTCGATAAAGTAATTACAGTTATTGATAACAGCATAGTAGTCACTGGGCTGGTTATACTGGTTATCATCACTCACGTTAAACTCAGCGATTTCGCGGAGGTCCTTGTTAGCGATATTGGTCAGGTCAACCAGGTCGCCACGCAACTCACCAAACAGGATGGTGCGGTCTGCCAGGGTCTGGAGCTTGGCCAGGATACCGGTAACAGAGTAGATGGTATCAACGGCATTGTTCAGATGCTCGTTCTCGGCATAGAGCACGTCATCGCTCTCTTGATTGAAAAAGTCCTCGCAGGAGGTGAGGGTTGCGGCAATACCGCAACCAATCACACCTGCGCAGAATATTTTATAAATCTTGGTAATCATAATTATCTTTTTTCTTGTTTCTATATTCACATTCGATTACAAGTTAAACTTCACGCCAGCCACAATGCTACGACTTTGAGGCAGACGGCCCAGGTCAATGCCCTGACCAATGACGTTCGAAGTCATGGTCATCTCGGGATCGCTGCCCAGATACTTCGTAAAGGTGAGCAGGTTATTGCCCTGGATCCAGAACTGAATTCCCTGGATGTACTCAGACTTCATCGGCAGGTTATAGCTCAGAGTAGCAGACTTCAGACGCAGGTAAGAGCCATCCTCAATCCAGCGGTCGCTGAAGCGAGAGTTACCCTTAGGATCCTGGAACGAGATGCGAGGCATATCGGTCTCTTGACCTTCCACCTGCCAGCGGCGCAGCATAGCCGTGCTCTGGTTCATGAAGCGTGAACCACCTTCAAGTTGTGAACGCATATAGTTATATACATCGTTGCCCAGAGAATAGTTGAAGTTCAAGTCAAGCTTGAGGTTCTTCCAAGACAGTGAGGTAAAGATATTACCATAGATATCAGGATTAGGATCACCGATGATGGTCTGGTCGTCACTAGTAATCATACCATCGCCGTTCAGGTCAGCAAAGTGTACGTCACCAGCCTCGAAGTAGATACGGTCAACACCGTTATCATCCATGAAATACAGACCTTTAGAATCGGTTGTTCCTGCAGCCTGAGCCTCAGCGGTGGTAGAGAACACACCGAGAGCCTTGTAACCATAGAACAAGTTAGCAGCCTGACCCACCTGAGTGCGGATGGTAGCACCATAGACGGTGTTATCCAGATAAGTAGCATTATCAGGCAGAGCGGTAATCTCGTTCTTGTAGTGACCTACGCTGGCACCAACTTCCCACTGCCAGTTCTTCAGGTTTAGCACCTTTGCATTGAAGTTCACGTCAAAGCCTTCATTCTTCAGTTTACCATCGTTAGACCAGTTCTCCTTCAGACCACTGAGGAAGCCCAGCTGCTGAAGTGCCAACAGGTTGTCGGTCTTTGAACGGAAGTAGTTGAAGCCGAGGCTCAAGCGGTTGTTCAGGAAGCTTGCCTCCAGACCGGCGTTGAAACGACGAGTGGTTTCCCACTTAATGGTTGTGTTACCAATACCGTCGAATGCCAGTGTTGAAATGGTGTGGAGGTACTGACCAGCACGGAAGAAGCTGCGAGCAGCATAGTAGTTGATATCATCATTACCACTCATCTCATAACCAGTAGAGAGACGCAGGTAATCAAGACCTTTGATGTTTGCCAGCCAAGGCTCGTTGGTGAGCACCCAAGATGCCTGAATGCCGGGGAACACGCCCCAAGCAGCCTTGAACAGACGGAAGTCACCACCAGCCTGACCAAAACGTGAAGAACCATCAATTGCCAGGTTAGCCTGCAAGAAGTAACGGCTCTTGTAGTTATAGTCAGCCTGAGCATACCAAGACAGAGAGTTCCAGTTCTCGTTCACACCCTTGGCATCCTTATCAGCCAACTGACCAGAGATCTGAGGAGTCTTATCACTACCAGTGTTGTAACCTACAGCAGAGTTGGTTGAGAAGCTCTCCCAGTTGATGCGGGCACCGCCAAACAGATGGAGGTAGTGAGCATCGAAGCGGTTCTCCCATTCAACACGTGTATCACTCATCACAGAGTTCTGCTTAGAAGCCAGTGAACGAGTCTCGTTCTCACGGAAACCACCCAGACTAGATACATAATAGCTTGAAGGTGTACCATTATAAGGAATATAGAACAGCTCGTTGGTGTTCACCAGGTTGTAGCTGAAGTGCTCGCTAACAGAGAGGTGCTGATTAATCTCATACTTCGGCGTCACGGTGAGGTTCAGCATAGAAGTCTCGAAGCGGTTCTTTGACTCAGCCTCAGCATACTCGTTGATAGCAGCAGGGTTACCCAGCTCCCAGTTGTAATTGGTATAGTTATACAGAGCCTCAGACAGATAAGTCTCAGGATCGATGTCCCAGTGAGAGTCAGAGAAACGACCTGCACCGGTCTCATCATGACCATAGCTATATGCACTCAGGAAGGGGCTCTTCACATAAGCCAGGAAAGCGGGTGATGTGGGAGTACCCTCATCATAGCTCTCAGGAGCACCGTCATTGCGGATGTCGCGAGTCTGGTTGGCAAACGAAGCATCGAAGCGTACAGACAACTTGCGGCTCAGCAAGATATCGGTATTGAAACGTACGTTCAGACGGTCCATATCGTTATACTTCAATGTGCTCTCAGCACTGGTATAACCAACAGACAGGTTGTAGTTAGCCACAGCGTCACCACCCTCGATGTTGATACCATAGTTCTGAGTCATGGCCGTACGATAAACATAGTCCTTCCAGTCAGTGTTCTGATGATACTGATCATAGTAGTAGTACTTCTTGCCATTCTGATCATACTCAGGCATCAAGAAGCTGAACTCCTGCAGTCTGGTGTTGGTAGTCTTCAGCATCTCAGAAGCGTAGCTACGATACTGACCAGCATCCATCACAGAGATATACTTAGGCTCGAGCACCACACCAGCAGAGATGTTGGCAGTGATTCGGGTAGCCATAGACTTGTTACGACGGGTCTGAATCAGGATCACACCATTGGCACCCTTCGAACCATAGAGGGCAGTACCGTTACGCATCACGGTCACCTTCTCGATATCAGCGGGATTCAGGTTGGTCAGCACATCGTTGTAGAAACCATCGTGAAGCAGTGTACGACCATACTGCTGGTCAATAATCACATCATCGATAACAATCAGAGGCTGAGCATTCACGTTGAGTGAGTTCAAACCCTGAATGAACATCACGCCACCCACACCAGGAGTTCCGTTGTAGTTAACACCATAGACCTGAGCACCCATCTGCTTCTGAATCTCGTCCTTGATATTCAGGGCATTGGTGTACTTGAAGTCCTTCATGGTGTAGTCACCACGCACATTGGTCTGTGTACCATATTCTGACTTGAAGGTAGTAGGATACAGATACACAGCCTTCTGCTGTTCACCCGACTGCAGACCAATCTTTACGGGATTGTGGTCAGGAGTGGTGAAAGAGATGCCAGAAGCGAAGAGGGGAACCTTCACTGTATAGCTACCATCATCACCAGTCAGCGCACTGTAGCCGTCAATCTCTGCAGCGCGAACAATAGCACCCGAGATGGGCTGCTTTGTGGCAGCATCATACACGAAACCTTTCACGGAACGTGTCTCATACTGCTTCAGTTTAACAACTCGCTGTACCTGAGCTTCCTCAACCACCTCTTCCTCATCGTCATCATAATCCTGGGCAGAGATGCTCAGAGGGAAAGCCATCAGTAGCGAAAATCCAAATAAGATATATCGTTTCATATCGTTCTTTCTTTTTTTATGTGAACATTAGCGTTGCAAATACCAGCCTCTATAAGATCTGTCAGTGTATTTTCCATGAGGATACAGCAGAACACCGGGAGTGCCCTGATCCTTAGCAGCGACGGGAACGCCAGGATTACCAATCTCGCTGGGCAGAGCGTCAACGAGTTCCATCGTTCCATGAGGCACGAGAAGTACACAGTTGATACGCATGGTACGTGTTTTCTTACCGTTACGTACCTCAGCGTTACCCACACGGGTCTCAACTTTCAGCAACGCCTGAAGATCTTCATCAGAAACGCCATAGGTACAAGTGTTGAACTTATAGTCCTCGGCCAAGCAGATATAGTCAACAGCATCAGCCGTTGTTACAAATGTCTTAGCTGTTCCATCAGGACCCATCAACTGCTCGCTACCCTTACCAGGATTATAGACGGTGCAACGGATTTCCGTTGGCAGACGCTCGAAGTCAGAAGCAGTAGAGTCACCAGCCAGTGCAGGAGCAGTAACCAGATAGATATCATAACCCATGTTCGAGAGGACATTAGGCAAGATATAGGTTACAGAGTGCTGCACCTGTGTCTCCTGCTGCTCGAACTCAATATACTGGTTAAACCACAACTTGTCATAGTACTTATTGTCAGAGGTCACGAAGCGGATTACCTGCTTCACAGTCTCAAGAGAGTCATTAGGATTGGTACTCCTATTGTCCTTGACCTTACTTACTTCCTTGATTCTGCTGACATTGATATGATACTGATTGAAGGTATTCAGATCATTAATGTTCCAAGTAGGAGCCTTCAGCACATCACCATTACTACAGGTCACCTTCTCTACCTGATCCATAGCGCCATTAGCATCGAGCGGCTTGAAGTACTGGAAATACTCAAACGGACGGAACCAGTTAGACTTACGAGCCACCCAGTTTCTTGTGCACTGCACAGACATTGCAGAGTCTTTCAGCGATGCATCAGAGTTGAACGTACGGCTGAACGTATTACCAGCCACCATCAGCAAGCGAGGCATGGTGTAGAGCAAAGAGTCGCGGTTGGTCACCTTCTCAGCAAAGTTGAAATATGGCTCGTACTTTTCGATCATGTTTTTCCAGACATCGTTGGTGGGAGCCAGCATCAGGTAGGTACTATCCTCCGAGTTGATCAAGCCCAGATAGCTATACAACTCATTGCGCTGTGCAAATACAGAGTCCAGATACTGCATCTTACCATCAACAATACTACCAGGCACACTCTGACCAGGCAGGAACTCTCTGTAATAGTAGTGACTATTATACAGGAAGCTTCTCAAGCTGTCCAGCTCAGGATCCTTGCTGACATATTCGAAGACTGTAGGCAGATATTCTACCTTCTTGTCCAGAGTATAGAGCACGCCGTTCTCATAAAGCTGGTTCTTGTCGAGAATATTCACGCCATTGATAGTCTTATCACTGAGCAAGGCATACTTACCGTTCATCAGCACGATGGTATCAGAACGCAGACTTGATACAGAGTGGTTATAGAGTGCCATGTGGTTCTGTACGAACTCCTTCAGCACGGTATTGTTCTTCTGCGGCACATTGTTAGCCAGCTGCTGCTTGTAATCGTCAATCAGGGCTTTTGCCTGAGCCTCCGTGAACTGGTCGTTGGTAGGAGCAAAGACTGTGAACACCTGACTGCCGTCCAAGATGGGCTTATAATTACATGCCTCCAAGACATTGGCAAAGTTTGATAGGTTAGTATTGCCTTTGATAGCCTGCCACAGAGAGCCTTCGTGCATACTTGTCGAAGTGTTGCCCAAGCTATCATAGTGGTCGTCCCATGTGTCGGAACAAGCCACGAAGGTGAGGGCGGCTACTGCCAGCCCTAACACCTTAGTATATAATATTTTTTTGGAAATCATAGTTTTCAATTTTCAAATTGTCAATTGTCTATTAGAGTGCATCCTCCATTTCTCCAGTACCATCAACACTATATACGCTCTTTGGAACCATCTCGAAGAAGTCGAGCATGAACTCGTTATCGTTACCCTGCTTACCGTCCGAAGCAACGCGGAAGCGCAGGTAGTGGTCCTTAGTAGCATCGATATAGGTCTGACACAGCACACGGCGCATCATGTGAACGATACCCCAAGAATAGTTTTTCTGTGATCCATTGTTACTAATGTTATAGCAAGACAACGGTCCACGGTAAGCACCAAGGTTCTTCAGCAGTTTCTGCTCAGAAGCCAAGTCTTCAATAGACGTTGCTCTATAAGTATTGTTAAGCTGGGCATCATCAGTTGCACGCGAACCGAGATAAACCTCAGAATTCAATATGTTAATCATATCCAAGGGGATACCCTGAGGAATACCGTCGAAATAGACCTGCATCACACCACGGGTTTCCAGAGGAGCGAAACCTAAGCGTAGCTGCCACTCACCACTATAAGGCACAGGAGGAATACGGAAGGTGAAGTCATAGTCTCCGAAGAGGTTCAGCTCATCACCCTGCCATGACCAGAACTCCCAGTGAGGACGGCGATAAACGAAGTGACAGTTGGTGTTGAAGGTTACATTCTCCAGATAACCCATGGGGAAGTAACGATTCTTACCGTTCTTCGGCTGCTCAGAGTCATCGGGCACATCGTTGTTATCGTCAGCGCGGAAGTTACCCTTCAAGCGCATATCGTTGGTCATGATCTCGGGGAATACCGTTGAGAAGTCCATACGGATACGCATGTTCTGAACAACGTCGATGACCTGTCTGTCGAACACCACCAAGTCGTCCACATAGAAGTAGTGACCATTCAAGGCATCGTGGTTAGGAGTCTTCTCCACAGTAGCATCCACATAAGCACCACGGCAGTTGTAGTTAGGAGCCTCATAGCGGCGGTTCACGAAGTGACCACCCTTCTTGTCGGCATCAACACCAAAGATATCTACGGGCAAAGCCTTCTGGGTGTAGGGATCCACCCTATTTTTCTTACTCAACTGCTCAATCTTCAGCATGGTGTGGGGCAGCAGGGTCTCATACCAGTCAACAGGGTTGATCCAAGCAGTCTCAATACCGAAGGCCTCTTTGGTCTCTTCTACAACCAGAGGAGTCAAGTCAGCAGTACCAGGCACGTAACGGGTCATGATATGATACTGAACGAAACGCTTCAGCGGGTTGATGCTGTCGGTCAGGTTCTCAAACTTCCATCCTTCCTTAGTAGCATCACCGAAGGTCTCAGGTGAACCATATACATCATAGTAAATCTTAGCAGCCAGGTCATAGAGGGCACGCAGGTCACCATTGCTGGTGTCGATGCCATACTCCACGAATTTTGCTCTATAGACAGAGTCGGGCTCTACGAAAGCGGTAAATCCGTACTTCTTGGTATCGGGCACCCAACCTACCTCTTTTCTGACGTGCGACTTATAGTAGTACTTAGGATACTTCTTGTTGTCGTAGGTCTCATCAGCTACCTTCTCAGTCAGCAGGTCCTTCAGGCCAGTAGCCTCGAAAGCCTTGTAGAACAGACTGATCTTGGGGTTGTCGCGCAGGATGTCGGTCACGGTGCTGTTTGATTTCTCAATCACCATGTCGATAGGCTGCACAATACCGTTCTCTACAGAGTCGTTCTGATGAACGGTGCTACCGTTAGGATAAGTCTTCTCGAAGATAATGTGTGTCAGACCCTCCAGATAAACCACAGCATTGCTGTCGGCATCCACACCTTGTGAGGTAGCGATATAACGTCCCAGTAAGTTAGCGTTAGGCAGACGATCCTGAGTCATCTCAAAGGTAGAATAGATATTATTCACCAAGTGCGTACGTGCGATGGTGTCGCAGTCGGCCTTTGACAAATCAGCCACACTCTTCAAACCACGGTCCTGAAGATACTTCTCCACAGCATCGTTGTCGGGCAGGAAGCAAGTATATTTACCATAGGTAGAAAGCAGAGGCATCAGCTCAGCCTTTTCTACAATGGCAGCGAACTCGCTATACTGTTCGCGGTTCTTCAGGTAGTCGCTCATCATCTCACCCGTGAATGCATAGAAATATTCACTGTCAGGCTCATCCGAACAACTGGTCAGCGACCCTGTAGCAAGCAGGGCAGCCAGTGCCATGAGGGCGACTTTGATATTTTTCTTAATATTCATAGTCATCTTATTTTGAGTATTCTTTGTTATTTAGTTGTTTTCTCATAGCTGGAGTTCTCACCACTACCGAACGATGGGTTCTGTACCAGGTTGTGGTTCACCTTCAGCTCCTCATAGTTGTAAGGCCAGAAAATAGCGTCCATCTTCTTGAAGAAGTTCTGAGCGAACTGACTGTTCACATCGTCACGCTTACCTACTGCGCTGATCACCTCATCAGTCTTACCGCTACGCATAGCATAGCGAACCAGGTCATACCAACGCTTGCCCTCGAACATCAACTCACGACGACGCTCGCGCTTCACCAAATCGGTCATCGTACTCTTTGATGAATAGTCGGCAAGCTTGATAGTGTCAGCATCAACCAGAGTTGCCTTACAGATAGAGCGCTTCATAATGGCATTCACCAGATTGAAGGCCTCATTCAGATAAGGTGCGTTGAAAGCCATATCTTCCGTATCAGTACCGTCCTTCATCTTCTGGCAGAGGGCCTCAGCCTTCAGTAGCATGATGTCAGACAGGCGATAAATCACCCAATGGCTTGCGTTGTTGTTGTCAGCATAGAGTGACAGAGAAACTCTCGGAGTACTCGGTGTTGACATGTCGATAGAGATTCTCTGAGAAGCCAGCTTCACGATAGACTTCGTGCTGGTGTTGTAATTCAGATAGCGACGTGTATCATTCAGATCCTTCTTATCCTTCTCAAACAGTTCCTTAGCGGTAGGCTCCTGAGTCTCACCGTCAATATAAGAAGAAGCAGTTACCAGACCCACCTCAGATCTCTCATTGCCATAGAATGAAGAAATAGCACTATTGGCAGGCATACCAGTACTTGAAGGACTTGAGTCGTAGTTCAGCTCAAAGATGACCTCTCTGGCAGCAAACTCTCTGTCAGCATCAGTAAAGATGGTGCGATAAGGAGTACCAAAGGTCGTTCCCTGGAGGTTATCGTAAATCAAGGGGAAGCCATTCAGGCGCTTCTCAATGATAGCCTCACTGTTTGAACCGGTACGACGATATTTCTTGTCATACTCCTTGGCATAATCCTTCTTTGATGCGATAACGATATCTGCATACTTGATACAGTTGTCATAATCCCCTGCCCAGAGATACATCTCACAGAGCATGGCATTGATAGCATCCTGAGTGATACGGCCGGTCTGATAGCGGTCCTTGGTAACAGGATAACGCTTCACGGCATCACCCTTGACGCTCTCCAGGTCGTTGATGATATTGTTCAGTACCTCATTGAAAGGAGTAGCGGGCAGATCCATCTTCTGATCGTCATCAGTGAAGGCCTCACGAGAGAAGGGAACATCACGGAATGTACGAATCAGATAGAAATAACAAAGCGAACGCAATGCAACAACCTCGGCAATGTTAGCCTTCAGGTCACCCTCTGTATAGGCGGGGTCCTTGGCAGCCACATCAGGAGCATATTTCAGCACCGTGTTACAACGGTTGATCACGTCATAGAAGTTCACCCAAGTGGTGTAAGAGTTCTTAGCCGTGATATTCTCCTTGAGGATGTTATACAAGTTACCATCACTATTAATATTGTTTCCCGACATGATGTTGTCACTACGGAACTCACCCCAGATCATCATGCGCTTACGTGCATCAGCTTCCTGAAGTGCGGAATAGCAGCCTGTGACAATATTCTCCACGTCGGCTTTCTCATTCCAGAAATCCTCCAGAATAATTTCACGCTGGTCCTTGATTTCCAAGAAGTCGGCACACGACGTGAAACTGCAGATTGCACAGACGGCACTGATTATTTTATAATAATTCTTTTTCATAATCTTCATGTTTCTTAAGAGTTGTCAATCTACTTTTTAGAAATCAACAGTTATACCGAGCGTATAAGAACGTGAACGAGGAGTCTGTGCACCGTCGGTAGCAGGTGCCTCACCGCCGAATGCGATATCGGGGTCAACACCAGAATACTTGGTGATCACGAACGGGTTGTTGATACTTGCATAGAACGAGAGACGGTTCAGGCCAATCCATGTCAAATACTTCTTCTTCACGTTGTAGTTCAACTGTGCATAGCTCATACGCAGATAGCTACCATCCTCAACGAAGCGGTCACTGATCAGCGTGTTGTAGTTACTGTTATTACCATACATAGCACGTGGGATAACGGTTACGTCACCCTCCTGACGCCAGCGGTAGTTCACAGCCTGACTCTGGTTGTCGTTGCCAACCATTGCCTCAGCATTCAGACGAGCCTTGTTGATGATCTTGTTACCCACACGATAGGTGAACTGAGTTGACAGACGCCAATCGCCGTAGTTGAAGGTAAAGCCGAAACCACCAGTCAGCTTAGGCAGAGAAGAACCCAGGTAAGTAATATCCAGAGCATTGATCTGACCGTCATGGTTCAGGTCTTCGTAGATAGCATCACCACCGTTAAATCCGGGGAAGTTCTGGTCGTGACCAGTACCGTCGATACGGTAGTCGTAACGCATACGAACAGGAACATTGTTACCACTGAGGATCAGGTTGCCGTTAGCATCCACAGCCACAGGAGCAGTCTTGCCCTCAGCCTTGAACTTCTCCCAGTAAGCGTTGATCTCGTCAACAGTCATACCAGCCACAGCATTCTTGAAGGTGTTGTAGTTATACTGGTAAACACCCAGGTACTTGAAGCCGTAGATAGCACCGAACGGGTTGTGCAACTGTACGCGCTGCAGGGTCTCACCGTTAGCATAGCCATAAACTGAGTTCTTGCTGTCGAGGATGTTCTCATCCAGTTCCAGGATCTCGTTACGGTTGTTACCGAAGTTCACGTTCATATCCATTGAGAACTTACCCTTCTTGATGAGGCGGGCGGTGCTCACGTGGAACTCCCAACCAGTGTTACGCATTCTACCGTTGTTATGTGTAGGCACATCCTTGAAACCAGAGTTTGAAGGAATGCGATAGCCACCGAGCAACATATCAGATCTTGTTGACTGATAGCCTTCCAGAGTCAGGTTCAACTTACCATCGAGCAAGCCAACGTCGATACCGAAGTTATAGCTCTGCACCTTCTCCCATCTCAAGTCTGACAGACGGATGTTCAGAGGCTTCATGGCAGCCATGTCGATATAACGGGTAGTAGAACCGTATTTAGAAGTATAGAGGTAGTTCTGACCAGGCTGGTTACCATTCAGACCCCAGCTGGGACGGATAGCCAACATAGAGAGCATGGGCTTCAGCTTCTGCATCCAGGGCTCATCACTGATGATCCACTTCAAAGAAGCAGAGGGGAAGTAACCCCAGCGGTTACCGGGACCGAACTTGGTGGTACCGTCGGCACGCAGTGTCACGTCAGCCACATAACGTCCTTTGTAAGCATAGTGAGCAGAGAATGTGTAGTACATAGAGCGCCACTGGCTGAAGCCAGAAGAGGGAGAGTCGATCAGACCACCGGCAGCGGGGTTCACGATGACACTACCTGTAGAAGGCAGACCATAACCAGAGGTTGACTGAGAGTTGCTTGAACCAGAAGTCAGCTCGAAGCGACCCATCATCATCATGCTGTGATCCTTGTTGGGGAATGCAGGAATCAAGGTCAGAGTCTGCTTGGTGTTGAACGAAACGCTCTTTGAAGAACCAGTAGAAGAGGTGTTCACCTTGTCCTTCCAGGTCTTAGAAACCAGTTCCTGGGGATAGAAAGCATCGTTGTAACCATTAGAGATGTTCATATACACCTGACCACGCCAGTTCAACTGCCAGTGATCCTCGTCGAGGCCCAGCAGGTTGTAGCTGATCACCAGTTCAGGGTTCATGTCATAGTTGCGCTGATTTCTCTGAGCCAGGTTAGCCACTGCCACGGGGTTAGAGTAAGTACGCTGGTCACCCTTAAAGACTTCTGAGCCAATATAAGGACCGCTCTGCAACATGTTATAATAAGAATCGGTGTCCTCGCCTGTCAAGGGGTCCTTCTCATAGATGCTCATGTTAGGCATCTTCTTCAGGGCGATAGGCAGGAGCTCCTCATAGTTACGCTTGTTGTTCGTATAGGTCATTGAGAAGTTGGTCTGTACACGGATACGCTGGCTGATGTTATAGTCCAGGTTCACACGAGTAGAGAAACGGCTCAACTTCTGCTTGATGATTGTACCAGTCTCATGGTCGAAACCTGCACCGATACGGAAGCTGGCTTTCTCACCACCACCAGTGATGGTAGCATAGTGGTTCTGACGCAGACCCCACTGTGTGACAGCGTCACGCCAGTCAGTGTTGTCGCGATACTGACGCCACTCAGAGAAACCAGAAGTATTATCCAGATAGTTGATCTCAGGGATGCGGTCACCATCTGAAGCATTGTCGTCCTGACGGGGGTTGAAGTAAGCCTCCTTCAGCATCATGGTGTAGTCGTCACCGTTCAGCAGGTCATAACCCTTAGGCTGATAGGTACCGGTGAGCTTCAGAGAGTAGGTCACATGGGGCTTACCCTTGGCACCACGCTTGGTGGTCAACTCGATCACACCGTTACCACCCTGAGAACCGTAAACGGCACAGGCAGCAGCGTCCTTCAGCACAGTGATTGATGCGATATCCTCAGGGTTGATGTTAAGCAGTTCAGCAAACTTCTCATCGTTGGCACCCTGCATATCGAAGTTGTCGAGGTTCACCTCGCGGATGTTACCATCGACCACAATCAGGGGGTTGGCATCAGTCAGTGTTGACAGTGAAGAAGCACCACGCAGACGCATGGTAGAACCAGAACCCAGGTTACCTGAGTTACCGATAATATCCAGACCGGCAATACGTCCCTGCAGAGCCTCATCCACTGAGTTAATGCCCAGACCCTCGAACTCCTTCATGGAGATGGTCTGTGTAGCATAAGAAAGCTCACGCTGTGGGATAGGCAGTGTGTTACCCTGCATACGCTTCGAACCCTTAATGGTTACGGGCTTCAGCACGGTCTTTGATTTCATCATCACATTAAAGGTAGTCTTGTTGATAGGCAACACGACGTCGGTCATACCCACATAAGTAATCTTCAACTTATTCTTGGGGTTACGGATCTTCATGGTGAAGTTACCGTTCAAGTCTGAAACAGTAGAGTTGATGGTACGGTCGGTGGCATCAATCTCACGGACAGCGGCACCCATCAGAGGGCCCATATCATCGCTGATTGTTCCGTGTACAGACGTAATATTCTGAGCGCTCAGTGTTGTCGAGAACATCAGCGCCAGGATAAATAATATCGATTTAAGTATTCTCATACGTTGTTTCCTCCTCTCTTTTATTTAAGTGCGTCCTCAACCACTTTATACCATTCCTTCATGTTATCGTACATCATCACACCATCGATCTGATGAAGAACCACGTTACTGGCCATGAACATACGAGAGGTGTTGGTATAAGGCTTATTCTCGAACCAGTACTCACGGCATACCTTATTATATAGACCCTTGTCGGTCTTGACGTGATGGGTATTACCCATAGCGTCGGTAAGAGTCATGCTCGCATTGTCATAGTTCACCTTAATTGGATAGTAACGTCCTGTGCTAAGGTTACGCTTCATACTCTCATAAGAAGAGTTGGCATTGGGATCCTTTGCCAGACCGATAGCCACTGAGTTATCCTGCACGTGATAGCGAATAAAGTCTGACACGATGCCACGGATAGCCTCAATAACCTTGTTACGAAGGAGCTTCTTGCCATTTTCACTGCCATCACAATACTGATACCAGCCATAAGCCAGACACAGAGAATCGACAGCAGGCTCCTCACCAGTGGCCTCACTGTAGTCACCACGAGAGAGTTCCTCGTCAGTGGGCAGGTAATGCTTGTCCTGCAACTCCTTGATAGCCTCGTTAGTAGGCACGTAAACCGTGTAGTTATAGTTATCGAGGATACGCAGGTTCTCACTACCCTGAGCAGTCATACCAGCATAATAGGTTGTTGAACCCTTGATGGTTGTAGCGAGCAGGTCACTGTAGTCGTTCTTCAGGAGGTTGAAGAAAGAATGGAACTCAGGCTCTTTCTGCAGAGTGAGATAGATGGTTGACTGTGCACCCATAGGACACTGGCTCTCCAACTGATAAGAGTTACCGTTCTGCTTGTCATAGCGCTGAACACTGGTAATCTTGCGGTTGTTGTGCTCAATCTGCCAGCCACCCTCGAAGCAGAGGCTGTCACCCACGTAAGAGGCGCGCACGATGGCACCACCCTTTGTCTTGAAGTAGTTATAGCCAGACTTCACATAGTCCTCAACAGTCATTGACTTGTCAGGAATAACGATAATCAGCTGGTCCATCATACCGTCGAATACGGTATTAATCACTTTGTCATCCACCTGCAACTGCTTGCGGGTGCCCTTGGTGATATTACCATCAGCGTCAACCACGCCCTCATAACGGCTGGCCTTCACACCCTTGCTGGTGAGGTCCCAACGGAACTCAAACACATCAGGTGTCTCAACCGTAATACTATCACCATTACCATCTTCCATCTTGGTCACCTTACCATATGAACCCTGATCAACATAGTTCAGCAGAGCACCGTTGGTAGGCAGCAGCATAGCATACTTAGAGTCCATAGAAAGCAGATAGGGCAGGAAGCCACGGGCATCAATACCGCCACGATAGATAATGTTCATCGTTGACACGTGAGCCAGGGCAGGATATGCCACAGAAGCGAACTCGGCAGGAGTGAACACCTTATTAGTCTTATAGACCACGCCATTGCAACCCATATAGGTACCCTCAATGTCGGCAGGTGTAATACCCAGAGGCTCCTTGGCATCGTTCAGCACGAGGTCGAACTTAGAAGGCACAGCCTCCGAGAAAGTGGTCAGCATGTTCACGTTGATGAGCTTGGCAATGATGTCATCGGGAATAGAGTCCATTTCAACATACTCGTCCTGGAGCTCCTTACCAGCACCGTTCCACCAATCCAAGATAGCCTTGTTCGTAGGAACGATCATCACGCCAGCATCATAGTGCACGTCATTATCGTTCTTTGAGTTGTTATCAATATACTGGTTCCAAGCGGGATCATACTTCAGATAAGCCATCACCATATTACCCTCGGGATCAGTTGGTTTGTCGTTGCCCTTGTTGGTATAGTTGGTGATACGACCTGTTCTGTGGTCATAGCAACGCTGGCTGAAGTAGCGCAGCACGAATGCAGAGTCCTCAGAATTGTAGATACGGTCATACTCACGTGTACCTTCCTCAAAGAAATAGGGAGCAGAGAAGCGGTCCAGGAGGTGGCTCCAGATAGACGTTGAACGATCCTGACGGATGATCTCAGCCATGTTGGGGCTTGACTCAATCACACTACCCACCTTGTGAATATAACCATTCTTACAGGTGATATCATAATCAATCTTCTTGCGAGAGGGATCGCCCGAGTTAACAACCTGTACGCCATTAACCCAAGCCTCTTCGATACTGTTGGCACAACCATTGGTGAGCACCTTCAAGTCGGCAGCAGTAATATTGTTGTTTTCCAAATAAGCCGGCAGGAAGTGAATCATTGTGGGCTTGGTAGCGTCCTTGAACAAGGGGATAGCCTTGCCGCGCTGACGCAGGTAGTCCCAATACTTCACATTAGGCATTGAGTCGAGCGGCATCACATAGACAGAGTCATAGATTTCCGTTGAAGACTCACGGCGCATGGTACGTCCCCACTCTGGTGTGGCGGCATCACCCTGTGCCTTTCCGTTAGACATAAGCTCGAGAAGATAGGCGTTGTTGATCATAGAGTTCTTCAACAACATCTTCTTCTTACCGTCACTCAGGTCGTCATAACTGTTGACTCCCCAAGAGTTCGACTTGAACCACGCATCAAATGCGCTGTCTGAGGCCACAAACAAAGTTCTTGAACCTGTGTGGCTGAGGACTTCCTTCTGGTCAAGGTCGTCGATCAGGCGAAGCATGTACTTGTAGTTACCTTCTTCCTGCAAACGCTCATAGATAGAGTTTCCCAGCCAATCAGGCTGTCCTGTCAGGATTAGATCGTCGTCTTTACACGACTGCATCACGGAGGCTCCTATCAGCAGTGCACAGGCGGCCAGAGCCACACTTCGTCCTTGCTTTACGATAGTTTTACGTTCCATAAGTTTTGTTAGTTAATTAATATGTAATATTATTTATGTTTCTTACTTTTAGTCTATATCTTGAGTCCTGTCGCCAGGATCGGTGTTTTCATACTTATAGGCCCCGTGGGAGCAGAGTTAGTTGTTTTTGTTGGGTTCTAGATTGCATGATTGATTAATAAAACGAAGGAACCGGAGACGGCCTTTTATGCCGCCCCCAGTCCCTTTTATGAGAGATTGGTCAGTTTTTTACTTCTGAACATTTTTTTAGTTACGAATCTTCTGAATCAGAGTAGTACCGTTGCTCAAGGTCACCTTCTGAATCATGATGCCCTTATGAGCGCTGGTAGCCTTGCGGCCATCGAGTGTGAAGAACTCAACCTTAACGGCCTTGCCCTCAACAGTCTCAATAGCGGTGAGGTCTGGGCTAACAGTCTGTGAGCTGTTCTTACCGAGGTAGAAGAGCTTGAAGTCGTCACAAACAACCCAGCTATTACCCTTCTCCTGAGCCTTCTTGATACCGATGGTCAGCTTCTCGTCAGCACCAACCTTCACAATAGCCTTGTTGGTATATGTGCCAGGATACCAATCAATGAGACCCTTACCGCTTACAAGTGAACCAGGAACATAGAAAGTAGTTTCACCAACAGTGAATGTAGCCTCACCATCATAGCCTGTTGCCTCCTGCATAGCATCACCAGCAGTCATCATGTTTTTGATAGGAGCGGTGTAAACAGTGCTGTCACCGTCAACGGCATAGAGCAGAGCCATTGAAGAGGTAGGATCAGCAACCCAACCCTCATAGTTCTCTTCGTTACCACCGTTGCGAACCCATGCGTCAACAGTCAGTTCATAAGTACCCTCGGGCAGACCCTTGATAGTCTGACTCATGTCGAATGCAATCTGCCAGAACTCCATAGCACCAGCAGCCTTCTGAGTATCGTCGTTACCCAGGTTACCAGGATTGTTCCAACCAGTAGATGAGCTGTTCTCGTCAGCATCAACGAAGCTTGCAGACTTAATAGCTGCAGTTACCTCAATAGGATTGTTATCAGATGCATTAGGCCAATCGTTAGGCAGAGCCAGCTTGGTGTAGAGTACATCGATTGTCTCAAGGAGTTCCTTAGCCTCAGCATCAGTCAGGGTGTGGTTCTCAACACCATTGTTGATAGTAGAGATCAGATTATTAGCTTTATCGATAGCATCATCGTTCACAGCATCAGCGAGTGCCTCCTGGAGAGACTCAGTAGCCTTCACGAGGTTGTCGAACAAAGAAACAGACTCGATGATAGCAGCGTTCAAGTCGAACAAATCATTCAGAGCAGTAAACATGGCAGCACCATCGTTAGAATCAATAGCAGCCTGAGCCTGAGCCATTACTGCAGAAGCCTTCTCAAATACATCCTTACCCATGGGCTTGGTCAAATCGATATTAGCCATAGCCTTCTGGAGCTCGGGCTTCAAGATGTCAGGATTATCGGGAGTGTGGTAAATCAGCTTAAAGCTATCCCAGATACACCACCAATCCTGGTTACCAATCATCTTCACACCAATACGGAAGGTATCACCCTGCTTTGCAATCAGACCGTAAGCAGTGGTCTTGTACATGCCCCATGCGAAGCACTGAGCAGCGCCACCCATTGAGTTAGGATAGAGGTTACCATTAACATCCTCAGTTGTCCAGCCCTCCACAGTGGTGAACTCATGACCCTCATCAGCGGGGCACTCAGAGTAAACGCTTGGGAACTGACTCATTGCATTGTTCATATAGAGATATACGGGAGAGGTGTAAGGAGCAACCAGGTCGTCACCCTTAGTATAACCACCTACCTCACAACGTACATAACCCTGTACCTGCAGCTCATAGATACCTACTTGCAGATCCTTAACTTCCTGCCATACATCCCAGTTGTAACGGTGCCAAGCCTCGAAGCAATAGTTCATCTCACCCAGAGCGCTCTCCATCAGGTCCTTGTTAGCCTGTCCGAGAGGACCACGGGTGATGTTACTACCAGTACCGGCGTCGATAGTCCAGCCTTCAGCAGCACCAGAGTTGATATCCTTATCCTCATCAAATCCAGGATTCTTGATGAACTTGGTCATGTCCTTACCCTCATAGACTTCCTTCTTAGAGTTTTCAATCATGGTATTCATCCAATTGTTCATCTTAGCAATCTCAGCCTCGAGCTCTTCATTGGTCAGCTCAACAGCCTCCAAGATATCCTCAACATCAAAGTCAAGATAGTCACCGAGATCTTCAGTCTCCTGCATGCCCTTATACTCATCGTCGATAACCATGTTGCGGGCTGTTTCGATAGTCTTCTGGTATTCCTTCCAAAGCTCAATGTTCTTATCCAGATTAGCCTTAGCGGTGCTAATACCACCCAGAACAGCGTTCACCTCGTCCATGGTAGTAGCGGTGTGCTCGCCAGAGTAAGCCTCCTGGTAAGCGGTCAGATAAGCAGCGGTGTAGAGAGTACCATCGGGGATCACATACTCGCTGAAGTTCTTCAGAGCCTCATTCAGGTAGTTCTGACAAGCGTCAGCACCATTACCATAATAAGTCAGAGTGAAGGTATCGAATACACTCCAGTTATCAGCATCACCCAGCAAAGCAGGATTCTTCACACCAATGCGAACACCACCTTCATTAATAAAGAAGTACAGCTTGGTGTCATACATACCAGCCTCTGCATAGAGACGGAAGCATGAAGGATCGTTAGGAATATAATAGGTAATACCAGATTCCTCGTCGGTATAGCTCTGCTCACCAGCGCCAACACCCCAAGGAGTATCACCAGCCATAGAAGTAGTATTCAGAGGACCGTAAGCATAGTTAAAGGGCACCTGAGTCTCCAGGTCACCAACCTTTGCATACAGCTTAGAAGCAGGACCGACGTTGTTCTGCATGTCGTTCCAAGAACCACGCCACATGGTCTTTGCACCCAGTGCATAGATACCTGCAGGCAGCTCAGCGATATCCTGATAGGTATCGAATGTAGCATTCCACTTCTCTGCCACGTTAGCAGGACCGTGAGAACCACTACCAGTCATGTTAGGAGCATCACCACTCCAGCCAGCGTAAGAAGCATTGTCGAAGTTCGGATTTGCAATCTTGCTGGTCATATCAACGGGCTTATCCCAAGTTGCGTGAGTCTTACCCCACTCAGCGAGAGCAGCACCCAGATCAGCAATAGCCTGCTCAACCTGTGCCTTGGTAGCAGCAAGGTTAGTCAGCACTTCACGATAAGCAGCTGTCTCTGTGAAGCCCTGAGCCTCAGCATCCTCAATAGCAGCCTTCAGCTTGGTCTTTACCTCTGTGAGTTCCTTCAGTGCAGTAGTAGCAGCATCCATGTCAGCAGCAGCACTTGCAGGATTGTTGTAAAGAGCAACAGCAGCAGCTACGTCAACATAAACGGGCTCTGCAGCCTCGATAGCAGCCTTCAGAGCAAGAGCTGAGAAGTATGCAGCAACACCATTCTCATAAGCCTGGAAAGCTTCAGACTCAGCAAATGCCTCATAAGAATCTACCGTCACAGCCTTCCAATCGATGCTACCACCGGCTGCAGCTGCAGCTTCAGGAGTCAGCATACGCAGAACACTACTGTTCTTAGCACCATCAAAAGCACCAGTAAAGCCAATGTAAGTACCCTCGTATTCAGGTTTGTCAGCAATCAGGGCAACGTTCTGGAAGCGAACATATTCGCCAACAACCTCGAATGTCCAAGAATAGTTGCCCTGTGAAGCATGGTCCACCCATGTAGAGCCACCATCATCGGTAAACAAGTTGTGTTCACCCGTTACGTCAGTACGGTCGGGATTGTTCACATAGTTCCACAACTCATAAGACCCCTCAGGAGCATCACCCTCGGAAGAGTATATCAACCAGAAGGGATAACCAAAAGTTCTCAAACTAGCCTGGGTGTTCCATGAGTTACCACTCGAGAAGAACATCTTACCTGCGGGGTTGTAGAGATAGTAGTTTGTTCCGTCATCCGTAAACGTCGTGAACTCCAATCCCTGCGGCTCCGGCATGGTCCAAGAGCCAGTCAAATCTGCAGCATTCGTGGTTCCGGTTACCCCTAACCAGAGTCCTGCCAAAACTAGTAGTCTTGAAATTTTCATAAGCCTTAATTAGTAAGTTAGTAAATAAAAAGTTAATTAAAAGAGTTTAAATTTCACATCATTGTTATTGGCGAAAAGACCCATGATGGGCCAATTCGGGTGCAAATATACGCAAATTTTTAATAACTCGTATCAAAAATTGCAGTTTTTTTTGATTTTAACTAAAAAATTTGGTGTTCATGCAACACCCGGCAAAAGAAAAGCCCCGCAAACCTTTGCAGTTGCGAGGCTTTTTATAAAATAAAAAGTGTTGAATTTTCTTAGAAATCCATGTGATCCAAAGCATCACTGAAATCCTTTGGCTCCTTGTTCTCAGCGGGGTCGCGATATGCCTCACCATCCTGCTGCTCAGGACGGGGACGACGCTCGCCACGCTCGGGACGAGGACGACGCTCGCCGCGATCACGACGCTCACCTCTCTCACCACGGTCACGACGCTCGCCACGCTCGGGACGCTCACGGCGCTCACCACGGGCAGGACGCTCTACGTAGTCGGCGGGCTTCTCAATCAGCACGCGATGGCTGAGCTTATACTTGCCAGTCTTGGGATCAATCTCCAGAAGCTTCACCTGAATATGGTCACCTTCCTTGATACCAGCCTCCTCAACGGTCTCGAGGCGCTTCCAGTCAATCTCAGAGATGTGGAGCAGACCGTCCTTGCCAGGCATAATCTCTACAAAGCAACCATAAGGCATGATGCTGCGAACAACACCATCATACACTTCACCCACCTCGGGGATAGCCACGATGGCACGAATCTTTGCAAGAGCAGCGTCGATGCTGGCCTTATCGGGAGCACTTACCTGCACCTTACCTACGCCGTCAACCTCATCAATGGTGATGGTGGTGTTGGTATCCTCCTGCATCTGCTGGATAATCTTACCACCAGGGCCAATGACAGCACCGATGAACTCCTTAGGAATCTCGATCTGAACGATGCGGGGAACCTGAGGCTTGAACTCGGCACGAGGCTCAGCGATGGTATCGGTGAGACAGTTCAGGATATGCTCACGGCCGGCCTTAGCCTGCATCAGAGCCTTCTCCAGGATATCGAACGACAGACCGTCGCACTTGATATCCATCTGGGTAGCGGTCAGGCCATCCTTAGTACCAGTGGTCTTGAAGTCCATATCTCCCAGGTGGTCCTCATCACCGAGGATATCGCTCAACACAGCATACTTGTCCTCTCCGGGGTTCTTGATCAGACCCATGGCAATACCAGAAACAGGCTTCTTCATGGGCACACCAGCGTCCATCAGGGCAAGGGTACCGGCACACACAGTGGCCATTGATGAAGAACCGTTTGACTCGAGGATCTGTGACACCAGACGAACGGTGTAAGGGAAGTCCTCGGGAATCTGACCCTTCAGGCCGCGCCATGCCAGATGACCGTGACCAATCTCACGACGGCCTACGCCGCGCTGAGCCTTAGCCTCACCAGTACAGAATGGGGGGAAGTTATAGTGAAGGAGGAAGCGCATGTAACTCTTATCGAGCACATCGTCCACCATCTTCTCGTCCAACTTGGTACCAAGGGTACATGTTGACAAGCTCTGTGTCTCACCACGAGTGAAGATAGCACTTCCGTGAGGCATGGGCAGGGAAGACACCTCGCACCAGATAGGACGGATCTCGTCGGTCTTACGACCATCGAGACGGATACCCTCGTCGAGGATGCAACGACGCATGGCATCGCGCTCCACGTCGTGGTAATAGCGGTCCATCATAGCGCTATACTCGTCGTCGCTGATCTCACCCTTGGCATCGTCGGCCAACTCAGCGCGCTCTGCGAAGAACTTCTCCTTGAAGTCCTCGAGGATCTTCTCGAAGGCCTCAGCACGGGCGTGCTTCTCAAGAGCCTGCTTGGTCACGTCGTATGCGGGCTGATACAACTCTTTATTCATGCGTGCGCGCAAGTCCTCATCGTTGATCTCGTGGTCATACTCACGCTTCACATCCTTGCCGAGCTCCTTGCTCAACTCCTTCTGCAGTTCGCACATAGGCTTGATAGCCTCCATGGCAGCCTTCAGGGCACCGAGCAGATCCTGCTCAGAAACCTCGTTCATCTCACCTTCCACCATCATGATGTTCTCGGCAGAGGCACCAACCATGATATCCATGTCGGCCTGCTTCATCTGCTCGAAGGTAGGATCAATAACATACTCACCATTGATGCGAGCCACGCGCACCTCACTGATGGGGCACTCGAAGGGAATATCCGAGCAGGCCAGGGCAGCCGAAGCGGCAAAGCCGGCCAGAGCATCGGGCTGATCAACGCCATCTGCTGAGAGCAGCATCACGTTGACGAAAACTTCTGCGTGATAATTGCTGGGGAACAACGGACGGAGCACACGGTCCACCAGACGACTAGTCAGGATTTCATTGTCAGAGGCTTTGCCTTCGCGCTTTGTAAAACCGCCAGGGAAGCGGCCGGCAGCACTGTACTGCTCACGATAATCTACCTGCAAAGGCATGAAATCTGTTCCGGGAACTGCATCTTTTGCGGCACAAACGGTGGCCAGGAGTACGGTGTTGTTCATCTTCAACATGACAGCACCATCGGTCTGTTTTGCCACTTTCCCGGTTTCAATGGTGATGGTTCTGCCATCAGCCAATTGAAGGGTTTTTGTAATTACGTTCATCTTGTTTTAAACATCTAAAAAAAATAAAATCGTGCAAAAGTAAGCATTTTAAAGCGAAAACAAATAAAAAAGGTGAATATTTTACTATTTTTTATGAATTATTCATCCGTAATTCGTAACTTTGCATGCAATATTTGAGACAACAATGAAAAAGATATTTGTTTTAGCCATCGCTGCACTCATCTTTGCTGCCTGCGGCGAAAAGAAACCCACATTTACAGTCAAGGGCACCGTAGAAGGTGCTCAGGACTCCGTGCTCTACCTCTACAACAACTCCCTGAGCGGTGCCGTCAAGCTCGACTCCGTGAAGCTGGGCAAGGACGGTGCTTTCTGCTTTGAGAGCGAGGCACCCGCAGCACCCGACCTCTATTGCCTGAACATCGACAATCAGATTATCTATATCGGCATCGACTCTACCGAGACCGTCACCATCAACGCGCACTACCCCAACATGAGTCAGCGTTATGAGGTGGAAGGTTCGGAGAACTGTCAGAAGATCAAGGAACTCGCCATCAAGCAGCAACAGCTGCACCAACAGGCCATGGCCCTGGAGCGCAACCTCGACCTGAGCCGTCAACAGATTGCCGACTCCATCCAGACTTTGGTCAAGGCTTATAAATATGATGCGGTGATGAACTACATCTATCCCGACCCCAAGACCATCTATGCCTACTTCGCCCTGTTCCAGACCTTGGGCCAGTGGAACCTGTTTGACCGACAGGTGGCCGAGGACGTGCCCATCTTCGCGGCCGTCGCCACCAGCTGGGACACATTCTATCCCGAGTCTGACCGTGCCAAGCACCTGCATAACATGGCCCTCAAGGGCATGAACGACAACCGTCAGGCCATGGCCCGCGAGATAATGGCTGCCGAGACAGCCGAGAAGGTGGTGACCACCGGCGTGCTCGACCTGGAGCTGCCCGATGCCACTGGCCGCAACCGCACCCTCACCGAACTCAACGGCAAGGTGGTGTTGCTCGACTTCCACCTCTTCAGCATGAAGGAGTCGGCAGCACGCATCCTCAGTCTGCGTGACCTCTATAACAAATACCATGCTCAGGGCTTGGAGATCTATCAGGTGGGACTGGATGAAAACGAGCATTTCTGGAAACAGCAGACCGACCGCCTGCCTTGGATATGCGTCTATGACCCCACCGGCCTGTCGGCTCAGCGCTACAACGTGCAGGGCCTGCCCGAGTTCTTCCTCATCGACCGCAGCAACACCCTCTACAAGCGCTCATCACAGATGAAAGATGTAGAGGCCGAGATCCGCACACTTCTGGCAAACCCTACTGTCTCAGCCAAGTAAACGACTCACTTTACTGGCTGAACGACTGGAAACTACCATACCCCGTCTATCGCTTCTGTACGGGCGACGTGGATGGCGACGGCTCAGAGGACGCATTGGTCGGCGTCATCAAAAATACGCGATTCCATCGAGAGATAGGGCGTCGTATCTTTATCTTCAAGCAGATAGACGGAAAGGTGCGTCCACTATGGCTGGGCTCGCACTTAGGCGCCACCCTGGTGGACTTCCGTTTCGTGAACGGACGCATCAGAGCCCTGCAGACCGACAACCACGACCACTACTCCGTGGCCGATTACCAATGGAAGGACTTTGGTCCCATTTTCATCGATTTCATCGTAGAAAATACCAATAAAGAAAACGCCATAAAACAGTTTAATCTATGAAAAAGCTTGCATGCTTACTGCTGACCGCCCTTTTGGTTGGCTGCAGTCAAAAGACCACGGCTCCCGCAGAGCAGGAACCACCCCTCACCACACTCGACGTTGAGAGTTTGTATCAACACCTCGACATGGACATGGACATCACCGGTCTGTCTTTGAGCGACCTCCATATCCTGAGTAACGTCTTTTTGGCACAGAAAGGCTATCCCTTCGAAGACTCCTACCTGCGCGGCATCTACGGCAGCACCACCTGGTACGACTCCCTGATGTGGAAGTTCGACGAGATGATTGAAGAGATGCCTGAGGAGAAATATGTGCACGACCCCAACAAGACCTATCGCGAGAACTACTACAGCAACGTCGATCCCGAATTTCTGAAGTTGACCGACGAGCAGCAGGCCTTTGTGAACCGTGTCAAAGAACGCGAGGCCGAGTTGCTGAAACTGAACTTCAAACCCGAGGGCGAAGGACTGGTGAACATCCAGAACATCATCAACCCCGGCCTCATCAAGGAGACGGACCCTCAACTCTGGAACTATCTTGGTGCCAACGGCTTTGCCATTGCGCCCGCCAAGCACCAGCAACTCTTTCATGTGTATGAGCAGAACGACTACCACGAGTTTCCTGCCTTCGTCACCACCGACCTCTTTCTGCAACTCTATCACCTCTATTTCGACTGCATGCTGCGCGAGCTGGAGCAGGAAAAGCTGATGCCTGTTTTAAAGGAGTTCTGCGAGGAGGGTAAGAAAGCACTCAACAAGAGACTGCTACGTGAAAAGGAAAAAGAGGACGGACTCTTTAACACATTAGAGGCAACAGAATGGCTCATCACTTATTTCTCTGTAGCCAACGCCCTCTTACAAGAGCAGGCACCAAAGGGTGATGCCGAGGCATTGGCCGAGTATGAGCGGGTGATGAAAAGTGTGAACGCCCCTTCAGAATTCCTGGACTATACGGACGTCCCCTTTGAATACAGTCTGTTCCGTCCGCGTGGTCATTACACCCGCAACAACACGTTGAAGCGTTACTTCCGCACCATGATGTGGCTACAGACTGTGCCCTTCAGAACAGATGTACCCTTTGATATGCTCAAGGCAAACATCTTAGCAGTCGAGGTCTGCGACAATTACGAGAATCCCAGGCTCAACATCCTGTACAAACAACTGACGGAACCTATGGACTACCTCATGGGACTTCCCGATGACGTGAGCATAGAACAAGTCAATCAGATTATCGCTGATATCGCCACATGTGAGATTGATCCGAATGAATTAGGTGAGAAGGTCGATGAAATCGCAGAAAAACAAACCCGCATCCGTCCTAAGTTCCAGCGTACAAGTCGCAACAAGGTGCGCCTGATGCCACAACGCTATCAGCCCGATGCCGAGGTACTGCAGGAAATGGTGGACTACGAGTCGAAAACCACCAAGCGCGGCGTGCCCACAGGCTTGGACGTCTTCGCCGCCATGGGCGTGTCGGCAGCCGAGAAAATCCTAATCAGCGAGATAGGCGAGCCCGACCGCTGGAACAAATACACCCCCACGCTGAAACGCATGAAGGAGCGCATGAAGAGCATCCAATGGGAGGCCAATGCCGCCACCCAGTGGATGTCGGCCCTGAAGACCATCTCCGAGAAGCCGCAGAACGCCCCCTACTTCATGATGACTGGCGAGTGGGACAAGAAATCACTGAATGCCATGCTGGCCTCGTGGACGGAGTTGAAGCACGACGCCATCCTCTATGCCAAGCAGCCCATGGGCGCCGAGTGCGGCGGTGCCGGTCCTCCAGACCCCATCGTCAAGGGCTATGTAGAGCCCAATGTGCAGTTCTGGCAGAAAGCCATCGACCTGCTGAAAAACAACAAGGCCCTGCTAGACCGTTACGACCTGCTGACGCAGAAAATCAGCGATTCCAACGAGCGTCTCATTGAAACGGCCGAGTTCTTCCTGACCGCCAGCAAGAAGGAGCTGAAGGGTCAGGCACTCAGCGAAGAGGAATACGACCAGCTGGAATATATCGGCGCCAAGTTTGAAAACATGTCTCTGGATCTGATTCGCACCGGCGAGGAGAATCTCTATGAATGGAATGCCGTGCAAGGACCCGACCGCAGAGTGGCACTCGTGGCCGATGTCTATACGGCGAATGCCGACAACAACCCCAACAAGAGCATCCTCTTCGAGGGCGTAGGCGACGCCGATGAAATCTATGTTATTGTAGAGATTGACGGTTATCTGTACCTGACACGCGGTGCTGTCTTCTCCTATCGTGAGTTCCAGCGCCCCACCAACGAACAGCGTCTCAATGATGAGGAATGGCAGAGATATATTGACAGTCATCCGCGCTCGGGCGTGCCCGAGTGGATGGAGCCCATCATCGTGCCGCTGGACAAGGCCCCCGTTGACAATGAAGGCGTTTTTTATAGTTCTGGTTGCTAATTTGTTTAGTATAACTGGGGGGGCTAGGACCTATGGGACTTATAGGACCTATGGGACCTATGAGACCTATGAGACTTATGGGACCTATGGGACCTATGAGACCTATGGGACCTATACCATCCTCTTCACCGGCGACATCCTGCTGGACCGCGGGGTGCGTCAGGTCATCGAGCGACAAGGAGCCGACCGCCTCTTCACCCAAGAGATGGACTCCCTGTTCCGCTCGGCAGATATCGTGGTGGGCAATTTAGAGTGCCCCGCCACCCATATCAAGTCGCCCGTGCAGAAGCGCTTCATCTTCCGCGCCGAACCGGAATGGCTGAAGGTGCTCAGGAAGCACGGCATCACCCACCTGAACCTGGCCAACAACCACGCCATTGACCAGGGACGGCAGGGACTGATGGACACCAAAGAAAACATCCTGCGGGCAGGGATGACGCCCATCGGGGCAGGACGTCACATGAGCGAGGCCGCCCAACCTGTGCTGCTCACCCAGCAGCCACGCAAGGTATGGCTGGTCAGTTCGCTGCGCCTCGCCCTTGAGAACTTTTCCTATCTCACCAACAAGCCCTGTGTCAGTCAGGAGCCGATGGATTCGCTCATTTTTCGCATCAGGACGTTACGCCGACAGGATGCCAAGGCCGTCATCATCGTGTCGCTGCACTGGGGTGGCGAGCATACCAAGAACCCCGTGCCCAGTCAGCGACTGGAGGCCCACCGACTGATCAATGCCGGTGCCGACGCCCTCATCTGTCATCACACCCACACCCTGCAGACCATCGAGCGCTATCGCGGGCACGACATCTATTATAGCATCGGCAACTTCATCTTCGACCAGCAGAAGCCCATCAACACCGAGGCCTGCCTCGTCAAGGTCAACGTCACCAAAGACCACGTCACAACAACGCCCATTCCTATAACAATAAAAAACTGCATCCCATGCATCATCCATTAGACAAATTTCAATTTTGCCCCGTTTGCGGCAGCAAAAAGTTTCAAGTAAACAATTTCAAAAGCAAGAAGTGTGAGGCCTGTGGCTTTACATACTATGCCAATCCGTGTTCGGCTTCAGTCGCCTTCATCCACAATAACAAGGGCGAACTACTCGTAGCTACTCGCGGAAAAGAGCCTGCTAAGGACACACTTGACCTACCAGGTGGCTTCGTTGATATGGAGGAAACCGTAGAGGAAGCCATGTGCCGTGAGATCATGGAAGAAACAGGCATGACGGTCCGTGAGATGAAGTATCGCTTCTCTATTCCCAACCATTATCTCTATTCCGGCATGCTCATCCATACCCTCGACATGTTCTATGAGGTACAGGTGGTTGACGACACACAACCCGTGGCCAACGATGACGTGGCAAAACTGCAATGGATACCATTAGACCAGATAAATCCAAAGGATTTCGGGTTGCACAGCATCAGTCAGGGCGTGGAAAGATATTTGAACGAAAAGTTAAGAAAATAAAAAAAACATCTATATATATAAGGTGGAAACAACTTTTTGCTTACTTTTGCACCCCAAAATAACAAACAAGCGAAAAGTATGCAGAAAAATCTAGTGATTGTGGAGTCGCCTGCCAAGGCAAAAACCATCGAGAAATTCCTGGGAAGCGACTATAAGGTCATGTCGAGTTACGGACATATTCGCGACCTGAAAAAACGCGAACTGAGCATCGACGACAACTCGCTGGAACCCGAATATGAGATTCCTGAAGAGAAGGTCAAGCTGGTGAACGACCTAAAGACACAGGCCAAGAAAGCAGATCAGGTGTGGCTTGCATCCGATGAAGACCGCGAAGGAGAGGCCATCTCATGGCACCTTTGCGAAGTATTAGGCCTGGACGAAGAGAAGACCAAGCGTATCGTCTTCCATGAGATTACCAAGCCAGCCATCCTCGATGCCATTGAGCATCCGCGCACACTAGACATGAACCTGGTGAACGCCCAGCAGGCCCGCCGCGTGCTGGACCGTCTGGTAGGCTTCAAGCTCTCTCCCATTCTTTGGCGCAAGGTAAAGCCCTCCCTCTCTGCCGGTCGTGTGCAGAGTGTGGCCGTTCGTCTTATTGTGGAACGCGAGCGCGAGCTGCAGGCCTTCAAGAGCGAGACCTACTACAGTGTCAATGGTGTCTTTGCCATCTCCAACCCCGACGGCTCGCAGAGCGAGGTCAAGGCTACCCTGGCCCAGCGCCTGAAGACCGCTGAGGAAGTGGAGAAGTTCCTGGATCTGTGTAAGGACGCCACCTTCACCGTGGATACCATCCAGAAGAAGCCCACGAAGCGCACCCCCGCACCCCCATTCACCACGTCAACCCTTCAGCAGGAAGCCGCCCGTAAGCTGGGCTTCACGGTGAGCCAGACCATGATGGTGGCTCAGCACCTGTATGAAAACGGATGCATCACCTATATGCGTACCGACTCGGTGAACCTCTCTGCGCTGTGCATCGATGCTGCCAAGGAGGAGATTGCCAACCGCTATGGCGAGCAGTACAGCAAAGTGCGCCAGTATCACACCAACTCGAAGGGTGCCCAGGAGGCTCACGAGGCCATCCGCCCCACCTACCTGAATCAAGAGACTATCGACGGCACAACACAGGAGAAGCGCCTCTACGACCTGATCTGGAAGCGCACGGTAGCCTGCCAGATGGCCGACGCTGAGATAGAGAAGACCACGGTGAACATCACCATCAGCACCAGCACGGAGCAGTTTGTGGCTCAGGGCGAGGTGGTGAAGTTCGACGGATTCCTGAAGGTCTATCGCGAGTCGGTGGACGACGAGGAAGAGAACAGCAAGGACGAATACTCACATATCCTGCCCCCGCTGAAGAAGGGCATGGAGCTGAACCGCCGCGAGATCAGCGCCTCAGAGCGCAACAGCCAAGGCCCACAGCGCTATACGGAAGCATCGCTGGTGCACAAGCTCGAAGAGCTGGGCATCGGTCGTCCTTCTACCTACGCTCCTACCATCAGCACCATTCAGCAGCGTGAGTACGTGGTGAAGGGCGACCGCAAGGGCGAGGAGCATCAGTATGCCGTCATCACCCTGAAGGGCAAGCAGATTTCCACGAAATACCGCACCGAGCTCACCGGCTCTGACAAAGGCAAGCTGATGCCCACCGATATCGGTATCGTGGTCAACGACTTCCTCATGGAGAACTTCCCCGGCATCATGGACTATAACTTCACCGCCAAAGTGGAGCAGTCGTTCGATAAGATTGCCGAAGGCAAGCAGAAGTGGGGCAAGATGATGAAGGACTTCTACAAGGACTTCGAGCCCGTGGTAGAGAAGACCCTCAACGCCCGCTCTGAGCATAAGGCCGGCGAGCGCGAACTGGGCATCGACCCCAAGAGCGGCAAGCCTGTCTTCGTGAAGATCGGCCGCTTCGGACCCGTCGTTCAGATTGGCTCTGCCGAGGATCTGGACAAGCCTCAGTTTGCCCACATGCCCAAGGAGCTGAGCATGGAGACCATAACACTGGAGCAGGCACTGGAACTCTTCAAGCTGCCCCGCATGCTGGGTGAGTATGAGGGAGAGCCTGTGACCATCGGCACCGGTCGTTTCGGTCCATACGTTCTTCACAAAAAACTTTACACCTCACTGCCTAAGGATGCCAACCCCCTGACCATCACGATTGCAGATGCCGTGAAGCTCATCGAGGGCAAGCGCAAGCTGGAGGCTCAGAAGCACCTGAAGTCATTCAGCGAAGACCCCAAACTGGAGGTACTCAACGGTCGTTACGGTCCTTACCTGGCCTACGACGGCACCAACTATCGTCTGCCCAAGAACCTGCACGATCGTATCAAGGACTTGACCTATGACGAGTGCATCACCATCATCAAGAAGATGTCGGGTGACAAATAAAAAATCCTGATGAAAAGAATCATTCTGATTGGTTATATGGGCGCCGGCAAGACCACTGTCGGCAAGGCCCTTTCCAAGGAACTGGGCATCCCGTTTTACGACCTCGACTGGTATATTGAGAGTCGGCGTCGTAAAACGGTGCCTCAGATATTTGCCGAGGTGGGCGAAGCGGGTTTCCGCGAGATAGAGCGCAACATGCTGCACGAAGTGGCTGAGTTTGAAGATGTCATCATCAGCTGCGGCGGCGGCACGCCCTGCTTCTTCGACAACATGGAATATATGAACCAGCAGGGCATGGTGGTCTATCTGCAGGCCTCGCCCGAGGTGCTCCACGGCCATCTGAAGATGGGTAAGACCGAGCGCCCGCTGCTCAAAGGCAAGAGCGACGAGGAGCTCATGGCATTTATCAAGGAGCAGCTGAAGAAGCGCGAGCCTTTCTACACCCAGGCCAAGTACCATGTCAACGTAGATCTCATGGAGAACTACGAGAAAATCAACATTACCGTTTCCAAGATCCGTGAGGTTCTGAAAATCTGACGTTTTTTAGACCGGAATCGCACTGGAACATCGCAGAATTACCTACCATCAAACTGCGATTTTTGTCCGATTTATAGACCCATGCCAAATCGGAGGTATATCGGAGGTAAATCGGAGGTACATCGGAGGTATAACGGAAGTACTTCCCCGAATTTCGAAGGGAATCAATAGTTCTGTTCCATTATTCTTGAAAATTTTCTAAATTTTACGCACGAATAAGCGAGAAAAAACGTATCTTTGCACACAAAAAAAATAAAAGATGAAGAAATGGACCTTAGATGATGCCCGTGAGTTGTATAACATCAACGGATGGGGCACGAGTTACTTCGGTATTAACGAAAAGGGTGATGTCTATGTAACGCCCAGCAAGGACGGTGCTCAGATTGACCTGCGCGAGGTGATGGACGAGCTGTCACTGCGCGACGTGACTGCCCCTGTACTGCTGCGTTTCCCCGACATCCTGGACAACCGTATCGAGAAGACTTGGAGCTGCTTTAAGAAGGCTGCCAAGGAATACGACTATAAAGGCGAGAACTACGTGGTCTATCCCATCAAGGTGAACCAGATGCAACCCGTGGTAGAGGAGATTATCTCGCACGGCCGCAAGTTCAACCTGGGCGTAGAGGCCGGCTCAAAGCCTGAGCTGCACGCCGTCATCGCCGTCCAGTGCCAGAGCGACTCCATCATCGTGTGCAACGGCTATAAGGACGAGAGCTATATCGAACTGGCCCTGCTGGCACAGAAGATGGGCAAGCAGATCTTCATCGTGGTAGAGAAACTGAACGAACTCGATATCATTGCCCGCGTGGCCAAGCAGTTGAACGTACGCCCCAACATCGGCATCCGCATCAAACTGGCATCCAGCGGCAGCGGCAAATGGGAGGAGAGCGGCGGCGACGCCTCTAAGTTCGGACTGACCAGTGCCGAGTTGCTCGAAGCCCTGGAAATGCTTGACAAGAAGGGCATGCGCGACTGTCTGCGCCTGATCCATTTCCACATCGGTTCACAGATTACAAAGATTCGCCGCATCCAGACGGCTCTGCGCGAGGCCTCACAGTTCTATATCCAGCTGCACAAGATGGGCTACAACGTGGATTTCGTGGACTGCGGTGGCGGTCTGGGCGTGGACTATGACGGCACCCGCTCACCATCGTCTGAGAGTTCGGTGAACTACAGCATCCAGGAATATGTGAACGACTGTATCTACACCTTCGTCGATGCAGCCAACAAGAACAATATCCCCCACCCCAACATCATCACCGAGAGCGGACGCTCGTTGGCGGCCCACCACTCTGTGCTGGTCATCGACGTGCTGGAGACAGCCTCGCTGCCCGAGATGCCAGAGGAGTTTGAGCCCGACGAGAACTCTCACCAGCTGGTGAAGGACCTCTATGAGATATGGGACAACCTCTCGCCCCGCAACGTGCTGGAGGACTGGCACGATGCCGAGCAGATTCGCGAGGAGGTGCTCGACTTGTTCTCACATGGTATCGTAGATTTGAAGACACGTGCCGAGATTGAGGCCATGTACTGGAGCGTTTGTCACGAGATCAACGCCCTGGCCAAGAACCTGAAGCACATACCCGAGGAGCTGATGAACATCGACAAGTTGCTGGCAGACAAGTACTTCTGCAACTTCTCTTTGTTCCAGAGCCTGCCCGACTCATGGGCCATCGACCAGATGTTCCCCATCATGCCCATCCAGCGACTGGACGAGCGTCCCACACGCAACGCCACGCTGCAGGACATCACCTGCGACTCTGACGGTAAGATTGCAAGTTTCGTGACCAACCGTCACAACTCTCACTCACTGCCCGTCCATGCCCTGAAGAAGAACGACACCTATTACCTGGGCGTCTTCCTGGTGGGTGCCTACCAAGAGATCTTGGGCGACATGCACAACCTCTTCGGCGACACCACCGCCGTTCACGTATCGGTGAAGGACGGCCAATACCACATCGACCAGATCTTCGACGGTGAGACGGTGGCCGAGGTGCTGGAATATGTTCAGTACAACCCCAAGAAGTTGGTTCGCCAACTGGAAATCTGGGTATCAAAGAGCGTCAAGGACGGAAAGATCACGCTGGAAGAGGGCAAGGAATTCCTTAGCAACTACCGCAGCGGACTCTACGGATACACCTACCTGGAACAATAACCCATCAAAACAATAAAAGCCATGCCAATGAAACCTTCAACACCAAGTAATGAACTGGCTGACCTGCGCTATCAGAACAGCCTGACCCTGCCCAACGACGTGCAGGAAGTGCCGCGACTGGCAGAGTTTGTTGATGAGGCGTGCGAGGCGACGGGCCTCGACATGGGCATGGCCATGAAGATGAACCTGGCCATCGAAGAGGCGGTGGTCAATGTGATGAACTATGCCTACCCCGCCGGCACACAAGGCGATGTGATCATCGATGCTCAGGCAGGCAGCGACTGGCTGAAGTTCATCATCTCTGACAATGGCGCACCCTTCGACCCCACGGCCAAGGCGGAAGTAGATACCACCCTCTCGGCAGAGGAGCGCGGCATCGGCGGACTGGGCATCCATCTCATTCGCCAGTTGATGGATAGTATTAACTACGAACGAATTGACGGACGCAATGTCCTGGCGCTAACCAAGAAATTATAGGTCATGTTTGGAGAGTGGTTTATCTTCGGATTGAGCATCTACGCCTGGATCACCATGCTGACCATCATCAGCATCTTTGTGGTCATGGCACGCTCTCGCATCCCCGCAGAGATAGCCTTTCTGGGAGCTCTTACCGTGCTATTGGTGACGGGCGTCGTCACCGAGGAGGAAGGCATGGCCGGCTTCGGCAGTGAGCCTGTGGTGGTGCATGCGGCCTTCTTCGTCATCATCGCGGGACTCATGCAGACGGGTGTGCTCTACTGGCTCACCAAGAACGTGCTGGGCGATCCCAAGAACTATAACAACGCCTTGCTGCGCCTGATGGTGCCCACCAGCATCCTGGCGGCCCTGCTGAACTCCGTCAATGTGGTGGCACTCTTCATCGACGCGGTGAAGATATGGTCACGCAAGCTGAACATCTCCCCCTCAAAACTCCTGTTGCCACTGAGCTATGCCGCCACGCTGGGCGGTATGTGTACGCTGCTGGGCAACTCTTCAAACCTGGTGGTGGCGGGCCTCTACCTGAACAAGACGGGCCGTGCCATCAACATCTTCGAGCCCTTGATTCCCGGCATCGTTCTGACAGCCGTTGGCGTGCTGATGGTCATGTTGCTACAGCGGTATATTCCGCCACGCAAATCAGCAGAGCAGTCGTTCGAGACCACCAGTGACTATACGGTGGAACTGCTGGTGCCCACAGACAATCCTGCGGTGGGCGAGACGGTGACGGATGCAGGACTGTACAACGTGAAAGGCGGCTCACTGGTAGAGATTGTACGCTTCGACCGCGAGATTATCATGCCGGTGCCCAAGGACGAGTGGATTCTGGGCGGCGACCGACTGATCTACGCCGGACAGATTAACGAGATTCTGGAACTGAAACGCACACACGGCCTGGCGGCTGCCGACAAACACGTGTGGAGCATCAATGACATTGACACCAAGCGCAAGATGCGCACGGCCTACGTCACCTTTGGCAGTGAACTGATAGGCCAGTCGATGGCACAGAGCGACTTTGAGCAGAAGCACAACGTGGCTCTGGTGGCTGTGGCCCGTCAGGGCAACCGTGTAAAGGGTCAGCCACGTGAGATTCTCTTGGAGGCAGGCGACACCCTCCTGCTGGAATGCCCGCCCAAGGGCGACACCCAGTTGGAGCAGACAACCCGTCGCACCCTCACCTTCTTCGACAGTCATTTCGTGCCGCAGTTAGGTCCGAAGACCATCACATCGGCCATTATTCTGGTGCTGATGTTCATCATTTCATCGCTGCACCTCATGCCCCTGATGGCATCCACGATGCTGGCGGCAGGACTGATGATGCTCTTTGGCTGCTGTCGTATCACGGGCGTGACGAAATACATTGAATGGGAGCTATTGCTCATCCTGGGTGCCACCGTGGTCTTCTCCGTGGCCATCACCAAGACAGGTATCGCCGACACCATTGCCAACCAAGTACTGACGATGTGCGGTCGAAACCCCTATGTGGTCATGGCAGTGATGTGTCTGCTGGCATCGCTGGTCAGTGAGTTTGTGAGCGACGTGGGCTCCAGTGCGGTGTTCTTCCCCATCATGTTCCAACAGGCCGAGATGCTGGGATGCAACCCCATGCCCTTCGTCATGTCGCTGATGCTCAGCGTCACCATCAGCTTCGCATCGCCCCTGGGCAGCAACACCCACATGCTCATCTATGGTCCCGGCTCGTTCCGGTTCACAGACTTTGCGCGACTGGGCATCGTCATGCACATTGTCCTACTGACAATCACACTTATCCTCGTGAATATTATTTATCCATTATACTAAATACCACTGTTATGAATACAACATTTAAAGAAGAGAACAACGATTTCGTGATGTATTTCGAGGGTCGTCTCGACACAGCTGCTGCACCCACAGTAGAGAAGGAGATGGAGCCCTTGAACGATTGCACTGGTCACGACATTATCCTGGACTGCACCAAGATGGATTATATCTCATCAAGCGGTCTGCGTATCTTCCTGGCCATTCTGAAGAATGCCAAGCCCAAGGGAAGCCACGTGTTCATCCGCGGCCTCAACGACGACCTGCGCCAGGTGTTTGCCATGACTGGATTTACCAACCTGTTCGAGTTTAAATGAAATCAGAGGTAACCATTGTTAAAGTAGGCGGTGCCGTAGTTGAGGATGAAGAGCAACTGACACGTCTGCTACAGGATTTTTGTGCCATCAAAGGAGCAAAGATACTGGTTCACGGTGGCGGACGCAGGGCGACGAAGGTGGCCGAGCGCCTGGGCATCGAGACCAAGATGGTGGATGGCCGACGCATCACCGATGCAGAGATGCTGGAGGTGGTGACCATGGTCTATGGCGGTCTGGTCAACAAGAATGTGGTGGCCCGTCTGCAGGCCCTTGGCTGCGATGCCATCGGACTCACGGGTGCCGATGCCAACATCCTGCTCTCTGCCAAGCGTCCATTGAAAAACGGTATTGACTATGGCTTCGTGGGCGACGTCAAACAGGCTAATGGCGAGAAAATAGCCCATTTCATCGATTCGGGCCTCATTCCTGTCATTGCCCCGCTGACCCACGACGGTCAGGGCCACATGCTGAACACCAATGCCGACACCATGGCATCAGAGACGGCCAAGGCAATGGCTGCTGCCGGCTATGACGTCACCCTGATCTATGCCTTCGAGAAGCCTGGCGTGCTGCGTAATCCCGACGACGACAGTTCGGTGATTACCACCATCAACCACGCTGACTTCGAGACCTACAAGGCCGACGGCACCATCAGTGGTGGCATGCTGCCGAAAATAGAAAACGCGCTCGCCGCCACAGATGCGGGCGTCAAGCGCGTTATCATCACCAAAGCCACGGCCATCGATGGCCTGCATGGCACGGTTATTTCTTCTTAGGCTTACGACGAGCCCAGCCTTCTTCCGAGAAGTCGGGCTCTTCACCTTTTAATTGTTGGTGGGCAGGCTTATTGGTCCTATGGGTCTTATGGGGCTCATAGGTCCTATGGGTCTCATAGGTCCTATGGGCTTTATGGGCACCATCTCGCCCATTAGCTCCATAACCAGCGCCTCCTCGCTCCTTATCATCCTCCGAATTACAGCGCACGGTGCGACCCTTATACCTGATGCCCGTCAGCTGTGTCATCACCTTACGGGCATCCTTCTCGGGCACCTCGAAATAAGAAATCGTGTCAAGCAGATCGATATGACCCACCTCCTGCCTACCGCCCACATAGCGGTTCAGCGTCTGCATCAGCACACCGGGGAAGAAGCCGTCCTTCTTGCCCAGGTTGATAAAGAGGCGCTTATAGCCCTTCTGCGCCTTGTTCATGCGCTTCTCGCGGTCGGTCTGCATCCGTTCCTCTTTCTTCTTGCCGCTCTCCACCTTTTCTATCTCAGGGGCATCGGCATAATAGGCCAGGAACTTACCAAACTCCAGTGACACAATCTTCTTGATGATCTCTTCCTTGTCGATAAACTCGAAATAGCGGTTGATGTCCTGCATAAAGGGAGCAATCTCATCATCATCCACATCGGTCTTCACAATCTGGTCCATCACCTTATAGAGCTGCTTCTTACAGATCTCCTCGGCCGATGGAATGGGCGTTTCTATGAAACTCTTGCCTATCTCCTTCTCAATGCTACGAATCTTATGCTTCTCCTTGGAGTGGACGATAGAGATGCTGGTGCCCTTCTTGCCGGCACGACCCGTACGACCCGAGCGGTGGGTATAGCTTTCGATATCATCGGGCAGACCGAAGTTGATGACGTGCGTCAGGTCGTCCACGTCGAGACCACGGGCAGCCACATCGGTGGCTACCAACAGCTGCGTGAGGTGTTGGCGGAACTTCTGCATGGTGAGGTCGCGCTGCTGCTGACTCAGGTCGCCGTGCAGCGACTCGGCATTATAGCCGTCGCGAATCAGTTTATCGGCAATCTCCTGCGTCTCCAGCTTCGTGCGACAGAAGATGATGGCGAAAATCTTGGGGTAATAGTCCACGATACGCTTCAAGGCGAGGTACTTGTCCTTGGCCTGCACCATATAATAGATGTGGTTCACACTCTCGGCACCCTCGTTGCGAGAGCCCACCACCACCTCTTCGTGGTCTTTCAGATAGTCACGCGCCACACGCTCCACCTCACGACTCATCGTGGCCGAGAACATCAGCGTGCTGTGATCGGCGGGCAGCGACTCAAAAATCTCGTTGATAGCATCCGAGAAACCCATGTTCAGCATCTCGTCGGCCTCGTCAAGCACAATATTCCTGACGTTCTCCAACTTGGCAAAGCCACGGTTCTTCAGATCTATCAGGCGACCAGGCGTGGCCACAATCACCTGCACACCCTTCTTCAGGGCGCGAATCTGCTGTTCAATGGCAGCACCGCCATATACGGCCTCCACATGAACACCATCCATGTATTTGGAAAAATCACGCAGGTCGTCGGCAATCTGCAGACAGAGCTCGCGTGTAGGACTCAATACCAAAGCCTGCGGGAGGTTGGCGGATGGAGATTGGGGGTCTGAGGATTCCGCAAGACGCATCAGCAAGGGAATGCCAAACGATGCTGTTTTTCCCGTGCCGGTCTGTGCCAAAGCAATCATGTCGCGTTTACTGGTCAGTAGTCTCGGAATGACCTCCTCCTGTACAGGCATGGGCTGTACAAATCCCATCTCTTCAATGGCTCGGCGTATCTCTACGCTCACACCTAATTCTTCAAATGTCTTCATCTTAAATAAATAATCTGTGCAAAGTTACGAAAAAATTCGTAACTTTGCACCATGAAACTATGTATTTTCTGTTCGGCCAATCAAAATATTGACCCAGATTTCTTCGAGATGACCCGCGAGTTGGG
>CACYNE010000007.1 GCA_902775605.1 uncultured Prevotellaceae bacterium
ATGTGCAGGCGGTAGTAATGGATGATGATCTCCAGGATGCGGTTGCGGTCGGCACGGCCCATGCGAAACAGGTGCATGGTGGCATAGTCCATGCGCATCAGCAGACGGATGTGCCCTGCCTCCTGCGGCATCAGGAAATCGCGATGGGTTGGCATCAGACTGCAGAACTCGGCCGCACGCAGGTCAAAATACAAACTATCCTCGCCTCTCCGATCAAGTCTATCCTCGCACCTCGTACCTCGCACCTCGTACCTCGAACTATCCTCGTACCCCCGAATTTCCAAATTCGGATAGAACCCCAGAAACCTACTGAGGTGCATCAGGAACACCAGATGGAAATTGGCAAAGTCGCTCTCGCGCTGGTCCAGCCACTGAATGCTGGTGCAGACGTACTCGAACAGCGGCTCGTTCTGCTGCTCGTCGCGCAGGGCGTGATACAGAAACTCGCAGATGAAGAGGGCAATGGCCAACTTCGACGGGTCGCTCAGCAGCGAGGGCAAGGGCGCGGCAATCGATGCCTCGCTAATCTTCTGCAACTGAGACTGTTGCTGGATGTCGGCGTCTATATTTAATAAGGTGAGCGGTTGGAAATACTGCTTCTTCAGCTTGCTGTGGGCACTGCGCGGCAGGGGCACCGCAAACGACAGGCGTCCGTGGGTGCGCGTGAATGTGTCGACAATCATTTTCGACTCACCATATTTAAACGAATGAAGCACAATGGCCTCTGTCTTGACCTTCATGGCTGCGAAATTAGCAAAAAAATCACAAAAACATGCACTTTTCTTTAAGAAAATTTGGCAGAACCAGAAAAATGTAGTACTTTTGCACCCGCTTTAAGCGTCGATGGTCCCTTCGTCTATCGGTTAGGACGAGAGATTTTCATTCTCTAAAGAGGAGTTCGACTCTCCTAGGGACTACAAATTTCAAATCCGTCATCTGCGCAGTGGTGCGCTACCAGCAGGAGTTGGGAAGGGGTGGCGGAGGATTTTTTTAAGAGGCAACTCTTATGAAAGTCCGCTCAGGGCATCCTTTAGGGAGCAAGACCCATAAGCTTTAAATTCAAACAACAAAATTTCAAATTAAAAATGGCAAACCACAAATCATCGGTGAAGAGAATTCGCCAGGACAAGAAAAAGGCACTGCACAACAAGTACTATGCCAAGACTATGCGTAACGCCGTTCGTAAGCTGCGCGCATTAACAAACAAGGATGAGGCTACTGCACTCTATCCCAAAGTTCAGAAGATGCTGGACAAGTTGGCTAAGACCAACATTATTCACAAGAACAAGGCTGCTAACCTGAAGTCAAGCCTCGCTCAGCATGTGAATAAGCTGGCTTAATAAGCCACAGAAAATACACTAAAGCCGCACAAGTTCGCTTGTGCGGCTTTTTTATTGTTTTTTGGCATGAAAAAATTCTTTTAAATCGCTTTTTTTTTGTACCTTTGCACCAATTTAGGACAATAACGAAAATGGCAGAAGAACTGAACCAAACAGAACAAAATTATTCCGCGAGTAATATTCAGGTGCTCGAGGGATTGGAAGCCGTGCGCAAGCGCCCAGCTATGTACATCGGCGATATCAGTGAGAAAGGTTTGCATCACTTGGTGAACGAGACTGTCGACAACTCTATCGACGAGGCTATGGCGGGCTATTGCACGCACATCGAAGTGACCATTAACGAAGATAATTCTATTACCGTTCAGGACAATGGACGTGGTATCCCTGTTGACGAACACGAGAAGATGCACAAGTCGGCCCTTGAGGTCGTTATGACTGTACTCCACGCTGGTGGTAAGTTTGACAAGGGTTCCTACAAGGTCTCTGGTGGTCTGCATGGTGTGGGTGTCAGCTGTGTGAACGCCCTGTCAACCCACATGATGTCACAGGTGTTCCGTAACGGCCACATCTATCAGCAGGAGTACGAGAAGGGTAAGCCCCTCTACGACGTGAAGATTGTGGGCGACACCGACAAAACCGGAACCCGTCAGCAGTTCTGGCCCGACGGCACTATCTTCACCACCACCCTCTACAAGTACGACATCATCGCTAAGCGTATGCGCGAGCTGGCCTATCTGAATGCTGGCATCACCATCACGCTGACCGACCTTCGTCCTGATGAGGAAGGCAATCTGCGTGAGCCCGAGATCTTCCATGCTAAGGAAGGTCTGAAGGAGTTCGTGCGTTACGTGGACCGTCACCGCACTCACCTCTTCGACGACGTCATCTATCTGAAGACCGAGAAGCAGGGTGTGCCCATCGAGGTGGCTGTGATGTATAACACCGACTACAGCGAGAATATCCACTCTTACGTTAACAATATCAACACCATCGAGGGTGGTACCCACCTGACGGGTTTCCGTATGGCCCTGACCCGTACCTTGAAGGCATACGCCGATGCTGATCCTCAGATTTCTAAGCAGATTGAGAAGGCAAAGATTGAGATTGCCGGTGAGGACTTCCGCGAGGGTTTGACCGCCGTTATCTCTATCAAGGTGGCTGAGCCTCAGTTCGAAGGACAGACCAAGACCAAGCTGGGTAACAGCGAGGTGGCCGGCGCCGTACAGCAGGCTGTGGGCGAGGCCCTGAGCAATTATCTTGAGGAGCATCCCAAGGAGGCTAAGCTTATCTGCGACAAGGTGGTGCTGGCTGCAACCGCTCGTATTGCTGCCCGCAAGGCGCGTGAGAGTGTACAGCGTAAGAACCCCATGAGTGGTGGTGGTCTGCCTGGTAAGTTGGCCGACTGCTCAAACAAGGATCCCAAGACCTGTGAGATCTTCCTCGTCGAGGGTGACTCTGCAGGTGGTTCTGCCAAGCAGGGACGTGACCGTCATTTCCAGGCCATCCTGCCCTTGCGTGGTAAGATTCTGAATGTGGAGAAGGTACAGTGGCACCGTGTGTTCGAGGCTGAGTCTGTGATGAACATCATCCAGAGTATCGGTGTTCGTTTCGGTGTTGAGGGCGAAGGCGACCGCGAGGCCAATATCGACAAGCTGCGTTACGACAAGATTATCATCATGACCGACGCCGACGTCGATGGTTCTCACATCGACACGCTCATCATGACACTCTTCTATCGCTTCATGCCTCAGGTCATCCAGGGTGGACACCTCTATATCGCCACTCCGCCGCTCTATAAGTGCACCTATAAGAAGTTCTCTGAGTACTGTTACACCGAGCAGCAGCGTCAGGCCTTCATCGACAAGTATGTGGCTGGCGACGAGAACTCATCTGCTCTGCACACACAGCGCTACAAAGGTTTGGGTGAGATGAACCCCGAGCAGTTGTGGGAGACCACTATGAATCCCGAGAACCGCTTGTTGAAGCAGGTGACCATCGAGAATGCTGCTGAGGCTGATGAGATCTTCTCTATGCTGATGGGTGATGACGTGGAGCCACGTCGTGAGTTCATCGAGAAGAACGCTACTTATGCTAACATTGACGCATAATACATATCATATAAATGAAAAAAGGCTGACCACTGGGTCAGCCTTTTTTCATTCGTATATCTTCACGTCACGTTTCCCTCGAAGCACCGCAAGGGCATTCAGTGCCAAGGCCTCCATCTCGTCCTCACCAGGGAAGCAATAGGTGGGAGCCAGGAACTCGATACGCTGGCGCAAGCGACTGATAACGTATTCCGAGCGGGCCAGTCCACCCGTGAGCAGGATGGCATCCACCTTACCGCAGAATACGGCACCTAAGCCCACGATATTCTTTGCCACATGATAGATCATGGCGTTCAGAATCATCTCGGCATGCTCGTCGCCACTGGCGATACGCTGTTCTATCTCCTTCACATTACTCGTACCCAGGTGGGCATTCAGGCCAGCCTTTCCGGCTAGTCGCTTCAGTAGTTGCTTCTCCGAGTACTTACCACTGAAACTCAGTCGGATAAGGTCGGCAGCAGGCAGACTGCCGGCGCGTTCTGGCGAGAAAGGTCCCTCGCCGTCCAGCGCGTTGTTCGCATCTACGGCCCTTCCGTGCTGATGAGCTGCCACCGAGATGCCGCCACCCAGGTGACAGATAATCAGGTCCAGGTCCTCGTAGCGCTTGCCAATCTCATTGGCAAAGCGTCGGGCGATGGCCCTTTGGTTCAAGGCGTGCCAGATACAGATGCGGTTCATCAGGGGTGAGCCGCTGATGCGGGCGTAGTCGTTCAACTCGTCCACCACACCAGGGTCGGCGATAAACGATCTGCAGCCGGGAATGGTCTGCGCTATCTCGTGCGCAATCAAGCAACCTAAGTTACACGCGTGGTTGTGCATCGCAATACCGTTCATCGTGTCGTCCAGCATCTGCTGGTTAATCTCATACACACCACCGGCGATAGGCTTCACCAGTCCGCCACGGCCAATCACCGCATCAAAGCGCATGGGCTCGTTCATGCGGTTCAGCTCGTCCAGCACCAACTGTTTGCGATACTCCAATTGATTCAATACGTCATCGCCAAACTTCGCCAACTCCTCGTTGGTGTGGCTGATGCCGCGCAATATCCTCGGTTTCTCGTCCTCGAAGACAGCCATCTTCGTGGACGTAGAACCCGGGTTGATAACAAGTATAAACATAGACGTTAATCAAATTTCGTGATACTGTATATTCGTTATATCGTAATTTCGGAAATTCGTCATTACGTCATAACGAAAGAAAACCCAACTAAACGCAAGCCAGCGCCAGCGAATAGAATTTGTTGTCGGCCGAGTCGGCACGCGAGGTCAGCACCACAGGCACCTGCGGACCCTTTAGGATGGCAGCCGTCTGCGCTTCGCAGAACAGCGTGATGGTCTTGTAGAAGACGTTACCAGCCTGGATATCCGAGAAGATGAGACCGTCAGAGCGACCCTCCAAAGGCGAGTTGATGCCCTTCTTGTGTAAGGCAGCCGGCGAGAGCGATGTTTTCAGATCCAGCGGGCCATCCACAATACAGGGACCAAAAGCGCCCGTCTTCGTCTTCTCCACCAACTCCTGGTACTCCACGGTGCAGGGGAAATGCTTGGGGTTGACCTTCTCCGAGCAACTGATCAGAGCAATGCGTGGCTCCTCGACGCCCATCTTACGGCACAGGGTCAGCAGATACTGCAGCTGCTGTTCGCGCTGCTCCTTGGTGGGGTAGGGAATCACGGCCACGTCGGTCATAAACAGCAACTTGTCGTACATCGGCAACTTGGCACAGGTCAGGTGGGTCAGCACCTGTCCCTTGGGCAGGATGCCAGTTTCTTTATTCAGGATGGCCTTCAGCAGGTTGTCTGTGTTCAGCAGGCCTTTCATGATAACGTCGGCCTTGCCCTCGCGAACCAGTGCCACCGCCTTGGCTGCAGCCACGTCCACATCCTCGTCATCCACGAAGATAGGGTCGGCAAAACCAGCCTCCTTGGCTCGCATCACAGCACCTTTCGTGCTCTCATCTTGTCCACAAACTACGGCCACTCTGCGTCTGTCTCCGCAACTCTTCAAGTGGTCCACTAACTCATCAAAACATTGTATTGCTTTCATAATCATCTTGTTTGATGGGACAAAATTACAAAAAAAGTATTATCTTTCCTATAAAAATAGGATATAATCATTAAAAAAATGTTCAATGAAACATCTTTGTTTACATAGAACGATTATTATTCGCAAAATTTGTGTATTTTTGCAAACAAATAGCGAACAATGGTTGAGATGAGGTATGTTTCCTTTTTCTTTTTTTGCACATTATGCATCACTATGATGGTGGCTCAACCTGCCCGCTCTAATCAGCCTTTGAAGAGACTCGAAGGAATGACAATAGAATGTAGTCTACTTGATTCGGAAGGCTTTTGGTGGTATGGTGGCAAGGGAAGTGGGCTATGCCGATATGATGGGTATGAGATAGAGTCGTTTCGCAGCAATCGTCAGCATCCCAATTTGCTGCGGAGTAATGATTTGCTGTGCATGGTGGAGCATAAGGGAAACGCAGAAATATGGTTTGGCACTAAGGAGGGGGCATATATCCTTAGTAAGAAAGACTATTCCATTCGTCCAGTATTTTTAAAGAGCGAACAGGAGGCTAACGAGTTGGCCAACAAACGCATCAGTTGTATGATGGAGGCAGCTGATGGTAGTGTGTGGATGACCTATAGAAATCAACTATTACATTTTTCTGCGAAGGCAGAACTGATAGAAAGGTTTGCAACCACATGGGAAGGTAAGAACCGAAGTGTGTTGTCATTTTGTTTCGATGCTGATAGCGCGTTGTGGACCAGACTATGGAACGGTGGTGCCATTCGATGGAAGAAGTCTGACGGTAGATGGCAGATGGAGAATAGGCTGCAAAATGACTATCCGACCGAATTACCAGCATTATTGACTGCCGAACAGCAGAAGCTATTTCTCGACTCTGTGATGCGCAAACAAGCCATTGGTAGCGATACGACTATACTCTCGTGGGTTGCGCAGTCGGATGGTAGTGTCTATATAGGCACCTATCATGCGCTTTATTTTTATGACGGAAAGCAGGTAAAACTATTGCATGGAAGTCTGGACAAAGTGCGCAGTATGGCCTATTCAAAGAAATCGCAGTCGCTTTATTTGCTAAGTAAGGCTTGTGGCATCTGTCAATGGAAAGACAAAAAGTTGAAGGTGCTCCTTGATAGTACTGATTTTCGACAGCTCCAATTACAGGGTGATACGGCTTTGCTGCTGATGAAAGGTGTGACGGGCGTAAAAATGCTGAACTTGAGAACCATGCAGTTGACCCCCGATACGACAACGGCTAATGTCCACGCAGTCGTCACCGCCTATACCCTTGACGGTGAGAAATTCATAATGCCCTATGGCGAGCATATACTCACCCTGCCTAAGGGTATAGAACAAGTGGAGCTCTCTCTTTCTACCTTTGATTTTGACCATGTCTCACAGGTACAGTTTGCCTACCGGTTGAACGATGACAGTGAGTGGATAGAGCTGCCTGAGGGTGAGCACGTGATAAAGTTTGCCCATCTGCCAAGTGGTGAAAGCCAGCTACAGGTGCGGGCCACCGATGCCTACGGACGTTGGAGCGCTCCAATAACAGCTTTAACCCTTGTGCGTCCTGTTGCTTGGTATGAAAAAATATGGTTATGGGTACTTTTAGTGGTTACAGGTCTTATAGGTCTTATTTGTTTTATTAGATTCATAAGACCAAAAGAGCCAAAAAAAGAGGGCTTATCGCCGCAGCTCCTTTCTGTTGCTGATCAGGAATTTCTCGACAAAGCCGTTGCTGCTGTCTCAACACATATGATCGACTCAGATTATTCCGTTGATGCCCTGGCCTCTGACCTCTGTATGAGCCGTGCCAACCTGCACCGTAAGATGCGCGCCATCACCGGACAAACACCTACCGACTTCATCCGCAATCAGCGCTTGGAACGTGCTGCTCATTTTCTGCGCACCACCTCGCATACCGTGAATGAGATAGCCAATCTCGTAGGCTTTTCCTATGCCAGTTATTTCACCAAATGTTTCAAGGAGAAATTTGGCGTACTGCCGAAAGACTTCGTGAAATAGGCATTTTGCTACGATTCTCTTATTATCTGCGACGACGTTTTTAGGGATTTTCTTGGAAAGTTGCGAACTTTGCACCCAGATAACTGATTACGAAACTACTTAAAAAATAATCTCAGAATGAAGACCCTCAGAATCTTCCTCGTGGCAGTGATGATGCTCCTGCCTCTGACAATGACCGCACAGCGTTTGCAGCAGAAGCTAGGACGCAGTGTGGTTGCAGTAAACCGTTCCGGTAGTACCATCCGTAGCGTGACATCTACAGCAGGTACTGGTTCGCTCATCTCCTGGCGTAAGCTTGCTGAGGAGCCGGAAGGCACCACCTATAACGTCTATAAGCGTGCCAAGGGTGCTACGGACTATACGAAAGTGAACTCAAAGCCCCTGACGGTGACCTGTCTGCAGACCACGCTGACCAACAATACAGAGTATGCGGTGACTGCCATTTCACCCAGCGGCGTAGAAGGAGCGATGAGCTCTCCTTTCTTATATAAGACCCAGTCATACCCCAACGTATGGTTTGATTTTAACTTTGACAACACCGTCATCAACCGTAATGACTACCGCACCAAGTTCGTGTGGCCCATGGACCTGAACGGTAATGGTGAGTATGATGCCGTGGTGGTGGACCGTCTCTATGCGGGTGCCGCCAGTGGCGAGGAAAGCGATGAGGAGGAAAATACTGCCACCACCTCGCATAAGATTCAGGCCTACAAGCTCGATGGTACCCTACTCTGGACGGTTGATATGGGTCCTAACGTCAATATCTGCAGTGGACAGAACGATATGGTGGTGGCCTATGACATCAACTGCGACGGACGCTGCGAGGTGATGATTAAGTCGAGCGACGGCACCCGTTTCTGGGATAAGGAGAACGAGACGTGGGGGAAGTATGCAATGGGAAGCGATGTGCCCGACGTGGATGGTGACGGCATCATAGATTACCGCACACAAGAGGTGCGCAACCGTCCGTTCTATATCTCCGTGATTGATGGTGCCACGGGTGCCGAGATTGCCTGCAGCGAACTGAAATACAACGAGGTGACAGACGGTTCGGACAGCTATAACCGTACCTCGCGTCCCCGTTATATGAGTGACGGCTACTCAGCTATGGACGGTCATTTCTGTATCTGCTACCTTGACGGCATCCATCCCTCATTGGTGATGGAGTGTCTGGATCGTGACAAGGACAAGACCCATCATAACTACGTATTCACCTGGGACTACGACTGGACGGGCGGCACACCTACCAACTGGCATCACTCGGCTACCTGGAGCCGCAACGACAAACGACCTTGGCCCGCTGAGTTCCACCAGCTGCGTGTGGCCGACGTCAACGGTGACGGCTGCGACGAGATGATACAAGGAGGCTATTCGGTGAATCCTCTGAAAGGATGGTTTCAGAGCCCTGGCATCGGTCACGGTGACCGTTATATTCTCAGCGACATCGACCCAGACCGTCCTGGCTTGGAGGTCTATGCCATCCAGCAGAGTGCATTACTGGGACAATTGCTTTATGATGCCGAGACGGCTGAACGCATCAAGGAATGGTACCTGCCAAGTGTCTATGATGTAGGACGTGGTGCTTGTCTCGACATTGATGCTTCGCACAAGGGTTATGAGATACTGAGCTATGCCGATGATTACGTCTATGACTGCAAAGGCGAGAAGACGGGACAGACCCGTTCGGGTTCCATGTTTGAAGGTGTATGGTGGGATGGACGCTTGCAACGTGAATGGCTCAACTCGCCCGGTGGCAGTGGATGGGGTACCAATGTAATGATTACCCGTGTACTGGGTGAACGCCTCTGCGAGTTCTCGCAGGAGTCGTCATGGGCCACACATGGAGGCACCGGTACGCGTCCTGCCTTTATGGGTGATATCACTGGTGACTGGCGTGAGGAAATCATACTGGCCAAACAGAATGCCAACAGCTCTACTGGACTGGTGGGCTACACCACGAATATGCCCACCACCTATAGTATCTATTGCCTTCAGCAAGATCCTCATTATCGTCTCGACTGTACCACTCGCGGCTACTACCAGCACCCTAACACGGGCTTTTACCTGGGTGGTGATATGCCGATGCCACCATTGCCGCCTGTCTATACTTCTGACGTACGCAATGAGATGGCAAGCGGCAAGAGCGTGATGTTCGACCTTCAGGGCAATAATAATGAACCCATCACCGTGAACCATTCACCAAGTATGCTCTATCTGATGAATCCGCGTGGTCACGACTATTCCTTTACAGGCAATGGCACCATCGGCAATGGTATGATGATAAAGTCAATGCAAGGCTTGGTGACCTTCAACTGCAACCTGGGACATACGGGCAAGAATATCATCAGCGAGGGTACGCTTGCTGTCAACGGAACCATCAGCGGTCCTGTGGAACTGCGGGCTCGTGGTACTCTGAGCGGCAACGCCGTACTCAATGATACCATCACTTTCGAGGGCGCATTGAACTATGAAGGCTGTCGACTAATGCCTGAGTCTGCTATCACCTTCAAGAAGAGCGTTACATTACCTGGTGAAGTATATATAGAAATTAAACCTGGCAACAAGATCGTTGTAGAAGGTAACCTCACCTTCAAGAATACCAACTATATCACTGTAAACCTTGACAACAAGGATGCTGCCGATTATGTTGTTGCCGAATGTACGGGAACGCTGACCTGCGATCCTTCAAAGTTGAAGACTCGCGGACTCGATGGAATCAACTACGACCTGCTTATTGTTGACAACAAGCTCATTCTGAAGATAAACCCCACTCGTGCCCCACAGACCAACGTGGTGTGGACTGGTAACGAGAGTAAGGTGTGGGATTATAAAGCTCAGAACTTCGACTATAACGGTGCTACGGCTTTCGTGGCTGGTGATGCTGTCGTATTCAACGCTCAGGCCAGTCAGAAGGCTATTATCCTCAACGAGCCAATGGTTACCAACGGAGTTTTCTTCGACAGCGGAAAATATACGCTTTCTGGCGAGGGCGGCATCTCTGGCGAGGGCAACGTAACTGTTAACAAAGATGCCGACGTAACGCTTAACATGAAGTATAGCGACTATACGGGCAAGACCATCATCAATGGCGGCACACTTACCGTGCCTAACTTCTACGACGGTGGTCAAAAGAGTGCCATCGGTGCCTCTGCTGCTACAGAAGGCAACCTACAAATCATTGGTGGAACACTGGTGCTCTCGAAAGATAATATGGCTACCGACCATGTCGTAACCCTCACAGATACAGCCACCATTCGTGTGACAGCCAGCAACAGTGCCTTAACGCTGAAAGGACAGGTGAAGGGTTCTGGTTATCTCGTAAAGGACGGTTCTGGACGTATCAACTTCAACTATGGCGGCACCAACAACTTTGCGGGTGTCATCGTGAAGAAAGGTACGATAGCCCAAGGCGCATGGAACACCACGTTCGGTAAGGTAGGCAGTCCCATGCTACTGGCAGGTGGCGAGGTACATCAGATTGATGTGAACAGCACCTCGACTGTACCAACGTTTAATCACGTGGTCACCGTTCAGGAAGGCACAACAAACAAGCTTATCGGTTCTTCACGCGGCAAGATCAACGGCTCCTTCAAGGGTAGTGGTAATCTTACTATCCAGACAAAATATGTGCGTTGCGACGTAGGTGCCAACTTCAGTCAGTTTGAAGGTCAGCTTACTGCTGTGGGAGATGACGGCAACTTCCGTCTGATGTCCAACGTAACAGATATGAGTAAGGCAAAAGTTGTGATAGGCACAGGCACTTATATGGCCCATTATGCCAGTGGCAGCGGTAATGAGGCTACAGCTACAATGAAGATTGGAGCACTTTCGGGCACAGCTGCCGACGGCGTGCTGGGTGGTGGTCAGAGTACCTATCAGATTGGCTATCGCAATGAGGATACTTCTTTCTCGGGTCTGCTGAAAGCGAAGAGTATAGTCAAGGTGGGCAGCGGCAAATTGACACTGAAGACTTCTGGTCATACATCGCCCATTACCGTCAATGAGGGAACGTTGGAACTGCAGAACACTTCTTCCAACACGCTGTGCAGCGGTCTGATTACCGTTGCCAAGGGCGGCACCCTCACAGGCACTGCCACCGTGCAGAATGTCACCATGAAGCAGGGGGCTACTATCCTCTGTATGCTGACGGCATCCTCCAATTCTCGGTTAACTGTAAAAGGCAACCTTACTCATTCTGGCGACACCCTTTTAGTGCGTATTCCCTCTACTCGAAAACTCAAGGAGGGCGACGAGCTGACCGTTTTCAACGTACAAGGCACTCATAAAGGCGATGTTACTGTGAAGACCGAGGCCGAGGATGGCACAGCCTATGAATTTGATACCACCAATCTGCTCACCGATGGGATCATCCGTGTCAAGTCGGTTGTCACAGGAATAGAATTAATTCATAATGAGAAAGGGTCTGGTACGATGTTTGACCTCAGTGGTCGCCGCGTGCAAATTCCAAAGCGCGGATTGCTTATCATTGATGGTAAAAAGAAACTGGTACAATAAAAAGACTTACCAATGAAGGATCTACTATTGATACTATTTTGCCTGCTATGCTGTCCTACGGTCAAGGCTGAAGTGGCTTGGTTCGATGGTACGAACCCCGTCACCTATCAAGTTGATGGCAAGGTCGACGCTGTAGTGCAGATAGCCCTGCGGATGTTTTGTAATGATATGGAACTGGTGACAGGCCATAAAACCGTTGAGTCAAAAAATGCCGTTATCCGTATCGTCCAGGGAAAAGGTTTGGATGACGGGTTCCGAATCTCTGTGACGGATGGTCAAGTAGTGATTGAGGGCCACAACGCCCGAGGCACCGCTTACGGACTATTGGAACTCAGTCGCATGGCGGGGGTGTCGCCTTGGGTGTGGTGGGGCGATGTGCGTCCTTACAGCCTTCATCGTCTCAGCTTGCCTGAGTCTTTCTCCTACGAACATACGCCGAGTGTGACCTATCGCGGCATCTTTATCAACGACGAGGACTGGTCGTTTCGCAGGTGGTCGATGGACAACATGGGGCCACAGACCTACAAGCGACTGTTTGAGTTGATGCTTCGTCTAAGGGCCAACACTCTATGGCCGGCCATGCACGAGGGTACACCAGGTTTCTTTACGGTAAAAGGGAATAAAGAGATGGCTGACTCGTTTGGTATCGTCATAGGTACTTCGCATTGTGAGCCATTGCTTAGAAACAATGTAGCCGAATGGGATGTCAAAGAACGCGGAGCCTATAACTACATCACCAACCGCGAGCGAGTGCAGCAATATTGGACGGAGCGGTTAAAGGAGGTGAAAGGCTCTGAACAGCTGTTCACCCTCGGTATGCGTGGCATTCACGATGGTTCGATGGAGGGTGTGAAGACTCCCCAAGAGAAGTTGGAAGGTCTGCAGCAGGTTATTGATGATCAGCGCCAACTCCTACGCAAGTTCTACAATAAAAAAGTGGAACAGGTTCCCCAAGTGTTCATTCCTTATAAGGAGGTGCTGGAGATTATGGAAAGCGGACTCAAGGTGCCCGATGATGTAACGCTGATGTGGTGTGACGATAACTACGGTTACATGACACGTCTGCCCGATGCGGAGCAACAGAAACGCAAGGGAGGGGGAGGCGTTTATTATCATCTGAGCTACTGGGGACGTCCACACGATTACCTATGGCTGACGACCACACAACCAGGGCTTATTTACTCAGAGATGAAGGAAGCCTACGACCACAACTGTCGACGACTGTGGATAGCAAACGTACACGATCCGAAGATAGCGGCGTATGATTTGGAGTTGTTCCTGGATATGGCATGGGACATCAATGCCATTCAGCCTCAGACCATCAGCCAGCATCTTGAAAACTGGCTCTGTACGCAGTTTGGGGCGTTGGTAGGTAAGGCCATCGCTCCTGCCATGCGTGAGTGGTATCGTCAGAACGCCATTCGCCGTCCGGAGTTTATGGGTTGGACACAGGTGGAACTTGACAAGAAACGCTATCCTGGCGGAAAGTCAATACCCACGACTACGGAATTCACGATGATTGAGGCTTACGAGCGTATGGAAGCATTCGCCCGTATCGAAGCAACCGTTGAAACCTACCGTCCATTAGTGATGGAGGGTCGACAGGATGCCTATTTCGCCCATGTGCTCTATCCCGTCCACGCAGCTGCCGCCATGTCACGAAAAATGCTCGCTCATGAGGAGGAGGGCCGACGAGCTTACAAAGAGATTCAACGACTGACGGAGCACTACAATACGCTGAACGGTGGTAAGTGGCGCGGACTGATGTCATCAGCTCCCCGCAACCTGCCCGTATTCGGCGAGGTGCGTACCATGTTGCCACAGCATCCCTCCATGGACCGCTTCATCTCTAAGAATGCCTGCGACTATCAGCAGGGCAAAGGCACAACCATCCAGATGCTCGGCCACTCGATGAACGCTGTCAGCATTTCCAAGGACAAAGAGCTTGTCTATGAGTTCGAGAGCATCTACGAGGGAGATGCCGTGCTCTATACCGCCATGATTCCCACACAACCCAACGATAAAGGTGATTTACGTTATCAAGTTCAACTCGATGACCAACAGCCCATCGTTATCTCTCTGAAGGAACCCTACCGCTCCGAGCCATGGAAACAGAATGTGTTGCGCTGTCAGGCACTCAAGAAAGCACCAATAAATGTATCCAAAGGCCAGCATACCCTAAAGGTCAAAGCTCTTGACAACCATATCATCATGGATCAGTGGATGATAGATTTTAATCCTGATCTTCAGTTCTATATGATTCCAACACAATTCAATATATCATTGGCCGATAATCTCAGTTTAAAAGGCAAGCGCATCGGTGTGATAGGCGATAGCTATGTGCGCAACCATCGTGAACCTGTAGAAAACACCTGGCACTATAAGTTTGCTCAAAAACATGGTATGCAGTATTTCAACTACGGGCGCAACGGCAACTGCATAGCCCTTGACTTGAAACAATGGGGTACGGGTATGTACAAGCGCTACAAGGAGATGAACGATACGCTTGACTATGTCATTGTTATTGCCGGTCACAACGATGCCAGCCAAGGACGCCTCGATAGCATTGGTATCGATACTTTTCGTGAACGGTTAGGCATTCTCTGTAACGGTTTGAAGGAGAAATATCCCCAGTCGACAATACTCTTCTTTACGCCGTGGACGTGCGAGAATTTCACGGGCAGCCCCCGTCAGCGTGTGATAGATGCTATGCTGGAGGTATGCGGCACTTATGGCATCCCCGTGTTCGATGCAGCTCGCCGCAGTAATGTCTATGCAGACAGTCAGGCGTTTCGTCGCCAGTATTTCCAAGGAGGCAAGGGTACTGATACGGCTCATCTGAATGCTCGAGGCCACAACCTCTTCCTGCCCGTAGCAGAACAGTTCATCTTGAAATACATCAAATAAAGGAACAATGAAGAGATTATTCGTTATGTTTGTCCTGATATGCTGTGCTGTAATGGTACAGGCACAGTATGTGGACCAGAAGGAAGCGAAGGCTGATGGCAACCGCCCGCTGGCGGAGTTTGTTACACTGAAGAAGGTGTTGTGGAACTTCGACTGGGAATATTCCTCTGGTAAGGAACAGAAAGAATGGAGGCATGTTGATCTTCCCCATGATTTTCAGTTCGAGCAGCCGTGGACTGAAGATGGCAGCAGGCAACGTGTCTATGTCTTTACCAATGCCTCGGAGGTTGAACTCTTTCTCAATGGCAAAAGCCTCGGCGTGAAGTTGAAAATAGAAGAAGAGGTGTCGGAATGGAAATCCGATGGTATGGACTTACATTATCTGAATGTTTTTGCTGTAGATAATAAAGGCCGTATTGTTCCTGACTACGATTGCAAACTATCAGTCAATGTCAGCGGTCCTGCCACTCTACTTGCCCTTGACAATGGAGACCATTATACCGACGACCTCTTTGCTGGCATCGCTAAGAAACAAATGCGCAGCGGCAAGATGCAAATCATCTTACGCAGCAAGCGTGAGGCTGGTCAGGTGACAGTCAGTGCTGTTTCTAATAAATTCAAAGCAACCTATAAAATATAACAAAATGAAAAGATTATTGTTGATGATTGCCCTTTTGCTGGCATTGACCGCAAATGCCAGAGAGCGAATCAATTTCAATGTCGACTGGCGACTTTGTATAGGCGATTATCCTGAGGCCTCGAAGCCTGAATTCGATGATACCAAGTGGCAGGAAGTGACGTTACCGTATGCCTTTAATGGCGATGAGGCGTTCCGCAAGGATATCGTGGATTTGACGGACACCATCTGTTGGTATAGGAAAGTGTTTAGAGTCGAGTGTTTAGAGTTTAGAGATAAAAAATTCTTCATCGAATTCGAAGGTGTGCGTCAAGGGGCTGATTTCTATCTAAATGGTCAGCATTTGGGCTATAGCGAGAATGGGGTGATGGCTTGTGGATTTGATTTGACTCCTTATATCAAGGAGGGTGAAAATGTGGTGGCCGTGCGCTGCGACAACAGCTGGACATACCGTTCGCGCAAACACAACAGCCGTTATCAATGGAACGACAAGAACTTCAACGCCAACTATGGCGGTATTCCGAAAAACGTGTGGCTGCATATAACAGGTAAGCTCTATCAGACGCTGCCACTCTATTCAGACCTCGGCACAACAGGCACTTACATCTATGCCACAGACTTCGACATCGCTAAACGTCATGCCACCATTCATGCTGAATCGGAGGTGAGGAATGAAGACAACAAGACTCACAACTTCACGTTGCACGTAGTGGTGAAAGATGCCGACGGCAAGGAGGTCGCCAGCTTCTACGGCGCCAACGAGGTGTTGCAACCCGGTGAGACCATCGTGGTCAAGGCAGCGCAGGAGGTCGAGGGTCTCCACTTCTGGTCGTGGGGCTACGGCTACCTCTACACCGTTGAAACGTCCCTTGTGGAAGGTTCCGTGTGTTACGATTTACTCGTAACACGAACTGGCTTCCGCAAGACAGCGTTCAAAGAGGGTAGAATTTGGCTCAACGACCGCGTACTGATGGTGCATGGCTATGCCCAGCGCACAAGCAACGAGTGGCCAGGTGTAGGGCTGAGTGTCCCTGCTTGGCTGAGCGACTATTCGAATGCTCTGATGGTGGAGTCGGGTGCCAATCTGGTACGCTGGATGCACATCACGCCTTGGAAGCAGGACATTGAGTCGTGCGACCGTGTGGGACTTATTCAGGCGATGCCTGCCGGTGACGCCGAAAAGGATGTGGAAGGACCTCGCTGGAATCAACGTACCGAACTGATGCGCGATGCCATCATCTACAACCGCAACAATCCATCGATACTCTTCTACGAGTGCGGCAACGAGAGCATCTCGCGTGAGCACATGCTTGAGATGAAGGCCATCCGCGACGAATATGACCCCAATGGCGGGCGCGCTATCGGTAGTCGAGAGATGTTGGATATTAACGAGGCGGAGTATGGTGGCGAGATGCTGTATATCAACAAGAGCAAAAAGCACCCGATGTGGGCGATGGAATATTGTCGCGATGAGGGCCTACGCAAATATTGGGACGAGTATAGCTACCCTTACCACAAGGAGGGCGATGGTCCGCTGTATCGTAATCAGCCTGCCCCTGACTATAACCACAACATGGACCTGTTGGCTGTCGAGATGGTGCGTCGCTGGTATGACTATTGGCGTGAGCGTCCAGGCACAGGCACCCGTGTCTCATCGGGTGGCGTGAAGATAGTATTCTCTGATACCAATACGCACCATCGTGGCGAAAAACACTATCGTACTAGTGGTGTCGTTGATGCCATGCGTATTCCCAAGGATGCTTTTTTTGCGCATCAGGTGATGTGGTCAGGCTGGGTGGATGACGAGCAACCCCAAACCTATATCATTGGCCATTGGAATTATGATAAAGGCACGAAGAAACCCGTTTACGTTGTATCGACTGGCGATGAGGTGGAATTATTCCTAAATGGACGTTCATTGGGTAAGGGTAAGCAGAGCTACCGTTATCTCTTTGCTTTCGACGATGTGTCTTTTGAACCTGGTACGTTGGAGGCGGTGGCTTCAGATGGCAGTAGTTATAAGTTGGAGACAGTGGGCGAACCCTATCAGTTGAAACTTACCGCCATTGAGAACCCGGAAGGGACTAAGGCCGATGGCGCTGATATGGTGCTCTTCCAAGTGGAAGTACTTGATAAGCAGGGACGTCGTTGTCCGCTTGATGACCATATGATTCACTTTCAACTCTGGGGCGAAGCCAAATGGATAGGTGGTATAGAGACTGATGCAATGTCACTCCCCGTGGAGTGTGGCGTGAATCGCGTATTGGTACGCACAACTACAAATGCTGGCGACATTCATCTTTCTGCCTATGCTGAAGGAGTAAAACCAGCGTATGTTGAGGTGAATAGTGAAAAAGGAAAAGTGAATAATTTGCTACCGCAACTGACGCTCAAGGGTCACTTGGATAAAGGAGAAACACCGCTCCCCCCGTCCTACACAGAGCAGACTCGTGGTGTGAACATCATTTCAGCAAAGGCAGGCTACGATTCAGAACATGCCTATCGCAGTTTTGATGACAACGAACTGTCGGAGTGGAAGAATGACGGGCGTCTTTCTACCGCATGGATTACCTATAGGCTCGAACGAAAGACCGTTATTGACGATATCTGCCTAAAGATTACGGGTTGGCGTCTGCGCAGTTATCCCCTTGAAGTCTATGCTGGAAAGACACTCATTTGGAGTGGTAATACAGAACGTAGCCTTGGTTACGTCCATCTGACGCCCACCAAGCGTGTCAATACCGATGAAATCACCATTCGTTTGAAGGGTGCTGGCAAGGATGAGGATGCTTTTGGTGGTATCACAGAGGTGGCACAACCTGCCGCTGGTGCGCTTGACCTGCCACTTGCTACCGAAGGGACGCAAGAATTGGATCTCTTTAAAGCCAAGAATGGTGGTGACACCAAGAATGAGTTACGTATCATAGAAATAGAAGTGCTTGAAGACTTAACGAAATAAAGGCTCTATCTGCAACTTAACATTCTGTTAAATAGAACAAAGACATACTGTATTATCATCTTTTTCTGAAAAAAGATGATAATACAGTTCATATTCTATGCATGTGATAGCTTTTTTCATTTTTTTTTCTTATCTTTGCATCCAACAATCCAACATTCAAACTTACTTATGAAACAAACACTGACCCTGGCGCTACTTACGATCGCCATTGCCGCACAGGCACAGACTTACACGATTAATCCGAAAAGCCCGCAACAGACCATCGAGCATTTCGGAGCTTCCGACGCATGGTCCATGCAGAACATTGGTATCTGGCCCGAGGAAAAAGCCCAGCAGCAGATTGCCGACTGGCTTTTCTCTATGGAGAACGATGCCAATGGACAGCCCCGAGGCATCGGCCTTTCGCTGTGGCGCTTCAACCTGGGCGCAGGCAGTGCCGAGCAGGGCGATTCCTCTTATATTAATAGAGACACCCGCACGGAGTGTTTCCTGCGTTACGATGGTACCTACGACTGGACCCGTCAGGCCGGACAGGTGAAGTTCCTGAAGATGGCCAAGCAGCGTGGCGTGCCCTATGTGCTGGCCTTCCTCAACTCGCCCCCCGTTTATTTCACGGAGAATGAACTGGCCACCAATACCGGTCGCGGTGGTACGCTGAACCTGCGTTACGAGTGCTACGACGCCTTTGCCCAGTTTATGGCCGAGGCCGTGAGTGGTTTGGAACGTGAGCACGGTATTCATGTCGATTATATCTCGCCCGTCAACGAGCCCGATGGTCATTGGAACTGGCAGGGCCCCAAGCAGGAAGGTTCGCCTGCAACCAACTGGGAGATTTCCGAGGTGGCCCGCAAGACCAGCGATGCCTTTACCAAGAAAGGCCTCAAGACACAGATTATGGTCAACGAGTCCAGCGACCTGCGTTGTCTCTTGGGTATCTATAAGACCTCGTGGGAGCGTGGCAATGCCATTGCGTCGTTCTGGTCGAAGGACAGTACCCGCACCTATCTGGGCGACACCCCGCTGGTGCCCCATCTCATGCTGGCCCACAGCTATTGGACCAACACCCCCGTCAGTTATATGAAGCGCATCCGCCAGGACCTGCGCAGGACGCTGAAGAAATATGGTGTGAAGTTCTGGCAGTCGGAGATCTGCATCATGAGTAATGACGAAGAGATTGGCGGTGGTGGTGGCTATGACTTCACGATGAAGACCGCCCTCTATGTGGCACGCGTCATCCATCATGACCTCTGCTATGCCAATGCCGAGAGTTGGTCGTGGTGGCGCGCCTGCGGAGGCAACTATAAGGATGGACTCATCCGCGTCTTCGATCGTCGTCACGAGGCCCGCGACAGTCGCCTGCTCTGGGCCTTGGGCAACTATAGCCGCTTTGTACGTCCGGGTGCTGTGCGTTATGATATTGACACCAAGCAGAAAGAAGATCCCTATGGTGTGATGGTCTCTGCCTATAAGAACCAGGACGGCTCGTGGGTCGTCGTAGCCATCAACTATAGTCAGGACTCCCAGCCCTTCTCCTTCACCGTAGGCCGTGACGCCGTCTCGGCCCGCAAATGGCAGCCCTACCGCACCAGCGACACCGACGGCGAAACCTTGAAACCATTAACCCCATGCAGCGGTGAGACCACCCTGGCCCCCCGCAGCATCACAACATTTGTATCACAATAAAAAGAATGAACCAAAGACTAAAAACCATCCTCCTGCTGTTCGTCGTTGCCCTTAGTGCCAACGCCCAACATGCCTTCGACAGCATCAAGAACATGCTGTTGAATGCCCCCGTGCAGGAGAAAATCTACCTACACCTTGACAACCAGTGTTATTTCAAAGGCGATACCATTTGGTATAAAGCCTACGTGGTGCGTGCAGACAGCCTGACCTATTCCGACATGAGTCACATCCTCTATGTGGAACTTGTGTCGCCTGACGGCATGGTGGTCGAACGTCAGAATATCATAGCCTCGGAAAAGGGTTATGGCGATGGCAACTTCGTCCTCGAGGACTCCATCTATTCCGGCTTCTATGAGTTGCGTGCCTATACCCGCTGGATGCTGAACTTCAGCGTCAGCGAGCACCATTATGGCAGCAAAGATGCCGAGTTGTTCTATAATAAACAGATGGCAAAGGACTTCTTCCGCCAGTTCGATGGCATCTACTCGCGCGTGGTTCCTGTCTATGAGCGTCCCGAGACGCCTGGCGACTATGCCGCGAAGTATATTGTCAGTCGTCCCAAGACCCGTCAGGAGAAGGAACTCAAGGAAAAGCTCCTCGTTAATTTCTATCCCGAGGGCGGTCATCTCATTGCCGGTCAGCCTTGCACCGTGGCTTTCGAGGCCACCGATGAGGATGGCGAGGTGCAGAATGTTCAGGGCTGGGTGAGGATTCCCGATAGCACGGACAGTCTCCGCATTGAGACCACCCACCAGGGCCGAGGTCTCTTCACGGTCAATGTGCCTGCCGACGGACGACTCAGGGCGGGCTTTATGTGGCATGGCAAGCGATACACCTTCAACCTGCCCAAGACCGAGGACGCAGGCTGTGCCCTTCGTCTTGATGCTGTGGGCGATCAACTGAAGGCCGACATCCGCTTGAGTGGTCTGCCCGATGGCAGACAATATGGCGTGGCCGTGCTCTGTCGTGGCGTGCTGAAGTATTTTGAGACCATCACGGGTAGCACTGCGCTGACCATCGACAAGTCGCAGTTGACCACGGGTGTGTGCAACCTCATCGTTATCGACGAGGAAGGCAAGCCCCTCAGCGACCGTCTTTTCTTCGTCAATCATCACGACTATGACAACCAGGCCATCGTGGTTGATGAGGGCGAGAAGACCTACGATCCCTTCCAGCAGATTGATCTCAGTTTCCAGGCACCTGTGGATGCCAACCATATCTCTATTGCCGTGCGCGATGGTGCAACTGACGAGCTTACCTACGATACCGGCAACATGATGACCGATCTGCTGCTGAGTAGTGAGTTGAAGGGCTTCGTGGCCTATCCCGACTATTATTTCGAGGCCGACGACCGTGAGCATCGTCAGCACTTAGACCTGCTCCTTATGGTGCAGGGCTGGCGTCGCTATGACTATCAAGAGTTGACCAGCGGTCAGCCTCTTCGCTACGCCCCCGAACAGCAGATGACCATCGAGGGTTATGTCTTTCCCACTCCCGACCTCAATCCATACGAGCGCGACGAGGTGCGCTATTGGTCGGTAGGCGTCTTTGGCTATAGTCCTTCGGCACAACTTCAGATAGATGCCCCTCAGTATCTGCTGGATGAGTTGGCGATGCGTACCCGAGAGGCCAAGAATGACGATAGCGGTGAGTCCAGCTCAGAATCTTCCGAGGGTGGTGGTGGAGGCGCTATTGCCAACCTTTATAAAGAAGAGGGCGTGCTCAATATCAGGGGTGCCAATAACAGTTATATCCTTCCTGGCTATGGCTCCCTCAAGAAGGAGGTCATCGTCGAGGGCGAACTGGTGTTAGACAAGAATGTGGGCACCGTCAAGTTGGAGACCGACCGCGGCGGTCATTTCTCCTTTAACCTGCCTCCTTTCTATGGCAGCGGCATCCTCTTTCTGCGTGCCTACGATATTGATATCAGCGACAGGAAACTGCGCAATATGAGGAACAAGGGCGTGCTCAACGAAGAGGCCATACCCGATTTCTACGTGAAGCGCGATCTGTTCTATCCCGTCTTTGCCAAGAAATATAATTTCTATCAAACCCATCAGCCCGAGGATGAGAACCTGATGACCACCATCGACGATGCCGACCTGCCCGATGTGGAGCGCATCTCAAAGATGGATACGAAACTGAAGAACGTCAGTGTCAAGGGCCACCGCCGCAGGGGTCGCCGCCGCACCGACTATAGCAAGCCGGCTTGTGTCTATGATGCTCAGGAACTCTATAACCTCGTCACCGACCGTGGTCTCTCCTATGGCACCTATATGCCGCGCGAGTTTCCCTTCCAGGTCAGCATGGCCCTGCTGGGCAATTACAACAGCAACGAGAAGATGCACGTCATGGCGCGCCAGAACGACAGCATGCTGGTGCCCTATGTCTATTATCGCAACTATGGCCCCTGCGAGACTATCATGGAGCAGTTTAAGAGTGATTTCTCTATCAACGAGGACCTCCGCCTGGCTCGTCAGAACGAGATTCGTGTGTTCACCGACTTCGAGTTGCGCAATGAGGACAAGGATGTGCCGCAGCAGACGTGTGTGCCCGATGTTACCCTCGACTTTATGATGTTCGACGGTGGTGGCAAAACCTACACCTATCGCGACCGCCGTCTTGTGCTGGATGGCATGTATGCGCCTTATGAGTTCTATCATCCCAACTATAGCCAGCGACCCCTTCCCGACAGTATCCAGGACTATCGTCGCACGCTCTATTGGAACCCCAATGCTCGTCTCAATGCAGACGGCACCTTTACGGCGTCGTTTTATAACAACGGTAAGCAGACGCGTATCAAGGTATCGGCTGTGGGACTTACCAAATCTGGAACACCTATTTACAACAAATCAAAATAATCATGACTATGAAAGTATTCAAACAACTTGCCCTCGCGGCCCTCATGCTGGCAGCACCCGCTTCTATGCAGGCTGCCCAGAAGCCTGGCACATTTACCACGGGCAACAAGACCTTTCTGCTTAACGGCGAGCCTTTCATTGTAAAGGCTGCCGAGGTTCATTACCCCCGCATCCCGCGCCCCTACTGGGAGCATCGCATCCAGATGTGTAAGGCGCTGGGCATGAATGCCGTGTGTATCTACATCTTCTGGAATATCCACGAGCAACAGGAGGGACAGTTCGACTTCACCGGCAATAACGATGTGGCTGAGTTCTGCCGTCTGGCTCAGAAGAACGGCCTCTACGTCATCGTGCGCCCCGGTCCCTATGTGTGTGCAGAGTGGGAGATGGGTGGCCTGCCTTGGTGGCTGCTGAAGAAGAAGGACATCAAACTGCGCGAGCGCGATCCTTATTTCATGGAGCGCGTGAAGATTTTCGAGGAGAAGGTGGGCGAGCAACTCAAGCCGCTGACCATCCAGAATGGTGGTCCTATCATTATGATTCAGGTGGAGAACGAGTATGGAAGTTACGGCGAGGATAAGCCTTACGTCAGCGAGATTCGCGACTGCCTGCGCAGTATCTACGGCAAGGAGCTGTCGCTGTTTCAGTGCGATTGGTCTTCGAACTTTGAGAAGAACGGCCTCGACGACCTCACTTGGACGATGAACTTCGGCACGGGTGCCAACATCGACGACCAGTTCCGCCGTCTCGGCCAACTGCGTCCCGATGCCCCTAAGATGTGTTCTGAGTTCTGGAGCGGCTGGTTCGACAAGTGGGGCGCACGCCACGAGACGCGTCCTGCCAAGGATATGGTGGATGGCATGGACGAAATGCTTAGTAAAGGCATCTCTTTCTCGCTCTATATGACTCACGGAGGCACCTCGTTCGGCCACTGGGCTGGTGCCAACTCTCCCGGCTTTGCGCCCGATGTCACCTCTTACGACTACGATGCCCCCATCAACGAGTATGGCCAGGCCACCCCAAAGTTCTGGGAACTGCGCACGATGATGCAGAAGTACTCAGACAAGAAACTCCCCAATGTGCCCAAGGCACCAATGCCCATCATCACCGTGCCCAAGTTTGAGCTGAAGGAGTTTGCGCCCTTCATGGCCGCCATGACCAAGCCCGTCAATGGAGCACCGAAGACCTTCGAGGAGATGGACATGGGCTGGGGCACCATGATGTACTCCACCCGCTTGCCAGAAATCACTTCGCAGAGCGTGCTCACAGGAGAGTTCCACGACTTTGCACAGGTGTTTATCGACCAAAAGTATATTGGCAAGATTGACCGTGTAAAGAATGAGAAATCGCTCACGATTCCTGCCGTGAAGAAAGGAGCCGAACTGATTATCATCGTCGAAGGCATGGGACGCATCAACTTCGGTCGTGCCATCAAGGACTTCAAGGGTATCGTCGGCAATGTTACACTGACCACAGAGACCGATGACGTAGAGATGGTGTTGACGCCGAAGAACTGGACTAACGTGGCCATCCCCGATGACTACGAAACAGCCGTTAAGGCACTTGATATGGTTAAGGGCGTTAATGACCGTGTGGCTTCTGGCGAAGTGAAAGGAAGTGTTCCAGGACTTGCCTTAACACAGGGTTATGAAGGCTCCAAGAAGCTTGCTGACATCATGAAGCCTGGCTACCATCGCGGCTACTTTACGCTGAAGAAAGTGGGCGACACGTTCCTGAACTTCGAGACCTGGGGCAAGGGACAGGTCTATGTGAACGGTCACGCCATGGGCCGCATCTGGAGCATCGGTCCACAACAGACGCTCTATGTGCCTGGCTGCTGGTTGAAGAAGGGAAAGAACGAGATCATCGTGCTTGATGTGGTTGGTCCTCGTGAGGCTGTTGTATGGGGACAGGCCGAGCCTGAGCTCAACAAACTGCAGCTGGAGAAGAGTAATAAGCACAACAACATTGGCGACAAGCCCGACCTGAATTCTCAATTCCCAATTGTCAATTCTCAATTCAAGCCAGGCAACGGCTGGCAGACTATCCAGTTTGGCAAGACCGCCAAGGGTCGTTATCTCGCCATCGAGTGTCTCTCTACTCAGAAGGACGGCGATCGCGTAGCCATTGCCGAACTCTATCTGCAGGGCACCGACGGCAAGCGACTCTCTCGTGAGCCTTGGAAGACGAAGTACGCTAACTCTGAGGATGAGAACGGCAACCACCTGGGCGACAAGGTCTTCGACCTGCAGGAATCTACCTATTGGCAGACGGAGCGTGGTGCCTCGGCTCCTCATCTCCTCGTCATCGACCTGGGCTCTGAGCAGAGCATCAAGGCCCTTGAGTATCTGCCTCGTGCCGAGCAGGGCGCTCCTGGCAGTGTGAAAAACTTCAAGGTCTATCTTTATTAAGACTATTGACGATAATAGAAAGGCGGCATCCACGAGTTGGATGCCGCCTTTCTTGTTGTGATTATAATTACTATTTCAAATACTAAAGAGCCACGTCTTTTTAGCCGATGTTGCTCATATTGTAGGGAGGACGCTCGCCGAAGAGAATCTTTGTAATGGTTTGCTCCTTGCATTTGTTGGGCTTCTCCATCATCTCCTGTGCTTTACTCATTGCGTCTCTTAGGCTCTCGGCCTCAATGGTCAGATCCTTACTCATGACGACGTTTACATTCATCTTGAATTCCATTTTCTATTGATGTGCTAGTTTGATTTTACTTTTTGCGACTGCAAAGATAATATAAAATTGGCCCAAATGTCGGGTAACCCCATAAAAGATTAATATCTTTTAAGTATATTACAAATTTTTACTACAGAATTGTCGCCCATTTTAGAAAAGTATGTCATTTCTATGCTGATAGTAAGTAAATTAGCATATTCGTATTATGATAAAAGTATTTGTACAAAACTGGCATCTTTTCTATTATCAAATATAGAAAATTTCGCTTTTTCCTTATTTTTACATACCTTTGCAAAGCAAATCAATGGTTACGATAAAACAATGGCTGAACAAGAGAAATGGAAATGGCAAGAGCCAGGCACAACATGGAAAGGAATAGGTCTATATCATATCACTTTGACAATTACCGACCGGCAACATTTGTTGGGTACACTCGTTATCACAAATAATGATCCCACTACCGCCATAGTTGTACGTACATCTTTGGGGAATGCATTGATAGATTGCCTATTGAGCATTCCGCATCACCACCCTGAGGTGCAGATACTACATTTTTGCCTAATGCCTGATCATTTACATGCTGTGCTATATGTAAGGCATACTATGCCCACAGGCATTTCAGCTTTAGTACGAGGCTTCTGGCAAGCCACCAAAAAACTGGGGCGTGCCCATTCGGTAGCTACTACTTTTTCTATTGCTCCATTTCCTTCTTCCATTGCTCTGAATGCCATTCAGAAAAACCTCCAAGAAGAATGCATGGATAGCCAAAGCCTTCAGGAAACAACAGAACAGTTCAAAGCCTTTTCTGACTCTTTGCGAAAGCAGATGGGCGATGAAGCCTACTACCAACTACCGCCAGTATTTACAGAGATGCCTTTTATTCGCCCAATGGGACATAACACACAGCTTCCCAATACCATTCGCTATATTGACATGAATCCCCAGCGCTTGGCAACAAAGCGTCTTAAGCCAGGTTTCTTCCGCGTGCAGAGAGGAATAGTAATTGGAGAACGTAGTTATGATGGGGTTGGTAATACAACAATACTAACAGACGAACATTTTGAGCCTGTACATGTGCGCCAAACGATGGTAAAAGCAGCAGAACACGGGGATGACCTTCCGCTACGTAATTATATGAATTCATGTGTATTGAAAGCACGTAAGGGCGTGGTGATGGTGTCGCCCTTCATCTCTAAGCAGGAAAAACAGGTAATGCAGGTCTTATTGCGTGAACATCGCCCGTACATTCTTCTTGCGGACAATGGCTTCCGGGACTATTACAAACCATCAGATCATCTTTTTGATGCCTGTGCCTCAGGACGTGTTCTTATTCTTAGTCCTTGGCGGTATGATGCTTCCAAACGTCACATCAGTCGTGAGGAATGTGTTGCGCTCAATACTATGGCAGAAGAAATATGCCATCACTTATCAACTTAGTTTCTTCCGCGCCTTTTTCCGTTTCGTTGCAATTCCTCTTCCATCCCTTCTTCCGTCGCGTTGCAATGCCTCTTCCATTCCTTCTTCCGTTTCGGTGCAATGCCATTGCACCATCTCCTTTCTTAATTTGTTTTATTATTTGTGAGATTGATTTATTAGGTTCATGTATTCTTTGTATGACATCAGAGAGAAACAAGACTAAATGTTTGCTTGTTTGCATTATTTGTTGTACTTTTGCACTCGAAGCATCAAGAGCAGTCATCTTTGGATGGACTCGCCAACCGAGTAAAGGATACCACGGTGGTTAGTACGATGCGGGAGAATTATTCACTTCAAAATTTATCCTTTTATGAAACAAGACATTTATTACATTCGTTATGCTCTGCGTTTTGCAGGCATGCAGATTCCCGAGTTATTAACCGTTTTCAATGCCCAGGTACAAAGCCGAGGCTGGTCCTCTATGCGAGCCTATCACGACCAGGCCCTTATCGATGAGTTTCAGCATCGTGGCATCGATACCACAGCCGTATATGATGGCAGTATCATCTCATTTGCTCATCCCGTGAGATATGAATTACCCGATAACAAACTAATTGCCATCTGGTAACACTATACAATATGCTCTGCCCCTGCCGTCTGCTCTTGGTAGGGGCGGGTATTCATAAGTTGATGATATTTTCCTCAGATTTTGTCTGAATATTGTTCCGCACAAAGGTCCGGACGTCATCAGGAACGTTATACTTATCGAACAAATGTTCGTCTATTTGCGCAATGGATTCATTCCACCAATTCTCATGAAAATCTTGAGTTGGAATTGCAAGGAAAGTTTCTGATGTGGCATGTTTCCCCATTTTGTTATATGCAAGCAACGCTCTAAAGAACTTTGTGAGCATATACTTGGCAATTTTAACAGCATCTTCTTTTGTATCAGAACCACCACAGACATTGTAAGAGTAGCTGCATATATCCTTTGGTCCAGCAATAGCGATGTCAGCATATGATCCGCCAATGCCAGCACCATTGTCCATGTTACCCCATAACAAAGGTATTAATATCTTATATCGATTGAAGAAGGAGTGATTCCTAAATTTGAATCCAGTTGATATAGAAATATAATCTTCGTGATCTACTGAGCCATCTTTCTTCTTAATTTGTTTCAATTCAAAATCATTTATATGATACTTTTCAATACGTTTTCCTTCAATTCCCCAAACTTTAATGTCGTTATCTGAAGCCTTTTGTTCTGAAAAACTTGTCGCAAAATCTTTCTTAAAAATATCAGAGTTTACTCTGAAAGCATCTTTCTTAGAAACTACAAAAGGAATAAGTTCATCCCCTTCCTTTTCGATAACACATGAATACAGCACTGTAAGCTCGGGTATTCTTTCCACATCGTTTAATTCTATGGCAAATCTAACATTATTGGCATTCTTTCCGTCAATATATACTTTTTGATATCCATCTAAACCATTGCAATAATCTTTCTTCCACAGAATGATATTTGTATCAGAAGCGCCAGCGATTCCGTCAAATACATCTTTTCTATTATCTATGAAAACAATCTGTGGATCTCTTTTGACTTCTACAGTGTTCATGCGACTAAGACCTTTTGCAGATTTCTTACTTGCTCCCTGCCAGTTAGATGGAAATATCATCGATACGGTATCTGCTACATCAATAGCATTGTGATAGAATAATGGATATATCTGTACGTGTGAGTTTCCCTGATATGGAGGATTGCTTGCAGCAAGTGTAAATTTAATCATTTTGTCATCGTTTAAGCCCCAGAAATGTGGGGTATTTATAACGTTTATATCAGTATTATCTTCTTTATTATTGTACCTCTCAGTAAAGTATTCTACAAGGTTCTCCTTGTAAACGCAATTTGTCTTCCAGTCTAAGTGGAAACCTCTAAGGACACGATTCGTAATCTTGACTGCCATTTCTGTTTGACAGAGTACATAGATATTTTTCTCTAAAATGCGTTTCCACACATCCACTTCGAATGTTTTGCCTCCATCTTGCGAAGAATGTATCCTATACATGGAGTAAGCCAGGAACAAAGGGTAGACACCAGACTTGGAATTAATCTCAAGCACTCTTGCCTCTCTGTCCCACAAAACATCCGTATGGATATCGGCAAGAACACCCTTTCCCACATGGTCAATCAGCATTGGGTTGGGTAATGCCCTGTGGAAATCCTGTCCCTCAATATCATAAAATACTTCGCCACCGATGGTTTCACCCATGTGGAGGTTCACAACAGGCCAAGGAGTTATAATTGTTTCTTTTGCCGGATTCTTGAACGTTCCTATAATATTGATTAGTGCCTTAACTCGTTCTTCAGGCAACAGATCATCAGCTTCTTTTAGTTCTTTGCGAGTCTCAGTACATATTATAACAAAGATATCCTCATCAATAAATTGCTTAAAGTAGTCAAAGCCCAATATGTCACCGTTTGTTTCCTTAGGGAAACCTACAGGCATGAATTCTTCCCACGACTTATCATCAATAAGTGAAGCGAAATTATCTAAGCGGAACTCTTCGTCACTTTTCACATCAACACCGAACGCTAAAAGAGGAATCCTTATAGAGATATTCCGTAAGGTTTTGATTAACTTATTGGCCCTTTCCTTAGACTCATCCTTCGGTAATTCCGGCTTTGGCTTACCACACTCACCACAAAATTTTGAATCATAGTTCGCATGGCCACAACTGCAAAGCCACCGTGATTTAGGACGCGAAGTGCCACAATGTGGACATGTTGGTTCCACGATATCTTTCTTTCCGCAGTTGGGACATGTCCATCTGATTGCACTCTTAGTTTCGTTTCCATCTGCACCTTGGGCATTTACGGTATGCTTTGTATTAGCACCCGACTTTTTTCCACCCCAGTTTCTGTTGATTTCATCAAGAATAGCATCAGAGTTTGCGGCTTCGTTAATCTTGTCCCAGTTATATAGACGATTGTCATCACAACCATTGGCCTTTACTCGCTCTGCAGCAGCCTGATTGTACCAACGGAATAGCGTGTCAACATTGTGTTCAATGAGAGTGTTGCCGTTGTAAGACAGAACGGGGAAGAACTTCAGCAACTTCTTAGCTTCCTGTTTGCTGGCTACCTTGTCACCATTTTTATTGGCCTGACAAATGGAACAAAGAATGGTCAATGCCCTGTCAGGTGCAAAATCGAACACATAGCAACTTGTCTTGCGGATGCCCTCTGGAGAATCGTATGGACCTTGAACGCGGAATGCTGTTTGCAGGTAAAGCTTTGCATCTGTAGTATTACCGCCTTTTAGCATCAGCACACCAGTCCATTCAGGAATCGTCACCCCTGTTGTGAGTTTGCCACAAGAGAGTGTAATAGTTCCAAATTTATCCCTCTTCCAATAATTCATAATTCCGTTACGCACTTCCTTAGTTGCCTGAGTTGAGGGTTTTTCTTCATCGCCATCACCACAAACATTGATGATTTCGTAGTTCTTGAAGAACTCATGGTTCTGTAGTAACTTTGAAAGGGCCTTTCCTGCATTCACACCAGGAAGCACCCACAGCGTATGTCGGAATGCTCCACAGTTGTGAGAGGAGCAGTAGGGATAAAAGCTCTCTTTATCCTCGTTTCTCAACAGGTCAAGGAATTTTCCGACTTCCTCCTCATAGACAAACTCCAAAGTCTCTGGTTTCGTCCTAAAGAACTCCTTGAAGGAGAAGGCATTGTCATCAGTCTTGAAACGTTTGATGATGGAAGCCAACTCTACAGTTCGCAGGTGTATTTGCGGCATTCTAGCATAGGGGTTAGCATAGCCCTCCTTCTTCTCGTTCCACTCCGTCTTGCGTTTCATCTCTTCGTTATAGTCGAAGGTAAAAACTTCATCTTTGGAATAACGATCCAAAAGATTGAAGGGCGTGCCGGAAAGTTTCAGAATTTTCGTATATTCCTTCTTTGCTTTGTTTTCCACCTCCTGCCCAAGCTCTGTCAGAGTTGCTTCGTGCGCCTCATCGATAATAACGAAATCCCAGGCCGTGTCCAATATTTGTCTTCTTACTTCTGCCGTTGTCGTTTCATCAGTGCGACGAAGGAACTGAGTAGATGCGAACCAAATCACGTTACCATTATCCGCCCACTTCATTAGCTCATCGAAATCGCTCACTCCGATACCTGCCCGCGAACCATATTGCCATTTTGAGTCACCTCCTTCTGATGCAAAAATTTTGTCGAAGGCATCTTTCCATTCTTGATTTACATCTGGTCTTGACGTATAGACGAGCGTCTTCTTAAACCCCATTAGTTGGGTGATTTTGATTGCTGTCACCGTCTTGCCGCCACGAGGCTTTATTTCCCAAAGCAGGTCATCGTGCTTTTTGAACATTTTCTTTGTCCACTCCAAGCATTCTTTCTGGTGCGGATAGAATCGAATTGGAGGAATGTTTCTGAGTTCCTGAATTTCTTTTGGATTGAGCGCTGTCCTCCCTTCGTTGACAGCCCTTACAGCAGCTTTTACTGCATTCACATCACACTCTACCCATTCGTCTCCGGCTTCAATATCAAAATTTGCCTCACGAAACCCAGACTTTTTAAGCACAGCACGAACCAGGTCGTCAATATCAGGAACAGAACCATCATCACTAATTATTTCATACTTGAACAAAGTAGCAAATACCACTGTATGCTTGAATCCTCCTGTTTTTGTATCCTCTAATATTCTCTTTTTAGCAGCATTAATAAGACATTCAGAGTTGTCGTTGCTATCATCACCACGTTTAGGAAGATTCCTCTCTGTCTTACCAATTTTCAAGTATCCCTTATGGTCATCATACGGGCAACTCCAGGCATACACAATTGTTTGCCCGATTTTCATGCCAGGGTCTATCATTCTGATTTTAGCATTCATGGCTCCTGTCTTTTATGGCCGAAGCATACACTTCGACGTAGGTTGTTACTTTATTCTCATCCCAATCCATCAGCTTGCAATACTCTGATGGTATCTCTAATGGTATAACATTTCCAAAGAGATCTCGTAATTGTGGCTTATTGATAGCTGCCACAAGGGCATTCTGCTTTATTGAGGGCTTTATATATGGAGGGCAAGCCGTTAGACCGTCCATTTGCCAAAAATTCCAAGAAATGATATGACAGACAGATTTTATATATTCATAATCCTCCAAATACAACCCGTCAAAATCAATTTCTTCTATCTTATTGAGTAAAGTTCTTATAGAACCTTTATTGTTCTTAATCAGTTTGCTAAGATTATACGCTTTTAGGTTGTCAATTAAAGTATATAGTAAAGCTTCTCTTGTTAGTACGAGATTATCGCCTTGCCATTCAAACCCGTAAGTGTGTTTATATGCCTTGATGATCCAATCTGCCCATTCCTTTTTGGTGGCGTTACTATCAATTCCAACGAAAGTGTTGACAACCCTCAGTTTGCGATCAAGAATACCGATTCTTTGCTTAAGTGGAATCACACGTTCTGTAACCACATCATACCTACTGGTAAGATAAGGTCCCTCACCGCAACACATCTCTATTCGGTCTTCAAGCACATACTGCTCCCAGCTTTTGCCAGTTTCCTCGAATGTCTTTCTTAGAATGTCATCATTGGTTATTTTCCATCTTTTCCCCATCATAGGGCTATTGAATGGACTTCCTGAAGATGGAGCGGCACTACCAAAGAACCAAAGGCTGTCTGCGGCATTGAGTTGTTCATTGCAGACCCATGACGGAGTGAACACCTCTGCTCGTTTCTTAGTTCTCAGCCGCTTTTCCTCATCACTCTTTCTGACACGAGGGCGTAACACAAGGCCATTTTCGCCCACGATGTCCTCAATCTGAATGGAGTCGAGTTCATTATGCCCTCCAATATCCGTTGCCCACAGGATGTTTTTACCTGTAGTACGGTCTATGAGAAGAATCTCCAGAAAGTCTCGTGGAATCTGGTCTTCAAGGATGTCAACTCTGTCGCGAATATCGGGCATTGGTCAGCAGCAAATGGTCTGACTGATACCCAAGCGTCAGAGGGTTCAATACTTCAGGTTTCAACAAAGCAGAAAAAACGAGGGTATCTCCTGCTGCCCGTTCCGTCATTTGGGCCTACCACAGCCTTACCTATAGAACGAACAGATTTGATACCCTCAGAGGAGTATATACAATGCACCCAAAAGTGTGCGTGAGGGCATAGTAGGCCCTCGGCACACTCCGGCTGCGTATAATATACACATCCGTAGGCGTCACCTCTGCTATTGTCTTTGATAGGTATTTGATTGTGGTAGTTCAAATGACCAAAAACAAAGCGTACAGTGTCGCTTTTTCCGCAATGTAGTGCTCCACCCATCAATTGACCTTCGGTCGAACCTGCTATCGCTCGGCATACAGAAAGATATCTTTCTTCTGCGTTCGCTTATCTGCAGCTTTCCGCCCTCCTCAGAGGACATCAATGCTTCTATGAGCAGATGCAATTGCAAAGATAATAAGAATTTGTGAAAGAGTCAACAAAGAAACCGAAAATATAAGTTTCTTTTAGAAAAAAGTGCAGACAAGAGTATATCCGAATAAGTCGTAGCGATATGCCGTTTCGCTATGAGCGATACTACGTTTCTTTGCAAGAGATATGCCGTTTCCCTATGAGAGACATGCTGTTTCTCTTAGGCCTAACAATTTTTTCTCTTAGGCCTACCAGTAAAATCTCTTAGGCCTACTAGTAATTTTTCTTAGGCCTAGCAGTTTTTTGTAGTGTCACAACAATCTCGTTGTTTTTGGCTGAGACCCAACCTCATCTATGGAAACCCTTTGTACGTGGGGGATAGAGGTAGGTGGGTTGGATGCATTCAACCCACCATCAACCCAACTTTAACCCAACTCCGATTCTTCGATTTTTTTAGATGGTGGGGTGATGGTGGGTTCATGTTGGGTTGAGACCATTCACCCCAACATCTCAGATTCCCTTTATACAAAGGCGCTTCAGAAGAAAATGGTGGGATGGTTACTCCGCTGGCGCATCCTTGAGCAGCTCCAAGGCTCGACAGAGCTGGTCGGGGCATGAGGTGCTCTTGTTTCCACAACGGATGCCGTTGATGCGGGCGATGACGTCGTCGATCTTCTGACCACGCACCAGTTGGCTGACGCCCTGGAGGTTGCCGTGACAGCCGCCCAGGAAGAAGACTTGCTGGATGACGTTGTTCTCGTCGGCAGTTACGTCGATGAGTTTAGAACAGGTGCCTTTTGTTTCGTACTGAATGTGTTTTGTTTTCATAATCTGGTTTGTTTGTGTTTAGATGATGGGCAGTGAGATGCCGCAAATCTTTTGATAGACATCGAGGGCATAGACGTCGGTCATGCCGCTGATATAGTCGATGACGGCCATGAGGCGGGTCTCGAGGTCTGGACTGTCGATGTCGTATTGACTGCTAACACGTCCGATGAGTTGCTGTGAGTAGTAGCGTTCTGGATGTTCGATGGCCTCGACCATGAGTTCCATGAGGGTTGCCATGATGCGATAACCAGACAGCTCGACATCGAGCACGGGGCGACTGCGATAGATGCGCTGCTTGGAAATCTTGGTGCAGCGAACGTAGGCGTCGTGCTGAAGGGGCGAGATGTGGTCGATGAGCGAACCAGTGAAGGTGCCAGCGAGAATCTTATCTTCATGGGAGATGAAGGCGTGAGTACATTCGTTCTCGAGCTTGCCGATGACGCAGGCACGCAGGTACTGAATCTTCTCGTTGGGGTCGGTTAGTTCCTCGTCGCTGATGCGCTGGCGGATGTGATTTTGCACGGTTTCATCGAAGAATGCCATCATCAAATCCATAGTTTCGTCAAAGCTGAGAATCTTCAGTTTGAAGGCATCTTCGAGGTCCATAATCTCATAACAGATATCATCGGCGGCCTCGACAAGATAGACCAGCGGATAGCGGGCCCAGCGTTGCTGACCATCGGCACCGGGTGTTATCTGGGGGATGCCCAGACGCTGGGCGATGGTGAGGTAGTTGTCCTGCTCGCTACTGAAAAAACCAAACTTGTTTTTGGGCGCTTTAAACGAGGGGTAGGGATACTTCACGATGGAGGCCAGCGTGCTGTAGGTCATGGCGAATCCGCCCGTGCGGCGCCCCTTAAAGCTGTGGGTGAGCAGGCGGAAGGCATTGGCATTACCGTCGAAACGGGTGATGTCTTCCCAGAATTCGGGTGATACCTTCTTCTGTAGATAGCCGCCCTTGCCCTCTGTGAAGAAGGTCTGGATGGCCTTCTCGCCACTATGGCCGAAGGGCGGATTGCCCAAATCGTGGGCCAAGCAGGCGGCAGCGACAATCTGGCCAATCTCGGATACCAGCGGACTGAGGGCATCGCCATAGCGCTCGTGCAGATGCTGATAGATATCATTGCCCAGCGACATGCCCACGCTGGCCACCTCGAGGGAGTGGGTGAGGCGGTTGTGGACAAAGACGCTGCCTGGTAATGGAAAGACCTGTGTCTTGTTTTGCAGACGACGGAAAGGGGCCGAGAAGATCAAACGGTCGTAGTCGCGCTTGAATTCGGTGCGGTCGTCATGGCGCTCCAGGTGGCGATGCTCCTGGCCCAGACGGCAGTTAGAGATGAGTTGATTCCATTCCATAGTGGCAAAAGGGATATCGTGGGGTTATAACTTTCTGTAGGCCTTGGGGCTCACGCCGACGTGCTCCTTGAAGTACTTACCCAGGAATGACTGGTTGGGGAACTTCAGTTCCTCGGCAATCTCCTTGATGGTCTTGGTGGTCTCCTTCAGGGCAATGCGCAACTCCTGGATGACGTAGAAGTCAATCCATTCGTTGGGGGTGCGATGACTGACGGCCTTGACGCTCTCGCTGAGGTATTTAGGGGTGATGCTGAGTTGGTCGGCATACCATCCCACGCGGCGCTCGCTGCGGCAGTTGGCCTCGAGAAGAGCGATGAAATCGGTGAAAATGGCGTCGGAACGCATCTGGCGCTTACCCGTAGAGGGCATGCGATTGCTATAGATAACGTTGCTCAGGTCATAGAACATGGCGAGGAGCAGCGTGCGAACCAGATCGCGACGATAGTGGTTGCTGGTGTCGTCCATCTTTGAGCGCACCACACGGAAATACTCCTTGAAGGTGTTTTGCTCTTGCTCCTTGAGGGCCAGCACAGGATTGTTGCGGGCATAGAGGAACAGGGTGGAGAGGTCGCTTACGTTGCGAATGGTCTCGTGATAGAAGTCGATGGACAGGGCTATATAGAGTCCCTTGGAGTCGGGCGAGGTAGTCAATTTATCGACCACGTGATGGTCGGAAACAATGATGAAGTCGCCGGGACCGATGTTTTGTTCTTGGGCGTCAAGCTGGTAATTCGCGCTACCTTCCGTGCAGAGACCTAAAAGGATGAAGTTCATACGGCGGGGCACCTCGAGCTGAGGAGCCGTGCTTGACTGTTCGATGAGTACGATGTCGTTGTCGATATTGCTACCCGCCATGCTCTGGCGTAGCATCTGAATGTTACTTTCTCTAATTAATTTTGACATGGATATGATTTCGTGAATGGAATACACCAGGTAGACTTAGCCCAGCGTGATATTTTCTACCTGGACAGGCTCGTGAAGGAAAATCTGTGCCGACTCCTTGAACTTGTCGGGGTTTTCGGTGGTGAGATAGTGAACGAGGCCGTTCTTAGAGCATTGGCTCTCCATCTCAGGATGGCGCGCGAGATAGTTGACAAGACTATTGGCCACATACTCTCCTTGGGAAAGGACTTCCACACCCTTGGGAAGAAACTTGCGTATCTTAGGCAAGAGGAGTGGGTAGTGTGTGCAGCCGAGTATAATGGTGTCAATTTGCGGGTCAAGCGCCATAATCTGGTTGATGCGTTTTTCCACAAAGTAGTCGGCACCGGGGGAGTCGGCTTCATTGTATTCAACCAGGGGGACCCAGAAGGGACAGGCCACGCCCGATACCTTGACGTCGGGGTGGAGCTTCTGGATTTCAAGGTTATAGCTTTCACTCTTGATGGTTCCCTCGGTGGCCAGCACACCCACATGACGACTGTGGGTGAGGTCGCCGATGATCTCGGCGGTGGGGCGGATGATGCCCAGCACGCGGCGGTTGGCATCCCACTGGGGAAGGTCGTGCTGCTGGATGGTACGCAAAGCCTTGGCTGAGGCTGTGTTGCATCCCAAGATGACCAGATGGCAGCCCATCTCGAACAGGCGCAGCACGGCCTGACGAGTGAACTCATAGACAACATCGAAGGAGCGCGGACCATAAGGGGCACGCGCATTGTCGCCCAAGTACAGATAGTCGTACTGGGGCAGCTGATGACGGATGCCATGAAGAATGGTCAGTCCGCCATATCCGCTGTCGAATATGCCAATAGGCCCTGGCGCCTGGGGTAGGGTCATTTCTTGAGTTTTGAGATGACTTCCTCGTTGAGGTCAACACCAAGTTCGGGCTCGATGAACGGGCAGGCATTGGAGTCGGTGTTGATGACAAGGGCCAGATGATGTTGGCGAGCCAATGCGGCGATGGTCTCGTTGAGGCGTGTACGAAGGGGAGCCTTCAACTCTTGCTCGGCCTTGGCCAGGTCGGCCTCTCCCTGCTTCTTGAAAGCCAGGTTCTTCTGCATCAAGTCCTGAAGCTCGGTCTGGCGCTTCAAAAGGATGGTGCGTGGAAACTCCTTCTGGCCTTCGAGGAAGTCCTCATACTTGCGGTTGAACTCGTCCTCTGCACGCTGCAACTCCTTTTCGTAGGCCTCGCGCAGGGTGTTCATCTGCTGTAACATGCCTTCGTATTCGGGCATGGCTGCCAAAGCGGTCTCATAACTCAGATAACCAAAGCGTACCTGATGGGCCACAGAGTCCTCCCCTTGTGCCATAGCGGGCACACTGAGGAGGACCATGATAGCGATAATAAGATGTTTCACCATATTATATTACTTCAATCCAAGTTTTGCCTTTACCTGTGCAGTGACATCGGTAGACAGCGTGGTGCTGATGTAAGGGATGCCTGCACCCATTTCCATGATGTAAACATAGTTGCCTTCCTGACCAACAGCCTTGATGGCGTCGAGCACCTTGGTGGTGATGGCCTGCATCTTCTCCTGCTGAGCCTTCTGCATGGCCTGCTGGTTGTCCTGGTAGGTCTGCTGAATGCGCTGATAGAGGTCGTTCAACTCCTGGTTGCGACGGGTCTTAATGTTCTCGGGCAGAGTGGCCTGCTCCTTCTCAAAGGTGTCGGCCTTCTTCTGAAGCTCGTCCTGCATTGACTTCAGGTCGGCCTCGTACTGCTCGGCCAGCTTCTGGATCTCAGTCTGGGCAGCAGTGAACTCGGGCATGCCCTGAATGATTTCCTGTGTGTTAACATGGCCGAACTTGGCCTGAGCTGATGCGGTGAGACCGCAGAGTGCGCAGAGTGCGCAAAGAATAAACTTTTTCATTGTTTTGAATTAATTATTTGTTATTTTCTTTTTTTTGTCGTTATGACGTTGTTACGTTTTGTCGTTATTACGAAATGTCGAGATGACGAAGTCACTTCTTAATAAGAGTAACCCAGCTTACGGAGCACCTCGTCGCTGATGTCAATCTTGGGCGAGCCGAAGATGATGCCGGCATCGCTGGCACGGTCGAGCACTAACTGATAACCACGGAGTTCGGCCACATCCTTGATGGCATTATAGACCTCTTCCTGGATGGGTGACATCAGGGCGGTACGCTTCTTAAACAGTTCACCATCGGGACCGAAGTACTTGCGCTTCAGGTCGCTGGCCTGCTTCTCCTTCTCCATGATGGCGTCCTGCTTGGCTTTCTTCTGCTCCTTAGAGAGGAACACCACCTCGTTCTGGTAGTTCTTATACATGGTCTGGGCCTCGGTGGTCAACGCATCGACCTCGGCCTGCCACTTCTTAGAGACCTGTGTGAGTTGCTCGTTGGCACGCTCGTAGGCGGGAATATTCTTGAAGATATAGTCCATATCGACTAAAGCAAACTTCTGAGCCTGCATGGATATTGCCGAAGCAAACAGGGCTATCAATAATATTACTTTCTTCATCGTTATTACAATTTAAGTTTTCGTTATTACGTTATTATGTCGCTGTCATTAGAACTCCTGTCCCAGCACGAAGTGGAACTGACCACCGCCGCGCTGCCAGCCGCCATTATACACCTTGTCGAAACCGTAGGCCCAGTCGATACCCATCAGACCAACCATAGGCAGGAAGAGACGGACACCGAAACCGGCAGAACGCTTCATGTCGAAGGGATTGAAATCGCGGGTCTTGGCCCAGGCATTACCGCCTTCGAGGAAGCCCAGTCCGTAGATGGTGGTGTTGCCCAGCATAAAGGGATAGCGCAACTCGAGAGTGAAGCGGTCGTAGGCATAGGCATCGTAGGCACTATAGCGGCTGCCTGTCCATTCGCCACCCATGACATAGGCTGTTGATGAGATGGCACCGTTGTCGTAACCACGCAGACCGATGGTCTCTTCAGCATAGCTGGTAGAATAGCCGCTCATACCATCGCCACCCACATAGAAGGTCTCGAAGGGTGACTTCTTGTTCTTGTTATATGAACCCAGGATACCGAACTCCACGCGGGTCATCAGCACGAAGCACTTCTGGCCACTGGAGAGTGAGGTGTAGGTGCGACTCTTGAACTTCCACTTGTGGTACTCCACCCACTTATACTTCTCGGCCTGCTCGCTCTGCCATACCTCGGGATGCTTGTTGTAGGTGTTCTGGGTGGCCAGGTTAGCATAATCCTTGCCATCGAAGAGCGACCAGGGTGGGGTGAGTGAAACAGAAAGCGAGAACTCTGAACCGTGACGGGGGAACAGCGGGTTGTCCGTTGAGTTACGCGTCAGGGCGAGGTTCAGGTTAATGTTATTACAGTTACCATTCGAGATGATGAAGTACTGCCAGTCCTTCAGCATATAGCGTTGGTAAGACAGCGTGGCCGAGAGCTGGAAGTAATCATCGGGCCAGCGCAGACGCTTACCCCAGCCAATAGAAAGGCCGAGGAGTTTGATATACTTATCGTCGTCGAGGAAGCTCTCGTAGTTATTGTAATAGTAGTTGTTGTATGAGTTCGAACCATACATGTAGTTGTAGATGTTGTTCATGTAGGCCGAGTTGTAGTAGGTGCTCGATACGTCGCTCTGCTTAGAGTAGTAGATACCTACGTTGAAGGCGTTGGGGCGCTTGCCGCCAAACCAACCGGTAGAATAGTTGGCATTGTATGAACGATAGTAGCGACCGTTGGTCTGGAAGTTCAGGCCAATCTGCTCACCATCGCCGGCAGGCAGGAAGCCGCGATGCAACTTGTTCTTGCCAAGGAGGTTGCGCAGAGAGAAGTTGTTGAACTTGATACCTACGCGACCAATGACACCCGTCTGACCCCAACCCAGTGAAAGCTCCAGCTGGTCGTTGGACTTCTGCTCCAGGTTCCAGTCAATGTCAACTGTGCCGTCCTCGATATTAGGCTTCACGTCTGGGCTTACTGACTCGGGGTCGAAATAACCCATTGAGGCAATCTCACGAGCCGAACGCATCAGAGCTTCCTTAGAGAATAGATCGCCGGGCTTGGTGCGCAACTCACGGCGGACAACCTCTTCATACAGACGGTCGTTACCAAAGATGCGTACCATGTTAAGGTGGGCCTGGGTGCCCTCCATGATGCGTACCTCAACGTCGATAGAGTCGCCCACCACGTTGATGTCGGCAGGCTCGACGCTTGAGAAGATATAACCCTTGTTGTAATAGTTATTGTGCACGGCATCGTCGTCTTCAATCAGGCGCTTGTTCATGAGTTTCTGGTTATAGACGTCGCCCTTCTTCATGTCAAGGATCTTGTCGAGAACATCTGAGTCATAGACGGTGTTACCCACCCATGTGATGTTGCGGAGATAGTATTTCTCGCCTTCGTCAATCTTGACGTAGATGTTTACGTGCTTGTCGTCGATAGTCCACACAGAATCTTCTTCGATAGCGGCATCGCGGAAACCTAACTCGTTGTACTTGTCAATCAGGGCTTTCTTAGCCTCTACATAGCGCTCAGGGGTGTATTTCTTGGCCTTGAGCAGGTTGTAGATTTTGCCTGACTCGTGAATCTTGCCGAAGGCACCCTTGGTGAAGAGCTTGCCTTTGATGACCTTGTCGCTCAACTTGTCGTTGCCATCGAAGATAATACGGCGTACGCGCATCTTTTCTTTCTTGTCGATGTTGACTTCGAGCACCACCTGGTTCTTGCCCGTCACGTCGTCGTGCTGCGAAATCTCTATCTCAGCATTCTTATAGCCTTTGTCGTCGAAATACTTACGAGCCAGGATTTTGGCACGGTCGATGATGTTCTTCGTCAAACTCATACCCTTGGTCATACCTAACTTTGACTCCAGGTCGTTGCGCTCGCTCTTCTTCACGCCGTGGTATTCAATTTCGCTGATGCGTGGACGCAGGGCCAGATGAATGCACAGGTAAACCTGAGAGTCGACGATAGAGTCGGCAGTGATGGATACTTCAGAGAACAGACCATGCTTCCAGTAGCGCTTCACAGCTTCTGTAATCTCGTTGCCTGGCACCTCAATGCGCTGGCCCACGTTGAGGCCTGACAGGTTGATGAGGACCATGTCTTCATAATCATCGACACCCTTGACGGTAATGCCACCAATCTCGCACTGGCGAGGGGTGCCGGCATAAGAGATGTCAGGGTTTACAATCTTGTTCTGCGCTGATGCACTGAAAGGCAGAAGGATAAGAAGGAGCAGGGGCAAAAAGGCTTTCACTAAACCTGCTTCCATTACCTTATTTATATAAATAGCTCTCACTTTTAATGATTTTACGTATTAGTTCTTTCCCTTTTCTTCGTCTTCTATCTGAGCCTCGGTCTTGCCAAAGCGGCGCTGGCGACTCTGGAAACTCTCTATGGCCTTGTGAAGCTCGGCTTCGTCGAAGTCGGGCCAGTAGGTGTCGCAGAAATAGAGCTCTGAGTAGGCAATCTGCCACAACAGATAGTTGGAGATGCGCACTTCACCACCCGTACGGATAAGCAGGTCGGGATCGGGCATGAAGTTGGTGCAGAGGTGCTGACTGATAAACTCCTCAGTGATGTCCTCGGCGCGGATGCCTCCTGTCTTGATGTGATTGAAAATGTTTTTGGGATTCTCGTCCATATCGTGTACCTCGCTGACAATCTGCTTGACAGCGTTGGTAATTTCCCAGCGACTGCTATAGCTCAAGGCCACGACCATGGTCATGGCATCGTTCTTGGCTGTATGTTCCTCAGTCTCGCGTAACTTCTGCTGCACGGCATCGGGCAGACGATTGATATCGCCAATGACGCGGAAGCGCACATTGTTCTTCATAAAGATCTCGTCTTCGAGCGAGGTAAGCACCAGACCCATGAGGGCTGCAATCTCGTCGTCGGGACGATTCCAGTTCTCTGTCGAGAAGGTGTAGAGCGTCAAGTACTTGACACCGAGTCGCGTGCATTCTGAGGTGATGCGGCGAACAGCCTCTACGCCGGCCTGATGGCCATAAGTGCGCTCCTTGCCACGTTCCATGGCCCAGCGACCGTTGCCGTCCATGATGATGGCAATGTGCTGAGGAATGCGCTTCATATCGAGTTCGTTATTCATATTCTAAATTTTTATTCTCTGTCGTTGTGGCAGGTCTTGCATTTCTCCATGAATTCGTAGGTCAGTGAGAGTTGCAGACCCTGATAGCAGTCGGTGTTTTTGAACAACTCGGTGCTCTTGATGCCGTATGGGTCTCGGACACCATCCAAATTGTCGCTGCCTGAGAAGTGCATCATCCATTCCAGGGTGAGGTTCAAACGACTCTGCAGCTTGTATTTCACACCAAAGCCGATGGGCATCTGAAATGCTGTGGCGGTCTTGTCGCCCTTGGCAAATGCTAGACCTGCGCCCAGTGCGATGAATGGGGTGAGGGGCTTGGCACCGTAATATTCCTGTCCTGTGCCGAAGGGCCAGAAGTTGTATTCAAACTTAAGGCTGAAGTCGGTGAGCTTGGTCGTGAACGAGAAGTCTTGACCGGCATACTCAGGATAGTAGGTGTTCACATGTTTTGAATTGCCCTTCAGTTGGCCGTAGTTCAGCATGGCACTCCATGCCACTCGCGGGTTGGCCTTGTATTTGGCCACGATGCCAGCCATGGGTTGCAAACCTTTTGTCAGGTTGCCGTTGAAGTCGCCCAAGTAGTTCACGAGTCCTAATCCTGCACCAGCCTCCATCTTGTATTCGGGCTCGTCTTGTGCTGCTGCTGTGTTTGTCAGCAGCGAACACTGCAAGGCAAGAAATGTTGCCAGCGCAATGACTCTCATGAATCCTATGTGGCGATAACTTCTCACTTCTTCCAAATCTGTCCGGCGTTGGTCACTAACCATAAGTTGCCTTGGGCATCGGCTGTCATAGCATATTGTGTGCCTTGGGCGTCGGAAGGCAGTGCATAGTTGGAAACGGTCTTCCAAGTGATGCCTTTATCGCGTGAGACGTAGATGGTCAGGTTGTCACCCACCGCATAGATGTCGCCACCAGCATAGGCCATCGAGAGGTTGTTTTGGGCTGGCATGGTGAAGCGGTTGTTGCTTTCAACGGGGATATAAACCCACTTGCCGTCCTTGTTATGCTGGGCAATCTTGCGCCAGAAACACATCTCGCCATTCTGATTGAGACCACCCATCAGCACGCAGTCGGCTGAGTCGATGGGGGCATAGGTCCATGTGGTGGTGGCTATCTGGGTGACAGGAAGCAATGATGCTTTGTCGTCGAGGGCCTCATCGTTCCAGGTCAGGCCGTTGTCCTGTGAGTATTTCAACATGCCATCAGTGCCCAGTGCATAGAGTTCGTCGGTGCTGGCGCCAACCAATTGGGTGAGGGCGGCGGGGCCAACAACATTCCAATTGGTGAGGTCGGATGACTGCTCAACATTGGTGCCATTCACTCTATAGGCTTTCTGGCCTTTTATCACGATGCCTTTGTCAACCAGCTGCACGCTATCGCCAAAAGCAACGAGGCTCTTGTTAGTCCAATTCTTCAAAACGGAATCTTCAGCAACTTTCGTCCACTGACTGCTGGTGCTCTTGGTGGCACTGACCTTCAGGGTTACAGTGTATTCGCGGACATTTGACAGGTCGTTGGAATATACGCGAAATACTCTTGGCTGACGGAAATCGATGGAGTCGGTCGTGGAGAGTACCATATCGCCTTTATCTGTCTTTAGCAATGCGATGCTATTGCTCTTGGTTGATATGCTACTGATGAGCACATGTTCCAGATCGGTGCCTTGGGGCAACTCGGTCGTGTTATAGATTCTATTGTTCGTCTGATTTACCGTCAGGGGGTAGTTGCTGCCTGTCAACACGGTCTTGATGATGGTGTCGTTGCCGGTAGTCGACGAAGTGGAGTTTGTGTAGCAATTTAAATTTCCTAGAACAAAGCCTGTAATGGCCGCTTCATTAGAGGGCTCAATCGTCTCCGTATCGTCGCTATTGAGACATGATGTCATGGTCAAAGAAACGACGATAAGTGCGTAGAGCGTCTGATAAAATCTTTTCATCTGATCTTGTTTAAACAAATTCTGCTGCAAATTTACGCACAAAAAAGCAAAAAGCGGCCAAAATGACCGCTTAATTAAATAAAATATATCTTTATAGGCTTGATTTTAAGTTGTTTTTAGTTTTTTACGCACCATTTGTGGCATAAAGATACATTTTTTTGTGTTTAGAATTTATCTGTTTTGACGATTCGAATGTCACTCGTATCAGCCGTTCGACCTAACAGGAACTTATCGATGAAGGCCTGCACCTCGGGCCATTGACTTTCGGGCAACTGGCAGTGGCCGTGGCCATCAACAATGCTCCAACCCATGCGGTCGGCAACGCCAAACTGTTCCCATACTTTTCGGGCAGCCTGTGCGGAGGGTAACATGGCTTTGTCGGCCAGCCATTTGTAGTCGGGATTGCCCAGCAGCAGAAGGGCGCGGGGGAAGACTAATGCGCAGAGTTCATGCTGGTCGTAGGGCAACATATAAACGGAATCGCCGGCGAAGTTGGTGCGCTGACTCTCCAAGAACCAGTGATAGTCCGTGTGGTCAAGGTCCTCAACACCTTCCAAGGTGTGTGACACACGCCATGCGGCAGCACCGCCGCCACCAGGCTCCTGGGCGATGGTCAGGGCTACACGCTCGTCGAAGGCTCCGCAATAAAGGGCCATCTTACCTGCGTATGAACAGCCCGTGACACCAATGTGCTTGGTGTCGATCTTCGTTACCTCGGGGCCTAACTGCTGCAGGCCATCGATGATACGACTCAGACCCCATGCCCACTCGCTGTAGGCACCGTTGTCCTTGAGGTCGGGATAGAGACGGTCGAAGTTGTGTTCGCCGCGCTCGTGGTGACGTCCGAACTGTCCGTAGTCATTAACCTGCTTCTCGTGGAATACCATCGTGGCGATGGGACGGTCGTTGAACAACTGGCGGGGCAGGGAGATGCCGCTGGTGCCAATCATGACAGCATAGGGGGCCTGGCCTGTCTGGGGATAGCGTATCTCTGAACGGAGTGTCAGCGTCTGACCATTCACTGTGACGTCAACAATCAGTGTGTCGCCATTCATGCGTGCTTTCACTTGCTCGGGCTTCACGGCTGGCTTTTCGCCAATGCCGTAGTGCATAATCTGAGCAGCAATCTCTGCACGACGTTTGCCCCAGTCCTTGTATTTCTTAACGCCCTGGAGCGGATTGGGTAACTCCTTGATTACTGGCAACTTCTCTACAGCTGGCAAGGCTGGCTTTGCATACTTGGCAAAGGTGTTTTCGGCGTTCATAACCAGGGGTACTTTGTCCCCAGACTGAGCAATGGCCGTCATTGGGGCCATAACCATGAGTAACTTGATTAAGGGTTTCATGATTTTTAGTTTTAAGTTGTTAGACAATTATTTGATGAATACTTTCTTTCCTTCTTTGAGGTACAGTCCACTGCGCAAGCCATTGGCTGACATCTTTCTGCCCTGGAGGTCATAGACGGCCTGTGACTGCTTTTTGTCGCTGGCGATGGTCTCAATGCCTGTGGGGTCGTCGGTTGTCAGATAGATATCGTCAATCTTGATGGTGCTTGCAGCCGTATTATACAGGCTGATGATGCCAATATGTGTAGGACTGATCTTCTTGTTGTTGCGTACCATGTTGTTGAGGTCGATGACAACCATCGTGTCGTTCTTGCCTACTGCTTTGCTGTAATAACTGGTAGATGTGGCGTCGTTCTGGGCATAGATGCGGAAAGAGCAGCTCGCCTTTGTGATAGGCTCCTTGAGTTTCAGAACTAAGTAGTTATAGTCTGACATATCGGCTCCTGCATCATAGCACCAGCCAATCTGAGAGCTGGCTTTCACGGTGAAGCTGGTGTCGGCCTCGTTGAAGCTGGCCGTACCCTTCAGGGTGGTGATACATTCGCTCTTCAGAGGGAGAAACTTGATGTCCAACTGGGCAGTAACTTTTTTCTCGTTGCGCAGGAAATCCTTGTAAACAATCTCGGCAGTGCCTGTTCCTTGGTATTTGGGCGAGAAAGCGCCATTCTCATAAACAAAGTCTTCGCTGTTAATGGAAAGGAATTTTGAAACTTTTTCTTTGTGGTTGTCTTTGAACGTGGCTGTAGCGGAAATGCTCTGTCCAGGCATGCCAGTTATGCTGGTGGGGATGTCAACGCTCTGGGCCTGATAGAACTTCCTATAGGCGTTGGGCATAGAGTAAGCAGAGTCGGCATACAATTCCTTTTCCATTAATTCGAGGGCTGCAAAGGCGTAGCGTTTGCCGAGCATACGATAGCCCAAAGCACTGAAGTGCCAAGAGTCTTGGCCATTGCCAGGTAAGTCTTCAGAACTGATGACGTGAGAAGTGGGTACTACGCTGGGCATGCGGTTTACTTGTACGTTATGACCATAGCATGAACCACCGTTCTCTTGACGAAGGGTCTCGCCAACAAACAAGGGTACGCTGTCGGCACTCAAGCCGAGGTCTGTTAACATGTCATTGTAGATTTTCTTCACCATGTTGGGCCAGTTGGGGTCGCCGTTGTTCGAGCAACCTTGGTGCAGCAGGATGCCTTTGATGATACCTACCTCCTGGGCTTTCTTGGCCATCTCGATGAGACGTCCGTAGGGGTTGCCGCCATAGCAGTTCTTGGCGATGGTTGCCCACCATTCATTGGGGTTCTGTGCCAGCTTCTGGGCGTATTTGTCTTTGTCGAACATCTCAATGGGGCTGCCACCCATGGCTACGGGTACCACGCCAATTCTAACGTTGGATGGCAATGCTGCCACCATTGTACGTCCAAAATAGTCAGTGGGTCCGAGCTTGCCGGCCATGGAGTTTACCAATGGTGGCTTGGCAACATACCAGTTTCCCTTGGTACGACTCGGATTGCTGAAATCACAAGTGGCAAGCAAACGGAAACGTGCATCAACCGTCTGATCCATGCTTTCTGCAGCGGCATTACCTTCCATGTTAGATTGCCCAAAGCATAGATAAATATAAAAATTGGGATCTACTTCAGCCTTGATGGTCTGAGGGAATAAAAGGGCTGATAAGCCCAGAGAGATAGCAAATAATGTTTTTCTCATGTTGTAATATTTAAGTTTATTCGTTTTCTGTTATGACAGTGCAAAGGTACGAAGAATCTTCGAACTATGATTATTCTTATGTTTCACTTGCTATGCCAAATGTTTCATTTTGGGGTAAAATAACAAATAAGTTGGGGATGCTAAAGGAAATGCACGTGCAAGATAATTTTACACATGGTCAATATTTGTAGTTGTATAAATTTTGTTGACAACAAGTGTTGGTAATACAAAAAAGAGCGCGGTATGAATCGCTCACCCCGCGCTCCTTTCAACGGATGTTGGAGTTCATCAGAGTAATGATACTCAGAACTGTAGAAATAACTACAGACGCCAACACACACGTTGTTTGTAAATCTAATAACATAATCTTTACCTTAAATCTATTAACTACTAACCTAATGAATAACGTGTGTAGTCATCACGACTACGCTGCAAAGGTAATATTTCTTGATAAAACCAATAGTGTTATAAATACATTGTTTTTAAAAACTGTTAACTTTCTTGATTTATATCAATTAAAATAGATTTTGAAGGTATCAGAAATTATGCTTTATGACTTTTCTTTATAGATAACCTTATTGGCTCCACTGGTAATCTTCAGAGCTTCTGGGTGCTCCTTGATAAAAGAGTCAATATGGCGTACACGTTTTTCTTCGAGAACCTCGTCCATAGCAATCAAAATGCCCGTTTCTTCCACGTCGCCGAAACCGTAGTTGATGGCGGTGCCAAAGAGTTTCATTGTGGGCGAAAGACTCATATAGGCATTGACTAATGGTGGAATGTTGTAACCCAGCGCACGAATCTTCTGGTTAAGAATGCGATAGTCTTCCTTGAAGTTGTTCTCTGTGAACAAAGCTGCAAGTTCCTTTTCATCGGTCTCAATCTTCAAAGGATGCATGGGGAGAACCAATTCGTCCTTGTCAGAGAAGTGCTTCTTGAGGAAGTAGAGAATCATGTCGCGTCCCTCACGGATATAACTGGGATACATGGTCATCTTGCCAAAGAAATACTTCACGTTGGGCATGATCACGGTCAGTGCGCCCAATCCGTCCCAAAGGTTGTCAAGTGCAAACAGACTCTTAGCTCCCATCTTTGAACTTTGGTAGGGAAGGCTCACGAACGAGCGTCCTAGTTCGATGGTGTATGGCATGTAGTCCTTGATGAACTTATCTGAGAAATGGAACATGTGGCTGGTGGCCAAAATGGGCTGACCATGTTCGTCCATCTCCCATTTTGTTCCTTCCAGATAGCGATAACCGCCAATAATTTCCTCGGCCTCAGGGTTCCATACGATGAGCTGCTTATAGCAGTTCTCGCATGTATCGAACTCGTCGATATCCACCTCTTTGCCAGTGCCACCACCAGCTTCGCGGAAGGCCATCTCGCGTAGTCGTCCTATCTCTCGCATCACGTTGGGTGCGTTGTGTGCAGTGACGATGTAGATCTTGTTGTTGCTCTTGTTGGTCATGCGCAACTGAAGGTCGGGCGTCAGTTCCTTTTTTAGGAGTTCTACGGGAATTGGATCAATGATTGGCTGTTCCATTGTTTTACGTTTTCTATTTGTTTTTTAGTCTTGCTTTATGCGAGTTTATATACTTTGTCCTTTACAAATTTAGCCCATTCCATCGGTGTCTTTTCTTTACTGAAGGTTTGCCAGGGGATAGGCTTGCCGATGGTGATGGTGAATGTATTGCCTGTATTCTTGAACATTTCGTCGGACAGGAAAAGCATGGCAATATTGATTTTCTTGACGTAACGATCGCTGATGTTTGACAGACGATAGAAGAAATTGCTGTTTCGGCCCTCAAAGTAGATGGGTACCACGTCTCGCTGGGTCTCCACACTTTTGGTGATAAAGGTCTTTTTCCACTCTAAGTCGCGAATAACGCCATTCTTGCGGCGTGAACAAAGGCCAGCGGGGAACATCAGAATGTGGGTGTCGCCCTGAAAGCCAGCCTCCACCATGGCGGGGAAGTCGCGTCCGTTCTTACCAGTTTTGTTGATGGGAATGCAGAGTGGTGCCAAGCCAGGAAGGTTCATCAGCAGGTCGTTGACCAGATAACGGAAGTTGTCGTTATAGTGCTCGCCGATGACAGAGCCGATGGCGATGCCGTCAATACCACCCAAGGGATGGTTACTCACAAACGTATAGCGACGTGGATCGTCTTTGGAAGGAAGGTTCTCCAGTCCTTTAACCTCAATTTTCACATTCAAGAAGTCAATTGTGGCCTTGAGCCAAGGCGTGCCTTTCAAGTCGCGCGATTGCCAAAGATGGGTGTTAACCTGGTTCTCGTGAACAATATGCTTGAGCCACCAAACCAAGGGACGAGGAACCCAACGGGCCTTCTTCCCCAGTTTGTCTTTAAGAATCTTGTCTATGTCGATAACCTTCTCCATCAGTTGCTTGTTATGCGTTTCCTTACAATTTTTGTGAATTGAACTGCAAAATTACAGAAAAACTTTCTTTTTCTATTCTTTTTTCAGATTTTAATGCACATTTTTACACATATTTAGTTCTTTGGGTGACATTTTGTGCTTAAATATGCAAAAATGATGATTGCACAAAAAGGGATAAATGTGTAATGTCGAAGTGCGAAAATGTATGGAAAATGAAAAATATTCGATTTGAATAAAAAAAAGTGGGGAATTGTGGAGGAATGTGGTGGAAAATGCGTAACTTTGCACCGTAGTCTCTTTATAAATATGTTCGTATGCGATTTTTAGGTAATATAGAAGCCAAGACAGATGCCAAAGGACGCGTCTTTCTGCCCGCCGCTTTTCGAAAAGTGTTGCAGGTGGCAGGGGAGGAAGTCCTAGTGATGCGTAAGGATGTGCATCAGCGTTGTCTTGTTCTGTATCCTGAAAGCACATGGAATCGCAGGATGGATGCACTTTTAGAAAAAGTGAACGAATGGGACGATGAGGGACAGCAGGTGATTCGCCAATATGTCTCAGAGGCAGAAGTGCTGTCGCTCGATGGAAACGGCCGATTCCTAATACCTAAGCGTTATCTGCAAAAGGCCGATATTGTGCAGGGTGTAAGATTTATAGGCATTAACGATGCCATTGAGATATGGGCTGTGGAGAAGACACAGCAACCTTTCATGCCGCAAGAGGAATTTGCGAAGAAGCTTAAGTCTATAATGACAAGTAACCCAGTGAAGAATGATTAAGACAGCTGAGACATATCACGTTTCTGTTCTTCTGAAGGAAAGCGTTGACGGGCTGGCTATCCAGCCCGGTGGCATTTATGTAGATGTAACCTTTGGAGGTGGCGGTCACTCTCGCGAAATACTCCGTCGCTTGGGCGCAGATGGTCGTCTCTTTGGCTTTGATCAGGATGCTGATGCCGAGTCGAACATCATGAATGATGACCGTTTCACCTTTGTACGAAGCAATTTCCGTTTCCTGAAGAACTGGATGCGCTTTCATGAGGTAGAGCAGATTGATGGTCTGCTGGCTGACCTGGGCGTGTCGTCGCACCATTTCGATGATGAGACGCGTGGCTTCTCTTTCCGCTTTGATGCGCCACTCGACATGAGAATGAACAAACGGGCGGGGATGACAGCTGCAGACGTGTTGAACAACTATACGGAGGAACAACTGGCAGATATCTTCTATCTCTATGGAGAGCTGAAAAATGCCAGGAAATTGGCATCAGTAATCGTGAAGGCTCGCCAGGAGAGTCCTATTGAAACGACGGGGCAGTTGCTGCAATTGACGGAAAAGATCTTTGTTCGTGAGCGTGAGAAGAAAGAAGTGACGAAGTTGTTTCAGGCCTTGCGCATCGAGGTGAACCACGAGATGGATGCCCTGCGTGAAATGCTGAATGGCGCTTGTCAACTATTGAAGCCAGGTGGACGCCTAAGCGTTATAACCTATCATTCGCTGGAGGACCGCATCGTGAAAAATATGATGCGTGCAGGCAATGCCGAAGGGAAGGTGGTACAAGACTTCTTTGGAAGAGCGAAAGCACCTTTACACCTTATTAATAATAGAGTGATTGTGCCCACTGACGAAGAGCTGCAACGTAACCCCAGAAGCAGAAGTGCCAAGTTGAGAATAGCAGAAAAGAACGACGATGAAGAAAGACGAGAATAAGGAACCGGAGATGATCATTGAGATGGGTGGTGAGCAGGATGGCGAGCTGATCCAGAAAGGGCCGAAGGAGGAATTACCTGCGACCCTGAAACGTATGAAGGAATCTGCCAGTGAGGATGATGAGGCTCCTGTTGGTTCGCTTACCCTGAAGCAGATTGTGGGTGGCGACTATCTTTTCGCGTTGGTTCGTCATCATGTGTGGCTCATCATGCTCATTGTGCTAATCACCACAGTTTATGTGGGTGTGCGTTATCAGTGTGAGCAGGATGTGCTGGAGATAGACCAGTTGGAGAAGGACTTGGTTGATGCCAAGTATAAGGCGATGTCAAGCTCAAGCAATCTGACAGAGCTGTGTCGTCAGAGCAACGTGCTCAAGGTGCTGCATGAGAATGCTGATACGCTGCTGAAGTTCAGCGACCAGCCGCCTTATATTATTGATGTCCCTGAGGAGTAAGAATAGAAGAAGTCGAAGATGAGTAAGTTTAACAGCGATAAAGTACTGCCCCGCTATCTGTTCATAGCTGTGGTGCTGACCATCATAGGACTGGCCGTTGTGACCAAGGCCAGTCTCACCATGACTGTCAAGAAGAGTTATTGGGAGACCGTGGCCAGCAAGATGCGCAGCGACAGCGATAGCGTGCGACCCAATCGCGGTAATATATTGAGTAGTGATGGTCAACTCCTAGCAAGTAGTATTCCTGAATACAAGATCTTTATGGATTACCAGGCAGGTAGCAAGGAAGATACGGCCTGGACGCATAAGCGTGACAGTATCTGGTATGCCGACCTGGACAGTCTGTGCAGAGGGTTGAGTCAGATATTCCCTGACTGGACGCCAGAACAGTTCAGGAATAGACTCGAGGAAGGAAAGAGAAAGGTGATGAGAAACGGAACTATTGGTGCTCGTCACTGGGCAGTATGGCCAAAGCGAATCAGTTATAACACCTATTGCGAGGTTCAGGAACTGCCTTTCTTCAATATGCCTGCCAACAAGGGTGGCTTCCATGCCGAGAAGTTCGAGGCGCGTCGTCGTCCGTTTGGCTCGTTGGCTGAGCGTACCATTGGCGATATCCGCAGTTTTGAGGGTGGTAAGGATACGGCTCGTTTTGGCATAGAATTGTCGTACGACTCTATCCTGCGTGGCAAATACGGTATCGAGCACAAAGAGAAGGTGCTCAACAAAAAGGTGTCGTTCATAGTGAAGCCACCTGTGGATGGTGCTGACGTGGTGACCACCATTGATGTAGGTATGCAGGACTTAGCCGAGCAGGCAGTCATTGAAGGACTGAAGAAATGGAATGCCTCTATGGGTGTTGCCATTCTGATGGAAGTGAAGACGGGCGATGTGAAGGCTATCGTCAATATGCGTCGTGGTGCTGATGGTGAATATCATGAGCAGTTCAACGATGCCATCAGTTATCGTTGTGAGCCGGGTTCTGTGTTCAAGGTGGCCTCGTTCCTCGTGGCCCTTGACGATGGTGTGGTTGATACGAGTTATGTCATAGACACAGGTAGCGGTATTATGAAGATGCATGGTGCCAACATGAAGGATCACAACTGGCATCATGGTGGCTATGGTCGCATTAATGTGGCACGCGCCTTGGAGGTGAGTAGTAACATCGGCGTGAGCTATGTGATAGACCAGTACTATGGACATAACCCAAGGAAGTATGTCGAGGGACTCTACCGTGTGGGTATCGGCCAGGACCTGAAACTCCCCATTGTGGGTTATCTGCCACCAAACATCCGCATGCCAGACACCAAGACCAGCAATAGGTCACTCTATTGGAGTAAGACCACTTTGCCTTGGATGTCGATTGGTTATGAGACGCAGATTGCGCCGATTAATACTGTGACGTTTTATAATGCCATCGCAAACAATGGTCGCATGATGCGTCCTCGCTTTGTTAAGGAATTCCAGAAAGATGGTCAGGTGATTTTTGAGACCGAACCAGAGGTTATCAAAGAGCAGATTGCCAAGCCACAGACCATTAAGACCATGCAGACCATATTGCGTCATGTGGTCAGTCAGGGATTAGGTAAGAAAGCAGGCTCGCACTCTTTCCAGGTGTCTGGTAAAACAGGTACCGCTCAGGTGGCCAAGGCTGGTGGCTATAAGTCAGGCACTGTGGAATACTGGTTGTCGTTCTGTGGTTATTTCCCCTCCGACGATCCCAGATACACCTGTATCGTCTGTATCAAGAAGATGGGCTTGCCCGCTTCAGGTGGTCTGATGTCAGGTGGTATCTTCCACAATATCTCTGAAGGTGTGATGGCCAAGAAACTGAAGCTCCGCGTGGAGGATGCCCGTGACTCGTTTTCAGTATTGATACCAGAGGTCAAGGCAGGCGACAATGCAGCAACCACCTATGTGTTGGGTAAGTTGGGTATTAACTCCGCCAAGGTGGCTATGGACGAGCGAAAGACCACAGCCCACAAGATGCCCGATGTGAAGGGCATGGGTGCTCGCGATGCTGTGTATCAGTTAGAGCGTATGGGTGTGAAGGTAAGGTTGCATGGAACGGGCTTGGTGAAGCGTCAGAATATTGCTCCTGGCACCATTCTGAGACCAGGCATGCTCTGTACATTGGAATTGGATTAATAAAAGAAAATAATAGATATGAAACTGGAAGAACTTCTGAAGAAGATTTCTGTAAAGACCATTGAGGGCTCTGCCGATGTAGATATTGTTGACGTGGATATTGATTCGCGTAAGGTGGGTCCTGGTCATCTGTTTGTAGCCATCAAAGGCACACAGACAGATGGACATCAATATATCTCAAAAGCAGTGGAACTGGGTGCTGCAGCCATCCTTTGCGAGGATATGCCGACAGAACGTCAGGCTGGCGTGACCTATGTGCAGGTGTCGTCAACAGAGACAGCCATCGGCCCTGTTGCCACAACGTTCTATGGCGACCCTACCTCCAAACTCATCTTGGTAGGTGTGACAGGTACCAATGGTAAGACCACTATTGCCACCTTATTATATAACATGTTCCGTCGCTTGGGCTTTAAGTGCGGATTGCTCTCCACAGTGTGTAACTATATCGAGGACGAGGCCGTGCCAGCCAGTCACACCACGCCAGACCCCATCGAACTGAACCGTTTGCTCAGTCGTATGGTTGAGGCTGGTTGCCAGTATGCGTTCATGGAGTGCTCCAGTCATGCCATTGCCCAGCAGCGTATTGGTGGTTTGAAGTTTGCTGGCGGCATCTTCACAAACCTGACACGCGACCATCTGGATTATCATAAAACTGTGGAGAACTATCGTAATGCCAAGAAGGCATTCTTCGATATGTTGCCCAAGGGAGCTTTCGCCATCACCAATGCCGATGACAAGAACGGCATGTTTATGGTTCAGAACACCAAGGCCACAGTGAAGACTTATAGCATCCGCTCAATGGCCGACTTCAAGGCCCGTATCGTGGAGTGTCATTTCGAGGGCATGTACCTGGAGGTGGATGGCCACGAAGTAGGCGTGCAGTTCATTGGCAAGTTCAATGTCAGCAACCTGTTGGCTGTCTATGGTGCTGCTGTGATGCTGGGACAGAAGTCAGAGGATGTACTCTTGGTGCTCAGCACGCTGAAGAGTGTGGCAGGTCGTCTGGAACCCATCCATTCGCCTGAGGGATATACGGCTGTTGTTGACTATGCCCACACCCCCGATGCCCTGGAGAATGTGCTGAATGCCATCCATGAAGTGCTTGATGGCAAGGAAGGCCACATCATCACAGTATGTGGTGCTGGTGGCAATCGTGACAAGGGCAAGCGCCCACTCATGGCCCAGGAAGCCGTGAAGCAGAGCGACCGTGTGATTATCACCAGCGATAATCCCCGTTTTGAAGAGCCTCAGGACATCATCAACGATATGTTGGCTGGTCTTGACCAGAAGCAGATGAAGAAGGTAGTCAGCATCGTTGATCGTAAGGAGGCCATCCGTACTGCCTGTATGATGGCTCAGAAGGGTGATGTGATTCTCATTGCAGGCAAGGGTCATGAGGACTATCAGGAGATCAAGGGAGTGAAGCACCATTTCGACGACCGCGAGGTGGTGAGAGATATCTTTGGGTTGTAAAGCGTGATATCGAAATAACGTCATAACGAAACAAAAAACGAAAGAAAATGCTATATTACCTGTTCCGATTCCTCGAGCAATATAATATCCCAGGCTCGCATCTGTGGAGTTATATCTCGTTCCGTGCTTTGCTGGCGTTGATACTCTCGCTGGTACTCTCGGCATGGTTTGGTGAGTTCTTTATCAAGTGGATGAAGAAACGTAAGATTTTTGAGACGGAGCGTGACCCATCCATCGACCCCTTTGGCGTCGAGAAGAAAGGCGTACCCACTATGGGCGGCATCATCATCATTGTCAGCATCCTGTTGCCAGTGTTGTTGCTGGGCCGTATTCGTAATATCTATCTGATATTGATGATTGTCACCACGATATGGCTGGGCTTCCTGGGTTTTATGGACGATTATATCAAGATCTTCCGTCGCAACAAGGAGGGCCTGAAGGGCATGTATAAGATTGTGGGCCAGGTGTCCATCGGATTCATTGTGGGCATCGTGCTCTATCTGAGTCCTGACGTGGTGATGCGCGAGAATATCGGCGACTCTCAGCAGGGTGACAATACAGAGATTGTGAAACATGAGAAAGTGGCCCATAAGTCATTGAAGACCACCCTTCCCTTCACCAAGCATCATAACCTGAGCTATTCAGACCTGATGTCGTTTGTGGGCAAGCATAAGGTGGCTGCAGGCTGGATTCTCTTTGTCATCATGACCATCTTTGTGGTGACCGCCGTATCGAATGGTGCCAACCTCAACGATGGCATGGACGGTATGTGTGCAGGCAACTCAGCTATTATTGGCGTGGCGTTGGGCATCTTTGCCTATGTGTCGTCACACATTGGCTATGCCTCTTATTTCGACATCATGTACATTCCCCATTCAGAAGAGTTGGTGGTGTTCCTCAGTGCCTTTATTGGTGCCATGATTGGTTTCCTTTGGTACAACGCCTTCCCTGCTCAGATCTTTATGGGCGATACTGGTTCATTGACCATTGGTGGCATCATTGGCGTCTGTGCCGTGATTATCCACAAGGAGTTGCTGCTCCCCATCCTCTGTGGCATCTTCTTCGTAGAGAGTCTGAGCGTCATCATCCAGACCCAGTGGTTCAAGTTTATGAAGCGCAAGGGACAGCGTGTGCGTGTGTTCCGTGCTACGCCTATTCACGATAATTTCCGAAAACTGGACTCACAGCTTGACAAGACGTCACGCTATATTTTGACAGGTTGGCCCCATCGTCCCTTCCATGAGTCGAAGATTACTATTCGTTTCTGGATTGTGACCGTTATCCTGGCCGCCCTGACTATTATTACATTGAAAATCAGATAAGAAGACATGAAGCGAATTGTTATTTTAGGAGCAGGAGAGAGTGGTGCCGGAGCAGCTGTTTTGGCCAAGAAAGAGGGTTTCGACGTGTTTGTGTCAGACATGTCGAAGATAGCACCCCGTTACAAGCAGATGCTTAACGATCATCAGATTCAGTGGGAAGAAGGACAGCACACTGAGTCGTTGATTCTGAATGCCGGCGAGATTATCAAGTCGCCAGGTATTCCTGAGACAGCTCCTATGGTGGTGAAAGCCAAAGAGAAGGGCATCAATATCATCAGTGAGATTGAGTTTGCAGGCCGTTACACCAATTCGAAGATGATCTGTATCACAGGTTCGAATGGTAAGACCACCACCACCTCTTTGATTTATCATATCTTTAAGAAGGCAGGCTATGATGCAGGCCTGGCAGGCAACATTGGTAACTCGCTGGCCCTTCAAGTGGCCGAGGATCCACATGAGTACTATATCATCGAGTTGTCATCATTCCAACTTGACAATATGTACGACTTCCGTGCCAACATCGCCATTCTGCTGAACATTACGCCAGACCATCTGGATCGCTATGGCTTTGAGATGCAGAACTATGTGGATGCCAAGATGCGCATTATCCGCAACCAGACGCCCCAGGATGCCTTCATCTATTGGAATGATGACCCCATCATCCAGCGCGAACTGAAGAAGTACGACATTAAGGCCATCAAGTATCCGTTCTCAGAACTTCGTGAGAAGGGCTCTATCGGTTATATCTCTGAGGGTGAATACACCATCGAGGAGCCAGAGCCATTTAACATGGAGCAGGAACAGCTTAGCCTGACAGGTCGTCACAATATCTATAACTCACTGGCAGCAGGTATTGCAGGTGATATTGCAGGTATCAAGAAAGACGTGATTCGTCAGAGCCTGAGTGACTTCCCTGGCGTGGAGCATCGCTTGGAGAAGGTGGCCACCGTGCGAGGCGTGCAGTATGTCAACGACTCTAAGGCCACCAATGTGGATGCTTGCTGGTATGCCCTCGACTCGATGAAGACCAAGGTGGTTCTCATCGTGGGAGGTAAGGACAAGGGTAATGACTACGACCCCATCAAGCCCCTGATTCAGGAGAAGTGCTCAGCACTGGTCTATCTGGGAGCCGACAACCAGAAGTTGCACGACAATTTCGATGCCTTGGGCCTGCCCGTTCGCGACACCCACTCCATGAAGGAGTGCGTTGAGGCCTGCTATGAGTTGGCTCAGCCAGGCGATACCGTGCTGTTGTCACCCTGCTGTGCCTCGTTCGACCTCTTTAAGAATATGGAGGACCGTGGCGAGCAGTTCAAGGAATTGGTGAGGAGTCTTTAAAAAGAAAATAGAAAATACTAGAAGTCCTAGATAATCTAGGAAATCTGGATAGGAGAGAAAAAGGAATGGAAAAGAAAATTGGCAATCTTTTCAAGGGCGATAAGGGAATCTGGACGGTGTTCCTGTTCCTGTGTCTTATCAGCGTCGTCGAGGTCTTTTCGGCTTCGAGTACGTTGACATATAAGACGCATAACTACCTGAGTCCACTCATCTATCACTGTGTCATGATACTGTTAGGTGTGGTGGTGGCCATCGTCACGCTGAACATCCCCTGTCGCTATTTCAAGCTCATCACCCCATTGCTACTGCTGATTACCTATGCCACGCTGTTATGGGTGCTCATTTGGGGCGAGAGCATTAATGGCGCTAACCGTGTTATCCAATTGCCAGGCTTTACCTTCCAACCCTCAGAGATAGCCAAGGGCACCATGGTGCTCACTGCTGCTCAGATATTAAGTGCCATGCAGCGTGATGACGATAGCGGTGCCGACCCCAAGGCCATGAAGTATGTCTTGATGTTGGTGGTGCCTGCCACGCTGCTGATAGGCTTGGAGAACCTGTCCACGGCCATCCTCCTGTTTGGCGTTATCTTCATTATGATGTTCCTGGCCCGCATCCCCCTCAAGCAGATGGGACAGCTCTCTGGTGTGCTGGTCTTGCTTGCTGGCTTGTTCCTGGGCCTAGTGTTCTGGATGGCCAAACTCGACAAAGAAGGTCAGGAGATAGAGCAGGCACAAAAAAATGGTCAGACAGAGCAAGTGGTGCAGGTTGAAAAGAAAGAAAAGTCGGCCTGGGATAAGGTCACCCATCGTTTCTGGACCTGGAAGAATCGTATTGCTGGTGGCGACGACAAGGACGTGCCTGCCGAGGAGTATAAGGTGACAGACAAGAACTTCCAGGTGACGCATGCCAATCTGGCTATTGCCAACTCAGGCATCATCGGCAAAGGACCAGGTAACTCTGTGGAGCGTGACTATCTGCCACAGGCCTTCTCCGACTTTATCTATGCCATTATCATTGAGGAAATGGGACTATTGGGCGCCGTTGCCGTGGTCTTCCTCTATGTCATATTGCTGTTCCGAACGGCACGTATTGCCAGTAAGTGCGAGAATAACTTCCCTGCCTTCCTGGTGATGGGACTCACGTTGATGCTGGTGTTCCAGGCCGTTATTAACATGTGTGTGGCTGTCGATTTTGGTATCGTCACAGGACAACCATTGCCTTTGGTGTCGAAGGGTGGAACATCCACCATTGTGAACTGTGCCTATATTGGCATGATACTGAGCGTGAGCCGTAGTGCCAAGCGCAAGGAAAAGTACGAAAAAACTGTTATAGCATGAATGAATTAAGAGTAGTTATCAGTGGAGGCGGAACAGGAGGCCATATCTTCCCCGCCGTATCAATAGCCAACGCCATTCGCGAGTTGCGCCCCGATGCCAAGATTCTCTTTGTTGGCGCTGAGGGTCGTATGGAGATGCAGCGTGTGCCCCAGGCCGGTTACGAGATTAAGGGTCTGCCCATCCGTGGCTTCTTCCGTCCCTTGTGGAAACTGGCCAATATAGGCGTTGCCATTGACTATCTGAAGAGCAAGCACATGGCCAAGAAGATTTTGCGCGACTTCCAGCCACAGGTAGCTGTAGGTGTGGGAGGCTATGCCAGCAGTGCCGCTCTGGGAGCAGCCAATAGCCTTGGCATCCCCACGCTGATACAAGAGCAGAACAGCTATGCCGGCTTGGCCAATAAGAACCTGGCAGCAAACGCCAGCAAGATATGTGTGGCCTATGAGGGCATGGAGCGTTTCTTCCCTGCCGACAAGATTATGTTGACGGGCAATCCCGTTCGTCAGCAATTGCTCGATGCAAAGATTACACGCGAAGAGGCCCTGAAGACTTTTGGTCTTGACCCCAACAAGAAGACCGTCCTGTTGGTAGGTGGAAGCCTGGGTGCCCGCACTATCAACGATAGCGTGCTTACCCACCTCAGAGAGATAGCCGAGTCGGATGTCCAGTTTATCTGGCAGACGGGCAAGTACTATAGTAATCAGATTGCTGAGGCCCTGAAAGAGAAAGGCCAGCCCGCTAACCTCTGTGTGATGGACTTTATCAGCGACATGGCAGCAGCCTATCGTGCTGCCGACCTCGTCATCAGTCGTGCAGGTGCCAGCAGCATCTCAGAGTTCTGCCTCATTGGCAAAGCCGTGATATTGGTGCCCAGTCCCAATGTGGCTGAGGACCATCAGACCAAGAACGCCCTGGCGCTGGCTAACAAGAATGCAGCCCTCTATGTGAAGGATGCTGATGCCAAGGTTGAGTTGATTCCCCTGGCCCTCAAGACCGTGAACATTGAGTCTCGCTTGCAGTCCCTCCGAGAGAACGTGCTGAAGTTGGGCCTGCCCGACTCAGCCAATATCATCGCTCATGAAGTGTTGAAACTAGCAAATGCAGAATAACAATCAAACAATGGAAGCAAAAGATATAACAGCAGTATATTTCGTAGGTGCCGGTGGTATCGGCATGAGCGCCTTGGTGCGCTACTTCATTCACCGTGGTCTGGTGGTGGCCGGCTACGACAAGACCCCCTCAGAGCTGACCCATCGCCTGGAGGAAGAGGGTGCACAGATTCACTATGAGGAGAATGTGGACACCATTCCCCAGGCCTGCAAGGACCCCAAGCACTGTCTGGTGGTCTATACCCCTGCCATTCCCGCTGAACACCAGGAACTGCAGTATTTCCGTCAGAACGGCTTCGAGATTCAGAAGCGTGCTCAGGTGCTGGGCACCCTGACACGCCAGATGAAGGGTCTCTGTGTGGCAGGCACCCATGGCAAGACCACCACGTCGAGCATGTGTGCCCATATCATGCACCAGAGCCATCTTGACTGCAATGCCTTCCTTGGTGGCATCACCAAGAACTATGGCACCAACTATATCGTCTCTGATTCCGACTTCGTGGTTATCGAGGCTGACGAATTTGACCGTTCCTTCCACTGGCTCTCGCCCTGGATGAGCGTCATTACCTCTACCGACCCTGACCACCTGGATATCTATGGCACCAAAGAGGCCTATCTGGAGAGCTTCCGTCACTACACAGAACTCATCCAGCCTGGTGGTGCCCTGATTATCCATCGCGACCTGGAGATGAAAGACCATTTGCAGGACGGCGTGTGTCGCTATGACTATGCACTGAGCGAGGGCGACTTCCATGCCGAGAATATCAAGATAGAGAACGGCGAAATCACCTTCGACTTCATCTCGCCCATCGAGAATGTGAAGGATGTGCAGTTGGGACAGCCCGTGCCCATCAACATCGAGAACGGCATTGCTGCCATGGCCATGGCCCAGCTTAATGGCTGTACGCCCGATGAGCTTCGCAACGGCATGAAGACCTATGGAGGCGTGGACCGTCGTTTCGACTTCAAGATTAAGACCCCTGAGCTGGTGTTCCTCAGCGACTATGCTCACCACCCCAAGGAGATTTACCAGAGTGCCCGCAGCATTCGTGAACTCTATAAGAACCGTCATATCACAGCCATCTTCCAGCCCCACCTCTATACTCGCACGCGCGATTTCTATCAGGACTTCGCCGATGCGCTGAGCCAGTTGGATGAGGTGATACTGACAGAGATCTATCCTGCTCGTGAGTTGCCCATCGAGGGTGTCACGTCAGAACTCATCTACGACCGTCTGGCACCAGGTGTCGAGAAGCAGTTGGTCAACAAGGCCGATGTGCTGTCGCTGGTTGAGAGTCGTTCGTTCGATGTACTCATTGTGCTTGGCGCAGGCGACCTGGACAATCAGGTGCCAGAGATGGCCAAGATTCTCAGTAGTAAGATTGGGAAAAAGTAAGATAAAGATGTAAGGATGAACTGGAAAAGAGTTGCATTGGTATTCTTCGCCGTCGTTGTGGCAGCCTATATGGTGATGGCTATGACCGTCTTCAATGCGCCCGACGAGGATGTCATCTGCAAGGGTGTGTATATCACCATGCAGAACAGCCAGGAGAAGGGTTTCCTTTCTGCCGACGACGTGAGAAAGATGCTCACCTTGGATCATGTCAATCCAGAGGGGCAGTCTATGCCGCAAGTCAATGTGCGCATCATAGAGGAAAGGCTTCGTGGCAAGGACCTCATTGACAGCGTGGAGTGCTATAAGGGCCAGAATGGCTATGTGTGCATCGACATCTACCAGCGCATCCCAGTGGTCAGGGTGATGAACGACCGTGGAGAGAACTATTATGTGGACAACCACGGCAAGCCCATGCCTGGCACCGACTATCCTTGTAACCTCATCGTGGCTACAGGCCATGTAACCAAGTCCTATGCCGAGAAATGGCTGGTGCCGATGGTCAATCAGGTGCTTCAGGACCCATTCTGGAATAACCAGATTGTTCAGTTGAACATCCTGACCGATGGCTCAGTGGAGCTGGTGCCCCGTGTGGGTCAGCATATCGCCTACTTGGGTCAACCAGTTGACATAGAAAAGAAGCTGGAACGCCTGCAGAAGTTCTATCGCTACGGTCTCAGTCAGGCCGGCTGGAACAAATACACGCGTGTCAGCGTAGAGTTTGATAATCAAATAGTGTGCAAAAGAAAACAAAAAAGATAATAGAGTATGGCAGAAATTAAGGAATTTATCGTGGCAATCGAACTCGGTTCATCAAAGGTGACGGGTATTGCCGGACAGAAGAGACCTGATGGCAGTATCTCTGTGCTGTCGCTGGTCCGCGAAGATTCATCTTCGTTCATCCGCAAGGGTGTTGTTTACAACATCGACAAGACGGCTCAGTGCCTCATGTTGATTATCAAGAAGATGGAGACGCAGTTGCATACGCGCGTCACCCAGGTCTTCGTTGGCGTGGGTGGACAGTCTATCCGTAGTGTGAAGAACACTCTCTCTAAGGATCTTCCTGCCGATACCATTATTACGCAGGAGATGGTGGTGGAACTGATGGACGCCAACTGGGGTCTTGACTATCCTGACCAGAAGATTCTCGACGTTGCCGAGCAGGAGTATCGCGTGGACACCCAGTTGCAGATGGATCCTGTGGGCATCCGTGCCAATCGCTTGGAGGGCAACTTCCTCAATATCCTGGAGCGTAAGGCCTTCTTCCAGAACCTGAACAAGTGCTTCGAAACGGCGAATATCAAGGTGGCCGACATGTATCTGGCTCCCCTGGCGCTGGCCAATGCCGTGCTGACAGAGGTAGAGAAGCGTTCTGGCTGTGCCTTGGTCGATATTGGTGCCGACACCACCACGGTCTCTGTGTTCTGGAAAAACGTGTTGCGTCATCTGGCTGTCATCCCCTTGGGCTCTAACAATGTAACCAAGGATATTGCCTCGCTCCAGATGGAGGACAGCGATGCTGAGAAGATGAAGCTGAAGTACGCTTCTGCCTATACTGACAACAATGATATTGATCCTGACCTGAAGTATTCTATCGATCCTGACCGTCAGGTGGAGAGTCGCCGTTTCATCGAGATTGTCGAGGCCCGTGTGGAGGAGATTATCGAGAACGTGCGCTATCAGATTCCTGCCGAATATTATGACAAACTGCTGGGTGGCATCATCCTGACGGGTGGTGGCTCAAACATGGCCAACATGGAGAAGGCCTTTGCCAAGTACACCCATATCGACAAGGTGCGCACGGCTAAGTTCGTGACCACCACTATCAACTCAAGCATCGACCAGATCAATGCCAAGAACGGCATGCTGAACACCGTGCTGGGTTTGCTCATCAAGGGCGACATCAACTGCGCTGGCAAGTTCATCGACCCCAATGGCAACCTCTTTGAAGAGCAGGAGCCCCAGGGACAGCTCGTTCAGGAGCGTCGTCCCCGTCAGATTGGCGACCTGGAGACAGGCACCATCCGTACGGCTCGCGAGGAAGAGCTTGCTGCCGAGGAGGCTCGCCGCAAGAAGGAAGAGGAAGAGCGTATCCGTCGTGAGGTGGAAGAGGCTGAGGCAGCGGAGAAGCGCCGTCTCAAGAAGGAGAATAGTGTTTGGAGTAAAACCAAGAAATGGCTCGTAGGCCTGGCATCTCCTGAAGAATAAATTTATGTATTTCTCATTACAACATTAGATTACTGATATGGAAGATTTCAATAAGACAAACGAAATACTCGACTTCGGAGTGCCCGAAGAGAAGCACAGCATCATCAAGGTCATCGGCGTTGGTGGCGGTGGCGGCAATGCTGTCAATCACATGTATAAGGAAGGTATTCACGACGTGACCTTCGTGGTTTGTAACACCGATAACCAGGCGCTCAACGACTCGCCTGTGCCTGTCAAGCTCCAGTTGGGTAGCGAGGGACTTGGCGCTGGCAACCGTCCTGAAAAGGCACGTGCTGCTGCAGAGGAGAGCCTGCAAGATATTCATAATATGCTGAACGATGGTACCCGCATGGCCTTCATCACCGCTGGCATGGGTGGTGGCACTGGCACTGGTGCTGCACCTGTCATCGCTCGCGTGTCAAAGGAGATGGACATCCTCACCGTGGGTATCGTCACCATCCCCTTCCGTTTCGAGGGCAATAAGAAGATTGATCAGGCACTTGACGGTGTGGAGGAGATGCAGAAGCATGTTGACGCCCTGCTGGTCATCAACAACGAGCGCCTGCGCGAGATCTATCCCGATCTGTCGTTCCTCGATGCCTTTGGTAAGGCCGATGACACCCTCAGCGTGGCTGCCAAGTCTATCGCAGAGATTATCACCTTGCACGGCACGATGAACCTCGACTTCAACGATGTGAAAACCGTGCTCCAGGATGGTGGCGTGGCCATCATGTCAACGGGCTATGGCGAGGGTGAAGACCGTGTGAAGAAGGCCATCGACGATGCCCTTAACTCACCCCTGCTCAACGATAACGACATCTTCAACTCGAAGAAGATTCTTCTCAATATCTCATTCTCTCACCAGAAGGAGTCGAAGGACAACTTCATGATGGAGGAGATGAACTATGTGCACGAGTTTATGGACCGCTTTGGCAACGACTTCGTGTTCAAATGGGGTGTCGCCGTTGACCCCGAGTTGGGCAAGCGTGTCAAGGTGACCATCCTCGCCACAGGCTTTGGCATCCAGAGCATCGATGGCATGGAAGAGCGCCTGTTGAAGCAGCAGACCCGCGAGGACGCCAACCGACTGGCTGAAGAGGCTGAGATGGCTGCCAAGCGTGAGGAGCGCCGTGGCCACTTCTATGGCGACAATGCCGCTGCCAAGCGTTACAAGCGTCGTCCCAACATCTATATCTTCGGCCCTGAGGACCTGGACAACGATGATGTCATCTCGGCTGTAGAACAGACACCCACCTACAAGCGCACCCGCGAAATCCTGGCCAGCATCGGCAGTCAGGAGGTGATAGAGGAGCCCCAGCATACAGAGACCGCCGAGCCTCAGCAGGGTGTCATCAGCTTTGTATAAGTGACAATCATTCAATAAGTAAAACAGTCGAAGGCATTCGCTTTCGGCTGTTTTTTATTTAGAGAAAACATTTCACTCGCTTTTTCTTGCTTTGTTTCCTGCTTTTTTGTATATTTGCGGCGTCAACGTAAATGTTTGACATAAAACGAGATAGAACAATAAAAAGAAAAATGGTATGAGATTACGTGGTTTACTCATTATGCTATGGATGGTTGCCTTCAGTCTTCAGGCTGTGGCACAGACGGACTATCGCCCAATGCTGAAAGAGGGGAAGTCGTGGGATTGGTATTTTGCCAATACACCATCTCGTGAGGCAGCTATAAATTTGACTATCGTGGGTGATACTGTTATTGATGGAGAGCAATGCTATAAGACTTCTTTTCAGATGACCAATCTTGCAAGCGGTACTGTTGTGCAAACTGCAAATTATGCCACTTACCTTGAGAAAGACAAGAAAGTATATATTAGAAAAAATGATTCCTGGATTTTGGTTTATGATTTTGACCGAAAGAAGGGTGATGTGACAACCACAGGCGATAACTTCAGAGAGGAAGTGCTCGATGTTGATGAGATAAATGTCAAGGGCGAGACCTACAGGAGGCTAACCCTTCTGGATACGTATATTGATGGAAATGACACGCTGAGCGCAACCGTTTATTTGGTAGAGGGCATCGGCTGTTCTAAAGGACTGATGACGCCTGGAGTGACGTCGTCTTTTGGTGGAACATGGATGAAGAGTTGTAGTGAGGACGGCAACCTTATTTTCTCTGGTTGGGACTTTGGTGCATTGCCTCTTTATTATGAGTTCCTGACGCGCGATGGTCTGGAGTGGAAGATGGAATATAAGTTGTCCGTTTCTCCTGATTGTGGCGATATATATTCATATAGCGACCTGAAGATGATGGATATGCAGAAGGTCGACGGAATTTATTTCTATCGTGTATACGCCCAAGGCCATAGGTCGGATGGAAAGGATTATTACTCTTGGAGACCAGAAAACTATTGGATTGGCGAGAAGGACGGCAGGGTATATCAACTAAGAGATGGCACGACGGATTATCATCCTATCATGGACTTTACGTTGAAGGTAGGTGAGGAACTGGAGGTCTCACATGAGGAAGCAACGCTGACGTATAAGGTTGTCGCTGTTTCAGATACGATTCTCGACTGCTCCGAGGATCACCGTTTGCGCCATTGTATCTTTGTTCAGGGTGTTGACTATCCCATACAGGACTGTTGGATAGAAGGCATCGGTTCCCTGACGTATGGCATCAACGGCGAGTTTGTTTTTGCATCAGGTTCTTCCCCACGCCTGTTACAATGCCATAAGAATGGAAAGCAATTGTATTGGTGTGGAGATGAGATTGTGACAGTCACCGTTGACCATCCTGTTGACATGACCTCGCTGATTGTGAACCCACGGTTTGACAATAATGACGTGACGACGGGGTGGAGTGGCACGAGACTATACTGTTACGATACTCATGAGAATGCAGAGGTCTATAGCGGCACCTTCGACGTCTTCCAGAAGGTTGAGGGCCTGCCCAAGGGTGTCTATGCTGTTGGCGTGAAGGCGTTCTATATCGCAGGTGGTGACTTGGCAAAGTCCTATAACTATTTTAAGACAAACGCTGAGGCTTCTCACTTTGCCAAACTCTATGTCGACGTGGAGGGACAACAGCGCGAGACGTCCATCTGCTCTGTCTATGAGAACGACAGGACGGAGCCTCTTGGCTGTGATGGGGAAAAGAGCTTGACAGACGATGAAATGGGCAAAACTTACTATTTCCCTTATTATAGTCTTGCTGCAGCCGAGCGCTATATGCACGAGCTGAACTGCTATGACAACAAGGTATTGGCGATGACAGGCGGCACCCTGACCCTTGGCGTGAGAAAGAGCAAAGAGATTGGAGGCGACTGGTGTGTGTTTGATGATTTTTCGCTGACCTATTATGGCAATGGAGCAGACGCTTACCAGATGTATCTGGATGATGTGCAGCAGGCAAACGAGAACGAGACGATAGACGAGGGTACGCTCTATACAGAGATGTATCTGAATGACGTCAGAAGACATCGCACGGCAACCTCGGATACAGAGGTCAGCGAGGCTCTGGCTGACATTCAGAGTGCCTATGCAGCCCTGCAAAAGAATATCGGCCTGTGGAAGGACTGGAAGCAGATGATGGACAGGGGCAACAGCATGGCTGGTGCGCCCTGCTTCGCAGGCAAGGAACAGGCTCAACAGCTGTCACAGCGTTGCACCGTTGAGGCAGCAGAGACAGAGGCAGCCCGAAACCTGACCAATGAGCAGCTGGAAGCAGAGATTAGCGAGACAGAACAGCTGATTAATGCACTCTATGACCTGGACTGCGCACCTGGCAAGATGCTTGTGGAAGGTAAGCAATGGGTATATACCCACTATCGTGACTCTCTGGTCTACGATGGAAACGGGATACCCTATGACGTCGTGAGGGTTGTCACGAAGGTCGTCTATACCATCAGTGGCGACACCCTGATAGATGATCGCAGCTATGTCAAGCTCTACCGTCAGGAGGAAGCCGAGGCTCCCGTCTATTGGATGGGCTTGTATGAGGAAGGTGGAACCATCTATTGGTGTAATAGAGGAGAGACTCAGGCAGAGCGCTTCATTGAGTATAATCCCATCCACCTGAACGAGCACATCATGGATATCTATATGCCTAATATGACGGACGAGATAGACTATGTCACAGTGAACGACAGGTTGTTCATACGCCATAATTATGGGTTTGGCTATTCCGCTATGATTGTTTCTGCTGTGGAAGGTGTTGGGTATGACCAATGCGGAATCCTTGGCATGTTCTTTGGATTTGCGCCATCAAACTATGTCCGTTTCGAGGCCTGCTATGAGAATGGTGAGTGCATCTTTACTGCTGCCGACTTCTATAAGCCAGGCATCAATACTGG
>CACYNE010000008.1 GCA_902775605.1 uncultured Prevotellaceae bacterium
AATTTAACCTAACTCCGTTCCACCACCGATGTTTTGATGGTGGGTTCATGGTGGGTTCATGTTAGGTTGAACGGTCTCACCCCAACATATCATGTTCCCCTTATATAAAGGCGTCTCAGAAGAAAAAGGTGGGTTAGATATAAAACGAGCAAAAATTCTCTAGAGAATTTCTTTTGCAGTGTGCGTACTAATTTGTAACTTTGCACTCTGCATGACAGAGTTCCACCTATTGCATACCTCATTGCCTAGGCCCGAGCGGATGAACAATCCGTTTGATTACGAGCCAGATCCGCTGTGTCTCATGGCGGCAGATGAGGTGCGTGCCTATCTGAAAACCCATGAGGAATGGGCCGACGAGGTGGAAGCCGGCAAGATGTTTGGCGTGCTGGTGTGCGAGGATCAGCAAGGTGCGTTGGGCTTTCTGGCGGCCTATAGCGGACAGATTGGTGGGCGCGAGGACTGGCCTTGGTTTGTGCCAGCCGTCTTCGACTATCTGCAGCCAACGGGCTATTTCAAGCAAGAGGAAAGTGAAATCACGGAGATAAACCATCGCGTGCAAGTGTTGGAAGACTCTGCCGAGCGACAGTCTCTGCAGCATGCCGTTTCCACAACCAGGCAACAGGCCTCAGCAGAGATTGAAGCCTATAAGTCGATGATGCTGCAAGCCAAGGCTCGCCGTGATGCCCTGCGGACAACAAGTGGCGAGACGGAAGAGATGATTCGCGAGAGTCAGTTTCAGAAGGCCGAGTTGCGCCGACTGAAGAAACGTTGGAACGAACAGATTTCTGAAGCAGAGGCCCGTTTGAAGCCCTTCGATGACGAGTTGCAGCAATTGAAACAAGAACGCAAGCGCCGTTCCGATGCCTTGCAGCGCTGGCTGTTCGACAACTTCCTGATGTCGAACACGCTGGGAAAAACGCGTTCGCTCACCGATATCTTCTCGACGACACCACAGGGTGTGCCACCATCGGGCTCAGGCGAGTGTTGCGCTCCCAAGCTGTTGCAGTATGCCTACCAGCATCACCTGCGCCCACTCAGCATAGCCGAGTTCTGGCAAGGTCGTTCGCCTAAGATGGAGATTCGGCATCATGACCATTTCTACACGGCCTGCAGGGGAAAATGCAAGCCTATTCTGGAATGGATGCTGGAGCCAACCAAGAACCCACCCCCAGCCCCTCCCGAGCGGGAGGGGATTTCTAGTCAGAAGATGACCCTGAAAGGAGCTAACCAGGCTCCCCACCCGCTCGGGAGGGGCCGGGGGTGGGTCGTCATTTCCAAACCCGCAGGCCTATTGTCTGTACCTGGCCTCACGGACGCTCCCTCTGTAGAGAGCATCCTCAAGGCGCAGTATCCTGAGGTCTATATGGTTCACCGCCTCGATATGGATACATCGGGCGTGATGGTGGTAGCACTCACACAGGAAGCCTATCATCACCTGCAGAAACAGTTCTTGGAACGTACGGTTCAGAAGGAGTATGTGGCTTTGCTGGAGAACGATGTTGAGGGGAGTGGTAGGATTAGCCTGCCCTTGTGCCCTGACCTGTTGGATAGGCCTCGTCAGGTGGTAGATCCAGAAAATGGTAAGTCTGCCTTGACGGAATATCAAGCCTTGGGCCATCGCCGCATCCGACTCATCCCCCATACGGGTCGCACCCACCAGTTGCGCGTGCATTGTGCCCATCAGCAGGGATTGGACAATCCCATTCTGGGCGATCCCCTCTATGGAACAAAGAAGGCCGACCGCCTCTATCTGCATGCAGAGACCCTCTCGTTTGATGACCCAGAGACGGGCGAACGACAGACATTCCATGATCCAGCACCCTTTTAAATTGACACTATGAGCACTGAGACATCATCACCCATATTGGAACTCCAGCGACAACGCATGTTGCTGCAGATGGAGTACGACGAAGAGAAAAAGGCCTTTCAGCAGCAAACAGAAACACTCGGCATGATGCGTCGAGTGAAGCGTGGCGATGCCTGGATGCCCCTTCGTGTGGGTAAATCATATTTCAACTCGCTGAACCAATATTGCGTGGAGATATTCCGTCAGAGCGATGACGACACAGACCATAACTTCGAGTTCGGACGACCTGTGCAGTTCTTTGTTCAGCAGGAAAAGGCCATTCGTTTCTTTGCTGCCACAGGTACCGTGAGCTATGTTGATGGCGATAGAATGGTGATCGCCATTCCAGATAATTTCTCTGTTGCCGACCTCCAGATTACTGACGGTCAGTTGGGCGTGCAACTCTTCTTCGACGAGACCTCCTATCGCCTGATGTTCGACGCCTTGGAGCGCACCATGCGTGCCAAAGGTCGTCTGGCCTATCTGCGTGACCTCTTTTATTCGCGCCAGAAGGCTGAGACATTCTCCTTTCCAGATATGGGATTCTCCTATCTGAACGACACCCAGCAGCATGCCGTCAACGAGGTGTTGCGTGCCAAGGATGTGGCTATTGTGCACGGTCCTCCAGGCACAGGCAAGACAACGACTTTGGTAGAGGCCATCTATGAGACGCTGCGTCGCGAGAGTCAGGTGCTGGTGTGCGCCCAGAGTAATATGGCTGTCGATTGGATTAGCGAGAAACTTGTGGACCGTGGACTCAACGTCCTGCGCATTGGCAATCCTGTGCGAGTGGACGATAAGATGCTGTCGTTTACCTATGAGCGCCGCTTCGAGGCTCATCCCGATTATCCCCAGCTATGGAGCATCCGTAAGGCTATCCGCGAACTCCGCAGTCAGCGCAAGCGCACGGACAACTGGCACCAGAAGATGGACCGACTGAAAAGTCGCGCCACAGAACTGGAGATACGCATCAATGCCGAACTCTTTGGTGAAGCACGTGTCATAGCCTGCACCTTGGTAGGCTCAGCCAATCGTCTGCTCGACGGCATGAAGTTTGGCACGCTCTTCATTGACGAGGCTGCTCAGGCCTTAGAGGCTGCCTGTTGGATACCCATCCGCAGGGCAGGTCGCGTCATTCTGGCTGGCGATCATTGCCAGTTGCCACCCACTGTAAAATGCTATGAAGCCCTGAAAGGCGGGCTGGGGCGCACGCTGATGGAGCGTATTGCTGAGCAGAAGCCCGAGGTGGTGACGCTGCTTCGTATTCAATATCGTATGCATGAGGATATCATGCGTTTTTCCAGCGACTGGTTCTATCATCATCAGATGGTGGCAGCGCCAGAGGTGAAGCATCGCAGCATCTTGGACCTTGACTTGCCGATAACGTGGATTGATACTGCTGAGTATGAAGGAAAAGAAGAGTTTGTTGGCGAGTCGTTTGGACGTATTAATAAGACAGAGGCAGAGTTGACCTTGCTCTCTCTGCAAGCCTATTTCGAGCTCATTGGCAAAGAGCGCATCCTATCAGAGCGTCTCGATGTGGGTATCATCTCACCCTATCGTGCTCAGGTGCAGTATCTGCGCCAGCAAATCAGGAAGAAAGATTGGATAAAACCCTTCCGTACTCGCATCAGCGTGAATACCGTGGATGGTTTCCAAGGTCAGGAGCGCGATATCATCGTCATCTCGCTGGTGCGCTCTAATGATGAGGGACAGATAGGTTTCCTTCGTGACCTGCGCCGAATGAATGTGGCTATGACTCGGGCTCGCATGAAACTCATCATCTTAGGTAACAAGGACACGATGACCCGTCATCCGTTCTATAAGAAACTATGGGATTATATCCAGTCATTAAAACGAGTTGAATGACAGCAAAGGAACTATACGATATCATACAGGAACTGGCAGGTGGCGAACCATCAGTACAGAACTTGCGACAGATGCACGAGTTGATTGCTTTGGCATCGGCCGAAGGTAGCAGGTCGCAAGGAGGTACCTTTGGCAACCTGTTCTCGCAGGTAGATTTTGTGTGCCAGCACTTGGGGGTGAAAGCATCACAGAAGCGCGCCATCCAAACGGCCCGTCGCCATGCAAATGGACGCGCCACTTTGACTCACGAAGAGTGGCTCTACGACCTGCGGGCTGTCACGATGCTCATTAGTGCCGTCTTTCACGAGGATGTGCCTGGTGAATTACTGCGTTTGCTGCCAGTCAATTTAGCGCCTACGGAAAAGGGACTCACCATCAACAAACGCTATGTGCGCTGCATCGTCCGTTCGTTTGACGAGACAACGATTAAGGCAGATACCTCTGATGGCGAGATACACATTGACTATGCCAACACGGAGGGTGGGCGCGACTTTGCCTATCTCAGAAAGGTATTGCGTGAGGGCATGCAGCTGAACCTGCTTGATTGTCATGTGGATGACGTCATCATCCCAGGTGTCATCGTGGTAGAGCCCGACTTCATGCTCGATATCTCTGCGCTGGCAGCATGCTTTACGGCCTATGGGCACCATCCTTTGCTTTATACCGTCAGTCGCCTGAAGCCGAAGCCCAACACGCAGGCCGTATTATTAGGTAACTTCGCAGGAACAGCCCTCGACGATATCATTCATAATCCTGATGTTACACTACAGCAGTCGCTCCAGCGCTCCTATCGTGAGCAGGCAGAGCGCTTTGCTGCCTGTGAGGATTTTGACCAAGAGAAGTTTGAAGCTGAGGCGGCTGTGCAAATGCAGAATATCCGCGAGACGGTGAAAATTCTCCATTCTCATTTTTCAATTCTCAATTCTCAAGCCCTCCTCGAGCCTTCGTTCGTCTGCGAGAAGTTAGGACTGCAAGGTCGTGTGGACTTGATGACGTCTGACATGCGTCTGCTGGTAGAGCAGAAGTCGGGCAAGAATGCCAAGATTGACTATCAGAGTCATGATGCTCACGGCGTGCAGTTGGAGAGTCATTATGTGCAGTTGTTGCTCTATTACGGCATCCTGCGCTATAACTTCGACAAGAGTGATGCTCAGGTGGATACCCGTCTGCTTTACTCACGCTATTCGCCCGACAAGGGACTCGTTGCGGTGAACTACTATCGCACGCTGTTTCGTGAGGCCATCAAACTGAGAAACCAGATTGTGGCCACTGAGTTGCTCATTGCTCGTGAGGGCTTTGGGCGCATCATGCCCTTGCTCAATGCTGACGTTATATATAATGGTGTCGCTCGCGACAGTTATTTCCATCACTATATCCTCCCAGGTCTTTTAACTCTCAACGTTCAACTATCTACTCTCAATCCACTGGAGCGCGCCTATTATGAGCGCATGATGACCTTCGTCTATCGCGAGCAGCGGGCACAGAAGTTGGGCAGCAGCGAACAGACACTTCACCATGCAGGCGGTTGTGGCAGCGACCTGTGGCTGATGCCGCTGAGCGAGAAACTGGAGCAGGGTAACATCCTCATGGGACTTAACATAAATAAACGTGAGAAGAGTGACCCCGATGGGGGATATGACGTGATATCGTTTGTCATTCCTCAGTCTTTCTCATTCACAACACTTAACTTCCGCGTGGGCGATATGGTTTACCTTTATCAATATGATGACCAGCCCGATGTGCGCAAACACATCCTCTATAAAGGGTCGCTACAGGAAATTGATGGCTTGAAGGTGGTTGTGGCTTTGAACGATGGACAACAGAATGAGTCTGTTTTCGCACCTTCCAACAAGACTTGGGCCATAGAGCACGGTGGCAGCGATGTGGGCACCAACAGCAACATCCGTAGTCTGCATCAGTTTATCTTGGCTTCACCACGTAAAAAGGACTTGCTGTTGGGGCAGCGTGCTCCTGAAGCTGATACTTCGCAGAAGCTCTCAAAAGCTTATAATCCTCACTATGACGATATCATCCAGAGGGTGAAACAGGCTCGCGACTATTTCCTCCTTGTGGGACCTCCTGGCACGGGTAAGACCTCGATGGCGCTGCGTTTCATGGTAGAGGAAGAGCTATCAGCCACTGTTCCCGATGGTTCTCCGTCGGGTGATATTCTCCTCATGGCCTATACAAACAGAGCTGTCGATGAGATTCGCTCGATGCTGCAGGAAGCTGGATTGGCTGGCGATGAGCGCATAGTGACTGGCACCACCTCAATGATGCAGGCTCGTCCGTTCCTGCTGGCTGGCCGACATTTTTCGCTGGCAGTAGTCGATGAGGCTTCACAAGTGTTGGAACAAGGACTCATCGGACTGCTGAGTAGCGACCAGATAGACAGATTCGTACTCGTTGGCGATCACAAGCAGCTGCCAGCTGTGGTTCAGCAAAACCCAGAGGATGCCCGCATCGTTGATCCGTTGTTGAGAGATATCGGTCTCACGGACTGTCGTCAGTCGCTTTTCCAGCGTCTCTACAATTGGGAAGTGACTCAGGGACGCACACAGTTCATTGGAACCCTAAGTCACCAAGGCCGCATGCATCCTGATGTGGCGCAGTTTGCCAGTCAGCATTTCTATGGCTCGTGGCTGACACCAGTTCCTGTGGCTCATCAGAAAGAGACAACGCTCAACTACAACCTGCCAGCGCAAGATGCCCTTGATGCTACCCTTCAGCAACATCGCATGCTTTTCTTCGAGGGCGACACGGAGATGGTCATCACGTTGGCTCAGCGCATCCGTCGCTTCTATGGTGAGCGGTTCGACCCGCAGAAGACATTGGGTATCATCGTCACCTATCGTAAACAGATTGCTGCTATTCGTGCCGCTGTTCCTAATGTCAGCATTGACACCGTGGAGCGTTATCAGGGTTCTCAGCGCGAGGTCATTATCTATGCGGTGGGGGTTGACCGCCACTATCAGATGGACTTCCTTACTGCCAGTACCTTTGTTGATGACGAAGGTCAGGTGGTGGACCGCAAGCTTAACGTGGCGCTGACGCGTGCGCGCAAGCAGATGTTAATGGTAGGTCATTCGGCTATTTTACGGGGAAATGAACTGTTCCGTCAGTTAATTGATAAATTTTCTTTGAAAATGTAGGCGAATTAAAAGAAAATGTTTACTTTTGCCATCGGAATAACCCTTTTAACAATCAATTTAATATGAAAAAGTTTAGTTTGAAGGCAGCCGTTGTGCTGTTGGCAGGTTCTTTCCTGTGCAGTTCGTGTATTGGTTCGTTCAGCCTCTTCAATAAGTACGAGAAGTGGCAGTGCAACATGACCAGCAACAAGTATGTGAATGGTATCGTGGGTCTTATCCTGCAGCCTATCGTAGCTCCCATCTGTCTCTTCGTTGATTCTGTGGTGCTCAACACCATCGAGTTCTGGACAGGCAGCAATCCTATGGCAGCTGGTCAGGTGAAGACTGTGATGGGTCAGGATGGTCGTTACTATGCCATCAAGACCTTGAAGAACGGCTATGAGGTGAAGGACGCTAATGGTGAGAAAACCCTTTTCATCCACGACGCTAAGACTGACTCTTGGTCAATGACTCAGAACGGTGTGACAAAGGAACTCATCCGTTTCAATGCTAACGGCACCATTCAAGCCACCCTGCAGAACGGCGAAACGCTGACTGTTTCTAACGATGAGGCTGGTTTGATGCAGGTTCGTGAGGCTGTTTACAACGAGAACTGTTACGCTCTGCGTTAAGCTATGAACATACAACGACGAGCAATCATCGTGGGCGCCACCTCGGGCATTGGGCTCGAGGTGGCCTTGTTATTGGCCAATAAAGGATGGCTGGTGGGTATTGCTGGCCGTCGCCAGGAACTGCTGGAACAAATTCAAAAGAATCATCCAAATATCATTGCTATAGAACCCATCGATGTGACTCATGATGATGCTCCCAATCACTTGCAGGCACTGATTGACCACATGGGTGGCATGGACCTTTATTTTCACAGCTCAGGCATCGGCTATCAGAATACGGAGCTTGATATGGAGCGCGAATTGGCCACTGTTGAGACAAATGCTGTCGGGATGACGCGTATGGTAGGTGCTGCCTTCCATTATTTTGAGGCGCACCCCAACCAACGGTGTCAGATAGCCGTGATTAGTAGTATTGCTGGAACCAAGGGACTCGGTGCAGCACCTGCCTACTCTGCCACCAAGCGCTATGTCAATCATTACCTGGAGTGCCTCACCCAGCTCTGTCATATTCGCCATTTGCGCCATATCAGCATCCACGACATCCGTCCAGGTTTTGTACGTACTGCTCTTATTAGTGGCAGTAATTACCCCTTGCAACTCGATGCCGCTGAAGTGGCTCGCCAGATAGTTCGTGGCTTAGAGCATGGTCGCAGTATTATTACTGTTGACTGGCGCTATCGTCTGCTCGTGGCTTTCTGGCGTCTCATTCCCAGATGGGTGTGGGTGCGAATGAGCGTGAAATAGGTTTTGGAGTTTCTATAGTCCAAAAACTTACCAACGGTCTTTTGTCTGAATGTCGTCAGCCCAACGATGGTCCTTGGGGAACGACTGCCCGTTCCAAGCCTTCACCTGTGTCCAGGGTTCTGCAGGGCAAGTCCAAAAGTCGTGGTTGGCGGGCAGACCGAGAGGCATCAGCGACAGCGATGTAAGATAGAGTGAGCCGTTGTTGGTGTACCAGTCGGCCACTTCTGGCTGGTGACCACAGAAGCCGATAGTCAGGAAACCACCCTCGTTGTAATTCTGCTGATGGTCATACATGCGATGCATCACAGCGGTGAGTGCAGCACGCACCTGTCCGTTAGTCAGTTCCTTTGGTAACTTCTGCTGCCATGCTATGAGAGCCAGTGGCTGGAGGGCTGCCAAGCGATAGGGGATGGAGCGACCGAAGACGGGGAAGGTGCCTTCTGGCGAGACAAAACGCTCAAGGATGATACTGTATTTTTGGGCGCGTTTCAGGGCTCGGTCATAATATTTCTTGTATTCCAAGCGTGTGTTGGCTTTGGCGTCAATCATATTCTGAAGTGTTTCCAGATACATGGAGTGGAACACATAACTACTATAATAGTCGAAGGCAAAGACGGGGCCGTCAGCATACCAACCATCACCCACATACCATTCCTCCACCTTGCGGATGGTAGTCATCACGCGATAGTCGTCATATTCCTTCAGTCCTGCAGCCTTGGCAATAAAACTCTCTATGATGCTGGAGAAGAGAAACCAGTTGGTGTATGGTGGTTCAATACTGCGTAACTTCTTGAACTCGGCAATATAGCGATCCTTCGTTACCTGATCCAGCGGCACCCAAAGGGCATCGTAGCCACGAATAAATGACTCAGCAATGTAGGCTGCATCAACGAGGTTCTGACCTGCCGCGCCCCAGCAGAGATAGTCGGGCGACGAAGGATCAACGCTGTTCTTATAGGATGCCAATGCCCATTCGCGCAACTGCTTTCGCTGACGTCCCTCAACAGTATCGTCATCGGGAAGTGAAAGCCAAGGTGCGATGCCTGCCATGAGTCGGCCGAAGGTTTCCATATAGACCACTTTGCGGTTGCGACTGTCGAACGAAGGTGAGAACTCGGTCTGCATGTTCTTCTGCAGTTCGCCCTTTGCCATGTTCTCCAGTACGGGTTGTGCCATTTTCCATGCCTCCTGACACCAATATTCACGATCTGTTTGCTGATTTTGTACCTTCTTCTTCGCAATTGTTGGTGTTAGAGCAGAAAATGCGCAAAAAGTAACTAAAAAGATAAGAATTCGTTTCATTTTGTTAGTTGTAATTTGTTTTATTGCTGCAAAGTTACGAAAATATCGCCTATTTTTTTGCTAAAACGAAAACAATCGTTATCTTTGCACCGATATTTCGTAAATTTTAACTAAAGCAATTATTTAACGCGGTATGAAAAAGCAAACATGGAAGGCAGCAACGCTCGCTGTGACAATGGCTGTATTTAGCAGTACGGCCGCAATGGGACAACAAAAGTCGGACGCTGATATCGACTGGATGAAAGACTTTACCAGTCGCATCACACTCAACGGCTATGCACAAGGAGGCTGGTCCTATCAGGACATCAACGGAGAAAAAACGAACTCCTACAACCTAAAACGCACACTTCTCTGGGCCAAGGCCCGTATCACCGACCGCTGGTCGTTTCTCTTCATGCACGACTTCTCAAGTGTTCCGCAGGAATTCTATACTGATTACCGCGTGACCAAGAATAACGCACTGACCATCCGCTTGGGTCAATTCAAGCATTCCTACACCATGGAAAATCCCATGTCGCCTACTCAACTCGAACTTATTGACGTCTATTCGCAGGCCGTACTCTATCTGGCTGGCGAAGGTCCTGACCCATTGAACGGCGTCAATTATGGTCGCGACCAGGGATTGATGGTCTTTGGCGACATCCTCAAGAATAAGGTACACTATGAGTTGGCATTGATGAGTGGACAAGGCATTAACCGTAAGGACCAGAATAATCAAAAGGACTTCATTGCCAAACTTGAGCTGCGCCCTATCGATGGCCTCCGTATTGTGGGCTCTGGTTATCTGGGAACAGGCAATGCCGTCGACTCTGCCGCATGGAACAACATCAGCAAGGGGCAGAACTATAAGCGCAATCGCTATAGCGTGGGTGCGGAATACAAGACCACACCCTATAGCGAAGGTGAATACAAAGAAGCTCGTCCTGCCAGCATTCGAGCTGAATGGCTGGGTGGTAAGGACGGCGAAGTGAATAGCCGTGGTGGCTATGTCACAACCTGCATCCCCGTTTATGATGCGCTCGACGTGGTGGCCTCTGGCGAGACCTTTGATCGCAATACGAAGGTAGATGGTTGGGATCAGACCAACTTGACACTGGGTCTGCAGTATTGGTTCTATAAGAAATGTCGTGTGCAGTTGCAGTACACCCGCTGCCTCTGTGGCGAGAATATCTCTTCAAAGGATTACAACTGGCTGCAGGCACAAGTACAAGTGGCTTTTTAAAGGTAAAAAAGTAAAAGAGTAAAAAGCAAAAGACAATGATTATAAAAGTTCTTTTAACGGTCATTTTTCTGATTGTCATGGTAGGCGTGGGACTCTACTCACGCAAGCAGGCCAAAAGTGTTGATGGATTTGTGTTGGGAGGTCGCTCTGTGGGTCCATGGCTCACGGCCTTTGCTTTCGGCACAAGTTATTTCTCGGCAGTGGTCTTCGTGGGCTATGCCGGACAGTTTGGTTGGAAATATGGTTTGTCGTCAGCGTGGATAGGCATTGGCAATGCTGTTATCGGCTCGCTGCTGGCGTGGATAATCCTCGGTCGTCGTACGAAACTGATGACACAGCATATAGAGAGTCGTACCATGCCCGACTTCTTCGGCACCCGTTTTCAGGACCAAGGTTTACGCGTGGTGGCTTCCATCATCGCTTTCGTTTTCTTGATTCCTTATACGGCAGGCGTCTATAGTGGCATCTCACGACTTTTTGAGATGGGTTTCAGTATTCCTTATGAATATTGTGTGGTCATTATGTCGGTGCTCACCGCTGTCTATGTTATCTTGGGCGGCTATAAGGCAACGGCTATGAACGACTTTATCCAAGGCATCATTATGCTCTTTGGCATCGTAGCCGTCATTGCTGCTGTGCTCTCGGCACAGGGTGGACTGGTGGCTGCTGTGGATAAGTTAGCAGCAATTCCGTCAGACGCCGACCCTACTGTGAACGGTGGCTTTGCCTCCTGGTTCGGTCCAGACCCGTGGGGCTTGTTAGGTGTGGTCATCTTGACCTCGCTGGGCACGATGGGCTTGCCTCAGATGGTGGGTAAGTTCTATTCTATTACCGACGAGAGTGCCATTAAGCGTGGTACCGTCATCTCCACCATCTTCGCCTTTATCGTGGCTGGTGGTTGTTATTTCCTGGGTGGTTTTGGCCGACTCTACGACCCCGTCATTGGTACCAATGGTAAGATTGCTTTTGACTCCATCGTACCCGCCATGTTGGTCACCCTGCCCGATGTGCTTATCGCCCTCGTGGTGCTGTTGGTGCTTTCTGCCTCCATGTCAACACTGGCTTCGTTGGTGCTTACCTCTGCATCGACGATGACCCTCGACCTTATTTATCGTGACAAGAAGTCACTCGATGGTGAGGTGGAAGAGGGAACCATCGATGATGTGGTGGCAGAGAAGATTGAGCGTCGCAAGGTGGTCATCATGCGCGTACTCATCGTGTTCTTCATTGCCATCTCATTGCTTATCGCCCTCAATCCACCCACCTTCATTGCCCAGCTGATGGGCATCTCTTGGGGTGCTTTGGCAGGTGCCTTCCTCGCGCCCTTTATGATGGGCCTCTACTGGAAGCGTGTCACCACAGCTTCTGTCTGGGCTTGCTTTGTCTGGGGTGTGGGACTGACGGTCATCAACATGTTGCTGGGCAATCCTATCAACCCCATCAACTGCGGTGCCATCGCCATGTTGGGCGGTTTCCCCGTTGTCTTCCTTGTCAGTCTGTTTACGCCGAAGTTACCCCAGAAGGACGTTGAGCAGATTTTCCTGTGCTATAAGAAGTGATGATAGTCTTTTAGCAAGAAATAGTAACGGCTCCGGAAATATTCGGAGCCGTTATTGTGCAGAAAAATAAGTTCTCCTTTTGCTTGTTTATTCATACCTTTGAATTCTACGAAGGTACTCTCGCTCGGAAAAACTCAAATAAATTTGGTTTTTCTCTCGCTTATTCGTACCTTTGCACCCATGAAAATACTGATTACGGGAGCCAGCGGATTCATTGGCTCATTCATTGTAGAGGAAGCCTTGCGTCAGGGTATGGAGACGTGGGCAGCCGTCAGAGGCAGCAGTAAGAAAGACTTCCTGCAGGACGATCGCATCCATTTCATCGAGTTGAATTTGAGTAGTCAGGAGCAACTGGAGGTACAGTTGAAGGACCACCAGTTTGACTATGTGGTACACGCCGCTGGCGTAACAAAATGCCTCAATATCGCCGACTTCCGCCGTATCAATACTGAGGGCACCAAGAACCTGGTGCGCGCCCTCATCCGTCTGCAGATGCCCATCAAGCGCTTTGTCTATCTGAGTTCACTCAGCGTCTATGGTGCTATCCGCGAGGAGCAACCCTACACAGAGATTCGTGAAGACGACACCCCACGCCCCAACACGGAATATGGTAAGAGCAAGCTCGAGGCTGAGCAGTGGCTTGAAGCTAACAGCCAACAGCTAATAGCTAACAGCCAGTCCCCTTTTCCTTACGTCATCCTGCGTCCCACGGGCGTCTATGGTCCTCGTGAGCGCGACTATTTCCTGATGGCGAAGAGCATCAAGCAGCACAGCGACTTTGCAGTGGGCTTCCAGCAGCAGGACATCACCTTTGTCTATGTGCTCGACGTGGTGCAGGCCGTCTTCCTGGCTTGCGAGAAGGGACAGACGGGTCGTAAGTACTTCCTCAGCGATGGCGAGGTCTATCAGTCGGCCACCTTCTCTAATCTCATCCGTCGTGAGTTGGGCAACCCCTGGTGGATTCGCATCACGGCTCCCATCTGGGTGTTGCGCATCGTCACCTTCTTTGGCGACAAGTGGGGCCATCTGACGGGCAAGATCTCGGCATTGAACAATGACAAGTATCACATCCTGAAGCAACGCAACTGGCGTTGCGACATCGAACCCGCCCGACGTGAGTTGGGCTATAATCCCAAGTACACACTGGAGCAGGGCGTGCCCCTGACTATTAAATGGTATCAAGAAAACGGATGGCTTTAAAATCTAAACGCGGACTGATGGCAGCAGAGTGGGCTACACTGGCCTATACGCTGTTTACCACAATATTTATTCTCGTCACCTTCGTACGACTCACCAATCCCGGCGACATGCTGTTGCTCAGGGCGCAGGCTGTGGTACTGACGCTGGCCCTGTGGGGCGTCTATCGCCTCTGTCCTGGCAAACTTACGATGCTCTTCCGCGTCACGGGGCAGTTGCTGTTGCTGTCGTGGTGGTATTCCGACACGTATGAGCTGAATCGTATATTCCCCAATCTCGACCACGTCTTTGCGGGCTATGAGCAGTCACTCTTCGGCTTCCAGCCCTCGCTGTCGTTTAGTCAGGTCTTCTCGCATCCCATTTTCAGCGAGTTCCTGTCTATGGGTTATGTCAGCTATTTCCCCCTGTTCGTGGGCATCACCCTCTTTTATTTCTTCTTTCGCTACGAGCATTTCGAACGTACGGCCTTCATCATCATGGCCTCGTTCTTTCTTTTCTACCTCATTTTCATCTTCGTGCCTGTGGCCGGTCCTCAGTTCTATTTCAAGGCTGTAGGTGTGGATCAGATAGCGCAGGGCATCTTCCCCAATATCGGCGACTATTTCAACACGATAGAGTTCGACGTGCATAATCGCGACTTCATCATGCCCATCCCAGGCTGGGAGGACGGCCCTATGTATAAGGCCCTCATCATCACCCATGATGCCGGCGAGCGCCCCACAGCAGCTTTTCCTAGCAGTCATGTGGGAATTGCCACCGTTGTGCTGTGGCTGGCGTGGGAGAGTAAGAACCGCAAGGTCTTTTATGTATGCCTGCCCTTCGCCGTCCTGCTGTTCTTTGGAACCTTCTACATTCTGGCACACTATGCCATCGATGCCATTGCCGGCCTGTTCTTCGGCACCATCTTCTACTTCGGTTTGAAGTGGGCGTATAACCTGACTCACTGACAATGGATACTAAAGACAAAATCACTGAGCAGCCCTCACGTTACGACCATCTGGAGCAGATGAGCGTTGGTGAACTGTTGCAGCACATCAACGAAGAGGATGCGCTGGTGGCTCAGGCTGTTACTCTGGCATTGCCCCAGATTGAGGCACTTGTCAAGGCCATTGAGCCGAGGATGAAACGTGGCGGACGACTCTTCTATATCGGTGCTGGTACCAGTGGTCGTCTGGGTGTGCTCGATGCCAGCGAACTGCCCCCCACGTTTGGCGTGCCCTCCGATTGGGTGATGGGCATCATCGCTGGTGGTGACCAAGCTCTGCGCCATGCCGTGGAGCATGCTGAGGATATTGCTGAGCGGGGGTGGAAAGACCTTCTGGCCCATCATCCCACCCCTGACGACACCCTGCTGGGCATTGCTGCCTCTGGCACCACGCCTTATGTGGTCGATGCCGTTCGTCAGGCTTGCGCCCATGGTCTTCTCACGGGCTGTATTACCAGCAATCCCAACACCCCTTTGGCTCAGGCCGCTGATTATCCCATTGAGACCATTGTAGGCCCAGAGTTCGTCACGGGCTCCAGTCGCATGAAGAGTGGCACGGCGCAAAAGATGGTTTTGAACATGATTTCCACTACTCTGATGATCCGCCTGGGCCGTGTTCAGGGCAACCGCATGGTGAACATGCAACTCACCAACGATAAACTCATTGATAGGGGCACCCGCATGCTCCAGGACTCTCTCGGCCTCAGCTACAACGAGGCCCGCCAGCGTCTCCTCGAAGCAGGTAGCGTGAGCGATTGCCTGTAACTTAATCATTGAATATCGCGCGTTGATATGAAATGTGTGTTAACCGCAAATATGACACGTTTTAAAAATAGAAACAACCTTAGCAAGTGTAGGCTATACATAGCGTAGAAGAGAAAAACAATAAAAAATTTGGAGAATCACCAAATTATTTGTACCTTTGCGGGCGAATTTTGAATAATTCGACTGATTGGACGATGGTGTAATGGTAACACTACAGGTTTTGGTTCTGTCATTCCCGGTTCGAATCCGAGTCGTCCAACATGAAATCAAAGAAAGCTGACGATTGAAAAACCAATCCGTTGGCTTTTATTTTTTGCTACCAACAGACTACAAATATGAATAGAACTAAAACAGTCATCACATCCATGTTTTTCATGCTGTTATCGTGTCAGCTGGGCTGGACAAGCAACACAAAGACGACGGTGACAAAGGTCAGTTCATCGGTGACCCTGACCAGTGATGTGGACTACGTCATTAATGGAGATGAACCTTTCTCAGACGAGGGGCAGGTGGATATTGCCAATACAACTCACGCCGTACTCATCATCGAGCGCATCAAACCTTCAAGGGTCATTTCCTCCCTCCTTCAAACTCATGTGAAGATAAAGGGCGAGGTGGCACGCAACAATGTGAACTGTCAGGTGAGACTCTATGGTACTCACGGCTCGATGATATTGCCTTATGCCAAAAGCGACAAACCACTCACCGTCTTTAGCGAACAGAACCTGAAAGGCGATTCGTGCAACGCCTTCGGACTGGAGAACGACGGGGGCTATATGGTGACCTTGAGCGACCAGAAGATGAATAACCGCATACGGTCCTTCCGATTGAAACGCGGCTATATGGTAACCTTTGCAACAGGCAAGAGCGGCTATGGCTACCAGCGTTGCTTTATTGCCAACGATGCTGACATCGAGATGAACACCCTTCCCCAGATTCTCGACCAGAAGATTACCAGCTATCGTATCTTCAACTGGAACACGGCTGGTAAGAAAGGACTTGCCAGCAGCACTGATGCACATGCCTGCGATACGCTCAATGTTATCAGTTGTTATGGCTGGGATACCGGCAAGGATATGAACCCCGATGTGGACTGTGTGGTCAATCATCTCTATGAGGACTATCCCTCGTCATCTGCTTGCGGAAAGGCTACCTGGAGCTGTCACATGAAGACTAACAATGAACCGCGAAATGGGTCTGATGACAGGCCACAATCACTGAATACCATTCTCGACAACTGGCAGAACCTCATGCGTACTGGCATGCGACTCTGCTCACCTTCGTCGTGGGATGGCAGTGACTATACTGATGGCTCTGGATTTATCAAGCAGTTCCTGGATTCTATTGACGCACGAGGTTGGAGATGCGATCTCGTTGACCTGCATTGCTATTGGTTGGTGGATAACTTCGACAAAATCGGCACGATGCAGAGTAAATATAAGCGTCCCATCTGGATTTCTGAATGGATATGGGGCGCCTCGTGGAATAAGAACGGTGCTTTCGAAAGTGGCAAGACCGACTGGGACAATGAGTGGGCCGTCAAGACCATCTGTAGCAAGCTCAACAGCATGCCCTATGTGGAACGTTATTTCTATTGGAACAGCGAGTCAAAGGGAAAGCTCTATCATAATGGTACGCTGACTCCTGCTGGCACATGGTATGCCAGTCAGCTCACGGGTATGGGCTATAACAAGAACTACGAGAAGATTCCAAACACACCGCCCATGCGTGGTGGTTTCTCAAACTTCCACGTTGAGAAGACCAATGGCAAGGCCGTCATCTCATGGCATGACTACGACGGCGAATACAACCAAGTCATGGAACTGCTACGCAAGACACCTGACGGTGTATGGCAGCAATGGAAAACCATTACGCCTGACGATGGTGAGGCCGACTATCAGATAGAGGACGAGGAATCAATCGATGGAACGCGTTATCGCCTGCATATCAAGAGTTTCGGTGGACGCGACTATTACAGCAGCGAGGATATGTCGCCTGGCGAAGCGGTGGAGACTGCCGACGGACTACGCTATGTGGGTGGCAACATCATCCTCAACAGCGACTTCCAGATGGGACTCGACCATTGGCTTTCGGGCACTGGCGAGCCACTTCAACAGCCTTGGTTCGAGGTGTTCCCCAGCGGACGTACTGAGGGTTTTTTCCTTCAAGCTTTTGCCAATCACGGGAAAGACGGAGCAGGCTCTATCAAGACGCCTTTCGACATCGAACCCAACCAGAATTACATCATCCGTGTGACCTCCTGTAATGCTGGCGATTATATCAAGGTGGACCTTCGCAAAAAAGGAGAAAGCAGCGATGTCAACAAGGTCACACTCAAATCAGAGAGTTATTGGACAACCAAACAGGCCGTCTTCAGTAGTGACAATCTCAATGAAGCACTCCTGTCCTTCCGCTGGTTGGGTGCTACGGCACAATTGGGCACCATAGAGCTGCGTCGCTTGTTTGACTCCAAGGAAGAGGCGTTGGCAGACGGAGAACTGTGGGCACAGCGCCGAGAGGAGTTGCTGAAGCCATACCTTGAAGCGCGCAACCAGCAAATGGTCGATTCGCTGCTTACCGTGGCGAATGCTGTCAGTCACATGAACCTGGATGGACGAGAAGAACTGCAGCAAGCCATCATCACTGGCGACAGACAGCAGTTGAAGCAAGCTTTGTCAGACTTTCTCACCATGACGGAATCAGAGATTCAGCCACAATCGCCCTCGTTTGACAACACCACCGGATGGGAAACAAAGATAGGTACCTATACTGGAGGCGACCAACGCATCGCCACGCAAGAGGATAAAACATGCTGGAACGCCTGGTGGGATGGTATCAGTGCCAGTCAGCAACAGAGCATGGAAATCAGACAGCGCATCGGTGGATTGGCCGAAGGTCTCTATCAGCTGGAATGCAAGGCCAGCACACAGCATTATTGCCTCGCCGACCAGCATGGCTACATCAAAACCAGCACTCAGCAGAGTGAGACGCCTCGCCTTCAGCGCGACTACCTTGACGTGCCAGGCACGCCCTCTGCTTGGCAAACGCTCACCAGCCTGCCTGTCTATGTCAGTGGAGAGTCCGACACCATCACCATTGGTTTCATTGGTACAAAACAGGGAGCCACGGACTTTGCTTGGCGCAGATATGGCAAGAGTGATTCTGAGAACAATTTGGGTGACAAGCGTGAAGGATGGTGGTGTGCCACAGACTTCCGTCTCCTCTATCATCCTGTATTCCGGTTCAGTATCACCCCCAACCTGTGGGGCACCATCTGCTTGCCCTATGCTTATCGGGTGCCAGACGATATGACGCTTTATAGTATTGCCGGCATCTCCAGTGACTATGCACGACTCTGTCTGGAACCTGTCACCCAACCAGAGGCTGGCATACCTTATATCTACACATCACAACTTTCAGATGTTACCTATTACGCCCAAGGCGAAGCTGTCAAAACTGCCAAGCGGGGCAACAATAACCTGCATGGGGTCTTCATCAGTGCATCCAAGTCGCCTACAGGCAGCTATCTCCTCAAAGACGGAGTATGGCAACGCGTCACCGAGCGCGAGAATATGGCTAACTATTCCGCTTTCATCACCAAGGCTGATGGCATCACAGTACTTGACAGTTGGAATGGCATCACGATGCCTATCGCTGGTGCAGTCGAAGAACTGGCACAGGACATAAAAGACATCACAAATACCAAGCAACAATCAATTATCTACGACCTGCAAGGACGTCCCATTCAGATGCGGCCTCAGCATGGTCTCTACATCCAGAACCATCGTAAGGTTTATATTAAGTGAATAAGAAAAGGTGCCTTGAACGGCACCTTTCTTTTATTTCACAATCCACTCAAACACGCCTGATGAGAAGTCGTCGGGCTGGGTGACCTCCAGTCGCAGGGCTTTGGTCTTGACGGGAGAGAAGTTTACCGTGCAGGCCGCACCGCGCGTAGTGGGATAGTGGTCGGCATCCTTCACGGGTTGCCATTGACCCTGGGCGTCTTGATAGAGGATGCGCCAAGACTTAGGCACACGACAGCCACCCCAGGGAGCATCGTCAAACCAATAGACGGTGCAGGTCTGTACGGTGACCTCGGCAGGAAACTCATAGGAGAGCCATTCAGTGCTTGCCTTCTTGGGCCACCAATGGGTGTAGGGGATAGAGCGGTCATTCTCGTCCTTAGGCACCAAGCGGTCGTTGATAGACGAGAGGGCCGGCACCTTCGAGCTACTGCTCACCTTGCTCTCGCTGGCCAGTGTGGCGGGCTGAGCAGGTGTTGTAGCGCTGAGGTCCTGTGGCAACCATACGCGCATCTTGCCAGAGCCACGATGACACCACGCAAAATAAGGAATCAGGGTGAGCTTCTGGTCTGTAATGGTCAGTTTGCCCTGCTTGTTGAAGTCGAGGGTCTGGGCATCGGTTGTCAGAGTGACCACCGACGTGCCCGCAATCTCTGTCTTTCCCAACTGGAACTGTGGCTCCTGGTTGACCAGTGCAGAGAAGATATCGAATGCATTGTCAGGATGTTCGGCACAATACACCAGCGGACCGCGCTCCACGGCCACCATGCCCCTGTCGGCCTCCACCTTGTTCTGGGCACGCACGATGCGAGGCTCCATGTCAAAGTGAATCTGCACTTTGTCGCCCTTCTTCCATTTGCGGTCGATAGTGATATAGTCACGGTTTTCGGGATAGAAAGCCTGATTGTTGACGCTCACGCTATAGCCCAGGCGCTTACCGTCGGCATAGGCATAGAGGTCAGAGGGCACCACCTTGCCCCTCACCCAGCCGGGGATACGGATCTTTAGGGCAAACTGACCGGCGGTATTCTGGTCGATGGTGATGGTGATGTCGCCATCCCACGGATAGTTGGTCTGTTGCGAGAGCGTCACCTTTTTGCCCTTCACATCAAGTGTGGAGGTGTTTGACAGGAAAAGGTTTACATACACGGAAGCCTCATTAGCCCTATTAGACCCATTCGACCCATCAAGCCTATAAGAATAAATATACCCAGGCAACGAAGGAATGAAGCGGCAGATGTTTGATGGACAGCAGGCACAGCCAAACCATGCCTGACGCTGATGCTGTCCCATCGATTCCAATGGATTGGGGTAGAAGAAGCCGTTGCCCTGCAGCGAGACGCCGCTGATGAGGCCGTTGTAAAGCGTGCGCTCCAGCACATCATAGTATTTTGACTCGCCGTGAAGTAGGAACAGGCGGTAGTTCACATACACATTGCCAATGGCTGCACAGGTCTCGCAATAGGCACTCATGTTCGGCAGTTCGTAGTTCTTGCCAAAAGCCTCACCACTTGAGGTGGCACCGATGCCGCCAGTGATATAGAGTTTCTTGGTGACGATATTTTCCCAGATGCGGTCGATAGCGTCGATATAGCCCTTGTCGCCAGTCAGCGCGGCCACATCGGCCATGCCGGCATACATATATGCCGCACGCACGGCATGACCCACAGCCTCATCCTGAAGAACCACGGGTTTGTGACTTTGCGAATATTCCTGTTTAATCTGTGTCTTGCCGCGATAGTCGAGGAAGAACTTCGCCTCGTCCAGATATTTCTTCTCGCCAGTGGCCAAGTAGAGGCGACAGAGCGCCATCTCGGCAATCTGGTGTCCAGGCACCACGCAGGCCTGTCCGGGGTTGGGACCCACCTCTTTGCACACCACATCGGCATAGCGGCGGGCAATGTCCAGGAACTTCCTGCTGCCTGTGGCTTGCCAATGGGCCACGGCGCCCTCAATCATATGTCCCAGGTTATAGAGTTCATGCGACAGGTCCTCCTCCTTCACCCAACGCTTGTCGCCCGCCCAGTGATGCGGGTCGGCGGGGTTTTGCGTACGAGCCGTATAGAGGTAGCCGTCAGGCTCCTGAGCTGTGGCGATGATGTCGATGACAGAATCTACATAGTGACGCAGGCGCTTGTCAGGATAGGTCTGCAGCAGATAGGACGCTCCCTCGATGGTCTTATAGGGATCGGTATCGTCGAAGGAATAGCCCACGCCGTTTACCTTGAACACCTTTGAGGGATCCTTCAGGTGCTGGGCAGCATTCTCGAAGTTCTTATAGCGCCCCTCACTCTCGCACTTGGAGAAGGCCAAGGGCACGGTGACGTTGCGACTGGCCTCCAGTCGTTGTCCCCAGAACGTACCGGGTGTCACCTTCACTGCCGTGAAGGGTACGGGAGTGATGGGATAGCCCGTCTGCGCTGTAGAGGCAAGAATCGATACATGAAAAGCGATAAGTGATAATAGACTCTTTTTCATACCATTTTGGCTTTAGTTTTCTCATTTTTCAAATGTTCGCCGCAAAGGTACTCAAAATTTGTCTATTTCACGTGAAAACTTCTGAAAAGTTTGGAAAGTTATTTAATGATTCCTAGCATAATTTGTTATCAGCATGTTGTGCATATTGCGGATGAGTTGTGGAGTATCATAGGAGATGAAATCAATATCATTCTGGTTTAATGATTCAAAATAGTCCGTATGAGACATTTTCAATTGCCTACAATACCATCATCAACTCTATGGCTACTGCCATCATAATCTTTTACTCATTCCTGAATATTTTTATTTTAGAAATTCTGCCATATTTTCTTGATACACGCTGCCGTAGTTGTGAGCATTATAAACCTTGACATGCGAGCCGGATGTGTTCTGCGTACGAGCCGTATAGAGGTAGCCGACGTCTCAATTTGTTTTATTTAAGAACAGAAATCATCGGGATATGGTTTATCAGCTGGCATTCTTCCATCTTTTAGTGCCTGATCAATCATCTCCATTGTCCTTCTAATACTCTCTTGCATTTCTCGCATTTCCTCAGGAGTTTGAAATCCTCCTGTGGCCTTGTCAAGTTCTTCCTCAGACATTTCCACTACACCTGCTTCTACGAGCTCGTCGTAGATGGCCTTCATTCTTTTACTTTCTCTGCGAGCAGTTGCTTCTTCTGCTCAATCTGTTCGATTGTCATTTTTGCCATTTTTTTTATTTTTTTTGTTAACTTACGCAACGATGTTTTGTCGTTTATTGGAAAACCAACTTATGCTTTTTTATTGCATCCCAATATTTATCAGGATTAGGATTCCCACCTGCAGCCTCATTGAGGTCCTTCTCGTCAAGGGGCCATGCGCCGGCCTCCACGAGTTCGTCTTTCAGTTGCTTTACTTCTTCAGCCAGTTGCTTCAACTGCTGTTTTTTCTGCTCAATCTGTTCGTTAGTCATTGCTACAATGTTTTTTTAATAGATCATTTATTTTTTTCACGTTAGGGCATTTCAGCGAATTCCAATACCATCTTGCGCCAGTTCTCATCAGCAGTGCTTCCGCCAGCTACGTGATTGAGTTCTTCATCGGACATCTCGATAGCACCGGCCTCTACAAGTTCGTCGACGAGGGCTTTTATTTCCTTTGTTTTCTCTGCGAGCAGTTGTTTCTTCTGCTCAATTTGCTCTGCTGTCATAGTTCTTATAATGCTTTTTGTTTTAATGATTAATGAGTTTTCTAGAAGTTCCAAGCATCTAGATTTATTGGAGTCAACATTGCCCATAAATCAAGTGCTATACCACCAGTGGCTTTGTCCAAATGTTCTTCAGACAGTTCTAATGCGCCAGCCTCTACGAGTTCGTTGACGAGGGCTTGCATTTCATTTATTTTCTCTGCGAGCAGTTGTTTCTTCTGCTCAATTTGCTCTGTTGTCATAATATAAAAATGGTTTTAGAATCTTACATAAATTTGTGGGGGAACGGATTAAGATGTGGATTATGCTTATCTACAGGCCTTATGTCCGGTATATATAATCCTCCTGCTGCATCGTTAAGGTCTTTCTCGTCAAAGGGCCATGCTCCGGCTTCAACGAGTTCGTCCTTCAATTGCTTTACTTCTTCAGCCAGTTGCTTCAACTGCTGCTTCTTCTGTTCTATCTGTTCGGTTGTTAATGTAGCCATAATCTTAAAGTATTTAAAAGAATTTTCTTTTTATGTCGCGGAACACGGGATAACCTCCAGCGGCTTCGTCAAGTTCGCTTTCAGACAATTCGATTGCACCTGCCTCTACGAGTTCGTCATAGATGGCCTTCATTTCCTTTGTTTTCTCTGCGAGCAGCTGTTTTTTCTGCTCTATCTGTTCGGTTGTTAATGATGCCATGATGCTTAATATATTAATGGTGATTATTATGAGGAAGGAAATTAAAGAAAGGTAGGACCCTTCGGTCTCTCGGGTTTCGTTGGTTTCCTTGAATCCCAGAACTCTCCAGCGCCACCTTTCAGAATACTTCCAGCCTGAACGCCTCCAGCGGCTTCGTCAAGTTCGCTTTCATCAAGGGGCCATGCACCAGCCTCTACTAATTCGTCCTTCAACTGCTTTGCTTCTTCAGCCAACTGTTTCAGTTGCTGCTTTTTCTGCTCAATCTGTTCTGCTGTCATAATCGTAAGTCTTTAATAATTCATTTTAAAATAAATGACCAAACTTCTGAAGTGCCTCTAATACACCAGGAAGAAGACCCCCCCCCCTGTGCTCTTTTCTAGTTCTTCCTCAGACAATTCAATTGCACCTGCCTCTACGAGTTCGTCGTAGATGGCCTTCATTTCCTTTGTTTTTTCTACGAGCAGTTGTTTCTTCTCTTGAATCTGCTCTGATGTTAATGTTGCCATAATACTTAAATTTTTTATTGTGATTATTAGGTGGATAGGGTTGCGCCTTCCCGTGACAGTTTACTCGTCGCCGTCCCATGTCGGGATTCAGCCGATGCCCGTCAGTCGGATTTCACATTAGTGGGCCCCACAGGTGCCAGTCTCGTATCCATCCTCCAGCAACGTTCTCAAAGTCTTCTTCAGACAACTCTATCGCTCCGGCATCCACCAGTTCCTTGGTGAGGGCTTGCGCTTCTTCTGTCAACTGTTTCAATTGCTGCTTCTTCTGTTCAATCTGTTCTGCTGTCATTGTTGCCATTATTGTATTGTTTTTAAATTGCGTTTATCTATATTATCAGAGCAACCACCACCGACCACGTTGCAAATTCTCCCAGTCTCTTTCGGCTTTTTCTAAACCTGGAGGTGTAACTCCACGCGGAACCTTCTTCCCTCCTGCTGCCTCGTTGAGGTCGTTGTTATCCAAGGGCCATGCTCCGGCTTCCACCAGCTCGTTTTTCAGTCCCATCACTTCTTCAGCCAGTTGCTTCAACTGCTGCTTCTTCTGTTCAATCTGCTCTGCTGTTAATGTTGCCATGATCTTAAAGTTTTTAATTTAATTGGTTATTTGTTATTCACTTTTTTCTTTTGATTGTTCCCCTGCTTGCCGCAGTTTTTCGCGCATCTCCATATTCTCGTTGATAAACTTCTCTAAATGGACGTTATTATCACTGACGCGCCACCTATAATATATTAAGGTGAACACCAGGCCGAGGACCACCATGACGATGGCTACTCCCAAGGCTACTGAAATGACAAATGATACTTCCATGTTGTTTTGTTGTTTGATTTCGGATGCAAAGTTACGGAGAGTTGGCAAAACAAGTGTCCCACTATAGGAAAACCATGTCCCAAATCAGGAAAATCTTACGAATTCTCTGATTTTTTGGCGTTTGTCACCTGACGATACTCTGTGCATGTCATGCCGTAGGCATTACGGAAGAGGCGTGCCAGGGTAGAACGGCTGGGTATGCCCGACAACTCGCCGATAACGGCAATGGAATCGTCGGTGGCCTTCAGCAGACGGGCAACATGCTCCAGACGGTAGCGGGTGATGAAGTCATTGACTGTTTCGCCGTGTGAACACTCGCGGATAGCCTGCTCAACATACTTCGCGTTAGTGGCGAGCATCTGGGCAAGTGTATCGCGGTTCAGCGTCTCGTCGGTATAAGGTTTTTGCTCGGCCATGAGGTCACAGATGCGGCGGAAAAGCTGTTGCTCAGTAGTGAGACGTTCCTCGGGCTCTGCCTTCAACTGCTCGATGGCCTGCTGCTCCTCCTGTTCACGCTGTTCTATCTCGGCCACCAAGCGACGGTTCTTTTCAAGGAGCACCTTGTTATATCTGGCAGTTCGCCAGAACAGGTAACCTATGAGCAGGCTGATGAGTGCGGCAGCAATGGCGAGGATGCGATAGATAGTGGACTTGGTCTCTTCGTCCTTCAGCAGCATCTCTTTCTCCTGCGTCTTCATCTGCTGGGCATACTTCAGTGTCTCTGCCTGACGCTCGCGCTGCACCAGACTGTCTGTCAATACTATATTGCGCAAGAGTTGCTCGTATGCCTCATGACTCTTTCCAATCTTGTCTAAGCCCATAGCGTAGGTTTTCAACCACGATGCATAATCTATGGAGATGGTATCCATACGCTCTTTGTAGTAGGGCTCCAAGACTGCACAGATTTGGCTGATGCGCTGGCTGCTTCCGGAGAGAATATAATAACTCAGAATGTCGCTCTGATGATCTGGGAGCTGACTGCATGGGAGATTCTCGAAAAGCTGTGCACTATGGCTGGCAGCAGCTTTGTCACCCAGCTGGTACTGGCAGTAGGCCATAATGCTATAGATATATGCACGCTGTTGGTCAACAAAGCCAGCTGGCGCGGTGGTATATTCTTTCTCGATACGGTCAATCACTGGCAAACGCTCCTCAGTGAGTTTCAAAGCGCGGGCAAAGTCCCCATGGTTAATGGCATGACGCGCCACGCTGCCAAGATAGGCTGAGAACATCGGCATGGCTTGGATGTTGGTGCTACCACGGAACAGATCCAGCGAGCGGTCTAGATACTCGACGCCGCTGCCGGTCTGCACCTTTTCCATCGTCTCTCCCGCTTCAAAATAGAACATGGCCTCCTCGCCATTCCAGCCATACTCATGTGCTATCTTTGCACCCTCGATGGCATAGCTGATGGCATCCTGGTATGTCTTTGAATCTTTGTTGCCGATAGAAGTCAACAGATGGTAGGTTCTGACGCGCTGCAGACTGTCTGGTGCCTGGTCCTGATTGTTCAGAATGGCCATACAATACTCGCGTGCTTTATCAATATCTTCCTTTGAGCCTTTCACTAAATAAATCTGGGCTCGCATCCAGTTGGCATAGTTTGCGTCGGCTACCCCCTTCATCTGGGCAGTGTCCACCAGTCCGAGGGCATGCTCTGGCTGTACCATTATTGACTGGCGGATGTACTCCCATGTATAGATACTATCGGCCTCGGAGCCCTGCTCCGTATTACCATGATTTGTGCACCCTACCATCAGAGACAGTAAGGTGCACAGTATGAACACACTCTTTTTAATCATTTTCATTAGTTCACTTCTTTTTCTCAATCTGTTCGTTAGTCATAATTATAGAGTCTAAAAAAAGTTTTTCGTATATTGTTCTAATATATTCCCAATGATGGGAGGTATTCCTTTGCTTCCAGCAGCCTCGTCAAGGTCATTTTCGTTAAGGGGCCATACTCCAGCCTCTACGAGTTCATCGTAGATAGCCTTTATTTCCTTTACTTTCTCTGCGAGCAGTTGTTTCTTTTGCTCAATCTGTTCGTTAGTCATTGTTGCCATAATACTTATTGCTTTATTTTTTTTCGTTAAATTACCATATCTTTACGCGGTCCTCGGGCTTGAGGTACAGTTTGTCCGTGGGCTGCACGTCGTAGAGACGGTACCAGTCATCAAAGAGGCGGACGATGCCGTTAACGCGGTTGTGACCTGCGGAGTGTACATCACCGGTGAGCATTTCCGCCAGTGCATCCACGCTACGTTCGCTGTCCGTGAGAGCGACGGGAAGTCCATATGCGAGCCAGAACTTCTTAAGCTGGGCGTCGAACTGTTCCCCAGTGAAACCCTGCTGGCGCAAACGGGCACTATAAGCCTCGATGGCCAGTGTGACGCCACCATAGTCGGCCATGTTCTCGGGGAGGGTCTTCTGTCCGTCGGCCGGTTGTCCGGGATATTGCTCCAGTTGGTTCCAGAGGGCAACGAGCTGTTGTTGTTTGGCCTGGAAGGCCTCCTTGTCGGCAGCTGTCCACCAGTCGCGTTTGGATCCCATCTCGTCGTATTGCGAGCCGGCGGCATCAAATCCGTGGCACATCTCATGGCCAAAGACCGCAGCAGTACCGTAGAGCGTTGCCTCGCTCAGGGAGGTGTCGAAAATAGGAGTAATCAGGAACGCAGGAAGGATGACCAGCTGGTTACTATTCGGAGAGTATGTGGCATTAAAGGTTGTGAAGGATGTGTAAGTACACCAGAAGTCCCAGCCGTTGGTGGTGATGCTCTTCCCTACCATCTTGCGGATAGCGGCCGTCTGATGGCGGCGCAGGCTGCCGACGGCCTCGAGCAGCGTGTTCCCCTCGATGATGGGGGTCATTTCGTCGTTCCACTCGTCAGGATAGCCGATGAAAAAGAGCATACTGTCCAGTTTCTTCCGGGCGGCCAGCTTCGTTGTTGTACTCATCCACTCAAGGCCGTCAATGCGCTCGCGGAATATGCTGCGGAATTCCTCCATGATTTCTGCACAGCGCTCCTTATGGATGTTCTGCGGGCCAAATGCTTCTACCTGAAGGTGAAACATATGGTATTTGGCATGGAGCATGGCATACCTCATGCGGATGATACTTTGTAACGAAGGCGAAAGCGTGTGGATATAAAACATGTCAGAGGTGAAGACGTAGGCTATCAGGTAGTCGCGCATCTTGGCCACACTCTCTTCGCTGCCCTCCAGCAGCATGCCCATCAGCTGCTCCATGGCCTCGCTTTCTTCCTCATCGTCGATGTCCTGCATCTGGTCGGCCAGGTCGCCGATGCCCATCAGCTGACATACCTGACGGCACGCTGTAGAGGCACCGCGGGTCTCAGCCCGGGTCACCGGAGCCTGCGGGCGGAGCATCCTGTTGAACCCCCTGTCGTAGGCCAGCATCTCTATTTTTTCTACGGCCAGTGCGTTCGCCACTATCTCCGCGATGCGCTCTTTGCTGATGTCCAGCTTGGCCAGCCAGCTGCAACCGGCCGACAAGTTGTTGGCCAGCATCTCCTCGTTTTTCCTGTTGAAGGCATCTATAACGACAAGGGACGGCAACTCGGACGTTAAATAAGGACCCATCATTCTTTGCTCGGCGAAGGCCACCAGGCGCACGACAGGACTGTAACCCCACTGGTGCAGCTGCGCGAAGGCCTCCAGCAGTTCCTCTTGCGTCGTAATGGCCGATAGGCGGTCTATGCGTTCCTTCAGCAATGCCATGTCGGCGGCATCGTCGGTCTCGCCTGCTGTTGCCAACTGTCTGAGGGTCACAATGGCCGGGTCGTCGGAGTTAGCCAACACCTCTGCCTCTATCCCTGACAGTTTCTGCATAGTAATAGTCGACATTGCCTGTAGTTGGTTGTCGGCAAGCCACTTGCCATACTGATACCTGAAGAAGTCATCGCCAGGACGAACTGATGTGTCGATGTACTGGTCGTAGTTGAACGGCTTGTCGTCGGTCACCACCACGGGCACGGGATTGTCGTTGTCGTCGGTACACGATGTTAGCACCGTCATGGTCATCATCAGCGTTAAGGCCGCTGCCAGCATTAAAATCTTTTTCATCTTTCAGTATTTCTTGATATATTATTCAATTTTGCCGGTACTGATCTGGTTTCCGTCCTTGTCGAAGGTGTAGGTCTTGTTCAGCACGCCGCCGCGACGCTCCCATGCCTCGGTATATGCAGCCAGTTTATCGCCGCTGGTGCTGGCGTGGGTGGAGGCAGAGCCCGTGAAATCGACGGTCTTTCCCCAGGCTTTCTCGGCTTTGGTGGTGATGCCCTCGATGTAGAGCAGGTTGCTGACGGGATAGATATTGCTGATGCGGACGCCTTCGAGCTGGGCATCCTCCTTCACCTTCACGCTGACCTTCAAGCCGAAGGTAGCGGGGAACTGGGTGCTGCTCACGCCTTTCATCCACGTGGCCGTGCCGTCTTTCGTTGTCCACGTGGCCTGTTCGGTCGTCAGCTCACCGTTGATGCCGTAGTAGGTCATGGTATAGTCGCACAACTGCGCCATCTGCTCGTCTACACTGAAGAGATAGCGTGCAGCGATGCCCTTGATTTCCGTCGTGTTAGGCGTGTTGTTTTCGTCATCGTCGCTTCCGCAGGCGGTGAATACTGTCGTTGTCATTGCGCAGCAAAGGACGGCTGCGAGCGTTATCAAAAATTTCTTCATTGTTGATAGAATTTAATATTATTACCTAGTTATATATTATAAGCGGATGAGGGTGGAACCGAGGTTGCCCACCTGTACGGCATAGACGCCAGCGGCGAATCCTGAGAGGCTGACGCTGCCATTGTCGCAGATAGTCTTAAGGACAGGACGGCCACTGAGGTCATAAATGGTCACGGCGGCGGCTTCCAAGCCGTCAATGTAGAGGGTGCGGCCAGCGACGCGGAATTTGACACCAGCAGGCTGATGATTACTGAGTTCGGGGATGCTGGTGCCAAGGCCCAGAATATCCAGCAGACCGGCGTATGCATCAATCTCGCCCCAACCGTAATAGACATTCTTGTCGGTACCGCTGAACTCGGGTTCGGGCTGGTGGCTGGTGCGCTCGATGACGCCGAGGATGTCTTCGGGTGTGAGGTCGGGCTTGGCTTGCAGCCAGAGGGCGATGATGCCGGCGGTGATGGGCGACGACATGGAGGTACCGCTCATGGCCCATACGGCGTAGTCGTTGCCGAAGACGTTTTTATAGTAGGGCATCAGAGGGATGGTCTCGTCGCGGGTGGCCTGCAGGTCGTGATTATTGCGGTAGAAGCTGTTGAGGGCGGAGATGATGTTGTGGCCGGGGGCTACGACGTCGGGCTTCACGCGGCCGTCGAGGGTGGGACCGCACGAGCTGAAGCTGACGAGCGTGCCCTCCTGGCTGCCTGCGGGGTAGGAAGAATTGGTCTCTCCCCAGATGTTGGTGAACTGCGAGCGGTGGTGCATGGCGCCGACGGTGATGATGCGCTCCATGCTGGCTGGGTAGCCGACGGTGCATTTCTGGCAGCCGCGCGAGTTTTCATCGTTTTCTTCCGAGAAGGCCACAGTCTCGCCTTGGATGGAGGCGCCCATCATCTGGATTTCCACGGGGTCTTCGATGAGAATCTTGCCGTTGGTCTGCATCCAGCCGTCTTCGTAGGTGATGGACTCCGCATAGTCGTTCAGGGGCATCAGCATGATTTTAATGGCTATCTTATCGTTAGCTAAGATATCCGCAGAGACGGTCATCTCCACTTCGGGTTTCTCGACCACGAGAGTATCCCCGGCCTGGGCGGCGGCAATGGCGTCGCGGGTGTCGAAGAAGAGCGTGTCGGGCGCGTCGCGGAGGGTGACGCCTACGCGGAAGTCAGAGGCAGACATGTCGGCGCGCAAGTTCATGTAGAATCTATCGGTATAGCCATAGTAATAGACATCCTGCTCCAGTGGCGTGTAGGCATCTTTTTCCACATAGGTCTTCTCGCCGCCTTCGTTGCCGGCCGAGGCCACGACGATGCGGCCCGGACCCACAAGGCGGTTGAACACCTGTTCGTAGAGCGTGCCGTCATAATAGAAGTCGGGAGGGGCGCCAAAGCTCCAGTTCACTACGCAGGGCTGTCCGGCGGCGTCGGCCTGCTGGAAAATCTTGCAGAGTTCCACAAGAAGGATGGTGTCATACATATCTATTTGAAGAATGGCATCCTTGACGTTCTGAAAGCCCATGATATGGCTTATCAAGAACTCGCGCAGGGCATCCATCCACTCGTCATCCACCTGCCCTAAAGGGATATAGGCACCCATGATGTCGGCCTCGGGAGCCATGCCCACGTAGCGGCCGTCCAGTCCGTTGCCGGCCATCGAGCCCAGCACATGGGTGCCGTGGTTTTGCACGTCGGCATCTATGCTGTGGCGGGCGGCCAGCACCTCGGCGGGCGTGGCGTATATCATGCCGAAGGTGTCGTTGTTGGCGTGGGGGGCCGTCGGGTCCCAGAACCATTTGATGCGCGAGGTGCCGTCGTCGTTGCGGAAGGCAGGATGGGTAAAGTCGAAGCCCACGTCCATCACGGCGGCGATGACGCCCTTGCCGGTGAAGGCCTGGGGCAACTGCGACTGACCATTCCACACCTTGTCGGCACCGATGATGACGGCGCTGGTGTCGTTATGCAGCGTCGCGGGCTTGTTGGCCTCCAAACGCAGGATGGTGCTGCTCTGTTCCATGACACCGAGGCTGTCCATGGGCAGGAAGGCGGCACAGATGCCCTCGCCGAAGTCCTGAACCACCACGCCGCCCTTCTCACGAAGGCTCTGCGCTTGGTCGGTGCTCTCCACCAGCGTCAGCATATACTTCATCACGGGGCGGCCCTGTGTGCGCAGCCTGCCGCCACTCTGCTTCACCGCCTCTTGCTGCTGCCGATACTGACCACGCAGCCAGGGCGACATCTTCGATGGTTTCGGGAGGCCTTGCGCCTCGATGGCCATTGCGCAGCAGAGGACGGCTGCGAGCGTCATAAAAAACTTCTTCATAATAACCTTTTTTAAATTATTAAATTATTCAAGGTTTTAATTCTTCAATTTTATATTAGTTACCAAATCTTCACGCGGTCTTCGGGAGCGAGGTAGAGCTTGTCCGTGGGCTGCACGTCGAAGAGGCGATACCAGTCGTCCTGCAGACGCACCTGCCCATTGATGCGGATGTGAGGGAGTGCGTGGGTGTCTTTCTCGTGATAATGCTTCAGTTCGTCGATCGACAGTTCCCTTTCCATTTTCCAGAAGGCTGCGAAGGAGATGAAAAACTTCTTGATCTGCTCGTCGAACTGCGCGCCGGTGAAGCCCTGCTCTTTGAGGCGCTGCTTGTAGCACTCCAAAGCCAGCTCTATGCCGCCGTAGTCGGCCATGTTCTCGTCCAGCGTCTGCATGCCGTTAGCGTTCACTCCGGGATAGTCCTCCAATTGGCTGAAAAGGTCTATCATGGCCTGCTGCTTCTGCTGGAAGGCCTCCCTGTCGGCAGGCTCCCACCAGTCGCGCTTTATGCCGTCGGCATCATACAATGAGCCATTGGCATCGAAGCCGTGGAAGAACTCATGGGCGAAGACGTAGGAGGTAGTATAGTAAGTGGACTCGCTCAAGCTGCTGTCAAAGCGGGGACGGGTAATCCAGGCTGGCAGGATGACGAGGCAGTTAGCAGTACGCTGGTAGAAGGCGTTGTCGGTGGTGAATTGTGCGATGATGGCCCATACGTCCCAAGGATTATCGTCGAGGTTCTTACTTGTCAGGGCGAGGTTCTTCTTCAGCGCGTCCTGACGCAACTGGGTGGCAGTCTCCAGCAGGCAGTCGCCGCTGACGGCGGGCGTCATGGCGTCGTTCCAAGTGTCGGGATAGCCAATATAGAACTTCATGGCCTCAGCCTTCTTGCGGGCCTCGGCTTTGGTGGCGTCGCTCATCCAGTCGAGGCTGTCGATGCGCTGGATGAAAATCTGGCGCATGCGCTCCAGAATGTCCTGGCACTCCTGCCTGTAGATATTATCGCGGCCGTAGTTTTCCACCGTCACGCGGTATTTGTAGTATCGGTTGTATTGCAGCGCTCTCTGCAACATGGCCGTGCGGTCGGCCTGCGCATTGGCGGAGGGTACGAAGGGAGCATCCTGTGCCACCACGTTGTAAATCATGTAATCGCGGTAGGCATTGATATTCTCCTGATCATCAACGGTGGCAAAATGGCGGATTAACTGTATGATTTCGTTACTGGAGTAGATGAAGCGACCGGAGGTGAAATCGTCGTAAGTAAGTCCCATCATCTCGATAATAGCACCAAACTTCTGATTGACCTCGTCGTCTTCGGAGGAACGGCGTGGAGCCTGCAACCGGTGCTTCACCATCTCCAGGCCATACCTGTAGCTTTGCTGCTCGGCGGTCTCCACCGCAATGGCGTTTTTGATAATCTCTGCTACGCGTTCGGGCGTGTAGCCAAGGCTGGTGAGTGGCTGGCAATAGGCGCGGACAAGGCTGTCTATCTTTTCCGGCTTCTGGCGCATAAACACTTCCTTCAGCATCTCATCGGGCATGCCGCCGGTGGTGATGGCAAGGACCGTCTTCTTGCCCTCGTTCACGAAAGGAATCAGGCGGAACAGCGGGCTGTAGCCCAACTCGTAGAGGGTGCCGAAGACGGCATGCAACTGGTCGGCGGTCTCAATCTGTTCCAGCATCTGCAGGCGCTCCTTCAGCAGAGCCACGTCGCGGCTGTCGTCGACCAGCGTCGCGTCGGCCTGACTGCGCAGCATGACCAGCAGCGGGTCCTGGCTGGTGGCTAATGCATCGTCGGATAACTGATCCAACTGGTCCTCAACCTGCTTCATCATAGAGGGCGCAGGGTTAGGGCTATTGAGCCACAGTCCGTTGATGTAGCGGTAGAAGTCGTCGCTCGGGCGCACCGTCTCGTCAATGTCGGTGCCGTAGGGGAACGGCTTGTCGTCGGTCACCACCACGGGCACGGGATTGTCGTTGTCGTCGGTACACGATGTCAGCACCGTCATGGTCATGAGCAGCGTGACGGCTACCCATAACAGTCTTTGATAGTAATGATTGTAATTCATGTTTTTGAATGATTAATAATGATAGTACTCGTTGATGATGTTGCTCAGGCTGTTGAGGTTGTATAGATTCCTGTAGCTGTAGACGAGAAACTCCCTACCCTGGTAAACGGCGGTTTGCTGATTGTCGTAGCCAATGATTACATTCGGGGTGATGCCGCTGTCGATAGACTGCCAGTGTTCGTCGTTTAGGTGGCCGCGTGCTGAGGATATTCTGTAGAAGAAACCGTCGGCAGTGCGATAGCTGCCTATACCACAGCTGCCGCCGCCGCTCTTCTGTCCGGCAACGAGCACTCCGGCCTCCTTGCAGAGTGCAGGCATGAGGTTGCCGCAGGAGAAGGACAAGGGGCTGGTGAGGATACAGAAGTTCAGGTCGTAGTGCACGTCGTTGTCCTTCTCGTCGAACTTGCCGTCGAAATTGCGGTCCACGTCGTAGTACCAGGTGATGCGCTGGTCGGTAATCACGTTGAGGGCCCTGTAAAAGCTCTGTCCATAGATGAGCGAGGTCATGGCGACTACCACATCCGAAGAGCCGCCGAGGTTGACAGTTAGGTCGATGACCAGGTTCTTTACATCGGGGTCATTGTCGGCCTTTTCGAGGGCATCGAGGAAGATGACCATAGGATCGTTGGGACTGGTCTCCATCGTCGGGCGTGGCGCGGTGCCGTTGTAGAAAGCATTCCAGGCTTCTTTGTCGGTGTCGCCGAAGCTGTCGAAATGGCAGATGGCCGTATTGCCCTGCTTATGGTAGGTGTTCTGGTCGCCGAATATATTCGCGCGCTGCGGGATGGCGAGCGAATTTATCTGAGTATTCTCCATGACAGTAGGGAACATGACTTTTTCCTGATAGAACTCGTACATGTCGGGATACTTCTGCTCGAAGGTTTGATTCACCACGGGGAGCTTTCCCAGATTCCACATCACGGTATGTCCGCGGTCCCAGAGAAAGGCGTTGAGCATGTCCATGCCTCCAGCGTAGTCCTGCATGTCGGCGGAAAGCAACATCTCTTTCACTTTCTGTCCCATGGCGTCGGCCTCAAGGGTTTTGTCCAGTCCTACGCGCAGGATGGAGGCCTCGAAGTCGGAGCCCGTGGGAAAGCCGTACAAATGGTCGACGACAAAGCAGAGCTCTGCATAGCTGAAGGCAATCATGTCGGCATTGCGCTGGCCGCTCTTCATCAGATTTTCGGCCGAGAAGTCCTCATCCAGGCCCTCGATACCGGTTTGACTGTAACTATCCCTACTTGAAAAGACAACCTTCTCTCCGTTGCAGGCCACATTATGGCCGAAGAGGTCGGAGTAGAGGTCGGCGAGCGTGGTGAAGGGGAAATAGACGCCTGCGTCATCGCCGCGCAGGTTGATACCGTAGGAGGCGTAGTCGAAGGTTACTGCCGGCGAGCCGCCGCTAAGCGTCTGGTGACTGAAGCGGATATAGGGGTAGCCGTCGTAGTAGCCGTTTTCCATGCCTGGCTGCACCAGTCCCATCAGGTTGGTAAAAGCCATATAGTCATCAAAGGCGCAGGTCTCGTTGACGGTGCTGACCGTGGCCGTGGCGCCTGCGTTGTTCAGCAGATAGAGCCCCGTGCCGGTCTTGGTCACGGCCACGGTGCTGCCTGGCAGTACCACGCTCTGGAAGTCGCTCACCGAGATATAGGGCACATGGGGCATGTCCTCGTAGAAACGTATGGTCACGGTGCCGGCAGACTGGCCGTCGCGGTTCACGGGCACTTGCTTCGTGGTGTAGCCCGTCTGGTCGTCGGGGTTCGTTTCCTGTTGCGTCGTTGCGTTGTCGTCGTTGTCGGTACACGATGTCAGCACCGCTGTTGTCATCATCAGCAGCATTAAGGCCGCTGCAGCTATGAGAATCTTTTTCATTGTAGAGTTAAAGTTTCATTAGTTCTTTTTCTATATTTGATTATATAGTCCACATTATTATATCTGTTTTTTTATTGTTACTGCAATATTTGTGTGGTGAGCCGCTGTTGCCATTATTATTTTCTTCCCGTTCCTGATGTATATTCCCATTCCCTGCGGACGGCTGTTCAGACGGTGGCCCTGCATGTCATAGTAGATATCCGTGGGAGTGTTGTGCTGCATGGTCCTGATGGCACTTGTTTCATTCTCAATGATGTTTGGAAAGAGCGTCCAAACGCGATGTTGGCGATAGGCGCCAATCGTTCCTTGAGGGACGATAATGACGGTGTGATAGTCAGCAAAGACGCCGTTGCCAACGGTGGGCGGCACGCCACTTCTCAGCACCAAGGTGTCGATGGGTGTGCCTTCGTGAAAGACGCTGTCATCAATGCATTCAAGGGTTGAGGGTAGCGTCAGTTTGTGAAGACTTGGGCAGGAGATAAAAGCCGACTCGCCAATTTTCGTGATACCTTCGGCGATGATGACATAAGAAAGGGAAGAACATCCCCAGAACACCTCGGGTGGCACCTCCTTCATCGTTCCCGGCAAGCTCACGCTCGTCAAATTCACGCAGTCACCGAAGGCCACTACTCCCAACGAAGTGAAGCCCTCTGGCAGGACAAGATCAATCGACAGCCTACCGTCGTATTGAAAGGCAAAGTCATCTATCACCTTCAAACTGGAAGGGAAATTGATGGAACACAGATTGACACATTCGCGAAAAGCGCAATAGCCTATTGTGTCGATGCCCTGACCAAGAAAGACAGATTCGAGACTGCTGCACTGGTTGAAGGCCCACTTGCCAATGGTGTTGATGGTGTTGGGTAGCTTCACAGAGGTCACCTTGTCGCATCGATAAAGTGCCTTGTCATCAACACGGGTAACGGCATGAGATCTGCCATCGAAAGGCACTGAATCGGGCACCACCACCTCACCCTGTGGTTTTGTGTAGCCAGTCCACGATTCATTGTTGTCCCTATCGAAGTGTGGCCAAATCGGCGATACCAGCATAGCGTCACCCTCTGAGTCGATGGTGTAGTACAGCGTCACATCCTGATGGGTGTAGCAGAATACAGAGTCCTGAGCCTTCGTGCCCTGCATTACCATCGCAAGGATGACAGAAAAGATAACCTTCAGTTTCATTCAAAAATTCTTTTTGGGTAAGTTCCCTTAATTTTAAATTTATATGAATCTTGTCTTATCGATAGATTTTTATTATTTATTCGATTGCAAATTTACGTTGCTTCTGAAAAACAGATGTGTCATGGCTGGAAAAATATGTCCCAAAACTGGGAAAAATCATTTTTTCAATGTTTTGAGACAAAAAAACAAGCCCGGCATTTTGGTGCCAGGCTTGATTATTTACCGATGAAATGGGCGATTTTTACTCTATTCCTCCACGATGTTCTTGAAACCCTTCCAATAGTTTGCCGTAGCATAGGTGTCCTTATAGCCAGTGGGGACGTACAGCGTAGCACTTTGGTATGCGGGATTGAGACCATAAGAAGCCACAGAAGGCGGTGTCGTGGCCTTGATGTGTATCTCAGTAATTGCTTTACACTCGTAGAAGGCGCAATACTGTATTGCGGTCACTGTGCTGGGCAGAAAGACCTTCGTCAAATTATTGTCGGCATGGAACGACCATGTACCGATGGTCTGTACACCCTCTGGAATGATGATTTCGGTGATGTTCAGCTCTGCCAAGGCTCCGTTCTCGATGGTGCGGACGGTGTTGGGAATGGTGACGGCAGTGATTCCCTTACGGCGAACGGCACTGTTATTACCAAGTGATGTTACCTTAAGATGGATGCCTTCGCCAATTTGCTCTGGAATCACCAACTCTCCCGTGAAATTCCAAGGAACGGAATTAAGTTCCACCTCCTCGTTCCTCTTCGTCACCTTGAAGGTCAGTTCGTAGCCGTTCACCTCTTCGGTCAGCGTCTCTCCCACACTATAAAGGTTATCCAGATCCAGTGTAATTTTATCAACCAGGCTGCTGCTCCCGTCGCGTTTCAGCCCGAACACCAATTGTCCGCGGAATCCTTTCTGATAGAGTTGCACCTTCATACCGGTAATACTGTTCTTGAAGGTCTGGAACACGGCGCGGGCGTTGTCCGACCCGTCGGCAGTGGCTTCGGTGGACATGAACAGGCCGGCCCAGCAGAAATTGGCAGAGTTATAGCCATAGGTCTTCTCAATATATTCATCAAGGTAGTGTGTCAGCTGGATGTCACCGGTGACGGAGCCATAGTCGTAGATAACGTTGTTCCACTTGACTTTATAGCGGTTGGGGGCGGTAAGGTCGAAGCTGATGTCGTGCAGGTTGTCCTGAGTGGGGCGATTGCCGTCATAGCTCGAACCGGTCCAGGCGATTTTATAAATCTCTGCCACCACGTTGAGGTTTGCCCGCAGCGTGTAGCTGCCCGACGGGTCCTGCACCTTCCAGAGTGTCTGCTCGTCGGTAACGCAGGTGCTTCTAAGCAGCGGTTTGAGTTTGCTCACATGGGCATCGTTACCGCTCGTAGGCGTATAGCCGGTGTGCTTCCACGTCACGGTGGCGTTGGCATCGTTTCCCTGTGTGAAGACAGTGGTCAGATCCTTGGTGCTCCAGTTGGTTGTGGTGTTCCATGTCGTGCTCGTGGCATCAGAGTATGTTTTCGTGTGCGAATAGCTTCCGCTTACCGAAAATGTAGGATTAAGCCCCGACATTCCTACAGACCCTCCGATGGAGTAGCCATCGCTTCCCCCCTCTGTGTGAGTCGTTCCGCCTCCGCTCGACGAACTGCCGCTGCTGCTGCCGTTCTCGTTGAGGGGAGCCGCAGAGACGACGGACTTCGTGCCGCTGCCTTCGAGCCACATCTTCGTGTCAATGCGTTTCATATAGGCACCACGGGCAAGGGTCCATCTGCCATCGTTGCTTCTGGGCCACCAACCATCACCAGGGTCGATAAATAACTTGTCGTTCATCACCGTAATGTTCTGTCGCACCTGATAGTACTCCACGTTGCCGCTGAAGTCGTAGGCTCCATAGACAGAATATTGCACCTTGATAGCAGAATAGGCGGACGCAACCGAAGTGTCAAACAAGGAAGGATACTTATAGTCGAACACGAATTCCTTGGTCTGTGCGTTCATCAGGTCGCTGATGGCGGTGCTGCCTCCGGCGCGGGTCACGGCACGGCTGAAGTCGGCCATTCCAGCGCGTGTCTCGGCATCGTCCTTACGCTGACGGTTCAGCCAGTCGGCCACGACATCAGCCTTCTGACCCCACTCATAATCGTTGTCGGGCTGGTCGGCCTCTTCGCCATTCATATATTTGCTGGCCTCGGCATTGAGCACATAGATTTCATTACCGCCGCAGAAGGCATAGGCGTCGAACATGATGGCATTCTGCTTCTCCTCGGGCCACTGATCGATGTTCTCCCAGTCCAGTTCCTGACCGTTCACCTCGGTGCCGCGAGTCATGGCACCATCAGCCTGACAGCCGGCTATATAGGCATTGCGCACCATGTTGGTCATGCGCTGCTTTACACGGGCTTTGATTTCTGCCTGCACGCCCGGGTCTATATCGCCCTGATAGTTGTCAAGCTCGATGGCTATAGCAGTAAATACATAGAGAACAGCAAAGTGGTAGAACTCCTTGAAAGTGCACTGGGTAATCACATACGAGGCATCGCCCGACTGGCAGCGGCGCACCATTTCCTTCCATTCGTCAAGGCTCAGGCTGCTCTGGTTGAGCGCAGCCATGTCGAAAACAAAGCAGTCGGCATTCGTGGGCGATGCCATGTTGCCCTGCAGGCGACGTTGAAGGGCGAGGTCAAAACCATGCTCCATTTCGCCATACACCATGAAGTTCCCGTCATACTTCACCGTGAGGGCATCCTCGGTCAGTTCTACAGGCTGTTCGCTTACTTCTGTCGGTGAATACTCTGTGTCGTCATCTTTGTCGGCACAGGCCGTCAGCACCACCGTTATCACTAGCAGCGTTATGGCCTCTGCAGCCATCATCATCTTTCTCATTTTTTCTTTCATTTTCTCAGCGAGCTTTTGCTGCCTCAGCTTAATCTGTTCGTTAGTCATAATCTTGAAGTTGTTTAATTATAATGGTTGTTTATTTATTATTTGTTGCCTGTGACCAGTGCTTTCTTCCCGTTCCTGATATATAATCCCTTTCCTTGCGGGCGACTGTTCAGGCGGCGGCCCTGCATGTCATAGTAGATATCCGTGGAAGAATTGTGCTGCATGGTCTTGACAGCACTCGTTTCATTCTCAATGATGTTCTGAAAGAGAGCCCAGACGGGATGCTGGCGATAGGCGTCAATCGTTCCTTGAGGGACGATGATGACGGTATGATAGTCAGCAAAGACGACGTTGCCAACGGTGGGCGGCACGCCACTTCTCAGTACCAGAGTGTCGATGGGTGTACCTTCACGAAAGACGCTGTCATCAATGCATTCAAGGGTCGAGGGTAACGTCAGTTTGTGGAGACTAGGGCAGAAGATAAAAGCCGACTCGCCAATCATCGTGATACCCTCAGCGATGGTGACAGAAAAAAGCGATGTGCATCCCCAAAATACCTCTTCGGGCACCTTCTTCATCGTTCCCGGCAGGCTCACGTTGGTCAGTTCTGCGCAGTCACCGAAGGCTACGGCGCCCAACGAAGTGAAGCCCTCTGGCAGGACGAGATCGATAGCCAGCCTGCTGTCGTATTGGAAGGCAAATTCGTCTATCATTTTCAGCTTGGAAGGAATATTGATGTCTCGCAAATTGAAGCATTCGCGGAAAGCACAGTAGCCTATTGTGTCAACACTTTGACCCAGAGATACTGTCTCAAGACTGCTGCACTGGTTGAAGGCCCAAAAGCCGATGTTGGTGACGCTGTTGGGCAGTTTCACAGAAGTCACCTTGTCGCAACGGTAAAGCGCCTCGTCGCCAACACGGGTAACAGCATGATTTCTTCCGTCGAAAGGCACAGAATCAGGCACTACTACATCACCCTGTGGTTTTGTATGTCCAGTCCACGACTCATTGTTCTCCCTATCGAAGTCGGGCCATATCGGCGACACCAACGTAGCGTTACCCACAGAGTCGATGGTGTAGTACAGCGTCACATTCTGATGGGTGTAGCAGAATATTGAGTCCTGAGCTTTTGCACCCAGCGTTGCCGTCAGGAGGATGACAGCAAAAAGAACCATTCGTTTCATTTTATCATTATTAGAAAGGATTATTCATTGATTATTTGCAGGGTATCTCCACTATGTTGATTGATTACGAGTGCAAAATTACGTTGATTCATGGAAACAGATGTCCCATAATAGGAAATAAATGTCTCAAAACTGGGAAAAATACACTTTTTGCTGTTTTGAGACAAAAAACAAGCCCGACAATCTTATGCCAGACTTGCTTTTATACCGATGAAATGGATGATTTTTGTAACTTTTTGGTTATTTCAGTTCGCTCCACTTAGGTGGCTCCACTCCTAAGAGATGACGCACAAAGAAGTCATAACGCTTGTGATCGCCATAGGTCTCGCCCATGGTATGACGGGCACCAGGGACTACCACCAACTCGAAATCCTTGCCTGCTTTCTCAAGCGCATTGACCACCTGCATGGTGGAGGCAGGGTCCACGTTGTCATCCATCTCGCCCACCACCAACATCAGCGGACGCTCCAGACGCCAGGCGTTATCCACGTTTGAACACTCGGCATAGGTGCTGTCGATGGGATAGCTCATCCACTGCTCGTTCCACCAAATCTTGTCCATGCGGTTGTCGTGACAGCCACAGGCCGCATAGGCCGCCTTGTAGAAGTCGCCATGCCACAGCACGGCAGCCAGCGCGTTCTGTCCACCTGCCGAACAGCCATAGATGCCCACGCGGTCGATGTCCATATAGGGATATTTCTTGGCTGCGGCCTTGATCCATGCAATGCGGTCGGGCAGTCCGCCGTCCTTCAGGTTCTTATAGCACACTTCTTCGAACTCACGGGTGCGGAACGAGGTGGTCATGGCATCGAGTTGTACCACGATGAAGCCCAGCTCCGCCATGTTCTGTAGGTAATAGAGCCACGGGGTAAAGGTCTTTGGCACATACTGGTCGCCAGGGCCTGAGTAGATATACTCGATGATCGGATATTTCTTGTTAGGGTCGAAGTTGGACGGACGCTGGATGAGTCCCCACATGTCTGTCTTGCCGTCTCGTCCCTTGGCCACAAACACCTCGGGTGCCTTCCATCCTTGCTTCTTCAATGCGGTGATGTCGGCTGTCTCCAGCGTGCGCAGGATGCTGCCGTCCTTGCCCGAACGCAAAACGGTGACAGGCGGTGTGATGACAGTAGAATAGGTGTCAATGAGATAGGCCATATCATCGGTATAAGTCACGCTGTGGTTGCCTTCCTCGGGGGTGAGGCATACCAATCCTTTGCCGTTGAGGCCTATCTTATAATAATGGATCAAGTAAGGGTCTTCGTTTTTGTTCATGCCGCAGGCCGAGAAGTAAATGACGCCAGCCTCCTCGTCAACGCGCTGGATGCCGCGCACATAATATTCGCCTTTTGTCACCTGGCGCACCAACGTTCCCTTCTTGCGGTCGTACAGATAGATATGGTTGCGTCCGTCGCGTTCACTGGTCCAGATGATGTGCTTGCCGTCCTTCAGGTCAATGCGCTGCTGACGGTTGTAGTTGATATATTTGTCGTTCTTCTCCTCAATCAGTGTACGCACCATGCCTGTGGTGGCCGACAGTTCCAGAATGCGGTAGGTTTTGTGGCCGCGTTCATTGAATTCAAAGGTCACATGCTCGTTGTCGGCCTCCCAGCGCGGTGCCGTGACGTTGTACTGACTGTGGAAGAGCGTTGTTGATGGCTCGACCACGCGCCCCGTAGCCACTTCAACGATGACGGGCACACGGTAATTCAGCGAGTCACCGGGCTTGGCATATTCCTGTGTGTGGAGGATGGGCTGTAACTGGTTCCTGGGCGATGACTCCACGTAATAGACATAGCGCTTGGGGGCGGGTTTGATGCGTACGGTGGCAAAGTAACGTCCATCCTGCGAAAAACTGCCCCATGCCGAATAGTAATACGATGAGTCGCCATTGGTGGTCAGGGGCTTTGTCTCGTCGTTCTTCGTTATCCATAGGTTGTTGTCGCGGCAGAAGATCTGTGTGCTCCTGTCTGGCGACATGCGCATGCCGTCCTTCTCATCGGGCACCTCCATCCAGTGGCGCTGGCGTCCCTGCCATTGGGGGCGTTGGCGTGGCTTTTCCGGGTTCTCCGTGAGTGTGGTCACCGTGTTCTGGTCGGCATCCACCTCTTTATATATCTGCTTCTTACCGTCGAACACGGAGTACCAGAACTGGTGCGTGCCGTGCTTCAGGTGAACTTTTACATCACCGTAGGTCATCTTGTTAGAGTATTTGGAACCGATGGCAAAGGCACGCTTGTAGTCATCCTTTGTTCCCTGTGCGCTGACATGTTGAAGTGTCAGCATGGCTGAAACCATTATTAAGAGATGTTTCTTCATATTCAGTCTTTTCATTTGTTTAGTTCTTCTTTCAGTTGGTTGACAGCACGCTGAATCATGTCCATCGTGCCGCTGCCATCGCTGACGTAGCGGATGACCATGCCGGCATAGTTGATGGCGCGGGTGGTCTGTTCGTTGTTGCCAGGAAGGAGCTTGGCCTGTTCGAGCAACTGCTGTAGCTCGCCTAAGTCTTCCAGCTCAGGCAGATTACCTGGACGCATGGTGTTGATAGTGGCATTCAGGGCACTGGCGGCCTTGTCGATATCTTCCTGAGAATATTGATTGTCGGGTGCATCCATTAAGACCTTCGACTTTTCATACTGCTCCATCATGCGGGCAAAGCCGTGAGGAGCCCATGGCGCATACTCCGGCACCTTTACTGTGAGGGCGTTCCAAGCCTGTTGTTCAGCGTCGCGACTCTTGGCAATGAGGAGCAAGTCACGCAGTTCAGACTTGTCGATATCGAGAAGGGCGGCATGGGGCAATGTAGATTCGGGAAGCTGGATGCGGAAGTAGTGGGTGAGGTGCTGGTCGCCATCGTAATCAGGAACAAAATGGCTTATATCGTGGTCTATATCGACGGTGGCCTCGTCCCAGGTCTTGATGCCTGTAGCAGCCATCACCAGGGGTCCGCGCATAAAGGCACCTAACCACATGCCCTCATACTTGTCGGGGCCGAAGTCCAGATGGGTGGTAAACGGCATGATGACTTCCACCACATCCTTCGTTGTCCATCGACGGGCGGGAATCTCTACATAGCTGCAGGGTTGATAATGGGTGGCAATGCTCTTGCCATTGAGTCTGATGTCGAAGCCCTCGGTGGCCCAATAGGGTACGCGGAGCTTCATGGCAAACTTTCCCGAGCCCTTGACGATGCGGATGGAAGATTGTTCGGCAGGCCATTGACATTCCTGCTTGATGGTAACGCCCTTCTGCTTCCAGTGGGCGGTGGTCGGCAGATAGAGTCCTACCCAAAGGGTGTTGTCGTTGACGAAATAGGCTGCCTCCTGATACTTCACATGGTTCTCTACACCCGTACCACCACAGCAGGTGGCCTGTGGTGTCTCATTGCCCCAAGGTTTTGAGGCGTCGAGTCCTACTGCATACTGATACACGGTCTGATACACTTTGGGGTTCACGGAACCGACAATCTGGTTATAGAGCACGCGTTCGTAATAGTCCATATATCGGGCATCATCAGGATTGAAGCAGTTCAGGTCCTTCGTCAGCTTTGCCAGGTTATAGGCGCAGCAGGTCTCGTTCATGGTGGGTTCATGACGTTCGCGTCCGCCCCAGTGTGTGACGTTAGTACACATAGATGTCATCTGCGAGTAGGGCTGACGGAACATCTCACCGTTGCCTACGCCCCCCATTGCATAGCGGTAGCGTCCTTGGATCATCGTCCAGAAATTCTGGGCGAGTTCATAGTAGTAGGGGTTGTTGTTGGCACGGAACGCGCGCAGGGCTCCTGTCACCATCGGGATATGCTGATTAGCATGACGTGTGCGAATGGCATCGATGTTCTTGGCCAGCGGGTCAAAGAAGGCGGGGCTGTCGAAATATGAGGCGGCCTCCAGCAGGTGAGTCTTTTCTTCGGCATTGCCTGTCATCTCGGAGAGGCGTGACAGCGACTCTGCCATACCACCTACCTCGCCGGCGATATACATGTTCCACATCTCGTAGCGGTTGCCAGGCTTGGCACGACGTTCCTCTTGGCTACCGTTGCTCATGACGTAAGTACGATAGTGCAGGCGGTTCCAAACCCACAGTCCCATGTCCTTGGCGATGAGCAGAGCCTTTGCGGCTGTCGCCTTGTCGTCGATATAGGTAGCGATGTCAATGAGGCCTGCCAATTGCTTATGCACAGAGTAATAAGGTGCCCATACCCAACTCTCGTTGTTGTAGGCACGGTACATCTCAATCAGGGCACAATGTTGGGCAGGGATGGCGTTCAGATAGCCATACCCATACTTCTGGTATTCCTTCTTATAGCGGTCGAAGTCGGCCCAGGTGCCTTTCATCTGCTTCAGTTCCTCCTCGGGGGCAAAGTCGCGTGCCTCCCAATAGCGTCCCAACTCCTTGCTCCAAACGAAAGTGCGCTCCTGACATGTACGTAGTTCGTTGACCATCTCTATGATGTTCTTGCGCAGGATGTCTTTCTTGGCTTTGTCCTGACAACTGGCAAAGGCCATGGCCATGGCCGACATATAGTGTCCAGAGCCGTGTCCTTTGAGTTTGGTGGTGGGTGAGTCCCATCCGTCAGACTCAGGATAGCCCTCGGTAGGCAGACCGTAGGTGTCGCGATAGTTGTAAAGCTGCTGCTTCACCGGCAGACTGATAAGCTGGTCGATGTCAAGGTCGCGATTCCAGGTCAGCCGGTTCTTGCCGTCAATACTTACGTCATTCAAAGGCAATGGCTCAGCCACAGGGAGATGACTGATCACTTTGCGTTCATCTCTTTCCACAACCTTCACCTCGGCAGCTATGGGGTAGCCGTTGGGTGTGCTGTTGTCACCAAGGATGAATCCCCGTACCTTATATATAGTGCCTACGGGATTGATGGCGGGGTTGGCCTCGGCCTTTTCAGTGGTCTCTGAGGCGTTGAGCCATTTTACCTGGCGATATTCTCCTTTGCCGTCGGAATAGTTTACCCACAATTGATAGGGCAGGCTGGGTGCATGACCCACGGGTGTTTCCACGCAGACAGACTCTGTGTTCACTATCTGCGCTGCCATCTGGCAAGAGAATAATGAAGATAGGATAAGGAAGGAAAAAAGTCTTTTCATATTTGTTTTTTCGTTTGTTTTCAGTAGAAAGCAGATATTTATCGGTTTTGATGGTGCAAAGTTATAAAAAAAGTGTAACTTTGCACCCATAATGACAAATTATCTACATAAAAAAACTTAAAAACTGTTCTACTAAAGTAATGAAAAGAATTATAGCTATCCTGATGATGCTAAGCCTTACGGCTATTGGCATGTATGCACAGAAAACGGTCTATATCCCTAATGAGTGGAAGAATCCGTGGCCCAGCGATTCCCTGCTCTATAAAGAGAGCGATCCTGACAACAAATATACTTGGTCGAAAAGCAGAAGCGTTGAGAGTGACAATGTCATCGTGTTCTGGGACAAGAACTACGGCACGAAGAAACCGTCTGAGTCACCTTCGGCCTATAGAGTAGATGAGCAGGACTTGCTGCAGAAGTGCGAAGCCTTCTTCGACCTCGAGATAAACAAGTTGGGTTTCGTTGATGCCGTCACCTCGAACCTGTCGAAGTATAAGGTCATGGTACTCATGAACCACACCACCGACTGGGTGTGCTATGGTGGTGGCTACGACTATCAGGTCAGTGCCCTGTGGCTCAGTCCATCGACCTGCAAGCCTGTGGGGCATTCCGTGGCTCACGAGGTGGGGCATTCATTCCACTATATGTGTTATGCGGAACATAGCGGTCACAAGGATTCTCAGACAGACAATACGGGCTTCCATCTGCCTTGTGGCAGCGGACAGACCATCTGGGAACAGACGGCCCAATGGCAGGCCAACCAGTCGTATCCCAGCGAGATGTTCAACCAGAGCATATCCATCTTCCGCAAGAGTCATAACTTGGCTTACTCGCACGAGTGGCACCGCTATCAGAGTTACTGGCTACACTACTATCTGGGTCAGCACTATAACGACATCACTACTGTGGCGCAGGTGTGGAACCAGCCCATGACAGGCCAGACAAGTGGCAATGCCACCGACTTCAATCAGGCTTTGATGAAACTCAAGGGCCTCAATGCCAAGGGGTTGTTCCGCCTGTACTATGACTATGCCGCCCGCTGTGCCACCTGGGACTTTGATGCTTGTGAGCCTTATCGCAATCCTTATATCGGTGACTTCGATTATCGCTGTGTGGCGTTGGGCGATACTGCTTGGCAGGTGGCTCTGGCTTCTGCACCGCAGGCCTCTGGCTTCAACATCATCCCGCTGAAGGTGCCAGCAGTTGGAACAACCATCACCACCTCGTTTACTGCCCTGCCAGCATATTCAAAACTGGCTAATGGCGATCCAGCTGAGATGCTGAACGGCGAAGCCCAGTGGGTGAAGTCCAGTCGCGCCAACTATGTCCGCCCATCCAACTATGCCAAGCGCGGTTTCCGCTTAGGTTATGTGGCGCTGCTCAATGATGGCACTCGCCAGTATATCAATGAGGACTCGCTCTACTGCGAAGGTAATGCCGAGCTTACCAGCGAGGTGAAAATGACAGTGCCGGAAGGCACACAGAAGCTGTGGCTCATCGTGGTGCCTGCTCCTACCAGCTACACACAGCATAAGTGGGATGACAATGCCAATAACGACGACCAGTGGCCCTATCGTTTCTCGCTTCAAGGCACCACACTTGGTGACAGGGCACAGGTCTATGTAGCCCCAGAGATAGATGGTCGCGAGGTGGCTGATGTCACCCTGACCTATGATGTGTGGCTGCCCAAACTGAATTCTTATGATGCTGTCAGCGTGGTGGTTTCTGGCCAAGCCCAAGCTAAGCTGTGTACTGCCTTTCAGCTGATGCCTTCAGACATCAACGACAAGATGCAAGCCTGGGCCACGGGTGGTCCTTCTGCTGGACGTATCATGTTCTATCCCATGAACCCCACCACGCAGGCCCGTGTCAATTGTGGCAGTACAGCCAACGGCTATGGCCATTGGTTCAATGCCTCTGGCGCGGTCACAGAATATCCCAACGGCTACCTGTATAGCGAATTCGCACCCTCAGGTCTCACCTTCTCCATTGGTCAGTATCCCAACAAACTCGCTGTTGGCAACAACTATACCATAGGTCAGATTCTGCACTATAAGGCGTCTGCCACGATAGAGGCTCAGGCCCGCTTCGTTTTCAACGTCCATATTACTGACAGTCAATATGGAGCGGAGCTCATCTCTGTGGATTATGCCGACCCTCGAACGGTAAACATTCCCACGCTTCATCATACACCATCCACCAGTATTCAGTCGGCCTACGACCTGCAGGGACGTCCTGTCACCAAACAGCAGACTGGTATTAACATTGTGGGGGGGCGTAAGATTCTAAAGAACTAGGTAAGCAGATAAGTTAGAAGAAGTCAATGGTGACGCTGAACTGGATGCCGAAGAAATCCTGAGCGTCGAACTTCTTCGACCTGTACAGGTTCTCGTAGTTCATCGGAGCACTTATATAATGGCGCCAATAAAGGGCCAGGTTGAGGTTGAGCTCATCATCGCCGCCACAGACACCTATCATTGGACGGATGTTCATGCTTGCCTTGTTGAGCATGTGGTCACCATAATAGGCTTCATAGCGGCTCGATTCATATAAACGCCATCCCAACTCGGCACCAAAGCCCAGGAACAGACGGGCATCATCGCCCAGACGAATGAGGCGCAACTGCAACTCGGCAGGTAGCACGATGTGTCCACCAACAGGGCGCACACCCTTGTCAGTGCCATCCTTGTTGGTATAAAAGAACTCATCCGACAGCGTGCGATTCTCCCATCTGAGGAACTCCACAGGCGGACGGCGGTCAAAGAAGCCGCGATAACCTATGCCAATATTAAGGCTCAACAGGTCGGTGGGCATCCCCAGCTCGAACTTGCCACAGAGACTAGCCGTAAAAATGGGGTCGTTGGTATCGGCATTAAAGCTGGCACCAATAAAGGACACAGGGGTTAGCACTCGGGCATCCCCGCCGTCGCCATACGACTGTGCCATCATCGGCTGTCCACACAGACAGCCCACTATCGCAAACACCACCCAGCGTCTCTTTGCTTTCTTCTTCTGTTCCATCTTCTTGTTCATTTATTATATAAAAATTTATATTGACTTTGACCCCCACAGAGAACACAGTAGCCCCTATCGTGTACTCATTGCTTTCAGAATCTTTGCGGCACCTTCGTTGCCTTGTTGTTTTGCTTGATGAAGCCAAAGTAAGGCAGTGGTGGTGTCGGCATTTTGAAGATAAAGGATGCCAAGATTCAATTGCGCTGTGGATAGCCCCTTATTGGCGGCAAGCGAATACCAATACAGAGCGGAGTCTGCATTAAGGGCGACGCCTTTGCCAGCATGGTAACACCATCCGAGGTTCATTTCGGCCAGCGTGTTGCCCTGCTGTGCAGCACGCTTGAACCATTGGACTGCTTCTACGTAGTTCTGAGTGATGCCCTGTCCGTCCTTCAGCATAACGCCTAAGTTGTTCTGTGCCTGACTCTGTCCCTGTTCAGCCGCTTTCCTGTACCAATATGCCGCTTCGGTATAGTTCTCCAGTTTGTCATAAGCCAGCGCCACTTGCATCTGGGCTTCCTTATCACCCTCTTGGGCTTGCGACATAAACTCTTGGTCTATGGAGTCAGGTGCTTGATGCCTATGACTCCCCACACATGACACGAAACTGAAAGCCAACGATGTGGCACAAAGGATGCTTAGACAAATGGGCCATAGTTTTTTCATAGAAAAAGGAATTACAGTTGTCCTGCCTCAACCATTAATACCACACGCTCAGTAAGGCGGTCAGTGCCCTCGGGCTCGTAGCCCTTTTTCAATGAAGCACCAAACATCCAGGCGAAAGCCTGCCACATGCCAGAACGAATGGGGCCGATGAAAGCCTGCATGGCCTCATAGGCCGTGGAGTGGCACTCACGGTCCACGAGTTTGATGAGCAGTTTACCCTGCGAGAACGTTAGTTTCTTCATCTGTGGCTTGTACTCCTTAACGATGGCTTGCTCCACGCGCTTCAGATGGGCATCGCGCTCTTTGGGAGGGAGAGTCTCAGTAAACTCGGCCGTCTCGATGATAATCTGACGCACCTGTTTGGCCAAGGGAAGCACTTTTTTTACGTTTTTCACCAGTCGCAGATAGGCCTGCTGCTGTCGCTTGCTTTTGAAGGTTAGTTCCGGATAGACGTAAACATTCGACATCTCCATGTACTGAATAGAGTCGCCGTCAACCAGCGCCTTGCCCACTTTCACCGTGGGTACAAATGTGGGATCGCCCAAATCCTCTTGGGCGAAGGCTGTCAGAGATGTCAGCAATAACCAAAGAAAAAACGCTATTCGTTTCATAAGCATCTGCAAAGTTACGAACATTATCCGTAACGACAAAGCATCTGTAGAAAAAAAACGTGAAAAGCATAGCGGATAATGCAAAATTGAAACATCGCTGAATCCTTATAGACAGAGGATTCAGCAATGTTTCTTGATGGGGATAAATGAATGATTACTCAGAGAGCATAGTTACCTCAATGCATCGCTTGGCAGAAAGCAAGCGCTGAGCCATGCGCTGCACGTCGGCAGTAGTCATGCGATTGACCATCTCGCAATAGTCGTGGTCGAAGTCGGCATCATCGTCGAGCTCGTGCCAAATGATGTAGCTCCAGTAATCGTTGGTGATGGCCATCTGGGCATATTGCTTCACCAAATATTCCTTAACCTTCTGCATGGATGTGGCCGAAGGACCGTTTTGGGCGATGTTCTTCAACTGCTGATAGATAATGGGGTTCAGTTCCTCATAGCGCTGAGGGTCGGCATTATATGAGATTTCCAACGTAGCGTTGGGCTGATCGTCCTTGTCGAGCTCAAAGTCAACGCTGACGCCATAGGTACCACCCTTTTCTTCGCGCACAGAGTCGGTATAGGCAATGGAGAGACAACGCTTCAGAAAGTCGAGTTCCAGGTCGCTTTGGGGTGTGAAAGGTACATCGGCGGTGAGTACGATGCTCACGTTGGCCAAAGGAGTGGCCTGCTTCTTGGTGAAGGTCACCACCTTCTGTCCGTCGATGATGCGAGGCAGACGATTTACATTAGGTGTCTCGTGCTGATTTGTGGCAGGTAGCGTGGCCAGATACTGACACAGCATGGTGCGGAGTTCCTGTTCGTCGTAGTTGCCGATGATAACCGTTTTGAAGTTGGCAGCATCGCTGAAACGCTCCTTGTAGATTTCAAGGATACGATCGTAGTTTACCTTGTCGAGTGTCTGCTGAGTGACGGGCTCTAGGCGGGGGTGATGGCCATAGAGGATGGCGCGGAGAGAGTCGTAATAATCGACCTTGGGCGACGCATTGCGGTTGGCGAGGAAGGCGTGCTGACGATTCATCAGACCCGCGAAGGCGGCATCGTCGTGTCGCGGCTGGGTGAAGTAGAGATAAGCTAACTGGAACATGGTCTTCATGTCCTTGACCGATGCGCTACCATTGATGCTCTGACTCCTGCTACCTACAGAAGGACTCACACGAACGCTTTTGCCAGTGAGCATTTTGCGCAGGGTGACGGCATCAAATTGACCCACACCGCCCTCGGTCACACCACTGGCAATAAAACCGAAGTTGGGGATGTCCTCATCACCATAGAGTGAGGTGCCGCCATCGCCAGTCATGCGCAGGCTGATGGCATCGGCCTCGTAGGCTGTTTTCTTCGTATAGACTTTCATGCCGTTGCTCAGGGTGAGCTCAGTAAAGCCGTGACGATAGGGCATCTCACTGACGATGGTACCTGCCTGGGGCAGGGAATTCACCAGCTCCTCGGCCAACTGTTCTTCGGCATAAGGGGCGTAGGGCTGCTGCTGGGCAGCGAGAACTACCTGCTCGATCTGTTGCTCTGAGGGCAATTCAAAGCCCTCTTTGTCAGGTCCATACATAGTCACCACTTGGTTTTGATTGGTAATCAGCTCCTTGACAGCGGCATTCACCTCAGTCAGCGTGACCTCGCGATCCAGTTTCTGTGTGTTCTCTAGTAGGAACGCCAGTGACACGAGGGGCTCGCCAGTGAGGAAGTTGCTCACGCACTCGTTAACAAAATGCGAATTGCGGAAGTCGTTGCGACGATTGTAACGGCGTTCGGCAGCATTGAGATAGATCTTCTTGGCACGATCGAGTTCGCTTTGAGTGAAGCCATGCTGACGGGCACGCTCTGCTACACCTACAGCAGCGATGATGCCCCCCAGAATATTGTCCTGCTTGCAGCTGATGCTGATAGAGAAAGCATCCTTGGTGCGACTGAGGAAAAACTGTGAGGCACGGGCCGTGGCACTCTGGAAGGGAGGTACAGGTTGTTGGCGGAGTTCCATCATGCGGTCGTTGAGCATCGAGCCGATGAGGTCGTCGATGTAGTCGTCACGAAGATATTCCTCCGTGTTCTTTTTGTTGTCTGGCGTAGCCTCACGCTTCTGGTAGAGATGGCAGAGAACGATGGGCTGTTCGGCATCCTTCTCGATGTTGACAATCATCTTTTCATTGTTGGGCACGGGATAGTAAACGCGCTCGGCAGCATTCTTGGGCATGGGGATAGATGAGAAGGTCTTCTTGATCTTCTTTTCCATCTGGTTCACGTCGATGTCGCCGACCACGATGATAGCCTGCAAATCGGGGCGATACCATTTCTGGTAGTAGTCACGCAGGTCTTGATAAGGGAAATTATCGACGATATCCATTGAGCCGATAGGCATGCAGTCCTCATACTTTGTACCTTTATATATCTTGGGCATGGCCTGCTCTTGCAAACGCTGCATGGCCATACCAGCACGGCGTGTGCGCCACTCCTCGTGGATGACGCCACGCTCTTTGTCAATTTCAGCATCTTCGAGCAACAGATAGTGGCTCCAGTCGTGGAGTACCAGCAGACATGAGTCGATAATACCCTCGCGCTTCAGAGGGGCAGAACCGATGTGATAGACTGTCTGGTCGATAGAGGTATAGGCGTTAAGGTTGGCACCAAACTTCACACCGATGCTCTCACACCAAGGCACGATGCCCAGACGTTTGCCCTTGCCAGGGAAATTCTTCGTGCCATTGAAGGCCATGTGCTCGAGAAAATGGGCTAAGCCACGCTGGCGTGGCTCCTCGAGAATACTACCAACACGCTGGGCAATGTAGAAGTCGGCCAGGCCAGCCTCTTTGCCATTGTGGCGGATATAGTAGGTCATGCCATTCTTCAGTTTTCCCTTGCGAACGGCAGGGTCTTGTGGTAGAGCTGCCATCGCCTGAAGCGACAGCAGCAGTACCAAAGAGCAAAAGAGGATTTTCTTCATATTCTTTGTGTATTTGTGTGGATATTACTTCAGCAGAGAGGGCTTAGTCTCAGGGATGAAGTCGTTGGTAGAGTTGTTGGTATCCACATATTTTCCGTTGGCATCCTGCTTGCGGATGACAGCCTTGTTATAACGAGTCATGTCGCGGTCCACCTTGCCACAGTAGGTCCAGCCGGCATCGAGAGCGGGAGAGGTGACAATCCACTGGAACATAGATTCTACGCTGAGGTTCACAGCGTCGAGAATCCAGGTATTGGGTACCTTGTAAGTGTCGGTGCTCATGGGATAAGCATTGTCGTTGAAGACAAAGGTGTACTCAGCAGTGTAAGCATAGTCCTTCAGCCAGGTCTCCTTGTCGGTCTTCATACGGGCGATGGCCATTGACTTGAAACCACGGTTATGGAAGCCATAGACGGTGGCGGTATAACAATACCACTTGTCGAGGTTGGGAGCAGCGCCATCGGGATCGGTCACTCTAGGATTTGATGACTCGTCATAGAACTCGAAGTCGGCGCCTGTCAGGTCCATGGAGTTGGGGTTGGCCTCTTTGTGGTTGATGGCGTTGATGGCAAGTGTTAAACTTTGACCTGGAGCAACAGCCACATCGGTGCCTTTGCCAGGAATCATATAGACAGCATCAACAGAGAATGCCTCGTTCATCACGTCGGGGGTGTAGTCCTGCTTGTCGGTGGTCATAAACTGTGACTCGAGCACGGCAATGCTGTCGGCATAGAGTGTCACGTCAGAATTATTGGTGATGATGATATAAGCATCGCCACCGCTATATTGCTTGTCCTCTGGCGTGGTGGTGCCGGTATAGAAGATCTCGCTGATGACGAAACCACCATCGGCCTGGAAGGAATTAACAGCCAACTTCAGGTTGCTGGATGTCTGAGTGAACTTCACACCGTCGTTCTGAATCTCGAAGTCGGTTGTGCCGGCAATACCGTCTTTCACAAAAGAAATGTTACCCTTGGCCTTGATATTGTACTGGCCCTCCTCGATGGTGTTGAGGGTGATGACATAATCGTTGCCCTTCTTCACAGGAGTGCTGAGAGTAACCACATTGCCATTCTGTACGTTGGTGGCGGTGCCCTCGAAGTTGTTTAGAATTACGTTGCTGACGTTGATAGGCATTTCGAGCAACAGGCTGCAGTTGTTGACAATAGCTGTTGCATCGTCGTCGTCATTACAAGAAATGGAAGCCATGCTCATGGCCAAGAGCATCATGATGCTCAGAAAAAAGTTCTTTTTCATTGTGCTTTGTTTTTTATTTATTTTTAAAAAGTGATTCCTATAGAGAGATGACCTGACAACTGATGGGCGTCGGCCGAGCAAGTGGTATAGCCAGCATTCATGCTGGCAAAAAGGCCGTAGTCCTTCAACTGATAGTCGCAGCGCAGATGCGCTAGAAGGTCGGTGTAGTCGGCCTTGGCAAAAGCATAAGTGTGACGGGCCTTCTCAATGAAAGCCGAACTCATGTTGGCAAAGGGCATCGTGAGGTCACTGCTGAGTCCGTGGCGATGAGCCACTGTGAGGACACAGGTAAGCAACATCTGATTGGTGGGCTTGTGGAAAGTCATTCCCGTGAGCTCAACAAAAGCGTGGGTGCTGTTCATGCAACGCTCAGGGTAGGCATACGTCTGGCGATCACTCTGATAACCCACCCGAGTTTCAATTTGCCAATGAGTGGCAGCATAGATGGTTGTTAGTGAGGTGTTGACACGATGGTTCTTATACATGGTCAACACACCGAGGTCGGGAAAGGAGGTGGTGGCCGACGTGCCGATGATATGCTCGTCGCCACTACGCTTGGTGTAACTGATATCAGCATAGACGGACAATGGCCCCATGAGGCCTGCACGCCCTTCGATGCTATGTGTGTAGAGATCCGTGAGAGGCAGGATGTAGTTCTCGGTCACCATGCGGTGGTAACGGCTTTCGCCCAAGGCTAAGTGGGCAAAGAAATCGTCTTTCTGCTGTGGAGTGACGTCGAACAGAAGGCGGATGCCACCGCCATTATATTGCAATGCACGCTTGTCGCCAGAGAAACGGGCATAGTCGGTGCCAAGTCCAGTCATCTGATACTCGGGAACTACGCCCAATTCGCGATAGAACTCTACGGTATTGCGCTGTTTATAGACACTGCCTTCAAAGCCAAAGGCCCAGTGGTAGTGGCACCACTGCCTACTAGCACCCAAACGAAGGATCAATTCGTTGGCAATACCTCGCATGCGAGGATCAATATCACGGTATTCGTGGTCGGCGCGAAACAGCATCTCGGCGCCTATCAGCCACGAATCCATATGAAGGGCATAGCCACCCTCGAAGACATAACGCTCGTGCTGGGTATCGCCTCCTACGGTGTCAGCCAGGATATAGGGCTCCAACAGGTCGTAGTCGGAGGTGGAATTCCAGCGGATGTGGCGTTGCTGACCATTCATATATGAGGCGTGTCCCCATGCAGTGGAGTGGTCGTTCAGGCGCAAGTAGGTATCAACATGGGCAGCAGGCAACAGATAGCCATCGCCTTTCTCGGGTATAAAGGCCAGGCTTTGATGTTGCCAGTCGGCCTGAAGATAGAGTTGCGAGAAGGTCGTTCTGTAGGCGATGCCATGAAGGGCAGGATTTTGGCAACTCAACTCGCCCACTCTTTGCCATAGTCCTGTGTGCTCCACTAAGGTGGAGTCGGTATCTGCTGCGTGGCTCGTCAGGCTGACAAGCATCAGCAGGGCTGTGATGATATGTCTGTTTCTCATTCTAAGAATATGATATCAAGAGTGGTCTCGTTATAATCTTTCTGATTCAGGGCCACATAGTCGGTGTGGGCTCGCATGTGTTTCGTATAGACTTGTCCTTGCTGGTCGTGGTAGCGCACAAGGCCTTCCAAGTCAATGCTATAACTGCTGCGCATGAGTGACAAGTGTAGGGCAGAGCCGTTGAAGTCGGACGTAGTGGTCACTTGCTTACTGTTGAGATTGGTGATGCGGGCTGTGCCCTGCACGCGCTCAATGGTCAACCCTTCATCTGTCAATAGAGTGATGACGGCTGTGGCGAAGATGTCGTCCTCGTCTTCTTGGCAAGCCACCAAGAGAGGTAAAAGGGTGAGAAGGTAAAAGAGGAAATACTTCTTTATCATATCTTGACGTTCATTTCTAATCCAAAGTAGGCATTGACGAAACGGCGAATGGTGACGCCGTTGCTCTCGTAGTCGGGAGTGTAGTCCCATATTTTGTTGCAGAACATGGCCATCTTTAGGCGATTGTTCAGCAGTTTCTTGGTCACTTTGAAGTTGAGGTTCATCGACATGGGCACGCGTTGCTTCTCGAACAGTTCGTCGGAGTTCTTGCGAACTAACCAACGAAGATAAATATCTTCGGCATCGCTACTCTGCCAGTTGTGAATGCTGCCATCAGGTGCCATATACTGATCAGGCTCGTTACTGACACGAAGGCGCTCCTGGGTAGTGAACCATAGGAACTGAGCTGAAACCGAAAAGCCCAACTTGAGGCGGGGCACATCGGTGTCGAGAGTGAAATTGGTGTTCATGCGCTCATAGATGTTGCCACCATCTTCCTTGTAGAGACCCACATACTGAATCTGCTCACCATTGACCACCTGAGATGGGCGATAAGTTTCGGTAAGCGAGTTGCGATAGGTGGTGCGGAAATAGGCACCATTGATGGTGAGACGTGTGAGGATGACAGGGAAACGCTTGGTCTCGAGGGTGTACTCCACACCTTCCTTTAAAGTCTGACTACCATTGGTGTAAATGCCGTAGCCCAGCAACTCCTTTCGCTCCTCGTATGGTAGGAGGGTGATGTCGGGACGGGCGGTGACAGTGGTCGCATCGATGCCAGAAGCATCGTAGTGGCGATAGGTGTAGGGACCATAGTAGCTTTGCGTGCGGAAACCAGAGATCATGTTTTCGCGGAAAAGGGTGACAGAGAGTCGGTTGCCTCCTATATTGATGTCAGCAGATACTTCCCATTTCTTGTTGCGGGCAGGCTCTAAGGTGGGATTGCTGGCATCGCGGACATAGGTCTGCAGGTAGATGCGACGATAGTCGGGGTTATCGTGATAGTAGTTCAACTCAACCAGGTCGATATAGACTTTATCTGGAAAGAGCTGTTCCATTGTAGGGTTCTTGGTGTGCATGCCCCAGCCACCAGAGAGACGGATGAAAGAGGGGAGACCAATCACCGTGAACTGCGGAAGGGTCCAACCTATGTTGATGCGAGGATCGAGATAGGTCTTGCCGTACATTTCATAGTTTGTGGGGAGTCCCAGCATCTGAGCAGCACGGAGACCTGCCACAGTCTCAAGTGATCCACCAATAAAAGGAAGTTTCAGTCGTTCTTCGGCATAGAAAGCCAATGTACGATTGGCAGGGATGTCCTTCAAGGCGCGTTGGCGTGAGGATATGCCTGGATAGAGGGGGAGGTAAGGGTCGAAAACCTGACCGCGACCATAGTTCTTGTCCATGTTCCAGTCGATGCCTGTCAGCAGACTGTTGACCAAAAAGGTGCTAGGTATCTGCCAATGGGTATTCGCCTTGATAAAAAGGTTGAAGGGCTTGCCATCGGCACTGTGTTGGGCGGTGTATTTGTATGGGAGAATGACGGCATCGCTCTCGCCTTCTTTCTGAGTTGTAGCGGCAATCTGAAGACGCTGCAATTGAACAAGTCGAGTACGTTCAATGAGATCGTATTCGTAGGCGCTTGACAAGGTTGTGTTGGCAGACTTCAGCCATGTTTGGTGTTTCATCTTCAGATCGAGGGCTGCCATCAGTGCCAGTCGGTTGTATTTTGATTGATAAGAGTCTTCTGCCTGACTGTTGAGGTCAGGGTCTTCTTTCTCATTGTCGAACGAACCGGTATAGTCAGCATTGGTGGTTAGTGCCCAAGAATAGGCGTCATGTTCCCATGTTTTGTGCAGGCGGGCTGAGAGGGTCACGCGCTTGTAGTTCTCCAGCCGGTTACGGGGGTCTGCCTTGGCATCGAGATAATCGACGCTGAGGTTCAGACTGAGTTGGTGGTCTTGCCACTCCATGCCTTTGGCGGCATAAAAGAGTTTGGAACTCATATCGGCCTTTAGGCGGAAGTTCAGATCATGACCGCCTTTCTTGCGTTCTATCTTGACGAGTCCACTAGTCAGGTCGCCATATTCCACAGAAGGAATTCCACGCACCACCTCAACATTCTGTATCTCATCAGTGGAGATGCTACGCATATCAATACCAGCATTGGTGAAGTCGCGACTGTTGGTTTGAGTGTCCCACGCACCACTGAGATACTGCATATTAGCATTGGTTGAAATAGGAGCACCATCCATCACGAAACTGGTGCCTAGGGATGAGGTAGCATACTGACTGCTGCCAGCAACGGCCTCTCGCAGACTGATGGTGTTGGGGGCTGTGAGTACAGGGTTCTGAGCACGGCCACCAGGTAATAACTCCAATAAGTCGGCGAAACTGGAGGGTTGAAGGTGTTCCATGGCGTGTTTTCCAATCTTTGAAGAACTGGTCAAACCGCGATTTTCCTGAGCTGTTACCACGACTTCACCTAACTTACTAACCTGTGCTGTCAAAGGATAGCGGCCATCTTTGGTGGAGGAGGTGATGAGTGGGTTGTAGCCAATACAGCTGATTTTGAATTGACGAATATCCTTATTCTTAGGTATGGTGAACTTTCCGCTTGCATCTGTCACAGTAAACACCTTTCCACTCTTTGCATCCGAAACAATGGCGCCAACAATGGGCTCTGCAGTCTCTATATCTATCACGATACCATGCGTAATGTTCTGTGAGTAAGATATTTGTGATATAAATAATAATATAATTAGACTAGTGTATTTCAAAATCATCATAGCAATCTTTTTACCAATGCAAAGGTAGATATAATCTATATAGCGTGCAATACTCAGAAATTAGTAATCTCCTAAACTCTCGATAGGTTAATAACTTAAATAAAACTAATTTTTATAGGTACATGACACGCGTATCATGGAAAATGCTTAATTTTGTGCGCAATTTTAAGAATTGTACATTATTTAATAGGAAAATTTAATAAGAAAGCATGGATAAAGTGAGTTATGCCCTGGGCTTGGGCATTGGACAGCAGCTGGCACAGATGGGTGCTACCGACCTGAATGTAGATGACTTCGCACAGTCAATTAAAGACGTGTTGAACGGCAGCGAACTGAAGGTGTCGCATCGCGAAGCACAGCAGATTGTGCAGGACTATTTTGCCAAGAAAGAAGCCGCAATGAATGCTGAGCGTGCCGAGAAAGGAAAGGCCGCTAAAGAAGAAGGCGAGAAATATCTGAAGGAGAATGCTAAGAAAGAGGGTGTCATCACCACTGCCAGCGGCCTGCAGTATCAGGTGCTGAAAGAGGGTAACGGTAAGAAGCCCACAGCAAAAGATTCGGTGAAATGTCACTACGAGGGTTTCCTCATCGACGGAACTGTGTTTGACAGCAGCGTACAGCGTGGCGAGCCCGCCGTGTTTGGTCTGCAGCAGGTTATCGCTGGCTGGACCGAGGGTCTGCAACTGATGTCAGAGGGTGGCAAATATCGTTTCTTCATCCCCTACCGCCTTGCTTACGGTGAGGGTGGTGCCGGTGCCATGATTCCCCCATTTGCAACGCTGATCTTCGACGTTGAACTGATTGAGGTGATGTAAGCAATAAAATATTAAACATTAAAATATCAAGAACAATGAAAAAGTTTTTCTCTGTGGCTCTTGTAGCCGCTGCCGTTGCAACGATGATGTCGTGTGGCAACAACCCCAAACCCAGTTTGAAGACCGATGTTGATACTCTGAGCTATGCCATCGGTATGTCTCAGTCACAGGGCCTGATGGACTATCTGTCCAACGCAAAGGGCGTTGACACTACCTATATTGCAGAGTTCCTGCAGGGTGTGAACGATGGTGCCAACTCTGCCGATGACAAGAAGAAGGCTGCTTATCTCGCTGGTGTCGAGATTGGTCAGCAGATTGCCAACAACATGATGAAGGGTCTGAACTATAACCTCTTTGGTGAAGATTCTACTCAGACCGTTTCTCTGAACAACCTCTTGGCTGGTTTCGTGAGTGGTGTAACTGGCAAGAATAGTAAGATGACCGTGGCTGAGGCTGACTCAACTGCTGAGGTGCTGTTTCAGCGCATCAAGGCAAAGAGCCAGGAGAAGCAGTTTGGCGCAAACAAGGCTGAGGGCGAGAAGTTCTTGGCTGACAACGCTAAGAAAGAGGGTGTGAAGACTCTGCCCTGCGGCGTGCAGTATAAGGTTCTGAAGGAAGGCAACGGCGCTATGCCTGCTGATACCTCTATCGTTGTTGTGAACTACGAGGGCAAGCTGGTTGACGGTACTGTGTTCGACTCTAACAAGAACCACGGTGGTGAGCCTGCTACTTTCCGTGTAGGTCAGGTCATCAAGGGTTGGCAGGAAGCTCTGAAGGCTATGCCTGTAGGCTCTGAGTGGGAGATCTATATTCCCCAGGAATTGGCATACGGTGCCAACCAGCAGGGAAAGATTCCTCCTTTCTCAACTCTGATTTTCAAGGTGGAACTCGTAGAGGTTAAGTAATTCCGATATGAAGAAAATCATCCTTATAGCACTCGCCGTCATGGCGAGTGCTTCTTTTAGCACCATCGAGGCTGCTAAAAAGAAGAAGAACGACAAGAAAGAGGTCAAAGAGGTGAAGGCTCCCGTAGCGCTGACCACCAGTAGTGACTCTCTGAGCTATGCCTCTGGTATTGCTGCAACCAATGGCCTGCTGCCTTATGTTCAGCAGCAGTTGGGCGTTGACACGGCTTATATGGCTGAATTTATTCAGGGCTTCAACGAGGCTGTGGCTGGCTTGAACGACAAGCGTCAGAAGGCTCGCCTGGCAGGTATGCAGATTGCCGAGCAGGTGACCGACCGCATGCTGAAGAATCTGAAGAACGACCTGACAGATGCCATTGACTCGATTGACACACCTCTGTTCTATCGTGGTTTCACGGATATCCTGGTCAACGACACCACCGTGCTTAACATGGCTAATGCCACCAAGATTCAGCAGGAAAAACTGCAGGTTAACAGAAAGGCAAAGGCAGAGAAGCTGACTAAGGCTGGTCGCGAATTTCTGGCAGCTAACGCTAAGAAGCCTGGTATCATCACCACACCCAGCGGCCTGCAGTATGAGGTGCTGACTCAGGGTACTGGCGACGTGCCCCAAAAGACGGATAAGGTGAAGGTGCACTACGAGGGTAAGTTGATTGACGGTACTGTGTTTGACAGCAGCATTCAGCGTGGTGAGCCCGCCGTGTTTGGCCTGAATCAGGTTATCAAGGGTTGGACCGAGGGTCTGTCTCTGATGCCCGTAGGTTCTAAATGGCGCCTCTACGTTCCCCAGGAGTTGGGCTATGGTGAGCGCCAGGCAGGAAAGATTCCTCCCTATTCGACTCTTATCTTTGATGTCGAATTGTTAGGCATCGAGAAATAATAAACAACTTTTTTGCTAAAAAGTTTGCAAAATTCAATAAAAAGGTGTACTTTTGCTATCAAAATGCAAAAGTACACTTTTTAAATGGAGAAAATTGATAACTTAGACAAGAAAATACTGAGCATCTTGTCAAAAAACGCACGAATTCCTTTTAAGGACGTCGCCGCTGATTGTGGCGTGTCGCGTGCAGCCATTCATCAGCGTGTGCAGCGTCTCATCGACAGCGATGTGATTACTGGCAGTGGATTTGATGTGAATCCCAAGTCACTGGGTTACAGCACCTGCACCTATGTGGGTATCAACCTCGAGCGCGGATCGATGTATAAGGACGTGGTGAAGCGCCTGGATTTGATTCCAGAGGTGGTGGAGTGTCACTTCACAACAGGCCCCTACACCATGATGGTGAAGCTCTATGCTCGCGACAACGAGCAACTGATGCACCTTATCAACGAGCAGTTGCAGGGCATTCCCGGCGTGGTGGCTACCGAGACGCTCATCTCACTGGAGCAGAGTATCAAGCGTGAGATTCCCGTACACTTTGAAGAGTTAGACTAAATGAAACAGTTTGATCTGAACGCCATCATGGCCGACATGCATCAGACTTTTCCTGTGGCACAGCGTCGGCCTGTCATAGGCATCACCGGTAATTATGCGGACTTGACGTGTAAACTGGGTGATGGCTATTATAAACAAGTGGTAAAGGCCGGAGGCGTGCCATTCATTATTCCCCCCGTGGCCGATGAGGCTGTCCTGCAGAACGCTTTGGACAGGATTGATGCCCTGCTTCTCAGTGGTGGTGCCGACATCAATCCGCTTTATCAAGGCGAGGAACCTCTGCCTCAATTAGGAGGTATTAACAGCGAGCGTGACCTGCCAGAACTGCTGTTGGCACGCTTGGCCTACAATCGTCAGTTGCCCATGCTGGGCATCTGTCGTGGCATCCAGACACTGGTCATGGCCTTAGACGGCAAAGTGGCTCAGCACATCAGTACCAGTATCAAGCACTCGCAGGATGCCGACCGCTCAGAACCCACACACAGCATCTCCATTTCAGAAGACTCTACCTTATATAATATATATAATAGTAGTAATCAAACCTCAACCCTCAAATCTCCAACCTCAAACCTCCTCGTGAACTCTTTCCATCATCAGGCGGTAGGTGAGCCTGGTGTGCATTTCCGTACGGTGGCTACGGCTCCCGATGGTGTCATCGAGGCGATAGAGAGTACGGAGTTTAAGCCCATATTGGGTGTGCAATGGCATCCGGAGTGTATGGGCGAGAGTGGCCTGCCTATCTTCCAGTGGCTAGTGAACGAGGCGGAAAAGTTTCAGAAGGTGAAGCACTTGCATCATTGCATCCTGACACTTGACACCCACTGCGACACGCCGATGTTCTTCCCGCAGAACGTAGATTTTGGCAGTCGCGATCCTCGCATCTTGGTAGATTTGCACAAGATGACGGAAGGACGCCTCGATGCAACGATTATGGTGGCTTATCTGCCTCAGGATAGGTGGAAAGTGGCGCTCGGCCGAAGGACGCTTGCTACCGAAGGGACGCAAGAAGATGGACGGTGGAAAGAGGATAGTGAGGGCTTTACTCCCAGAGCCTTTGCGGATGACATCTTTGACAAGATTATGCAAATGGTGTCGCGCAACAGCCAGTATCTGGCTTTGGCCCGTACGCCTGAGGAGCTATGGGACAATAAGCATGCTGGTAAGAAGAGCATCATGCTGGGCATCGAGAATGGTATTGCCCTCAATGGTCTGTTGCAGAATGTCCAGTACTTCAAGGATCGTGGCGTGGTGTATATCACGTTGTGTCATAATGGTGATAATGAGCTGTGCGATTCTGCCAAAGGCAATCAAACGCATGGCGGCGTGAGTGAATTTGGCGCACAGGTCATCGCAGAGATGAATCGCTTGGGCGTAATGGTCGATCTGAGTCATGCTCACGAAAAGAGCTTCTACGACGCGCTTGAGCTGTCGAAGACGCCTATTGTGTGCAGCCACAGTTCTGCCCGTGCACTGTGTGACCATCCTCGCAATTTGACTGACGAGCAGATGCGGGCGTTGGCCCAGAAAGGTGGCGTGGCACAGACAACACTCTATCATGGTTTCCTGAAAAAGGACGGTGAAGCCACTATCCTTGATGCAATGGCACACTTAGAGCATGCCATCGACGTGATGGGTATTGACCATGTGGGACTGGGAACGGACTTTGATGGTGATGGCGGCGTCCGCGGATTGGCTAATGCCAGCGAATTGACTAACTTCACTCGCCAGCTGTTGGCGCGTCGCTTCAATGAACAGGACATCCAGAAGATATGGGGAGGAAACTTCCTGCGGGTCATGAAGCAGGTGCAACAGGCTGCTGAATAAGAACTTTCAAATTACTAAATAACATAAAACTAATTAATGATGGCAAATCTTTTTTCGTTAGAGGGCAAAGTGGCCCTTGTTACAGGCGCTGCCTATGGTATTGGCTTTGCTATTGCTGAGGCTCTGGCAAATGCTGGTGCTGAGATTGCCTTTAACTGTCGTGGTGAGGAACATCTGGAGAAGGCTTTGGCCGACTATCGTGCCAAGGGTATTCATGCTCATGGCTATCTGTGTGATGTGACCAACGAGGAGGAGGTAGTGAAGATGGTGGCTGATATTCGTCGTGAACTGGGTCATATTGATATCCTTGTTAATAATGCGGGCATCATCAAACGTATCCCTATGCATGAGATGAAGCGTGAGGAATTCCAGCAGGTCATTGATATCGACCTGGTAGGACCGTTTATCATGACAAAGGCTGTGATTCCTGAGATGATGGAACGCCGCGAAGGCAAGATTATCAATATCTGCTCGATGATGTCGGAGTTAGGTCGTGAGACGGTTTCGGCCTATGCAGCTGCCAAGGGCGGTCTGAAGATGCTGACCCGTAACATCTGCTCAGAGTATGGTGAGTATAACATCCAGTGCAACGCCATTGGCCCAGGTTATATTGCTACGCCTCAGACGGCTCCTCTGCGCGAGCGTCAGGCTGACGGCTCTCGTCATCCTTTCGATTCGTTTATCTGTGCAAAGACACCTGCTGGTCGCTGGCTCGACCCTGAGGAGTTGGCAGGTCCTGCTGTGTTCTTGGCTTCACATGCCTCAGACGCTGTCAACGGCCATGTGCTCTATGTGGATGGTGGTATTTTGGCTTATATTGGCAAACAGCCTAAGTAAGTCGGTGGTTTTTATAAATGTTGAACGGGCGCTTCCTTTGGGAGCGCCCGTTCATTTTTTCTAACATATTATTAGTTCAGAGCGTCAGCAAGCTCAGCACCAGCCTTGAACTTAGCAACCTTCTTGGCAGCAATCTTAATCTTGGTCTTGGTAGCGGGGTTGATACCCTCACGAGCGGGGCGCTCGCTAACTGCGAAAGTACCGAAACCAACGAGAGATACCTTATCACCAGCCTTCAGAGCATCCTTAATAGCTGCTACAGTAGCGTCCAGAGCCTTCTTTGCGTCAACTTTTGAGAGACCAGCACCAGCTGCAATCTTCTCCACCAATTCTGTCTTGTTCATAACTTTGATAGGTTTTTTAAGTGAAAAATTTGATTAATGTATTAAAACTGACGCAAATATAAAAGAAAGTATTTAGAAAACAAACAAAAAAATAGAAAAAATGAGATTTTTAATAAAAAAAAAGTGTTTAGCACTCTTTTTTATGTCATAACACAGATATTTTTCGTAATTTTGCGCCCAAAATGTATTTCATAGAGAATTAACGTATAATCATTGACTTAGAAGATGTTCCGTAATATACCTATAGTAACAAAGAACCTGCTCATCATCAATGTTGTGGTGTTCTTCCTTGAGATGTTTATGAATTCTGGCGACCCAGAGCGTTCTTCGTTGTCAGACTGGGGAGCTTTGCATTTCTTTCTGGCTTCTGACTTCAACCCGATACAATTCATTACCTATCAGTTCCTGCACGGAGGCTGGTGGCATCTCTTTGGCAATATGTTTGCATTGTGGATGTTCGGCTGTATGATTGAAGAAGCGTGGGGAACGAAAAGATTCTTAATATTTTACATCGTTTGCGGCATTGGTGCAGGCCTGTGCCAAGAGATAGTACAGTTTGTGCAGTTCTATTATATGGCCATCTCACAGTTTCCTCAAGCAGGTTTCCATGAGGTCATCACCATCTTACTGAATAGTAATCTGAATGGTGCTTGTACCATTGGGGCCTCTGGTGCTGTCTTCGGTGTCCTATTGGCCTTTGGTATGACTTTCCCCAGACGCGTTATCGGCGTGCCTCTAACCATCGTGGCGTTGATTGCACTGGATCTGGTCAATACGCATCCCTTGATTGATGGCATCCTGACGCTTCTGAACAACTTGTTCCTTATAGCCATCATTATCTCGTTCGCCAACCCGATGAATTCCTTTGTCAGGTCTATCTGGCGTTTCTTCTTCATCAAACCCATCGAGGCAAGATGGTGTGTGATGGGATATATCCTGCTGGAAGTCTTGCTGTTCCTGAAGTTCTCGTTTGGCGATAGCGTGGCCCACATGGCGCATCTGGGCGGTGTGTTCGTTGGCTTCCTGATGATTATGTTGTGGCGCTTCCTCGATGAAAAGAAAAAGAAAGAGACGGCTGCCAAGTATAACTGGAACAATAATAACTGGAACAATAACAGAAGCAGACCCGCTGACGACATGGAGTACAATGCCCAGAAGAAGGCTCGTCAGGAAGAGATAGACCAAATTCTCGACAAGATTCGCAAGAGTGGCTACGACAGTCTGTCGAAGGATGAGAAAAAACGCCTGTTTGAGGCCAGTCACGAGCAATAAGTGATGCTGAAGCACATCAAGAATACTGTCTTGGCTATGCTGGCTGGCGCCAGTGCCTTCACGGCCTTGCTGATGGTGGCAGTGGGTTATAGCGACCATCTCAGTCCGGAGGAATATCCCCTGCTGGCCTGTGCAGGTCTTGTTTTTCCTTTCTTGATGGCTGCGAATCTGCTGTGGCTCGTTGTCCTTGTCATCATCAAATGGAAATGGGTGTGGATTCCCCTTTTGGGTTTCGCGCTCGCGTATGTGCCTATACGAACCTATATTCCTATCAATTTTTCGCAGGAGGTGCCTGACGATTGCCTCACGGTGGTTTCCTATAATGTATGTGGCTTTGGAGGAAACCTTAAGTATGATAACGCCATCGACACGGTGGCCGGCTATCTCCAGCGGGTGGATGCCGATATCGTTTGTCTGCAAGAGGATATGGGCGGCAAGGGAGGTAGCGGCTTCGAGAAAATGAAAGAGATTTACCCATATAATGATACCGTGCACGTGTCTGGCGCTAGTAAAATGGTGAATGCCGTGGGTATTCATTCTCGTTTTCCTATTGTGGGCAAAGAACGTATTGACTATGCATCTGTGGCTAATGGCTCGGTGGCTTTTTACCTGTTGGTCAACGAGGATACTATCCTTGTGATTAACAACCATTTGGAAAGCACGCATCTATCGAAAGACGAACGTCAGCGATACAAGGAGGTACTGAAGGGTGATGTGGAACACGAGGAAATGAAGGAGGAAGTGCATTTCATAGCAGGAAAGCTGGGAGAGAATATGGCACGCAGGGCACCACAGGCCGAGGCTGTGCATCGCTATATTGAAGCACACAGACAGTATTCAATTATTGTGTGTGGCGACTTCAACGATACGCCGATTTCTTACACTCGCCATACGATTGCCCAAGACCTGACAGACTGTTTTGTTTCAGCAGGTTGCGGTTTCGGACTGTCGTATAATCAGAAAGGATTTAACCTGCGCATTGACCACATGATGTGCTCTGAACACTGGACACCATACAGGTGCTATATAGACAATAAAATGGATGCTAGTGACCATTATCCCCTCGTTTGCAGCCTAAAAATGTGCGATAATCATTAAAAAATGCATGAAAGTTGCCTAAAAATTTTCTAATGTGTAGAATTATCACTATATTTGCAGGCTTATTAGCGCGAACAATATTATAAATAACATAACAAACAAAATGCAAAACAAAGGAATTGTAAAGTTTATTGCAGTAGCACTCATTCTGGTGTGCTGTTTCTATCTTTCGTTCTCGTTT
>CACYNE010000009.1 GCA_902775605.1 uncultured Prevotellaceae bacterium
TCATTGCTTTTTCTTTTGAATTTCACGATAGTCAGAGAGCAGATTCCAAATACCATCTTCTGATAGTACTCCGCGTTTGAGGTCTGGGGGAAGATTCCCTGTTTCATCAGCAGCGAAGTCCAATTCCCACAACTCACTGCCATAGTATTTACTGAGTTCGGCAACATCTTCTTTGATAGCCTTCAACGAAGCAGCAGACTCATCCTTGATGGTAGCCAAGGCATTATTGAAGCGTTGCTCCATCCACTTGATTCGCTCAATTTGTAAAAGCTCACAAATCGAATCATCTCTGATGATCTTTGGTGCAGACTTGCCTGCCAGCACCAATACCTTTTTGCCGTTGCGGTAGATATGTAGTTGGCGAGAGCGGACTACGGCTGTCAGCTCTGGATCATCCTGCATGGCTATCCATAGAGAATGATATATGCCATCCTCTTCGAATAGCTTGCGTTGCAGGTGCGAACACATATTTGTCGTGTCGATGGTTATCATACATTTAATACCACTTATAACCGTGTTCCTTGCAATAGTCAATCGCGGGCTGATAGCCTTGGAAGGTGGCCTTGTGAATCCACTTCAGGCCCTTCTTCTCATCGACAGGTACGCCTGTACCGGTCATCAGGAACCAGCCTGTAGCAAACTGTGCCTGGGCATCGCCACCATTAGCCGCCAGCTCATACCAGAAAGCGCATTCCTCCAAGTTCTTCTCTACACCGTCGCCATTCCAAAAGGCTGCACCCACGTTCTTCTGGCTCAATACATGACCTTGGAAGGCTGCCTCACGATACCATAGGAATGCCTTGTGGTGGTCACTTTCCACGCCATCGCCGAGGTAATAAGCATTGGCCACGTTCACCTGCGACTGCATGTCACCCTTGTCTGCAGCTTTCATGTACCACTCGAAGGCTTTCTCCGCACTTTGCTCCACACCTTTGCCGTGAAAGTAGCACTCGCCGACGTTGAAGCAGCCATAGACATCATCCAGCTCAGCAGCCTTCATGTACCATTCGAACGCCAGTTCAAGGCTGACCTTTACGCCAGTGCCACGCTCATAGCAGACACCGAGGTTGTTCATAGCCTTGGTATCGCCCGCATAAGCCTTTTCGCGGTAATCGTCTGCCTTGTTTCGCTCTTTTGACATATTGTGAATTATTATCTATTCAAGTATTTCCAAAGCCCGATAGAATCGTCATGATGTCGCAGTTTCTCAACGATGTCTACAAGCTGCTTTTGAACGGCTTTCTGAGTAGTTCCCATCTGCTGGGCAAGATCCTTTATAGACCGTTGCTTACATCCCATGCCGAGAGTCTGGCGAAGCAGCAGGTTCTCATCTGCTGTGAGCGCATGATTCAGCAGGCTGTTAAGCTTCTCGTACAGCTCGAACCTTGGCGCACCTGCCAAGTCAAACGGGTCGTGAGTGTCGGCAATCCCATCCAGACTGCCGTAGTTCTCCCATCTGTCCTGCATCTGCACCAGCAGATTCTCTTCGTCGTGCAACTCGCTTACGTCCATATTCATATAATTTAGGTAGCCTCTGGTATGTCGCTCCAACGTGTTGTGTAACGTACTCGGCACCATCTATTGGCGTATTATTTTTTCATATATCTTATATTTGGGGGCAAAGGTACGAAAAATATTGGGATTTGTTTGTTGGAATTGAATAAATGTGTATTTTTGCAGGGATTTAAAAAAAATAATGATTATGGCAAACAATAAGCGTTTTATTTGGGAGAAAGTCCAGAACGGCATCATGAAGGATGCTAGTATCCTTATTGATAAGGAGACAGGCGTAAACTATCTATTTGTAGAGCATGGATATGCAGGTGGACTTACCCCTCTACTTGACAAAGATGGTAAGCCAGTAATTACTCCACCAAGTGAGATCATAGATAAGATGTAATACATAAGGAATCAAATGAGAAAAGCAAGCAGAGAGATGGATGCAGCCTTCGCCTTGGAGGTATTTGACAAGGCGCCATATATTACAGTCAGCTTTACGCGAGCAGATGGCACGCCTTACGGTGTACCCCTGTCGCTGGCTCGCACAGACGAAAAGACCTTCTACTTCCATTGCGCCTTGGAAGGTGACAAGTTGGACTGCATAGCCGCCAATCCGAAAGTTGCTTTGTCGGCAGTCACTAAGTGTGCCCCGACTGTTGGCCCTAAGGATGGCAGTTTCACGCTCCAGTATAAATCGGCAATGGCTGTTGGTAAGGCTGAGATGGTGACAGATAGAGACCAAAAGATCGAGGCACTGAGAGCCATTTGTCAGCGTTTCCTTCCCAAACACATGAATGCTTTCGACGATGCTATCGCCCGTAGTCTCGAACGTACAGCAGTTGTGAAGATCACCCTGACAAAGCCTCCTACTGGCAAGCGTAAACAGTATGACAAGCAGGGAGAAGAGATGAAGTACGGACGAATGGAATAGCCGCTACGACGGCATGCTATAGACACGGACTCTGTAGGGCCGGCATCAGCGCCTTGGAATGGATCTCGGGCTTGAAGAGGTTGACGCAGATGAACACCAGTGCCAAGACGGTAGAGAACGAGAGTATCCACTTGTACTTCCAGCGCGAATAGACGGTGATGCCTGCCAGCGGCAGAAAGAACGAATACCAGAGGCGCGTCTCTCCCATCGTACGAAGTGGCGGACGTTCTAAAGAGATCCACATCATCAGGATAAAGCTAAAAAACACGGCGAGTCCGATGATAGTCGATGCGTAGGCCAAGGCCGTCTTTTCGCGCCATGCCGCCCAGGCACCTACGGCCCACAGCAAGACTGCTGCTATTGCGAAATATATAAATTGTTCCTCTTCAGCCGTTGCATGTCGGCATTGCCCAATGTTGCGGTAGTCAGCGCGAGAAACAGTCCGAGGTGGTTCAGCAAGAAGGGAATATCGCGATGCCAACTGTTAAAATATTAGGCCGCTACCATTTCGTATAAAAACAAAGGTGACAGGCTCCTAAGAGTCTACCACCTTTAACCGTATTTTGTCTCCAAGCCATTAAGAAAAATATTGATTCTCAACGCTTTACATACATTTTGACACATGTATCAAATGTCATTTTGGAGTTCTCTTTCCGAGAAAGAAAAATGACCGCCGTTGGGCAGTCATTCTCTTCTTCCTTGTGATTCCGGCGGGATTCAAACCCCGTCTGTATATCAGTCCGTTAGAAGATAAATTGCTACCTTTTCGACCGTGGTAGCAAACCACTTCTTGGAGCAAAATACATTCACTTAAAAATTTTCTTCCCATTTCTAACAAACACTCCATGTGTAGGTTGCTTATGACTCCGACCTAATAGATCATAAAATATATCAGAGGGTTTAGCGGAATAGATAGAACGGATGCCCGATGTCTTACAGTTCATACGGGCGACGGAGAGGCCTGGGCCTGGATAATGGGTGAACCAGATGAGGTCACGCTTTGGGTCGAGGGTGATTTTCGTCACCTCATTGAGGGCGATGCCAGAGTTGTCGGTGTCGTAGGTCACCCATGAAGTTCCGTCGTAGCAGACGAGGCCGGCGTCACCGGCGGTGGCTATCCAGAGGCGATTATCGGCATCCACCTGCACGTCCCAAAAGCAGTCGCTGGGCAGCGGCGAGTTGTTGTGGTTGTAGGTCGTCCATGTGTTTCGGTCGAAACAGGTCAGTCCCAATCCATATTCTGACATCATTTTGTCGGGATAGCGAGGGTCGCGACAATTCAGCCAAAGGACGTTGTTGTTATCAATTGTTACCAAGCCCACATAATCGGACGGGAGAGAAGAGTTGGAGGTGGTGTAGTTGCTCCATTGAGTGCCGTCGAAGCAGAACAGTCCGCCGCCGCTAGTGCCACACCATAGGCGATTGCTACTATCGAAGGCCATGCTCTGAACGGACTTAGATAGGATGGAATTGTTTTTGTTGTAGACCGTCCACGTCTCTCCGTCACGCATATAGAGGCCCTTGTTTGTGCCTATCCAGAGGCGATTTTTGCGGTCGAACTTGATGAGGTCGGCATCGGCTTCGCTAAAGGGATAGTCGGTTCTCATGTAGACCTTATTTCCTGTCTCGGTTAGTTCAACGAGGCAGGTGTCGGTAGTGAACCAAGGCCAGAGTATCCATACGTTACCATTACGGTCTGTTTCGGTCTGTGCGGTCTGCGACATAGGTTCAAACCTATAATCGTCCGTATCTATATTGTATTTCTGAAGGCCATAGAGTGAGCCAACGTAGAAATTGCCGCCTGCGTCAATACAACCGCTTCTCAAAGACATCGAATTATCATATAACAAATTGTCAATGAGGTCTACAGCAGTTAATCTATTGTCTGTGAGTTTTAGTAAGCCCTCGAAGCGTGAGCCCACATAGACGTTGTTGCCGTCGGCGGCGTCGATGGTCAACAGGTAATCGTTTGTAATATTCAGCTGATAGGGATAGGCCGTAAAGTTCGTGCCATCATACTTAGTAATAAAGCGGTCGCCAAACATCCACAGATTTCCATTCTCATCGGCCGTCAAGTCTGTGATGTTCGTCTCAGACAGACCAGAATTGTCGGGCGTGAAGTGTGTAAAATCGCTGCCATCGAACTTGACAAGCCCGTTGTTGGTCGCTATCCACAAGTATCCGTCTTTGTCGGTTTCAATGTTATTTACCTTCCCGTATGGAATGCTGTATGGCACCAAATCACTAGACGTGAATACACAGAGGTTGTACCTGTTCAATGCATCGTAGCACGCCACCCATATACGCCCGTCCCTGTCGGTCCTAATCTTCTTGACGTAGGCGTAAGGACTAAGCGGGTTGATATCATATCTGGCTGTACACATCTTCCCATCGAAGGCGTACAAATATGCTATGCCACCAACGAGCATAGTTCCGTCAGTATTGAAATAGAAGCCAGATAAGTGTTGGTTGCTCAGAAATCCGGCATTCTTCATATCGAATTTCTCTATGTCGTTGCCAGTCACCTTAGCCAAGCCGTTGTACTCCGTGCCAACCCACAACTCGCCATCATGCAGCACCATGTCGGTGATAGAATTACCCGTCATGCTTCCGTCGGCACGTTTGAGCACCGTCTGCTCGCCACTCTGCTTGTCTATCTTCACAATGCCACCCTTTGTGCCCACATAAAGGAAGTTCTGGTCGTGGATGATTTTCATCACGAAGTTCTTGCTCGAAATGTTCCGCCAGTCCGTCAGCTGGGCGTGCGCCGATAATGCGACAAAGAAAAGGATTACAATAATGTTTGATAGACGTGACATAGACATGAGAGATATTGCGGGAATTAATAGAGGGGCTTCACTACTTCCACCCTCAATCCAAGAGCATTGATAATTCGATAAAATACTCCGACACTAGGAACGATGACTCCGTTCTCAATCTTAGAGATGTACGACTTTGTAGTGTTAGTACGACGCGCCAACTCCTCCTGAGTTACCTTTGCCTCTTTTCTGGCATCCTGAAGTATCTGACCAGAATAAAAAGAGTAAGCAGCTTCCTCTGCTTGTATACGCTCGGGGGTTCCCTCTTTGCCAAACTTCTCGTCAAGCACGAGGTCATAGTCAACGATTTTGTGATTGTTTGTCTGCATAATATGCCTCCTTAATTTTAATTGCCTTTTCTATTTCGTTTGTTGGTGTTTTCTGAGTCTTCTTCTGAAATCCATTGAACAGAACGACAATCTGTCCATCATCAAAGATAAAGAATACACGGTAGATATTACCACCATATTCTGTTCTCAACTCATAGACACCATCTCTGATATGCTTCACGAACTTCTTCGAAAGCCGATCCTGTGATTTCAGCAAGAGCAATCCGTATTGAATCTTCTCCTGCTCCTTTTCTTTCAGCGTGGCCATGAACGCCTCAAAATAGCCACCGTATGTAAGTATCTTACGTTTCATGGGTGCAAAGGTATAAAAAGTTGTCGTATCTTACAACTTTTTGAATAATAATTTTATAGAAATAGCACACAAACAAAAAAGAGAGGTCTCAAAAACCTCTCTTTGTGATTCCGGCGGGATTCAAACCCACAACCTTCTGATCCGTAGTCAGATGCTCTATTCAGTTGAGCTACGGAACCTCCGTTCCTTGTGTCGCAAACCATTGAAAGTGATTCCGGCGGGATTCAAACCCACAACCTTCTGATCCGTAGTCAGATGCTCTATTCAGTTGAGCTACGGAACCATCGTTCCTTGTTTGCGGGTGCAATTCTCTAAAAAAAGTGCGTTTTTGCCCGTTGCATCATGGTTTTTGGAACTTTTCACCAGTCTGTTTCACCAATTCGCGTGCATATTTCTGTGAATAGCCTGGTCTTTTTACCGTTGAACCGAGTCCATATTTGGTTCGTGTGAACACACCGTTTTCCTCTGGTTTGATGGTCATATCGTTGTACTTCACGATGAGATAGGTGGCCAACTGACGCCAGCGGGCCAGCATCTGGTCTGCTTTCTCGGCGGTATAGGCAGTGAGGAACTTGGTGCGTGCAGCCTCATCAAGCAGGATGGCCTTATCCTCCACCTCCTTCTGAGCACGGAAATATGAGTTGTCGAGCGAGTCGCGCACCTCCTTCAAACTGGGGAAGAGCATCGAATAGCGGGGATAGACCATGTTGCTAACCCAGTTCTGCACCCAGAAGGCATTATCCATCGAGAAGTTCAAGTCGTCAGCACCAGGGGTGTTGTAGGGTCGTGGAGACTCGGTGGCGCAGCAATAGACAGGTGTGAAGGGCACCATGTTGCCATCATCGTTGGCAAACCAGAAGCAGCCTCCCACCTGGCGGGGCAACCACGAACGCATCTGGCTGACGAAGACGAAGCCTGCCTGCTGGGTGGATACGGGACGCTCGTTGAAATACTCCTTGCCATCGACCTTAAAATAAAGAGGTGTGGGGCGATATGGCATTTCCCAGATGCCGCCACCCATATCATTGTCGAGCGAGAAAGGCGTATCCTCAAAGTGATCGCGCATGGCGGTTTCCACATCGGCCACGGTGAGTTTCTTGTTGGGCTTCACCCACAGAGGCATCACCTCGGCATTGGCATCCTTGCCTTCAGCCCAGGGGATGTAGCGGTCCATGCCGTCGGCATAACGATTGAAGAACTGCCACACGCGGGCATCGCAGATGCGGCGTCCTGAGAAGTCGGGGGCGGCATAGGCAGCATTGTACGAGAAGTCCTCATCCTTGCCCGTGAACCAGCCCATTTTGCGAGCGTAGGACACCACGTTCTTTGAGTAGCGCACGTCGCCAGACTTATCCCTCATATTAAACTTGGTGATGCGACTCTGGTTGGCATGGCCGCAAATCATATCGTCGGGGATGCGCAGGGCCACCCACACGGTGCGCCCCTTCTCCACCTTACGATCGCTGGCGCAACCCATCATCTCCATGATCCATGCCTCGTTAGGGTCGCAAATCGTAAAGGTCTCACCCTCAGAGTTATAGCCGTATTTCTCAACCAGCGATGTCATCACATCGATAGCCTCACGGGCAGTCTTAGAGCGCTGGAGGGCGATATAGATCAGTGAGCCGTAGTCGATGATGCCCGTGGTGTCAACCATCTCTTCACGTCCGCCAAAAGTAGTTTCACCGATGGTCACCTGCCACTCGTTGATATTGCCGATAACGTTGTAGGTCTCTTCTGCCTCAAGGATTTCACCACCATATTTATTAGTGTCCCAGTCATAGACCTGGCGCATGGTGCCCTTGGGATGCTTGGCTGCGGGATAGTGTACCAAGCCCTGAAACATGCCATAGCTATCGGCACTATAGGAACAGATAACGGAGCCGTCGGCTGAAGCCTTCTTACCCACGATAAAGTTAGTACATGCCATCGCTCCAGTAGCGGCGATGAGCATGGCTGATAGTATCAGTTGTCGTTTCATTGATGTATTATTTCAATAAAAACCTCGTTCTTTATTTAGGAACGAGGGTTAATAGTTAGTTTGTCACTTCCTGCGGCCTTGAAGCTCATGTCGAGTCCCTTGACAGAATGTGTCAAGGCTCCGAAGGAGATAAAATCGACGCCAGCCTTGGCATAGGGGATCATGGTATCGAAAGTGATTCCCCCACTCGACTCAGTCTCGGCACGACCAGCAACGATTTTCACGGCACGGGCCGTCTCCTCTGGTGTAAAGTTGTCGAACATAATGCGATCACAGCCCTCAGCCAGAGCCTCGTCAAGTTCCTTGAAGTTGCGCACCTCGCATTCAATCTTCAGATCCTTACCCTTCTCCTTGCAGTAAGCCTTAGCACGCGAGATAGCGTTGTGAACACCTCCGCAGAAGTCAATGTGATTGTCCTTCAGAAGAATCATGTCGAAGAGTCCTATGCGGTGGTTCATGCCACCACCAATCTTCACAGCCTCCTTCTCGAGCATACGCATGCCAGGGGTGGTCTTGCGGGTATCGAGCACACGCGTCTTGGTGCCAGCATCCACCAGGGCCTGCTGATACTTATGTGTCATCGTGGCAATGCCCGACATGCGCTGCAGGATATTGAGCATCAGGCGCTCAGTCTGCAGCAGGCTCTGCTCCTTGCCTTTCACGCTCATCACGATGTCGCCGGGCTTAACATGCGCACCGTCCTCTACATAGACCTCCACCTGCATCTCGGGGTCGAAACGATGAAACACTTCCTTGGCTATCTCTACGCCAGCGAAGATGCCTTCTTCCTTGATCAGCAGTTTCGATTCTCCCACGGCATCCGCAGGAATACAGCACAGCGTGGTGTGGTCACCATCGCCGATATCCTCGGCAAAAGCGAGGTCAATCAACTTATCGTTCAGTTCCTCTACACTCAGCATATTTTCTTACCTCTTAATTCTACAATCACTCAAAATAAATACCGATGCCGATACGGAGACCAAAACCACTGTAATTAACGTGGTCCTTCAGACTCATGTTATAGTAAACCGAAGGTTCGAGGGTCACGGTACGGTTCAGGAAATAGGCATAGCCCACCTCAAAGTTGGGCACGAAATCATCGTACGTAGCATTATGCTGATAATTGGCACCAGCGCCCAGAAACAGTCCATTCTGCTCGATATAATAACGCAATCCGGCACCAGCCACGAGGGTCTTATCGCCCACCTTATACCAGTCATATCCCAGCGTAGTGGTGACCATCCAGTCGTCCTCGAACAAATAGCCACACTTGGCTGCCACGTTCATATGCCAATCCTGGTTCTTGTTCCAGTTCAGGTCAAAACCCGACAAGCTGGCACCTGCATAGAACTTGTCCTTTGCAAAAGGCAAACGATCCTGCGCCTGGCTTGCAACTGAGAACATCAGTCCGCAAAGCATTGTTAAAAGAATTTTTTTCATAATCGTATGATATTTTATTGTTATTGAATTCCTATTTGAAAATCTGTTCAGAGAACAAGTAAACGACGCTCACCACCGTCATGAATACCGCAGGGATGAGTGATATCCAGTAGTTCTTCTTCTGCTGATACAGATAGACCGTGATGGCCCAGAGCGTGAACACAGTGAGCGTCTGATTGCTCCATCCGAACCAGCTCCAGATGACGTCGAAGCCCTCGGGATTGGCCATCTGCCAGATGAGCAGGGCGATGACAGCCGTAAACAACGGAATGCACACGTAGAGGCGCTTGCGGATGGTATTCTGCTCCAAATGGATAAAGTCAGCGATGATGAGTCGTGCCGAACGCAGAGCGGTATCACCACTGGTGATAGGTGCTGCCACCACACCCAGAATGGCCAGAATGCTGCCGAAGAGGCCCAGCCAGTTGTCACACACCATGCTCACGATGGCAGGTGCCTTGCTGAGAATCTCCTCACCACCAGCCATCTCCTGATAACCAGGCGTGGGCTCGTTATAGAAGAAATACATGGCCACCGTGGCCCAGATGAGTGCCACCAGACCTTCGGTGATCATGGCACCGTAGAAGATGGGGCGACCCATTTTCTCGCTCTTCAGACAGCGCGCCATCAACGGGCACTGCGTGGCGTGGAAACCACTAATGGCACCACAGGCAATGGTGATAAAAAGACAGGGGAAGATGCTCTTCGTGGTGAGCGAGGCCTCGCCTACCCCCTCCCACACCTCTGGAATGTCGGGCATCTTGACAAAGAGCATCGCCATCAGGGCCACCGCCATAAACAGCAGCGAGAAGGCAAACAAGGGATATACCTTGCCGATTATCCTATCAATGGGCATCATCGTGGCGATGATATAATACACGAAGATGACGATAATCCAGAACGTGCTATTGCTCAACATCTCTATGCCGGGCACATTGTCCAGACACAACTTCTGAAGCAGCAAGGCAGGGCTATACACAAAGACGGCTCCCACCATCATCAGTAGGAATACCGAGAAGACGAGCATCACCTGCTTGGGCGCGTTGCCCAGATACTTTCCGATGATTTCAGGCAGATTGGCTCCACCGTTGCGAATAGAGAGCATACCACTCAGGTAGTCGTGCGTGGCTCCGGCGAAGATGCATCCGAAGACGATCCACAGATAGGCGGCAGGTCCGAACTTGGCACCCATGATGGCACCGAAGATGGGGCCCGTGCCCGCAATATTCAGGAACTGAATCATGAAAATCTTCCATGAAGGCAGCACCATAAAGTCCACACCATCGGCCTTGGCAACGGCCGGTGTCGGTCTGTCGTCAGGTCCAAAAACTCTCTCCACAAAGCGGCCATAAAGGAAATAGCCCAAAACAAGAGCCAAGAGGCTCAATACGAAAGTAATCATTTCTGCATTTCTTTTTTTTAATCTGATTGACGATGCAAAGATACAAATAAATTGAGAATTAAGAATTAAGAATTAAGATATTTTTTATACCTTTGCACACAAATTCCAAATACATGAACAAATATATCGTTACGCTACTCATTTTTTTGAGCAGCATCACCCTCTGGGGGCAGTCACCAAAATATGAAGTCAGAGCCGCCTGGCTCACCACCATCGGTGGCATTGACTGGCCTCATTCCTATCAGGCCGAAGCCCAGAAAAGAGAACTCACCAATACGCTCGACTTGCTACAGCAGGCTGGCATCAACACCATACTTGTCCAGACCCGTGTGCGTGGCACTACCATCTATCCCTCAGACATCGAGCCCTGGGACGGCTGCATCACTGGTACTCCCGGCAAGAGAGCATCGTACGACCCCCTGCAACTATGCATCGAGGAATGTCATAAGCGCAACATGGAATGTCACGCGTGGATGGTCACGATTCCCGTAGGAAAATGGAACAATCTGGGATGCAAGCAGTTGCGTCAGAAACACCCCAGACTTATCAAGCGCATTGGCGATGACGGCTACATGGACCCTGAGCAGGCTGAGACAGGCGACTATCTGGCAAGGATGTGTCGCGAGATTGTGAGCCGCTATGATGTGGATGGCATCCATCTGGACTATATCCGATATCCTGAAACGTGGAAAATCAAGGTATCACGCGCCAAGGGTCGTGAGTATATCACCAACATTGTGCGCAAGGTGAACCTCGCCGTGAAGAGTCAGAAACCCTGGGTCAAGCTATCATGCTCGCCCATTGGCAAGTACGACGATCTGCGCCGCTATCGTGCTGGAGGCTGGAACGCCCGCACAGCCGTTTGCCAGGACGCTCAGGCATGGCTGCAAAACGGACTAATGGATGCGCTCTTCCCCATGATGTATTTCCAAGACAACCAGTTCTTCCCCTTTGCCATCGACTGGCAGGAGCAGAGTGCTGGCCGCATGGTCATCCCTGGCCTGGGCATTTATTTTCTCGATCCTCGCGAGGGCAATGGCAAGTGGACGCTTGATCAGTTTACGCGCCAGATGAATGTCAGCCGCAACTTAGGCATGGGGCATTGCTTCTTCCGCACAAAGTTTTTCATTGACAACATAAAAGGCATCTACGACTTCACCCGCCACTTCAACCGCACACCGGCACTGGTGCCGCCCATGACGTGGGCAGGACAGCAGGCTCCAACCGAGCCCAAGGCACTGAACCTAAAAGGAAACACGCTGTCGTGGCAAGCCTCGCAAGACAGGAGCGATGCTCCCTACCTTTTTTATAATATATATGCCAGCGAGGACTTTCCCGTGGATATCACCAAGGCTGAGAACCTCGTGGCCACTCGCCTGAGGAAGACTAGTCTGCTGGTGCCTGTATGTGGCAAGAACTACGCCGTGACTGCCATGAACCGCTACGGACAGGAGAGCAAACCCACCCAACTGTTGCTGAACGCTGGCAGCCGCTATATAGCTCCCACCATCAACAAGACCGATGGACGTCACATTGCTCTGCCTCCAAAGGGGGCAGCACTCGATGCTCAATACGTGATTATTGAGACGCTGGACGGTCGCCAGGTGGACATCCGCCCCTATGGTAAAACACTACGGGTGGACCACCTGCCCAATGGCATCTATCAACTGCGCTCGCTGGGCAAGAAAGGGCGTAACCACCGCATCGGCTTCTTCAGTCTGAAGCGATGAGAAATGCATAATCATAACGTTAGTATTCAAACCAAGCATTTTGACACATTTTAGCGAAGAATCAAAGCATTATTTCAAGAAAACTTCGTATCTTTGCACGAAAATTGACTAAACCCCCATAATTACATGAACACAAAGAATCTTAAGAAGGTGCTCGTACTCGGTTCGGGCGCACTGAAAATCGGACAGGCAGGCGAGTTTGACTACTCTGGCTCACAGGCTCTGAAGGCCCTGCGCGAAGAGGGCATCAAGAGCGTGCTGGTGAACCCCAACATCGCCACCATCCAGACGTCGGAAGGTATTGCCGACCAAGTGTATTTCCAGCCAGTTAATGCGCATTTCGTCACGGAAATCATCAAGAAGGAGCGTCCCGACGGCATCCTGTTGGCCTTTGGTGGACAGACGGCCCTGAACTGTGGCACGGAACTCTATCTGAACGGTACGCTGAAGGAGTATGGCGTCCAAGTATTGGGCACCAGCGTAGAGGCTATCATGGACACAGAGGATCGCGACCGCTTTGTGAAAAAGCTCGACGAGATCAGTCTGAAGACCCCCGTGAGCCACGCCGTGGAGAATATGGACGACGCGCTGAAGGCAGCCCACGAGATTGGCTTCCCCATTATGATTCGCTCGGCCTATGCCCTGGGTGGACTGGGTTCCGGTATATGTCCTGATGAGAAGGCTTTTGTTGAGTTGGCCGAGAGTGCCTTCACCTTTGCACCTCAGATTCTGGTGGAAGAGAGCCTGAAGGGCTGGAAGGAGATTGAGTTCGAGTGCATCCGCGATGCCAACGATCGCTGTTTCACCGTGGCCTCAATGGAGAACTTCGACCCTCTGGGCATTCACACGGGCGAGAGTATCGTGGTGGCACCCACGTGTTCATTGAAAGAAGAGCAGGTAAAGATGCTGCAGGAAATCACCATCAAGTGTGTGCGTCACCTGGGCATCGTAGGCGAGTGTAACATCCAGTTTGCCTTCAACGCCGAGACCAACGACTATCGTATCATTGAGATCAACGCTCGCTTGAGCCGTTCATCTGCATTGGCCTCAAAAGCAACAGGTTATCCACTCGCTTTCGTAGCCGCAAAGATTGCTTTGGGTTACACCCTCGACCAGATTGGTGAGATGGGAACAACCTCAAGCGCCTATGTGGCTCCCTCGCTCGATTATATGATTTGTAAGATTCCTCGTTGGGACTTGACAAAGTTTGCCGGTGTCAGCCGTCAGATTGGTTCGTCAATGAAGTCTGTTGGCGAGATTATGAGTATCGGCCGCTCGTTCGAGGAAATGATTCAGAAGGGTCTGCGTATGATTGGCCAGGGCATGCACGGCTTTGTGGGCAACGATCATACAAAGTTCGACAACCTGGATGACGAGTTGGCTAACCCCACCGACCTGCGCATCTTTGCCATCGCACAGGCTCTGGAAGAGGGTTACACCATCGAACGCATCGAACAGCTGACGAAGATTGATGTGTGGTTCCTGGAGCGCCTGAAGCACATCGTGGACCTGAAGCACGAGTTGCAGAAATACAACAAACTGGAAGACCTTTCCGACGAGTTGCTCTTGGAAGTGAAGCGTTGCGGTTTCTCTGACTTCCAGATTGCCCGCTTCGTGCTGAAGACCAAATCGACCAACATGGAGAAGGAGAACCTTGAGGTGCGCAAGCTTCGCAAGCAGCGTGGCATCATGCCTTCGGTGAAGCGCATCCCCACCGTGGCCTCAGAGCATCCTGAGTTGACCAACTACCTCTATTTCACTTATACCCACGTACCCGCCTTTGGCGATGCCACGGGCGAGAAATATGCTGTTAATCACGACATCAACTACTTCAACAACGAGAAGTCTGTGGTGGTACTCGGTTCGGGTGCTTATCGTATCGGCTCAAGCGTTGAGTTCGACTGGTGCTCAGTGAACGCCATCAACACGGCACGCAAACTGGGTTACAAGTCTATCATGATTAACTACAACCCCGAGACCGTGTCAACTGACTATGACATGTGCGACCGCCTCTATTTCGATGAGCTCTCGCTGGAGCGTGTGCTCGATGTAATGGACCTGGAGCAGCCTCGCGGCGTTATCGTCTCTGTGGGTGGACAGATTCCTAACAACCTCGCCATGAAGTTGCACCGTCAGGGTGTGCCCGTACTCGGCACTTCGCCTGTAGATATCGATCGTGCAGAGAACCGTGACAAGTTCTCAGCCATGCTCGACAAACTGGGCATTGATCAGCCCGCATGGCAGGCGCTGACCTCGTTTGACGATGTAAAGGACTTCGTAGCCAAGGTGGGTTATCCTGTACTGGTGCGTCCCTCATACGTGCTCTCAGGTGCTGCCATGAACGTGTGCTATGACGAAGAGGAGTTGCATCGCTTCCTGAACATGGCCACTGAGGTATCGAAGGAATTCCCCGTGGTTATTTCGAAGTTTATGACTGAGACAAAGGAGATTGAGTTCGACGCCGTGGCCGACAAGGGCGAGGTGATTGAATATGCCATTTCCGAGCACGTGGAGTATGCTGGTGTGCACTCTGGTGACGCCACAATGGTGTTCCCCGCTCAGCACATCTACTTCTCTACCATCCGTCAGATTAAGAAGATTGCCTATAAGATTGCCGCCGAGCTGAACATTAGCGGTCCATTCAATATCCAGTTCCTGGCCAAGAACCGCGAGGTGAAGGTGATTGAGTGTAACCTGCGTGCCAGCCGTTCATTCCCCTTCGTATCAAAGATTCTGAAGCGTAACTTCATTGAGACGGCCACAAAGATCATGCTTGATGCACCCTATCAGCGTCCTGAGAAGAGCGAGTTCGACATCGACCGCATCGGTGTTAAGGCTTCACAATTCTCGTTTGCCCGTCTGCAGAACGCTGACCCCGTCCTGGGTGTTGACATGAGTTCTACCGGTGAGGTGGGCTGTCTGGGTGATGACCTCAACGAGGCTCTGCTCAACTCGCTTATCGCTACAGGCTATTCTATCCCCAAGGATGCTGTTCTGATTTCATCAGGTGGTGCCAAGGGTAAGGTTTCTCTGCTTGAGCCTGCTCAGCAGTTGGCAAAGAAGGGCTACACCATCTATGCTACACCTGGCACAGCTAAGTTCTTCAACGACAACGGCGTGAAGGCTGTTGCCGTGGCATGGCCCGACGAGGATGGTGAGAACAATGTGATGGACCTCATCTCGCAGCACAAGGTGGGACTGGTCATCAACGTGCCCAAGAACCACACCTCTCGTGAGTTGACCAACGGCTACAAGATTCGTCGTGGTGCCATTGACCACAACATCCCCTTGATGACCAACGTGCGTCTGGCTAAAGCCTTCATCGAGGCCTTCACCGCCATGAGTCTCAACGACATCAAGATCAAATCTTGGCAGGAGTACAACAAGTAATCCGCCGCACAATTCCATAAGAAATGACCGGCATCCCTCGCGAATGTCGGTCATTTTGGTTAAAAGAAATAATACCAAACGATAAATCAAAAACATATGAAAGTACTATTGATTAATGGAAGTCCTCGCGACAATGGCAACACGTTTACAGCGCTGAGCGAGGTGGCAAAGACTCTGAACAGCGAGGGTATTGATACGGAGATTATCAATATCGGCAAACAAGCTGTACAGGGTTGCATCGCTTGTGGTATGTGTGGAAGGAACGGGGCAAAATGTACCTTCCGCGACGATCTGTATTACAAGGTATGGAGAACCGTGAAGGACGGCATTGATGGACTGGTGGTAGGCTCACCCGTCTATTACGGAGGTCCCAATGGTTCGCTCTGCGCCCTACTCGATCGTGTGTTCTACACATTGAGCAGTGACCTGCGCTTTAAACCGGCAGCTAGTGTGGTGGTGTGCAGAAGAGGCGGCGCATCGGCAGCCTTCGACCGTCTGAACAAGTATTTCACAATGACAAATATGCCCTTGGTCAGCTCGCAATACTGGAATATGGCCTATGGTCAGACGCCTGGTCAGGCAGCACAGGACGAAGAAGGTATGCAGACAATGCGAACAATGGCCCGCAACATGGCCTGGATGATTCGCAAACTCAACGTCGGCGAAGACGGACATCCTGAACTGGAGCCCGTGGTCAGAACGAGTTTCATCAGGTAATTCTTGCTGACAAAGGGCAGGCGATGACCGTCTTTTGTTGAAAAAATCTTAATCTTGATTTATTTTTTATATCTGTAAGTTTTTCTAAGAGAAGAAAACGGGCAGAAAGGTGGATTATGCCTAAATTTGCAGGCGATATTTCAAACCTCAAATTTCAAACCTCAAACCAAACAAAAAGGATGACAAGGCTATCCCTCATACTGCTCTTACTGCTTTGTGCCATCGGCATCAGGGCGCAACGTCGGCTAGTAGTGGTGGACGTAGAGACACTGGTGCCTGTAACCAACGCCAATGTGACAACTCAAGATGGTGTGTGGCAAACAGACTCAGCAGGCAGGATAACGGTGCCCAACACCAGTAAAACACTTGTGGTGAGCCACGTGAACTACGAGGAGCGCATAGTGGACCTGAGCGAACTAAGAGATACGGTATTCGTCATCTCGAAACTGCTTAATGTAAAAGAGGTAATTGTTTTTGGACAGGACAAGCAGGCACGCGATTATCGCGAACTGAACAAAAGAATGCAGTTGGAAAAGACAGAGTTGCAACTGGCTGGTGCAAAGGCCAATATGGGTGGTGGACTCAACCTGATGGGACTGATTGGCTATCTGATACCCAACAAGAACAAACTGTCAAAGAAGGAACGGAAGAAGAAAAAACTGAAAGACATACTGGATAACTATTAAAATTGAAAGGAATTGTCTCTACTACTTGAACATTGAGAAAAAATTCAAAAACTGTCTCTTTTTGTCGCTGTTTCGAATTAATTTCGTACCTTTGCATGCAAAATAATTGAAATTCGACAAATAAAGACGAAATGAGAAAATGGTTTATAGGATTCCTGTGGACGCTGCTGGCCGTTATCGTACTGGGCACAGCTGGCTGTTTCTGGGCAATCTCTGAAGGAAAAATAGGCTATATGCCACCCATCGAGGACCTGCAAAACCCCATTAACCGATATGCCACGCAGGTGTATTCTGCCGACGGCGAACTGATGGGCACATGGAGCATCAGCAGGGAGAACCGCGTGCTGGTGGGCTATTCGGAATTGTCACCATGGCTCGTCAAGGCGCTGGTGGCCACCGAGGACGCACGCTTCTATGAGCACTCGGGCATCGACTTCTATGCCCTGGGGCGTGCCATCATCAAGCGCGGCATCATGGGACAGAAGAATGCGGGCGGTGGATCGACCATCACTCAGCAGTTGGCCAAGCAGCTTTTCTCGGATGTGGCCCACTCCACCATGGAGCGTGCCCTGCAGAAGCCCATCGAATGGGTGATTGCGGTGAAGCTGGAGCGCAACTATACCAAGGACGAGATTATCTCGATGTATCTGAACTACTTCGACTTCCTGCACAACGCGGTGGGCATCAAAACGGCTGCCAACACGTATTTCTCGAAGGAGCCCTCAGAACTGACTATCACCGAGGCTGCCACGCTGATTGGCCTCTGTAAGAACCCCTCGTATTTCAACCCCGTACGCTATGAGGAGCGTGCGCTGGATCGCCGCAACGTGGTGCTCGGCCAAATGCTGAAGGCTGACTACATCACGCCGGAGCAGTATGACAGCTGCTGTCAGGTACCCATGAACCTGAAGTTCCATGTGGCCGACCATAACGATGGAATCGCCACGTATTTCCGTGGTTTCCTGAGTCGCTATATGATGGCCAAGAGACCCAACAGAAACGACTATCCGGAGTGGAACTATGTGAAATATGTCATCGACTCGTTGAACTGGGAGACCGACCCCCTATGTGGCTGGTGCAACAAGAATACCAAACGCGACGGTACACCCTACAATATATATACCGATGGTTTGAAGGTCTATACCACCATCGATTCCAGAATGCAGCAGTATGCCGAGCAGGCCTGTTATGAGCATGTGGTGAAGGGCCTGCAGCCAGAGTTTAATAAGGCTAACAAATCGAAACCCAACGCTCCCTACTCGCGCAACCTGTCGAAGGAAGAAATCAAGAAGATTCTGCAGCGTAATGTGCGCCAATCAGAGCGCTATCGTGTGATGAAGAGTGAAGGCTACTCCGACGAGGAAATCAACAAGGCTTTCAACACCCGCATCCCGATGACCATTTTCACCTATCACGGTGAGGTGGACACCACAATGACCCCCATGGACTCGATACGCTACTATAAGTCATTCCTGAGAACGGGCTTCTATAGCATGGAGCCTCAGACGGGTGCCGTGAAAGCCTATGTGGGAGGACTGGACTTCCAGCACTTTGCCTACGACATGGCCACAGAGGGTCGCCGTCAGGTGGGTTCTACCATCAAGCCTTTCCTCTACTCATTGGCGATGGAGAACGGCATGACACCTTGCGACGAGGTGCCCAACGTTCAGGAGACTTATATCGTGGCAGGCAAGCCATGGACACCACGCAACGGTAGCCGCTCCCGCTATGGCGAGATGGTATCCCTGAAATGGGGTCTGCAACAGTCCAACAACTGGATATCTGCCTACCTGATGATGCATCGCTTGACGCCCGAAGGTTTCGTGACGCTGCTTCACAACTATGGCATCCGCAATCCTGAGATACATCCCTCCCCTGCCCTCTGTTTGGGTCCCTGCGAGATTACCGTGAGCGAGATGGTGAGTGCCTATACCGCCTTCGTAAACCACGGCATTCGCTCAGCACCAATGTACGTAACACGCATTGTGGACAATGAGGGTAACGTGCTCGAAGAGTTTAAACCCCGCATGAACGAGGTTATCAGCGGCGAGTCGGCGGACAAGATGCTCTATATGCTACGCGCCGTAGTAGATGGCGGAACGGGTGGACGCTTGCGCTTCCGCTACAATCTAAAAGCACCTATCGGCGGCAAGACGGGTACGACAAACTCAAACAGCGATGGTTGGTTTATGGGCGTTACACCCAAACTGGTATCGGGCTGCTGGGTGGGCGGTGATGACCGCGACATCCACTTCGACTCGATGCTCTATGGTCAGGGTGCCTCTATGGCTCTGCCCATCTTCGCACTCTATATGCAGAAAGTCTATGCCGACGGCAACTTGCCCTATTCTCAGGATGATCAGTTTGACCTGCCAGAAGATTTTGATCCATGCAGCAGGGAGGACGACATGGAACTGACCAATGGTGCAGAAGAGGACGAGCAGTTGGTCAATCAGATTTTTGAATAATCATTTTGAAAGAGAGATATGAAGCATCAGTTAAGAAGTGCTGTATGCACAGAAGGACGTAGGATGGCTGGAGCCCGCGCGCTGTGGGTGGCCACAGGTATGAAACACGAGCAGTTTGGCAAACCAATTATTGCCATCGTCAACTCGTTTACCCAGTTTGTGCCTGGTCATACGCATCTGCACGAAATTGGCCAGATTGTCCGCGAGGAAATCGAGAAGATGGGTTGCTATGCAGCTGAGTTCAATACCATCGCCATTGACGACGGTATCGCTATGGGACACGACGGCATGCTGTATTCGCTGCCTTCACGCGACATTATCGCCGATAGTGTGGAGTATATGGTCAACGCCCACAAGGCTGATGCGATGATCTGCATCTCAAACTGCGATAAGGTGACTCCTGGCATGCTGATGGCTTCTATGCGCCTGAACATCCCTACGGTGTTCTGTAGCGGAGGCCCGATGGAGGCCGGCAAGTGGCGCGGCGAGAATGCCGACCTGATTACTGCAATGATTAAGGGTGCTGACCCCAGCGTCTCTGACGAGGAGATGAAAGAGATTGAGAGTTGCGCCTGTCCTGGCTGCGGCTCATGCTCAGGCATGTTCACCGCCAATTCGATGAACTCACTGACTGAGGCCATTGGATTGTCGCTCCCCGGAAACGGTACTATTCTGGCTACGCACACCAATCGTATCGAGTTGTTCAAGGCAGCTGCGCGTCAGGTAGTGAAGAACGCTTTCGCTTACTATGAAGATGGCGATGAGAGCGTATTGCCACGCAATATTGCTACCCGTAAGGCCTTTATGAATGCAATGGCACTGGATATCGCAATGGGTGGAAGTACCAACACCGTGCTTCATCTGCTGGCTGTAGCCCAAGAGGCTGGTGCCGACTTTACTATGAAGGATATCGACAAGCTCTCGCGTCGTGTGCCATGCCTCTGCAAACTGGCTCCTAACACGCAGAAATACAGCGTTCAGGAGTGTGGACGTGCTGGTGGCATCCTCGGCATTCTCAATGAACTGAACAAAGGTGGTCTTGTCGATGGTTCTGCTCCCCGTGTGGACGGTATGACGCTGGCCGAGGCGATGACAGCCTATGATATTACTAGTCAGACTAGTTCAACTAATTTAACTAGCATCTATTATTCTGCTCCCGGCAACCGCTTCTCCACAAAGATGGGCTCACAATCAGAACAATGGCCTTCGCTCGACACCGATCGTGCCAACGGCTGTATCCGAGACTTGGAGCATGCCTACACGAAGGACGGCGGACTCGCAGTTCTCTTCGGCAATATCGCTCAGGATGGCTGCGTGGTGAAAACAGCCGGTGTAGATGAGGCCTTGTGGCACTTTGAAGGTCCTGCCGTGGTGTTCGACTCTCAGGAGGACGCCTGCGAGGGCATCCTAGGTGGCAAGGTGAAGAGTGGTGACTGCGTGGTAATTACCCATGAAGGTCCAAAGGGCGGTCCTGGCATGCAGGAAATGCTCTACCCCACCTCTTATATTAAGAGTATGCATCTTGGCAAGGAGTGCGCTCTGATTACCGATGGTCGTTTCTCGGGTGGCACCAGCGGCCTGAGCATAGGACATATCTCGCCAGAGGCTGCCAACGGCGGTAATATCGGCAAGATTAAGGATGGCGATATCATCGTGATCGATATCCCCAGCAGAAGCATCAGTGTGAAACTCTCTGACGAAGAACTTGCTGCCCGTCCACAGCAGCCCCTGAAGCGCAACCGCGTGGTATCAAAAGCACTGAGAGCCTATGCACAGAGCGTTAGTTCTGCCGACAAGGGAGGCGTGAGAATTATTGATTAGAAGAAAAAAGACTAGATAGCCTATCAAATCTAGAATATCTAGATAAAAGAAAAGGAATATGCTGAAAGACAAGATAACAGGATCGAAGGCGCTGATGCGAGCGTTGAAGGCCGAAGGTGTGAAAACCATCTTTGGTTACCCCGGTGGCTCAATCATGCCCGTTTACGATGCGCTTTTTGACTACACACGAGGAGAGAAGAAGTGTTTCGACCACATTCTGGTGCGTCACGAACAGGGTGCTACTCATGCTGCCGAGGGCTATGCACGCGTCTCTGGCGAGGTGGGTGTTGCCTTGGTGACAAGTGGTCCTGGTGTTACAAACACTCTGACGGGCATTGCCGACGCCATGCTCGACTCCACCCCTATCGTCGTCATTGCCGGCCAGGTACCTATCTCAGCCCTGGGTACGGATGCCTTTCAGGAGGTGGACCTCGTGGGCTTGGCGCAACCTATCTCGAAATGGTCGTATCAGATTCGCCATGCTGAGGATGTGGCGTGGGCAGTGAGCAGGGCTTTCTATATTGCCCGCACGGGTCGTCCCGGCCCCGTAGTGCTCGACTTTCCCAAGAACGCACAGGTAGAACAGATTGACTGGGAACCAAAGAAGGTGGACTTCGTGCGTTCATACGTGCCCTACCCCAAACTCGACAACGAAGCCGTACGTCAGGCTGCAGAGCTGATTAACAATGCCAAACGTCCTTTGGCCTTGGTAGGTCAGGGTGTGGAACTGGGCAATGCGCAGGAGGAGTTAAAGGCGTTCCTCGAAAAGGCTGACATCCCCGCAGGCCGCACCATGCTGGGTCTCTCGGCCCTACCCTCTAACCATCCGCTGAACGTGGGCATGCTAGGTATGCATGGCAACTATGCCGTCAACCTGAAGGAACAAGAGTGTGACGTGCTCATCGCCATCGGTATGCGTTTCTCTGATCGCGTAACGGGCAACCTGAAGACTTATGCAAAGCAGGCGAAGGTGATTCATTTGGACATCGATCGCAGCGAGATAGACAAGAATGTAAAGACCGATGTGGCTGTGGTGGCCGACTGTAAGGAGTCACTTCCCGCCATCACATCACTCATCAACAACAATACCCACAAGGAATGGCGCGACTCGTTCAAGGAACTTGACGAAAAAGAGCGTGAAAAAGTTATCGAGCCTGCCATCCATCCCAAGGAAGGCCCGCTACGCATGGGCGAGGTGGTGAATGCTGTGGCAGAACAGGCGCCAGACAATGCCGTACTTGTGACTGACGTTGGTCAGAACCAACTCTTCTCGACCCGTTATTTCAAGTACCACCACCAGCGTAGTATCTGCACCAGTGGCGGTCTGGGCACGATGGGTTACGGTATGCCTGCCGCCATCGGTGCCACCTTTGGAGCCCCCGAGCGTACGGTATGCTGCTTTATGGGCGACGGTGGTTTCCAGATGAACATCCAGGAACTGGGTACCATCATGGAACAGAAGGCACCTGTGAAGCTCATCCTGATGAACAATAACTACTTGGGCAATGTGCGCCAATGGCAGGATATGTTCTGGATGCGCCGCAAGTCATTCACCAAGATGATGAACCCCTGCTATGAGCTGATTGCACAGGGCTATGGCATCCCCTATCTGGCTGTGGTTGACCGCAAGGACCTGGCAGCAGCAGTAGAAAAGATGCTCAGCACAGACGGACCGTTCATCCTTGAGTGTGCCATCCTCGAAGAAGACAACGTACTGCCGATGACACCACCGGGCATGAATGTGAATGAAATGATGCTGGAGATTTGATAAGGGTAAAAACAGAAAAAGCAAAAAGGCAACATGGAAGAAAAGAAACTATATACCCTGCTGGTTTATTCTGAGAACGTAGCAGGTATCCTGAATCAGATTACCGCCGTGTTTACACGTCGTCAGGTAAACATCGAAAGCCTGAACGTATCAGCATCCAGTATTCCTGGCGTACACAAATACACCATCACCGCCTGGAGTGACGAAGACCAGATTATCAAGATAACCCGTCAGATTGAGAAGAAAATCGATGTGGTGAAGGCAAACTACTTCACGGACGAGCAACTGTTTATCCGCGAGGCAGGCCTCTATAAGTTGTCAACAGATAAAGTACTGGCCAATCCCGAGATTTCACGTACCGTACGTCGCTATGATGCCACTATCACTGAGGTGAACCCCACCTATACCATTGTGATGAAGAGTGGACAGACGGACGATATCATCGAGTTGTTCCGAGCCCTCGATGCCTTCGACTGCGTGCTACAGTACACCCGTTCGGGCCGTATCGCCGTAACACGAGGCATGCAGGAACAGGTGAGTGCATTCCTGGAAGAAAGAGAAGAGATTCATGGATAAACTCCCCAAAGAAGGTTCATGGATAAATAAGAATTTCATGGAAAAAGTAGGAAAATATCAATTCTTGGCAGAGCCCTTCCATTGCGACTTTAGCGGGCGTCTGTTTATGGGCCATCTTGGCAATCACATGCTTAACGCCGCCGATTTCCACAGCACGGATCGCGGCTTTGGCATGAAGTATCTCATGACTATCAAGCGCTCGTGGGTTCTCTCACGCCTGGCGATAGAGATGAACGAGATGCCCGAGCAATATACGAAATTTAATGTGGAAACATGGGTTGAGAACGCGATGCGTTTCTTCACCCAGCGCAACTTCGCCGTCTCTGATGACAGCGGCAAGGTGTATGGTTACGGACGCAGTGTCTGGGCAATGATTGATACCGACACACGTCAGCCTTGTGACATCCTTGCCATTAAGGATGGTGCCATCAATGAATGGATTGAAAGCGAAAAGTCCTGCCCCATCGACAAGGGCGGCCGCGTAAAGATGTCCGATCATGCAGAATTCGTGCATGCTATCGACACCTATTATAATGATGTGGACATCAATGGACATATCAACTCGGTGAAATATATCGAGCATGTGCTCGACCTCTGGTCACTCGACTGGTACAAGACCCATCGCATTCAGCGCTTTGAGATTGCTTATGTGGCAGAATCGCATGCTGGCGACAAGCTCTCTTTCTATCGTGAAGAGACGGGAGAAAACGAGTTTTGTGTCCGTATCGTTCGCACTGACGGTACCGAATGCTGCAGAAGTAAGGTGAAATTTTTATAAATCTGAAAGAAAATTTGGCTGTTTCGTAACAAATTGCTATCTTTGCAGGCAATTTAGAATTACATCCTGTGTCTTCCCCTCGTGCAGGGAGAGAATGGACCAAAAAGAAGACGGTGGTGAACACCAAGCGTCCGGTTCTCGTGTAGGACTGGCATAGTTCATAGGGACAAGTTGAACATTTTAAAACATTTGTTATTATGGCACAAATGAATTTCGGTGGCGTTATTGAGACTGTTGTCACCAGTAAAGAGTTTTCACTCGAGAAAGCACGTGAAGTATTAAAAGATGAAGTTATCGCTGTTATCGGCTATGGTGTGCAGGGGCCTGGACAGGCTTGCAACCTGCGTGACAATGGCTTTAACGTGATTGTCGGACAGCGTCAGGGCAAGACCTATGACAAGGCTGTGGCCGACGGATGGGTACCCGGCAAGACTTTGTTCTCTATCGAAGAGGCTGCCGAGAAGGGCACCATCCTTTGCATGCTTCTCAGCGATGCTGGTCAGATGCAGCAGTGGCCCACTATCAAGCAATACCTGAAGCCTGGCAAGACCCTGTACTACAGCCACGGTTTCGCTATCAACTGGAGCGATCGCACCGGTGTTGTTCCTCCCAAGGATGTGGACGTTATCATGGTGGCTCCTAAGGGTTCTGGCACCTCACTCCGCACCATGTTCTGCGAGGGTCGCGGTTTGAACTGCTCTTATGCCGTATATCAGGATGCTTCTGGTAAGGCAAAGGAAAAGACTCTGGCCTTTGGTATCGGTATCGGCGCAGGTTATCTGTTCGAGACAACCTTCCAGCGCGAGGCAACCTCTGACCTCACCGGTGAGCGTGGCTCATTGATGGGTGCTATCCAGGGCTTGCTGCTGGCACAGTATGAGGTGCTGCGCGAGAATGGTCACACACCTTCTGAGGCCTTCAACGAGACTGTTGAGGAGTTGACTCAGAGCCTTGGCCCGCTCTTTGGCGCTAAGGGTATGGACTGGATGTATGCCAACTGCTCTACCACCGCTCAGCGTGGTGCTTTGGACTGGGCTCCCCGTTTCCACGATGCTATCAAGCCTGTGATGGAGTGGCTTTACTACTCAGTAAAGACAGGTAACGAGGCACAGATTACCATCGACGCCAACTCAAAGCCCGACTACCGTCAGGGATTGGAGAAGGAGCTTGAGGCTATGCGTAATCAGGAGATGTGGCGTGCAGGCGAGACTGTCCGCAAGTTGCGTCCTGAGAATCAGGAAGACTAATTCCGGTAAACGGAAATGCTCTTCTTGAGAACAAAAAAGACAAAGTAAAGCAATTATTTATGATATAGTGTCGGGCTCCTCCGTGAGTTCGATACTATCTTTTTTCTCTTCTATAGAAACAACCCTTTCTGTCTTTCTGCTGGCAATCACAATGAGAATTTCGCGAGCCTCATCAGCATGCAAGCCATTGGCATGCTTCTCCAGATACTGACGATAGGCTGTAGCAGTATTCTCCGTCAAAGTCATGAGCCAGTCAAGGGAATCCGTGTTCTCTACCAAGCGATTCTGCTCTGCAGAGACCTTTTTTTCTATTTGCTGCACTCCAGCAGCATCTGCCAACAGTTCATCATGCTCCGCACGATAAGCAGCCAACTCATCATTGGCATTCTTGGCAAAATAAAGTCCAACGAAAATACCCAGCAGAGCGATGACTGCAGATACAATCAACGACGATTTATTCATACGACGTATTCTCCCCTATTAATGAATAAAACGCAAGTCTTGAAGCGTATGGCCACCCATCAGACAACTCTTATCCACCATTCCGTTGACACCCAGGATACGTCCCTTACAGCTGTACTGCCAGATGGTGTAGTCGCGGTTATCAGCCAGCACAGGGGGATCGTCGGCATACATGGCAATCATCAACTGATAAGCGTCCAGCTCACCCACCAAGTGCTTGTTATAGAAATTACGAAAGGTATATACCAGCGGTTTCTGATGATAGGTCTCCTCAAGCATGTCCAAAAACTTATGCAGTGAGTCGCAAAACTCCTCGGTTGAGAGGTTACCCGTTGTCTCTACATCCAACATAGGAATTAAGTCTTGCTCTCCAGGCAAACACTGCGTTCTGAAATTCTCAAGCTGCAGTTGCAAATCAGCCTTGGGGCGGAAGAAATGATACGAGCCCACCTTCAGTCCATAGCGATGAGCCAAATCAATATTCCTTTCATACTGCGAGTCGATACGGTCGCCACCCTCTGTAGCCTTCAGATAGACATACGCCATCTTGGTCTTCTCGCCAACAGTCTCCCAGAACACCTCACCCTGATAGTGACTCATGTCGATGCCATGCACATGTTCGCAGGTATCTTCGCACACCAGATAAGGATTCTCGTGAATCGTGGGGGGCACCACACGTTTCCTCACCACACGGGTGGTGCGAGTACGTTTCTTGGTGCGTTTCTTGGTCTTGGCACCAGCATCCACCGCTGCCACGAAACAAAATAATATTGTCAGGAATATCGTTAGTTTCTTCATATTAGCTCTGTTTCAAAATTACTTTAATCTTTGAGATACGGTGTCCGTCCAGTTCGACAATCTCAAACTTGAACTGTCCATATTCTATGCGTTCGTGCTCACTGGGGAAGTCACCCTTCAACTCCAACAGCAGACCTGCCAGCGTATCGGCATCACCCTCTACCTCTTCAAAAACATCATCATCGAGTTTTAGAATTTTATAGAAATCAGCCAGCAATGTCTTTCCTTCGAAGATATAAGTATTGGCATTCACGCGCACATAGTTTTTCTCCTCCTCGTCGTACTCATCGTTAATCTCGCCGACGATTTCCTCCAGGATATCCTCGAGGGTAATCAAACCGCTGGTACCACCAAACTCATCCACCACAATGGCGATGTGCACCTTGTTCTCCTGAAAGTCACGCAGCAGATCGTCAATCTTCTTCGTCTCCGGCACAAAATACGGCGGACGAATCAACGACTGCCAACGGAACGAGGCAGGCTTGCCCAGATACGGCAGTAAGTCCTTGATATACAGGATGCCACGGATATTATCCGACGACTCCTGGTAGACGGGAATACGTGAGTAGTTATTCTCGACGATGCACTTGATGACCTCGGGAAACGACGAGCGGAAGTCCAGATCCACGATGTCCTGTCTGCTGGTCATCACCTCCTTGGCAGTCTCGTCACCAAAGCGCACAATACCCTCCAACATGTTCTGCTCCTCTTTCAGTTCCTCCTTATCCGTCAACTCCAGTGCCTGTTCCAGGTCATCGACACTAAGCACATGGTTCTCCTTGTGAACCACCTTCTCAGCCAGCGCACCCGAACGAATCAGGATACTCGACAACGGATAGAACAGTTTGCGGAGCATCATGATGACAGATGCAAACATCCTGCACACTTTCAGCGCATGCTGTCCGCTATAGACCTTTGGCATAATCTCGCCAAAGAGCAAGAGGAGGAAGGTGAGCAGAATTGTAATCACCACAAACTCCAACCATTGAGCCTTGCCAAAGTCAATCACCGAGGCGAAGAAATAGTTGCAGAGCATGATGATGGTCACGTTAATCAGGTTGTTGGCAATCAGAATCGTTGCCAACGTACGCTCAGAATCCTCACGCAGGAATTTTATCTTCTTGTCAGATTTGTTTTTCTCATCCTCCAACTCATTCAGATCCGTAGGAGAAAGTGAGAAGAATGCAATTTCAGAGCCAGAGGCAAACCCAGAAGCCAACAGTAGCAAAGCAGCTAATGCCGCAGAGAAAATTTCGCCGAAGCCAAGTGGGTTCAAGTGTACTTCACTAAATATTTCTTGGAGATAATCCATTTTATGTTGTCTGCGGACGTGGTGTCAGCATTTCCATATTGTCAGCCCAAATTTCCGTATAATACTGGCGCTTTCCCTGCTTATCGTCATACGAAGCATAGTGAATACGCCCTTCTATATAGAGTTTATCGCCTTTATGCACATAACGCTCCACGATCTCTGCCAGTTTATGCCAGCAGATCACGCTGTGCCACTCTGTCCTGTCGGGCACCTGCGTACCATTCTGTAAAGTATAGCCCCTTTCGGTTGTTGCAAACGACAAACGGGCCACAGGCTGCCCCTGCTCCACATAGCGGATTTCAGGTTCCTTGCCCACATTGCCTATCAACATCACCTTGTTCATTGTTCAGAAAGCTATCAATACAAAATTATTTCGTTATTTCCTTGGCTCTGCCCAGATAAACGAACTTAAAGTTCTTACCCTTGGCAGAAGGGAACTGGCTGCGCTCATCTACACGCTGACGCAGATGTTCCACAATACGATTATAGCAATCCAAGCCCGAGAAGGCACGCACCTGAGCCACGAAATGAGTATCACGATACTGGAACTTACCCGTACCAGGTACCAAGAGCACACGCTTGAAGTCAATCGTACCCTCATACCAGCCATCGCGCTCCTCATTCAGTTTCATGAGAACGGGCGATGCTGCACGTGATTTCACTTCCATACCCTCGCCGGGACGAACGGCACGTTTCTCTTTAAAATCCATCATTGTTGCTGCCTCGGTCTTGATAATAATGAAGTATACACGCGGACGAATTTTATAGCGCTTGGGATAGAGCACATCACTAGCCACATAGTCACGAATATCAGCCTCCAATACAGGGTTCATGCCTATCTCATCGATATTGCTCAAAAAATCCAGAGCTTCTTCTACATTCGAAACAAGCGTCTCGTTTTCGAAATATCTTAAGTATAAATTCATTTTTGTGTGAAAAGGTTGTGTTTCAAAAAAGATATAAAAAAAAGAGCGGAAAACGGGACTCGGACCCGCGACCCCAACCTTGGCAAGGTTGTGCTCTACCAACTGAGCTATTTCCGCAATTTGGTACAAAAAAAGAGGTGAAGAGGAGGAGACTCGAACTCCCACGTCGCAATTGACACTACCCCCTCAAAGTAGCGCGTCTACCAATTCCGCCACCTCTCCAACACATTTTACATATTGAAAAAAAGAGTGCCCAGAACAGGACTCGAACCTGCACGCCTCGCGGCACACGCACCTGAAACGTGCGCGTCTACCAATTCCGCCACCTGGGCATTTACGATTAAGGCCTTCCTTAACCTCTCTTTTTGTTCAATCTGTGAGCGGAAAACGGGACTCGGACCCGCGACCCCAACCTTGGCAAGGTTGTGCTCTACCAACTGAGCTATTTCCGCAAAAACTTCGTTTAGAAGTGCATCTCTCTCGATTGCGGATGCAAAGGTACTACTTTTTTCCGAACCACCAAAATTTTCGACCGTTTTTTTTCAAAAAAAGTGCTAATCCATGCGATTTCGGTAATCTTCATAGCCAAATTGGCGCAAAATCTCGAGATTTCCGTCCTCATGAAGCATTCCAAGTGCCGGATGAGTGATGCCGTTGAACATACAAGTTTTTACTGTTGTATAGTGGATCATATCCTCAAAAATCACCTCTTCGCCCACTTTTAATTCGTGATCAAATTTCCAAGAGGACATAAAGTCGCCACTCAAGCAGCTGTTACCTCCCAAACGATAGACGGGATGGTTTGAGGTTTCATATTTCTGGTTTGAGGTTTCATTATCCACATCCACATGTTCTGCTCCACGCACATCGGGGAAATATGGCATTTCCAAACAGTCGGGCATGTGACAAGTAAAACTCACATCGAGAATCGCTGTCTTGATACCCTTATCCTCAACGATGTCCACCACATGACTCACCAAGGGGCCCGTCTGCCAAGCAAAGGCACTACCCGGTTCCAAGATAATCTTCAACCAGGGATAGCGTTCGTGAAGGCCCTTTAATATATTAATAAGGAGAGGAACGTTATAATCCTTACGTGTCATCAGGTGGCCGCCACCTAAGTTCAGCCACTTGATCTGTGGAAACCACTTGGCAAATTTCTCTTCGATATGCACCAACGTACGCTGCAGCACGTCTGCCCCACTCTCGCAATGGCAATGACAATGAAAGCCCTCGATATCGGCAGGCAGTGTATCGGGCAACTTATCTGCCGACACGCCAAACCTTGTACCAGGGGCGCAGGGGTTATAGAGCAGCGTGCCCACCTCCGAATATTCCGGATTCACACGCAGTCCCATGCTGACCTTGCCAACCACCCTGTCATGAAAACGCTCATATTGTGTCAGCGAGTTGAAGGTCAGATGACTGCTGCACTTCACTATCTCGTCAATCTCATCGTCCGTATAGGCTGGAGAGAACGTATGCGCCTTGGCGCCAAACTCCTCCAGTGCCAGTCGTGCCTCACTCAGACTGCTTGCCGTGGTGCTGTTGATATACTCGCGGAAGATGGGGAACGTCTTCCACAGAGCGAAAGCCTTAAAGGCCAGAATGATTTCCACGTCAGCCTGACGTGCCACATCGGCAATCAATTTCAGGTTGCTACGCAGTTTCTTCTCTTCAATAATATAAATAGGTGTTGCCATTGAATTTCGTTTTTTGAGCTGCAAAAGTAGGCATTATTTTCTGTTCCACCAAATATCTGCCCTCATTTGTTTCACAATTGACAACGATATGGGCTATTATCATTCCTTAAAGAGATACTGTGCAAACTCATGCAGCGACTTGCGCCACACCTGCCATTCATGGTCGCCAGGATAGGAGTTGAACTTCACCTTCACGCCGCCGTCGCGCATCGTCTTCACGATGTTACGAGTATATTCGATGCGCGGGTCCTGCTCACCACAGCTCACGAAGAAGACATCAAACTGCTTGTTAAACGTCTTCGTATCTGATAGCATGCCCGGCACTTCTTTCTCCAGGTCGAAGTTCGATGCGCCACGGATGCCGCCAAACATTCCTGTAGAGAAGACACCGACATTGGCAAACACCTCGGGGTCGCGCAGACCGATATAGAACGACTGGCCGCCACCCATTGACAATCCGCACATCGCACGGCTCTTGCGGTCCTTCTTCACACGATAGTTTTTCTCCACAAAGGGAATCACGCTCTCCAGCAGTTCGCTGCGGAAGGTCTGCATGCCCTGCCAACTATAACCGCCTCCACCAAAACCACCGCTGGTTGCACGGACGTTGCTGTTTGAGCTCACCACAATCATTGGCACCGCCTTGCCTGCAGCAATCAGGTTGTCCATAATCTGTGCCGTACGTCCCTGTTCCATCCAGCCGCGATGATCCTCACCGCCGCCATGCTGGATATACACCACGGGATAGTCCTTCTTGCTCTCGTCGTAACCCGCAGGCGTATAAATCATCAGCGGACGCCACTTCTTTTCCACATCTGAGAAATAATGAACGGTGCGTACCTCGCCATGAGGCACAGCCTGCACTTCGAAGTCATCCATGCCCTCCTCAGGAATCTCGATGGCACTTGACCATCGACTACAGCCATAGAACGACGGACTGGCAGGGTCGGCAACCGACACGCCATCGATAATCAGCGAGTAATAATGGAAGCCCGGCACCTGAGGATTGGTCTTCACCGTCCAAGTGCCGCCCTCACCCTTGGTCATGTCATACTTCTTGCCACCAAGGTCCACCTGCACCTTCTGAGCTTCGGGAGCTCTCACGGCAAACTCCACCTTATTGTCACTCAGCACCTTTGGCGCCATTCCCTGCGCTGACATCTTCGTACAGCAAACTGCCGCAAACACTGCGGCCAGCATCATACCATATTTTCTCATACTTTTATCTCAGTTTTTAAGTCTTTTCAGTCGTAGCAAAAATAATGATGCAAAGGTAAAAATAAATACACAATTACCCAAACTATTTCTCAAAAAAATAGTCTGGTGTCATGTTCAAGACACCTTTAGAAAAGGGATGCTACAAGTGAATAGAGGAAACTGCCGAAGGATATGAGCAGCCAGATGACAAGGACGATGAGCAACAGCAGGATAACGAGGACGATGACTGACTGCCAGGCTCGTTGGTTCACCTTTCTGATGATAATCTCATCGCCATCCACGAACCCCTGAATCATCTCCATATTCTGGACGTTGGCACGATGGAAGAAGTCAATGATATCGCCAACATAGAATGGTATCATGCCCATCAGCACATCACGCAATGCATTATTAATAACGGCCAGCGTCAAGGGGATGCTCTTGATGACGTACAACGAGAAATAGACGAACGGCAACACACACACCAACGCAATGACATCGCCCCATCCGGGTATGATGCCGATAATCGCATCCAGAAAATAGCGATCCATATATTTCGTCAGCACAGTCATCGTCTGATAGACCTTATTGTCCATCAGCCGCTGGCGTTGCAACTCTCTTTTCTCTACTTTATTTAATGCCTTCATTATCTTCTTTTTCTAATAGTCACTATCAGGATTTACCCCAACATTTTTTTAATCAGCGGCACGTAATACAGATGCACTTCCTCTGCCGTGGGCGTGTGGGCTCCAGGGAAGTGGTATGAATGGACGTAATACTCTAAGAACAACGGCTCAAAGTGAGCCAGCGTGTCTTTTTCGCCGAAGATGCCCCATATCCGCTCCTTATATTCTGCGCGATAGTTGTCAAACTGATGAGCCTCCAACTCTGCAAACTCGGCAATCAGATGCTCATCAATGACGAAGTCCTGTCTGCCATCCTTGCGCGGCGACTTGTATTGCTGCTCGCCCACCCTCGGCTTCAGAAACTCAGTCATTCTGAAGTGCGGATTACCCAGCAGTGCAGGCAGCCCAACCACTGGGCCAATCATCTGAGCATAGAACGAGCCACAACTATTACCCACTAGCAAGTCCGGCTTTTCCTTGTCAATCAGTTCACGGATGTAACTGACAGCCTCCATGGGATGCAGTGGCAAGTCGGGAGTCAACACCTCTACATGAGTATCTAGACATGAAAAAGCCTCTTTCAATGCCACAGCGGGCACACACTGACCACTGGCATAGAATCCATGCAAAAACAGAATCTTCATTTCTCTTCAATATTGATTCCTAAATTGCCTACTTATATGATTTCAATTCAAAAGAAACCTTGTATTTGCGGTCTGGACTTGACCCTTTAACATTGCTTTTGTAATATGCATAATCATCATTATAGCCATAGCCTTTCAGCAAGAAACTCTTCGTCATACCTGGTTCTATTCTTACCGATTTTGTGAAGTCTTGATAATCCAACATATTACCATTCATATCATAGTAGGTCATGCGACCAGTAATTGAGTTGATGGTATGATTCGTATTATTCTTAAGCGACACATTAGCGTCAGAATTAACCCAATCATGATTATAACTAGCCAAAGTTACATCATACGAATTCTGCTTCTTCGGTTCTTCCACCTGTGTGTTACGGACAGCAGTAGTCTGGTTTGTCGGCACAGTCTTAGACTTAACAGACTTTAGTTTTTCTACCTCCTGACGTAGTACATGAACTTCATTCTGCAGAGCAATAAAGTCTTCTTTCGAAATCGTTCCCTCAGAAATAGAATTGGACTCTATCTGCTTCTCCAATACCATTTCCTGATCATCTTCTTTTGTTGCGTCATCCCAACGGAATAACCCTGTAGACCATAGTAGTGCTACAATCAGCACCACAATCACTAATACCAAAAGAAAAATATAACTTTCATTTTTCCTATCATCTATTTCTCGGTACATAATTCAATATATTTTGGTTCATACCTTCTGTAAATCTGAATTATTAATACTCGCTTACGAGTGGTAACATTATATTGGTTAGTATTATTTTGCAAATTTAAATGAAAAAGACTTTTTGGCCAAATAAAATGAATAGAAAAAACATTGTAGTTCTCTGCCTCCAATAATCTTTTATATCAGACAGACCTCTTCCGCCATGTCAAAGAAGACAGGAGCTCGTTATCTTCTCGCTGTTTAACAACATCAAAAAGATTCTTTACCTAGATTCTTGATAAATATTGCAATCTGATAATATTTGCCATAATCATCCTTCGTCTTATAATTCGTCATACCCACAACAAAATCTCCAACTTGGCGATAAGCCCAAAGTTTTCCATCATAATACTCAGATTTAACAGTAGTATCATTCTCAGCTTTTATAAATGTCTGAGCCTTTAATGAAGTGGCAAGACACAATAAAAATATGATATATAATAGCTTTTTCATTTTACTTTCAATACTGAATCCTGAAATAGTCGAGCACAGCCTTATAATGATCCTGAGCCGTAAGGCAGGTGTCTGTCAGATAGCCATCAAGATGTCCCCATTCTCGCAACCCACGATAATAGAACATTTTCAACTCGTCTGTGATGATGAAAGGCACGATACCATTGCATAGACACTCCTTAAACATGATAAGGCGCCCCACTCGTCCATTGCCATCCTGGAACGGATGGATCTTCTCAAAGCGGACGTGGAAATCGAGAATGTCTTCCAACGTATGTTGTCCCTTGGCATTATAGCTTTTAATAAGTCGTTGCATACTGTCGTGAACCATCTCTGGCTCACATGTCATTTCGCCACCCACTTCATTGGGCAGACGCTTGTAATCACCTACGGCAAACCAGTCTTTCCGACTATCTGACGTGCCAGATTTCAACATGCCATGCAGCGTCTTGACCAGTTCCTCCGAAAGCGCCTCTTCAGCCTTATCGATAATCATGTCGATACAGCGGAAGTGATTCACCGTCTCCACGATATCATTGACGTTAATCGTTTCATCGGAAGCGACACCAATGGTATTCGTTTCAAAGATATATCGTGTCTGCTCGTGCGTAAGACGACTGCCCTCGATATGATTCGAGTTGTAGGTCAGGTCTATCTGCGTTTTGTGATAGATGCCGCCTTTCATCTGCATCTCCTTCTGCTCACGCAGGGCTGCAAGCAGTGGGGTTATCTTCAAATCTTTTTCCAGACTATTCATTATCTTTATTATCGGCTATTAGTAATTATGTGCGTTTCCGCTGTATCTGACTGCAAAGTTACGAAAAAATTTCGAGAAATCATGAAAAGTTCATCAGTTTTGTTATGCCGATGATCTGAAGTTTTTGTCTTGTGGCAGGCTGTTTTTTCCTGCGTCAAGGACACTGCAGGAAAAAGTCAATACTTACTCCTCCAACAACTGCTGGATGGTGATTTCGGGATGATGCTGCATTCTGTCGGAGACGCGCATCACCTCGGGACGATTGAAGACGTTGCGACCCATGGCACGATTGACCACATACTGAATGCGGGCCATGTGGGCATCGCGCAAAGCAGCAGAGTCACGCTCCTCTTCCGACATGGGGAAATGCCCCAGAAGATAGAAGCCTAGGCAGTCGGGCACGATGTACTGACGAGTCATCATGCGACGCTGGCGCTCGCTGAAGCCGTACTTCAGATAAATGGGATAGTCCTTGCCCAGATACTTGTCGAGCGAGATGCCCACCATCGAATCGCCCACCACGATGCTCTGATCCAGCGAACTGATTTGCGTATAGACATGAGGGATGGAGAGCTGAGGCACCATCTCGACGAGACGCTTGAAGGACTTGGTGAGGTCGGCATTGAGATCGCTCACATCGTGATACTGCTCCTCAACATCAAGTAAAAGTGCCTGCAACGTGCTGTCCTGGAAAAAATAAAGGAAGCGGGTATTGATGCCAGGCTCATCAACATAGCCCAGATTCAAAACATCCTCAATCAGCGTGCGGGTCTCGATGGGATAGTTGGTCTTCATCTGCTGCAGAGCGGCATAGTCGCCTGTGGTCAAGAAGAGTCGCTGAGCCCTGTCGAAACGTGCCAGCACCACCCCGTCGGAACGACCATCCTCGCCCGAAAGATTCAACTTCCACTGACAACCTATACAGGCCATCAGAACAAACAATAAGGCAAAATAAATGCTTCGCACGAGATGGGAATGTTTTTACTTTTTGTTAATTTCGACCGCAAAAATACTAAAAATTATTGAATTAACCAAATTTTAACCTAATTTTCTTAAAACAAATTGTCCTTTTTGTCTGTTTTCAGTAATTTTGTATCATAACAAACACGAAAATATGAAACGAATCATCCTTGCCCTGACACTCTGTCTGCCCTTGACGGCAGGTGCTCAGAAGACCATCACCATCAGCGTAAGCAACCCCCTCAGCAATGCACGCACGGACCAGCCCGTCATTGTCAGTCTGGCGCCCTATGGCGAGGTGCGCTCTGCCCTGGTGCAGACCAACGGAACAGAAATAGCCTGCCAGTTGGACGACCTGAATCAGGACGACACCTACGACGAGTTGTGCTTCCTGGCCGACCTCAAGGCCAAGGAAACGAAGACCTATGAGGTGACGCTGAGCATGGATGGCGAGCCGAGGACCTACCCCGCTCGCGTCTATGCCGAGATGCTGCTGCGCAACGACAAGGTGAAACAGAAGAACAAGCACGACAACTATATAGAAAGTATCACGGCAAGGGGTGACTGCGCCAACTCATACAACATACAGCACCACCACGGCGTGGACTTTGAGAGCGAGTTGAACGGCATCCGCATCTACTTTGACAAGCGCCAGACGCTGGACCTGTATGGCAAGTTTCACAAGCGACTGGAACTGAAGGAAACGCAGTTCTACACACAGCCAGACCAGAAAGCCGAGGGCTATGGCGACGACGTGCTGTGGGTGGGTAACACCTTCGGACTGGGTGCCTTGCGTGGATGGGACGGCAAGGAGCCAACCATGATTGACCCCGTGAAGAACCGCACACAGCGCATCATCTCCTACGGTCCGCTGCGCACCATCGTTGAGGTGGAGGATCGAGGCTGGGTGCTGCCTGTATCGAAGAAGAAGGTGAACATGACGCTGCGCTACACACAATATGCCGGCCACAGAGATACCGACGTGGATGTGTTTTTCAACATGCCGATGGCAGGCGAGAAACTATCGACGGGCATCATCAATGTGAAGGACTCAAAGGAGTTTAGCGATCAGCAGGGACTGCGTGGCTGCTGGGGTACAGACTATCCCTCGACAGACACCATCAACTGGAAACGCGAAACGGTGGGACTGGGCATCTTGATTCCCCGTCAGCACCTGGTCAGCGAGGAGAAAGCCAACAAGGACAACTATGCATTTGTGGTGGGGACAAAGACCAAACAACTGAGTTACAAGATTGCGTATTGTTCTGATAACGAAGACTTTGGCATGCACAGCGCCGATGAATGGTTCAACTGGCTGAAGAACTGGCGCAAGGAAATAGAGAAACCCGTCACAATAAAGATACACTAAACGCGCATCAGTTCCGTCATCACCATATCGCTGACGAAAAGTCCCTCGCGCGACAGACGTAGGTGATTACCATCGCGCACCAGCAGACCATTCAACACAAACGGCTCTGCCTGCTTCAGACAGTAGTCGCGATAGTCGCTTGACAGGCCATCCAACGCCAGACCCTCGCAAGTGCGAAGCGCCGTCATCACCACCTCATTATAATGATTATCGGGGGTAAGTATCTCCTGTTCCATCACAGGCGTCCCCTGCTCTATTCCCTCAATATACTGATTGATGTCAGCCACGTTCCACTGGCGGTTCTGTCCATCAAACGAATGAGCCGCAGCACCCACACCAAGATAGGGCGTCTGATGCCAATAACTGCTGTTATGGCGCGAACGGCGTCCCGGGCGAGCAAAGTTGCTAATCTCATAGTGCTCATAGCCCGCAGCCTCAAGGCGGTCCTTCAGGGCGTAGTACATCTGGCGCGACAGTTCCTCATCAACCTCGCTCACTTCCCCATTCTCCAACATCCTGTAGAGCGGCGTGCCCTCCTCATACTGCAGGGCATAGGCCGACAGGTGCTCTACATCGAGAGCCAGCGCGGCATCGATATCGCGCAACCACTCATCCATTGTCTCCTCGGGAAAGCCATACATCAGATCAACACTGATATTCTGGATGCCAGCCTGGCGCAGACGACTCACCGCCTGTGGCACCTGCGAGGCATTGTGGCGGCGACGCAGAAAACGGAGTCTCTCGTCATTGAACGTCTGAGCCCCCATCGACACACGGTTCACGGGAAGACGGGACAAGAGGTCGGCAAATTCGGGAGTGACATCGTCGGGATTCACCTCAATGGTTACCTCCTCGGCAGTGCCCAGCGACTGGAACAGCTGAACGAGTTGCTGGTCGGACAACTGAGAGGGCGTGCCTCCACCTAAATATATCGTGCGCACGCGTTCATTTATATATGAAGAACGCAGTTCCAACTCACGACACAAAGCATCAACATAGCGCTGCCGCCGACTGAGAGAGGTGGTAGAATAGAAGTCGCAATACACGCAACGACTCTTGCAAAAGGGGATATGAACGTAGATTCCTGCCATTTCAACTGCAAAATTACTAATTTTGTTTAATTTTCAAGAATTTTCTTTGGTGTTTTCACGGAAAATGCTTAATTTCGAACCCACAAAACAATTTAAACCGATTAATACCTAAAATTATAGAGTTATGAAGATTTATCAAACCAACGAAATCAAAAACATTGCATTGCTTGGCAGTGCGGGTAGCGGCAAGACTACTCTTGCCGAAGCAATGGTCTACGAAGCTGGCATCATCAAGCGCCGCGGTACCGTAGAGGGTAAGAACACCATGAGCGACTACTTCCCTGTTGAGCAGGAGTACGGCTACTCGGTGTTCTCTACTGTTTTTCATGTAGAGTGGAATAATAAGAAACTGAATATCATTGACTGCCCAGGTTCTGACGACTTCGTAGGTGGTGCCATCACCGCCCTGAACGTCACCGACCAGGCTGTCATCCTCATCAATGGCCAGTATGGTCCCGAGGTAGGCACACAGAACGCCTTCCGCTATACCGACAAGCTGCAGAAGCCCGTTATCTTCCTGGTGAACCAGTTGGATAAGGAGAACTGCGACTTTGACACCATCCTGACCAACATGAAGGAGATTTACGGCGACAAGTGCGTTCCCGTGCAGTATCCCATCGCCACCGGTCCCAACTTCAATGCTGTGATCGACGTGCTGCTGATGAAGAAATATTCATGGAAGCCCGAAGGCGGTGCTCCTATCATCGAGGAGATTCCTGCCGAGGAGATGGAGAAGGCCAAGGAGTTGCACGCTGCCCTCGTAGAGGCTGCCGCTGCCAATGACGACACCCTGATGGAGAAATTCTTTGAGAGTGAGAACCTGACAGAGGACGAGATGCGTGAAGGCATCCGCAAGGGCCTCGTCACCCGTTCTATCTTCCCCGTGTTCTGCGTATGCGCAGGCAAGGATATGGGTGTTCGCCGCTTGATGGAGTTCTTGGGCAACGTCGTTCCCTTCGTTAGCGAGATGCCGAAGGTTCGCAACACCCGTGGCGAGGAGATCAACCCCGACGCAGCTGGTCCCACTTCACTCTATTTCTTCAAGACAGGCGTTGAGCCCCATATCGGTGAGGTGCAATACTTCAAGGTGATGAGCGGCGCTGTGAAGAGCGGCGACGACTTGACCAACGCTGACCGTGGCTCAAAGGAACGCATCGGTACAATCTATGCCTGCGCCGGTGCCAACCGTATTCCCGTAGACGAATTGAAGGCTGGCGATATTGGCTGTACCGTGAAACTGAAGGATGTGAAGACCGGCAACGCCCTGAACGGCAAGGACTGCGAGTGGCGCTATGACTTCATCAAGTATCCTAACTCAAAATACTCACGTGCCATCAAGGCCATCAACGAGGCTGAGACCGAGAAAATGATGGTAGCCCTGACAAAGATGCGTCAGGAGGATCCCACATGGGTGGTTGAGCAGTCTAAGGAGCTCCGCCAGATCATCGTTCACGGACAGGGTGAGTTCCACCTGCGCACCTTGAAGTGGCGTATGGAGAACAACGAGAAGATCAAGATTGAATATATCGAGCCGAAGATTCCATATCGTGAGACCATCACCAAGATGGCACGTGCCGACTATCGTCACAAGAAGCAGTCTGGTGGTGCTGGTCAGTTCGGTGAGGTTCACCTGATTGTCGAGCCATACGCCGATGGTATGCCCGATCCCACCTCATTCAAGATTAATGGCCAGGAGTTCAAGATGAACATCAAGGGCAAGGAAGAGGTTGACCTGGAATGGGGCGGCAAACTGGTATTCATCAACTCTGTGGTGGGCGGTGCCATCGATATGCGCTTCATGCCTGCCATCCTGAAGGGTATCATGGAGCGTATGGAGCAGGGCCCATTGACAGGTTCTTATGCTCGCGACGTGCGCGTCATCGTCTATGACGGTAAGATGCACCCTGTTGACTCTAACGAGTTGTCGTTCATGCTGGCTGCACGCAATGCCTTCTCTGCTGCCTTCCGCGAGGCAGGTCCAAAGGTGTTGGAGCCTATCTACGACCTCGAGGTTTACGTGCCCGCCGACTATATGGGCGACGTGATGAGTGACCTGCAGGGACGCCGTGCCATCATCATGGGTATGGACTCAGAGGCTGGTTACCAGAAGCTCTCTGCCAAGATTCCTTTGAAGGAACTGTCTAACTACTCTATCGCACTGAGCTCTATCACAGGCGGCCGTGCTTCGTTCACCACGAAGTTTGCCAGCTACGAACTGGTGCCCAACGACATTCAGCAGCAGCTCATCAAGGAGCACGAGGCAGAACTCAAGGACGAAGACTAATCAAGTCATTTCCTATCATAAGAAAAGGAGCGGAGAGAAATCTTCGCTCCTTTATTTATTTTCGTATAGAAAACTAAAAACAAACTATTTTGTTAATATCTCTAAAATTTAACCAAATCGATTAACTAAAACATCCTTTGAATCCAATTAATTTCTATCTTTGCAGCATCAACAAAAAAGCAAAGAAAAAAATGAAGAAATCCACGATATGGACCATCGCAATCATCATGGGACTCTCGTTCCTAGGACTGCTCTACATGCAGATATCCTACATCGAAGAGATTGCCAAGATGAAGAAGGAGCAGTTTGACGAGAGTGTGAACCGTTCGCTCTATCAGGCTTCACGCAAGCTGGAGATGAACGAGACGCTGCGCTATCTGGAGAAAGACGTCAACGACGTGGAGCGTCGCGCCTTTACCCAGGACTCGATCATCGTCAACGGACTGGACGGCAGCGTGCAGCACGCCCACCAGTTCTCCGTATCGGCAGAGGATGGCACGTTCTACTCGGCTTTCGAATTGAAGACCTTCGCAACCAAGCCTGCCAACACGCCCAAGGCAATGATGATGCGCACGGACAAGGACCAACTGTCGGAAGCCACCAAGTCGCTGCAGGAGGCTGTCCGCACCCGCTACGTCTATCAGAAGGCATTGCTCGACGAGGTGGTGTATAACATCCTCTATACCGCCAGCGAGAAGCCCCTGAAGGAGCGCGTGAACTTCAAGTTGCTGGACCAGGAAATCAGCGTGGAGCTGCAGAGCAACGGCATCGACATGCCTTACCACCTGATGGTGCTTACCTCTGACGGGCGCGAGGTATATCGCTGTCCCGACTACTCTACCAAGGGCGAGCAGTGGAGCTATTCGCAGACACTGTTCCGCAACGACCCATCGACAAAGACCGGCGTGGTGCGCATCCACTTCCCTGACATGGACTCATATATCTATTCGAGTATCCGCTTCATGATTCCCGCCGTGATCTTCACCGTGGTACTGCTCATCACCTTCGTCTTTACCATCGTCGTTATCTTCCGCCAGAAGCGCTATACCGAGATTAAAAACGACTTCATCAACAACATGACGCACGAGCTGAAGACTCCTATCAGCAGCATCTCGCTGGCAGCACAGATGTTGGGTGATGAAGCGGTGACGAAGAGTCCGTCGATGATGAAGCACCTGAGCACCGTGATTGGCGACGAGTCGCGCCGCCTACGTTTCCTCGTAGAGAAAGTGCTGCAGATGTCAATGTTCGACCGCAAATCGACATCATTTAAGAAGAAGGAGCTCGACCTCAACGAACTGCTGGAACAGACCTCGGCAACGTTCAACCTGCGCGTGGAGCATACGGGTGGCAAGATTACCACCGAGATAGAGGCCATCGATTCGGCCATCTTCGTGGACGAGGTTCACTTCACCAACGCCATCACCAACTTGCTGGACAATGCCGTGAAGTATCGCAAGCCCGACCAGCCCGTGAACATTCATATCCGCACCTGGAACGACGGCGAGAACCTGTGTTTCAGCATCAAGGACGACGGACAGGGCATCAAGAAAGAAAACGTAAAGAAGGTGTTCGACAAGTTCTATCGCGTGCATACCGGCAACGTACACGACGTCAAGGGCTTCGGACTGGGTCTGGCCTACGTCAAGGAGATTATCAATCTGCACGAAGGCGAGATCAAGTGCGAGAGTGAACTGGGCAAGGGCACGAAGTTCACCATCACCCTGCCCATCCTGAAAGAAGACACTGAATAAATAACAATCGATATTAATAATTTAAAGTTTTAGAATTATGGAAGACAAACTGAAGATTTTGCTTTGCGAGGACGACGAGAACCTCGGAATGCTGTTGCGTGAGTATCTGGCCGCTAAGGGTTACGAAGCAGAACTGTGCCCCGATGGCGAGGCTGGTTTCAAGGCCTTTATGAAGACCAAGTTCGATATCTGCGTTCTCGACGTGATGATGCCTAAGAAAGACGGCTTCACATTGGCTCAGGAGATTCGTTCTGCCAACGCCGAGATTCCCATCATCTTCCTCACCGCCAAGACGCTGAAGGAGGATATCCTTGAAGGCTTCAAACTGGGTGCCGACGACTATATTACCAAGCCCTTCTCGATGGAGGAACTCGTATTCCGTATTGAGGCCATCCTGCGCCGCGTACGTGGTAAGAAGAACAAGGAGTCAACCGTTTATCGCATCGGCAACTTCATCTTCGACACACAGAAGCAGCTGCTCACCATGGGCGACAACCAGACCAAGCTCACCACCAAGGAGAACGAGCTGCTGGCACTGCTCTGCAGCCACGCCAACGAGATTCTGCAGCGCGACTTTGCCCTGAAGACCATCTGGATTGACGACAACTACTTCAATGCCCGCTCAATGGATGTGTATATCACCAAGCTTCGCAAGCACCTGAAGGACGACCCACAGATCGAGATCATCAATATCCACGGCAAGGGCTATAAGCTCATCACACCCGAGGAGGATTAATCTATCAGGGATAAAAACTAGACGGTGTGAAAAAGTTATTGATGATACTGGCCTGCGTGCTGACAACAGGCATCGCACAGGCCCAAGAGCACTGGGTGGGCACATGGGGCACGGCTCCGCAACTGGTGGAGCGCCACAACAACCCACCCCAGCCCGGGCTCTCGAACAACTCGCTGCGCGAAATTGTGCAGGTGTCAATTGGCGGCAAGAAGGTTCGTCTGAAGCTGACCAACGAGTTTAGTGAGGAACCCACAGAGATCAAAGGCGTAGAACTGTCTATCGCCAAGACTGCCGGCAGCAGTAGCGAGATTGACGAGCAATCGACAGTCAAGGTGACGTTCAATGGCAGCGAGTCGGTGACAATGCCCGCCAAGGGCAAGGTGACATCAGACGCCGTGGATTTCACTATCGGCGAACGCGAAAACGTGGCCATCACCATTCACTATGGTGCCACATCGCCCAGCGTCAGCGGACACCCGGGATCACGCACGACATCGTATCTGAAGGCTGGCAACACCAGCGACTTCACTGATGCCATCCGCACGGACCACTGGTATAACATCCTAGCGCTGGAGGTGGATGCTCCGAAGAAAGCCGGCGCCGTGGTCATTCTGGGCAACTCGATTACCGACGGAAGAGGCTCTACGACGAACGAGCAGAACCGCTGGGCCGACGTACTGTCGCGCCGACTGCTGAAGAACAAGAAGACGCGCCAGGTGGGTGTGCTCAACATGGGTATCGGCGGCAACTGCGTACTGGGTGGCGGCTTAGGCCCTGCCGGCGTGAAGCGCTATCCCCGCGACCTGTTCCAGCAGGAGGGCGTGAAGTGGATCATCCTCTTCGAGGCTGTCAACGACCTGGGCTATAGCCGCAACGGCGTGCAGACGGCAGAGCGCATCATCGAGGTGTATAAGCAGATTATCACCGAGGCTCACCAGAAGGGCATCCGCGTGTTTGGTGCAACCATCACCCCATTCAAGGGTAACAACTACTTCTCGGAGGATCATGAGAAGGGGCGCAGCACGCTGAACGAATGGATTCGCACAACGAAGGAGTTGGACGGCGTGATTGACTTTGACCAGGCCGTTCGCAATCCTGACGACCCGCAGGCCATGAAGAGCGACTTCCTCTTTGAGAACGACTGGCTGCATCTGAATGCCAAAGGCTATGAGACGATGGGCAACGCCATCGACCTGAAGCTGTTCAGCAAATAAAACTCAATGAGTTAGCACACTAAACTCAATGAATCAGCATGCAAAAGTCAGTGAATTAGCATGCAAAAGTCTATGAGTTAGCATGCAAAAGTCTATGAGTTAGCACTCGTAAGTATGGCACTTACATACAAAAAGTATGGCACTTCCGTATAAGAAGTGCCATACTTTTTATGCTATTGATATCGTTTGACGACTAAATGCTCAGTTCATCGAGCACCTTGATCAATCCCTTGTTGAAAGGCTTGTCGCTACGGATAGCCTCAGAGAAAGGCACAAAGACCACCTCATTGTTGCGCACGCCAATCATCACGTTGCGCTGTCCCTGCATCAAGGCCTTGATAGCACCTACACCAGTACGGCTGGCCAAGATGCGATCATGAGCCGATGGACTACCACCACGCTGCATGTGACCCAGGATAGAGACACGCACATCGAACTCGGGGAACTCTTTCTTCACACGGTCGGCATAGTAGAGAGCACCGCACTTTGGACTCTCGCTGACAATGACAATACATGATTTCTTTGACTTGCGGATGCCGCGTGCCATGAAGTCCTTCAGTTGGTCAGCATCGGTTTCTTCCTCGGGGATGAGGGCAGCCTCAGCACCACAGGCGATGGCAGAATTAAGAGCCAAGAAGCCAGCATCGCGTCCCATCACCTCGACAAAGAAGATACGCTCATGCGAGTTGGCAGTATCGCGGATGCGGTCCACGCACTCCATGATGGTATTCATCGTGGTGTCATAGCCAATGGTAGAGTCGGTGCCATAGAGGTCGTTATCAATCGTACCAGGCAGACCCACAACGGGGAAATCATACTCCATAGCAAAGTTACGGGCACCAGTCAGCGAACCGTTGCCACCAATCACCACCAGTGCATCGATACCCTCACGCTGGCAGGTCTCATAGGCCTTCGCCATACCCTCAGGTGTCATAAACTCCTTAGAGCGGGCTGTCTTGAGGATGGTGCCACCACGGGTGATGATACCCGAGACATTCTCTGTTGTAAAGGTTTCGACCTCACCCTTGATGAGTCCATCGTAACCACGATAGATGCCCTTAATCGTAAAGCCGTTGCAGATGCCACTACGTGTCACGGCACGAATGGCCGCATTCATACCAGGAGCATCGCCTCCTGAAGTCAGAATGCCGATAGTCTTTATTTTTGTCATAGTGTAGTTAAAATAGTAGGAACAATCAAGAGAAAAGCATAAACTCACCCCAGAGGATGCCCAAGCCTAAGATCCATCCCAGAAAGACCTTGAACGAGATGTTCTTGAAGTACCATCCAAAATGGATATGCTCCATCTTCATCAGGGCCAAGCCACACACGGTACCCACAGAGAGCAGACAGCCTCCAACGGCGGTACAGTAGGCAATGACTTTCCAATAAAGACCATGCTGGGCATAGTCGCCTGCGCTCCAGATATCATAGAGCGAGATGCCAGAAGCAGCAATGGTGAACGAGTCAACCAGACTGCTGAGAAGACCGGAGATGATACCGACAACCCAGATATCACCTATCGTGGCATCCATCCAGTCGGCTACATCGGTAAAGACGCCTGTTTCAGACACCACGCCAAGACCCAGCATGATGCCCATCACAAAGAGGACCTGCTGGATAGCCTCGTACTGAATGACACGAGGAATACGGCGCTGCGACATCTGATCAGCATCCATGAATTTGCGATTAAAAGCCTCGTTGACCACCCACAACAGCGACAGCACAACAAGTGCACCAAGGAAGGCAGGCAAACGGGTGATGCTGAGGAAGGTGGGAATGAACCACAGTCCACCAAGTCCCACAAAGAGCATCAGCATGCGCTGCCATCGGTTCAGGCGGGTGTCATCACCACGAAACGGTGCCGTGCCCCAATCCACGTCCAGACGATTGGGCAACTGACGACCAATGAGCAGCGTGGGAACAATCCATGCCACCAGGGCGGGCAGTGCCAGATATGACGAGAAATCGGTGGCTGTGACAGCCTCGTTACCCCAAAGCAGAAGTCCTGTGGGGTCGCCAATCACTGTAAAGCATCCACCACAGACTGCTGCCAGCACCACGGCAGAGCCAATGAGCATGCGCTGGGCGCGATTCTTGACGCTGCTATGCATGATGATCAGCATGACAATGGTTGTGGTGAGGTTGTCAATATTGGCGGAAAGGAGGAAGGTAGCCAAGGTGATGGTCCACAGCAGGCGATTAGAGTTGCGGGTGCGAATCCATTCGTTGATAAAGTCAAAGCATCCGTTGGTGTTCAGAATCTCAATGATTGACATTGTGGCCAACAGATACATGACAATGGCGGCTGCCTTGCCCACATAGTTCAAGAACACATTCTCATAGATGAAGTTCTTGACGGTATCACTGGTAGAGGCACTCTCGCCCAGAAACTCTCCGTAGGCCCCAGAGTGCATATCCATCACGAAGTCAGTTCCCCAACTGATGTAAACCACCCACCCGATGGCAGCCAAGAAGATACTGATAGCCGCCTTGTTGACCCCAGTGAGATGGGTGGTGGCAATCAGTAAGTAGCTGAACAGCAGGAGTATGACAATAATCGGTGTCATCAGTAGAGAAACTTCTCGTTAATCGTTATTTCTTTTCAGCGTCGGCGCTCTTGGCGTCCTTCTTATAACGCTTGTTCATGCCATTCACCACCTCGGTAGTGATGTCGAAACGCTTGTCGGCATAGAGCACGGCTGCCTTGTTGACAATCATATCAAACTTCTTAGCCTTGTTATAGTCGGCGAGGAAGTTGTCCAGGCTGTCCTGAAAGGCCTGCAGGAACTTCTGCTGCTCGCTGGCCAGCTCGTTCTCAAGGCGCTGCTGAAGAGCCAGGATGTTCTGCTGCTCACGCTGCAGTGAAGCCTGCTCAGCCTCAGCCTGCTCACGACTGGTGAAGCCGTTGCTCTGCAACTTCTGCTGGAAGGCAGCGGCCTTCTTGTCGAGCTGCTGACTCTTGGCCTGAATGGTATTACGTGCGTTGGTGCTCTTCTTCTCAAGTTCAAGCGACTTCTGCTTGGCAAACTCATACTGAGATGTCAGGGAGTCAATCTCAATATAGGCAATACGCATGCCGTCAGCAGATGCTGCTACCTCTGCCACGGGCTCCTCGTCCATCTTGGGGGCAGAGTTGTTACATGAATTAAAGACTAAGGCTACAGCCAGAAGTGCATAAGCACGAAAGATGTTCTTTTTCATTTCTGTTATGTTATTAATTTGAATGTTCCTTGACTGCCAAACGACGGGGTTTGCGCTGCTCACGATCCTGGTCCATCACACAGTGGATACCACGCTGACGCATGGCCTTCGAGTCATGAATATGCTGAGAGGTGAAGCGTCCGTCCTTCAGGAAAAACAGTTTAATGCACAAAAATGCCATAGATATAGCAATTATTAACGTGCAGATAGCAATTATTTCACTCATTTTTTGTAACTTTGCGGGTGCAAAGGTAATAATTAAAAATTAAACATTATATCAATAAAACATTAAAAATGAATAAAAGTGATTTAAAACCTGCTTCGGTATTCGAGCAATTTGCAAAGATTAACGAAATTCCACGTCCCTCGAAACGCGAAGAGAAGATGATTGAATACCTCAAGAACTGGGGCGAGAGCCACAATCTTGAGACCAAAGTTGACGAAACTGGCAATGTGTTGATACGCAAACCTGCCACCAAGGGCTACGAGAATCGCAAGACGGTGATCCTGCAGAGCCACATGGATATGGTGTGCGACAAGCTGGTGGATGTTGACTTCGACTTCGACAAGGATGCCATCCAGACCTATATCGACGGCGACTGGCTGAAGGCCAAGGGCACCACACTGGGTGCTGACGACGGCATCGGCTGTGCCATTGAGTTGGCCATCCTCGAGGCTACCGACATTGAGCACGGTCCGCTGGAGTGTGTCTTCACTCGCGATGAGGAGACTGGCCTGAGCGGTGCAGAGGGCATGAAGGCTGGTTTCATGACTGGCGACTACCTGATTAACCTGGACTCTGAGGACGAGGGTGAGATGTTTGTGAGCTGCGCCGGTGGTCGCAACACCCAGGCCAAGTTCACCTTCAAGCGCGAAGAGGCTGCTGCTGGTTCGTTCTTCCTGCGTGCCCAGCTCAAGGGCCTGACAGGCGGACACTCTGGCGACGACATCAACAAAAAGCGCGCCAACGCCATCAAGCTGCTGGGTCGCTTCCTGTTCCAGACCATGAACCGCTATGAGGGCGTGCGTCTGGCTCAGTTCCACTCTGGCAAACTGCACAACGCCATCCCCCGCGATGGCATGTTTGTCATCGCTGTTCCCAATGCCGTGAAGGAGAATGTCAAGGCCGACTGGAACGTCTTTGCCGCTCAGGTGGAGGACGAGTTCCATGTCACCGACACCCAGATGGTGTGGACCATGGAGAGCACCGATGCCGAACCTGTCATCGAGGCTCAGGTGGCTCGCAACTTCGTATGGGCATTGCAGGCTGTGGACAATGGCATCTATGCCATCTGCCAGGATCCCGAGTTGAATGGCATGGTGGAGACTTCCAGCAACATCGCTGCCATCCACTCTGCCGAAACTGAGATTACCATCCTCTCGTCACAGCGTTCTAACGTGATGTCCAACCTCGACAACATGTGCGCCACCATCGTGGCCACCTTCCAGTTGGCAGGTGCCGAGGCTCACAGCAGCGACGGCTATCCTGCCTGGAAGATGAGAGCAGAGAGCAAGCTGCGCGACACGGTCGTTGAGACTTATAAGGAGTTGTTTGGCAAGGAGCCCGTGGTTCGCGGCATTCACGCCGGACTGGAGTGCGGTCTGTTCTCAGAGCGCTATCCCAACATTGACATGATTTCGTTTGGTCCCACCCTGCGTGATGTTCATACGCCCGACGAGCGTCTGTACATCCCCACCGTCCAGATGGTTTGGGATCATCTGCTACTTGTACTGAAGCGCATCTAATATATATAAGGTGAGTCAGAAGTATATCGAGATAAAAGGAGCGCGCGTCAACAATCTCAAGAATGTTGACGTGCGCATTCCCAGAAACAAGTTCGTAGTCATTGCGGGCGTATCGGGCAGCGGCAAGTCGTCGCTGGCATTCGACACGCTCTATGCCGAGGGACAGCGTCGCTATGTAGAGAGTCTCTCGAGCTATGCCCGCCAGTTCCTGGGTCGTATGAACAAGCCGGAATGCGACTTCATCAAGGGCATTCCACCCGCCATCGCCATCGAGCAGAAAGTCATTGCCCGCAATCCGCGAAGCACCGTAGGCACATCGACGGAAATCTATGAGTATATGCGTCTGCTCTTCGCACGCATAGGCCACACCTTCTCGCCCATCAGCGGTGAAGAGGTGAAGCGTCACTCTACGGAAGACGTGGTGCAGAAGATGATGGAGTTTGGTGAGGGCACGAAGTTCCTGGTGATGTCGCCCCTCATCAAGACTGAGGGACGCAGCGTGGAGCAGCAGCTCAAGGCCTATATCATGCAGGGCTACAGCCGCATCTTCGTCAACGGCGACGTGCAGCGTATCGACGATTTCCTAGAGAGCGGTGCTGAGGCTGCCGATATCCATATTGTCATTGACCGCTTGTCGGCATCGGGCAATAAGGAGACCATCGACCGTTTGGTTGACTCTGCAGAAACGGCCTTCTATGAAGGTCACGGAGAGATGCGTCTGATGATGCTGCCTGCTGGTCTGTCTTACGACTTCTCAACACGCTTCGAGGCTGACGGCATCACGTTCGAAGAGCCTAACGACCAACTGTTCTCATTCAACTCGCCTGCTGGAGCCTGTCCCGAGTGTCAGGGCTTCGGACAGATTATTGGTATCGACGAGAACCTGGTAGTTCCCGACCCCAGCCTCTCAGTCTATGAAGGCTGCGTGGTGTGTTGGCGTGGCGAGAAGATGGGTGAATGGAAGAACTGGTTCATCCAGCATGCTGCGAAAGATGACTTCCCGATATTCGAGCCTTATTTTAACCTGACACAGCAACAGAAGGACTGGCTGTGGCACGGCCTGCCTTCTGACAAGAGAACAAAAGAAAAACCTTGTATCGATGCCTTCTTCCAAATGGTGAAGGACAACCAATACAAGATTCAATACCGCGTGATGCTGGCCCGCTATCGCGGCAAGACGGTATGCCCCACATGTCACGGCACACGTCTGAAACCCGAGGCGGAGTATGTTAAGATCAACGGACGCAGCATCACCGATCTGGTGCAGATGCCCGTCATCAGACTGCAGGAATGGTTTGCCAAACTGGAATTGTCGGAGCACGACGCAGAGATAGGACGCCGACTGCTCACCGAGATTACCTCGCGCCTGCAGTTCCTATTGGACGTTGGTTTGGGTTATCTGACGCTGAACCGTCTGTCCAATTCACTGTCGGGCGGTGAGAGTCAGCGCATCAACCTCTGTACCTCATTGGGCAGCAGTCTGGTGGGTTCGCTCTATATCCTCGACGAGCCCAGCATCGGCTTACATTCTCGCGACACGGACCGTCTCATCAAGGTACTGAAAGAATTGCAGGCACTGGGCAACACGGTAGTAGTGGTGGAGCATGATGAAGAGATTATCAGGGCTGCCGACTACCTGATTGATGTGGGTCCGGACGCCGGACGCCTGGGCGGAGAAATAGTCTTTGCCGGCGAGCCCTCTAGTAAATCTAGTTCTTCTAGTACTTCTAGTAAATCTAGTACTTCTAGTAACAAAAGCTACACCCTCGCCTATCTCTCTGGCGAAGAGACCATCCCCGTGCCTCAGAGCCGTCGCCCATGGAACCGTCACATCGACATCAAGGGAGCACGCATGAACAACCTCAGAGGCATCGACGTGGAGATTCCTTTGAATGTGCTCACCGTGGTCACTGGTGTGTCGGGCTCAGGAAAGTCGAGCCTCATCAAGGGCATCCTCTACCCTGCCCTGAAGCGACACTTAGGCGATGTGTGTGATGCACCCGGCGTCTTCAGCGGACTGTCAGGCGACATCAATGCCATCAAGCGCATCGAGTTTGTTGACCAGAATCCTATCGGCAAGTCCACACGTTCTAACCCGGCTACCTACGTCAAGGCGTGGGATGCCATCCGCGACCTGTATGCCGATCAGCCGTTGTCTCAGCAGATGGGCTTCACCCCTCAGTATTTCTCGTTCAATGCCGACGGTGGCCGATGCGACGAGTGTAAGGGTGTGGGCACCATCACCGTAGAGATGCAGTTCATGGCAGACCTTGTGCTGGAGTGTGAGTCATGTCACGGCAAGCGCTTCAAGCATGACATCCTGGATGTGAGGTACGAAGGAAAGAACATCGACGATGTGCTGAACATGACGATTACCGAGGCGATAGAGTTCTTCAGTAAGCACAAGCAGAAGACCATCATCAACCGTCTGAAGCCTTTGGAGGACGTAGGACTGGGCTATATCAAACTGGGACAGAGCTCCAGCACTTTGTCTGGTGGTGAGAACCAGCGCGTAAAGTTGGCTTATTTCATTGGTCAGGAGAAGCAAGAGCCCACACTCTTCATCTTCGACGAGCCCACCACTGGTCTGCACTTCCATGACATCAAATGCCTCATGTCATCGATGGATGCCCTCATCTCAAGGGGCCACACCATACTCATCATTGAGCATAACATGGATGTCATCAAACTGGCCGATCATATTATCGACCTGGGACCTGACGGTGGAGACAAGGGAGGAAACCTCGTTGCCACTGGAACACCTGAAGAGGTGGCACAGTGCAAGAATAGTATAACGGGACAATACTTAAAGCTAAAATTATGAAAGAACTGAATCTGAGACCTATCATCATGGAATATCAGATGGAGGAGTTGTCGAACGATGAGCAATTCCTGCTGTCAAAAGCCATTGAATCGACAAACAATAGTTATGCCAGGTACTCTCACTTCCATGTGGGAGCTGCCTTGCAACTGGAGAACGGTGAGGTTTTGCCTGGCTGTAATCAGGAGAATGCCGCCTTCCCTGCGGGCATCTGTGCAGAGCGATCTGCCATCTTTGCCGCCGGAGCGCAATATCCCGATGTGGCTCCAGTGGCTCTGGCTATTGCTGCCCGTCAGCCCAACGGTGAACTGACGGAGGAGCCAGTGAGTCCTTGTGGCACCTGCCGACAGGTCATCATCGAGACAGAGACGCGGTTTAACAAGCCCCTGCGCATTCTGCTCTACGGCAAGAAAAAGGTATATGTGATGGATGGCATCAAGCACTTGATGCCCCTGTCATTTACAGAGTTCTAACGCTGTTGCTTGTTAGCTGCAGACGTAGATACTTCAGTTGCTATCAGCAGACGTAGATACTTAATAATAGCATCCAAGCCCCTGTGCTGTGGAAATGGAATCAAGGTGAAAGTCGTACTTCAGATTCGTCTCGTCAATGAGTTTGAAGTGCTGCTTTCCCTGAACAGAGTCTTTGGGAGTCTCCCAAATCATATTGACGAAGCGCAGACTGTCTATCTTTTCCCCCTTGGGTGTTCGTAATAAAGTATTTGAGAAAAGATAGTCAAATGCGTTCAGGGTATCAGGAGCCATACCCATCACCACATCTTCATCATATCCCGTCACAATACTGCTGTCGCACACCAGTCCATAGAGCGGCATGAGGTTGCTGAACCGCAATGCAGCGCCGCGTCCTCCCACAAAGGGATAGAACTGTGCCAGTGTGCAGTGCTTCATATCAGCAAAGCCGCCAATGATACTCACACAGTCGCCCTGTGTATTAGAGAACTGACAATCGTGAAGACGGATGTTGGCATTAAAGCTGACGAGCCCGATGCCCTTGCAGTTATGAATGACGCAACGCTCCATGTTGAGTCGGAGGACCTTATCGTCGAAAGCAGCAGAGTCGCAACGCACACCATACCTACCGGCATTACGTATCTCCGTATTTTTCAACACGTTACCCGTTGATTGCTTATGAATCAGAATACCGCCGTCACTGCCCCACTGCCCACTGACGCGGTCATAAGGCAGGTAATCAAACATGTGGTCCAGTCTGTCACCACGCATCACCACCGAGTCCGTCAGCAGACGACCATAGACATCAATGCCCTTGCCATCATGGAAATAAAGCGTGGTATTCTTGATGGTGAGCGTCACCGCACTGTCCACCTTGATACCACCATATACCACGATGGGTCGCTGACTCTCAATGATGCTGTCAGAGCTGATAACGACATCGCGCATCTCAATGGCATCCCATGAGAAGGCTCGCAGATTGACAACCTGCTCCACCCCACTCTCCAACTTAAACACGAGCTGATCCTCTATGACCTGCGGGTCTGTCTGTCCGTTCTCCGGCGGTGTCAGTTCCACGAACACACGGATACTATCGTTCTTGCGAATCTCCAGGTCAGTGACCACCGAGCCATAGCTATTGTCCAGATAGAAGCCATCGACATTAGCTCTAAAGCCCGTCTGATTGCCTTGCTTCAGACGAACACTCTGCACGCGGATGCCATCGGACGAGAAGTTATATACCCAGAAATCATAGGTCCTCGAACCAACTGTCGAGAAGACGGTGTCCATCTTCAGCGAGTCCTTAGAAAATGTCAACAATGCATTGGGACTCGTCGTAAACGAATCATTATCTGAACATGCCACAAGGGCGATGATAAAGGTCAGAAAGAGAAAAGTTCGTCTTATCATACTTTGATAAAACGAACTTTTCCTTATTTTATTGTATCTACAAACGCATTATTTGCCGAAATAGCGCTTCAGTAATCCTGCAAAGCCTGCACCGTGACGAGCCTCATCCTTTGCCATTTCGTGAACGGTATCGTGAATGGCATCGAAACCAGCAGCCTTGGCATTCTTGGCGATGCGGAACTTATCCTCGCATGCGCCTGCCTCTGCAGCAGCACGTTTTTCCAGGTTGGTCTTCGTGTCCCATACGCACTCGCCCAGCAACTCTGCAAAACGAGAAGCATGGTCAGCCTCCTCAAATGCATAGCGCTTAAATGCCTCAGCAATCTCAGGATAACCCTCACGATCAGCCTGACGAGCCATAGCCAGATACATACCAACCTCACCACACTCACCATTGAAATGGTTGCGCAGGTCGTTAATCATCTCTTCTGAAACACCCTCAGGCTTGCCGTCACCTATCTTATGCACGGTAGCATAGGTCATATCAGCATCATCCTTCAGTTCTGAAAACTTTGAGGCAGGAGCCTTACAGATGGGGCACTTCTCAGGGGGATTTTCACCTTCGTAGATATATCCACAAACGGCACAGATAAACTTTTTCTTCATAGTCGTTCTTAGTTATTTGTTTAGTTAATAAAAATTGTTCATTGGCAAAGATACATATAAAAAACAAATCCCGCAAATAATTTGCAGGATTTGTTTATCTATTTATACAGTGTCTAAGATTTTTTATCGTTTTTGTCGTTATTACGTAATGACGTTACAACGATGTAATGACTTCATGAAATGAAGTAATGACGTTATAACGACATTGCGATATCATCACGCCATCATTAACCAATGGCAGCAATTAGCTCCTCTGCCGAAACGAGAGTCTGCTCGCCCGTAGTCATGTTCTTCAGCGTCACCTTGCCAGCACTGATTTCGTTGTCACCGGCCAGCACGACATAAGGAATCTGCTTGGCATTGGCATACGACATCTGCTTCTTCATCTTGGCACTGTCGGGATAGATCTCCGAACGGATGCCAGCGGCACGCACCTTTGCCACGATAGGCAGACAGTAAGCCGTCTCCTTCTCGCCGAAGTTGATAAAGAGCACCTGCGTGGTCTGCAGTGAGTCCTTGGGATAGAGGTCCAGTGCGTTCAACACGTCGTAGATACGATCCACACCAAACGAGATACCCACACCCGACAGGCCAGGCATGCCGAAGATACCCGTCAGGTTGTCATAGCGGCCGCCGCCACTGATACTACCCATTGGCGTATCAAGAGCCTTCACCTCGAAGATAGCACCCGTATAGTAGCTCAGTCCGCGAGCCAGTGTCAGGTCCAACTGAATTTCGTTGTTCAGTGCAGTCAGGAAACTGAGGATATACTTCGTCTCCTCCACACCCTTCAAACCCGTCTCGCTTGATGCAAGCACCTGGGCGATGGTGTTCAACTTCTCCTCGTTGGTGCCTTCCAGCATGATGATGGGCTGCAGCTTCTCTATCTGTTCCTCGCTGAGACCATCCTCGCGCAGTTCGGCATTCACATTGTCGATGCCAATCTTGTCGAGCTTATCGATAGCCACCGTGATATCCACAATCTTATCGGCAGCACCAATCACCTCGGCGATACCAGTCAGGATCTTACGATTATTAATCTTAATCTGCACACGAACGCCGAAACGAGTAAATACAGTATCGACAATCTGCATCAACTCCACCTCGTTGAGCAGTGAGTCAGAGCCCACCACGTCGCCATCGAACTGATAGAACTCACGATAGCGACCCTTCTGCGGACGGTCAGCACGCCACACGGGCTGCACCTGATAGCGTTTGAAGGGCAGTTGTAGTTCCTCACGATGCATCACCACATAGCGGGCGAAGGGCACGGTGAGGTCGTAGCGCAGTCCCTTCTCACAAATCTTTGATGCCAGACGCAGGGTGTTGCGCTCGGTGAGTTCCTCATCGGTAATCTTCGAGAGGTAGTCACCCGAGTTCAGAATCTTGAAGAGCAGTTTGTCGCCCTCCTCGCCATACTTACCCATCAGTGTCTGAAGGGTCTCCTGGGCAGGCGTCTCAATCTGCTGGAATCCGTAGAGCTCATACACGCTACGGATGGTATTGAAGATATAATTGCGCTTGGCCATCTCTACGGGGCCGAAGTCGCGTGTTCCTTTGGGAATACTTGGCTTTTGTGCCATCTTATATTTTATTACTTTTTTGCGCTCCTTTGATGCTCAGGCGAGCATAGCTTGGAGTCCTTTTTTATCTTTTTACTTTCTCACGATAGTCTGTTCACGATCAGGACCGATGCTGATGATGGTGATAGGCGTTTCGAGTTCCTTCTCCAAGAAGGCCACATAATCACTGAAAGCCTTGGGGAACTGATCCTCGCTGGTGAACTTCGTCATGTCAGTCTTCCATCCGGGCAACTCTACATATACAGGTTCGATACCCTCTTCGATGTTATAGGGGAAGTCACGTGTCTCCACGCCATTGACCTTGTATGAGGTGCAAGCCTTGATGGTGTCGAAGCCATCGAGCACGTCACTCTTCATCATGATGAGCTGGGTCACGCCGTTCACCATGATAGAATAACGCAGGGCCACCAGGTCAATCCATCCGCAACGACGCTCACGACCTGTCACGGCACCATACTCATGACCCAGGTCACGAATCTTCTTGCCCGTCTCGTCAAAGAGCTCTGTGGGGAAAGGACCTGCACCCACACGTGTGCAGTAAGCCTTCATAATACCAAACACCTCACCAATCTTATTGGGACCAATACCCAGACCTGTGCAAGCACCAGCGCAGATGGTGTTAGAAGAGGTGACGAAAGGATAGCTACCAAAGTCCACATCGAGCATTGTACCCTGGGCACCCTCGCACAGTACGCTCTTGCCCGAGCGCAGGATCTGATTGATCTCGTGCTCACTGTCCACAATGGGGAACTGGCGCAGGTATTCGATACCCTCCAGCCATTTCTTCTCCACCTCAGTGATATCATAGTCGAAGTTCAACGACTTCAGGATAGCCTCATGGCGTGCCTTGGCAGCAGCATATTTCTCGGGGAAGTTCTCCAGGATATCGCCCACACGCAGACCCGTGCGACTCACCTTGTCAGTATAGGTAGGACCAATGCCCTTGCCGGTGGTACCAACCTTGTTCTTGCCCTTCTGAGCCTCATAGGCAGCATCCAGAACGCGGTGGGTTGGCATAATCAGATGAGCCTTCTTTGAGATATGAAGACGCTCTCTCAAGGGGTGACCAGTGGCCTCCAGTGCCTTGGCCTCCTCCATAAAGAGGTCTGGAGCCAGCACGACGCCATTACCGATAATGTTTACCTTACCACCCTGGAAAATGCCTGAAGGGATAGAACGAAGCACATACTTCTCGCCATTGAACTCCAGTGTATGTCCAGCATTGGGACCACCCTGGAAACGAGCAACCACATCATAGTGTGGTGTCAGCACATCAACAACCTTTCCTTTACCTTCATCGCCCCACTGGAGTCCCAGCAGGACGTCAACCTTACCTTGTTTCATGTTTTCTTTATTCTTTAGTTTTCTTTCTTTTTCTTGTTATTGCTGCCTGGCATGTAGAGCAGACGCCATAGATATAGATTGAGAATCCATCCTTGCGGAAACGCTTCAGATGCGTCTCATCAATGGCCTTTGTGACTTCAGGCACCTTCACCTCCGTGACCTTGCCGCACACGGTGCATATCTGGTGACAGTGTCCTGTGCCTGCCGAGCTTGACTCATACTTGGTAGTGCCCTGGAAACGGTGTCGGATGACAAGACGCAGTTCCAGAAACAGGTTCAGCGTATTATAGAGTGTAGCTCGCGAAACGGGAAACTTATAGTCTGCTGCCAACTTCTCTCCTAGTTCATCAAGGGTAAAGTGCCCATTTATACTATAGACGGCCCGTAGGATAGCGTATCTTTCAGGCGTCTTCCGATGATTACTCATCTCCATATAATTATCCAGAATGCGCTCGGCAGCCAGGCGCACACTGTCCTTTTTTTCACTTGTCTTCATAAACCGAGGGCAAAGTTACAACATAAAGATGAAAAATAGAAATATTAAAGAATAAAAAATATAAAAATCGTGAAACAAGCACCGATTCTTGCATACATATACGTTACTTTCTATTCTTCTTGATGAGACTATAGGCCTGATACAGTCCCAACTCGCCCGCCTTGCTCAGGTCCATCACCGCTTCCGAGTCATGCTTCAGGTAGAGGTGACACAGTCCGCGATTGTAATAAGCCTCAGCCAGATACGGCTCTGACGCTATCGCCTTCGTCAGGTCGGCAATGGCAGTGGCATAGTCGCCCAACTGGGCCGACATTGTGCCTCGGTTATACAGCAGATAGGCATTCTGCGGACTGTATTTCAATGCCTTGTTCAGATCCTCCTTCACACTGATATTCTTCAGTTCCACGTTCTCGCCCTGCGACACCAGGAACTGGTTGATACGCATCTGGCACACAGCACGTTGCCACAGTGCCAGCACCGATGTTGAATCCTCCTGCAGATAGGTCGATAAATCATCTACGGCGTAATCATAATCCTGTATGATGGAATAAGCGATAGCCCTATACAGCAGGGCGTTCACCGCCTTCTTGGTGCTCTGTGCGCGGTTGACGGCAGCCGTGAGCGAGTCGATATAGGCGAAATAGCCTCTTGAAGCCTCCTCATTGACATGTGCCGAAGCACTGTTGATGAAGATGGTGCGCAGCCGTGTCTTCTCATTCTGCTGCTCCACCAGTCGGTCATAAGCATGATGCGAGCGCACCTCACTCTGCTGCTGTTCAAACGACAACAGGAACATCGGCTGCAACTCCTGCTCCACCTTATGGTCCTGCACGCGTCCGCGATAGTCATGGGCATACTCCCTCTCCGGCTCCTGATCATCGTCCATCACCAGCTGGTTGTATTTCTCTACATCCTCATCGTTGCGCTTACGTATCTGACTGGGATCCAGACGAGGCTGCGTGCCATAGAGATGCTTATAGAGGCGCGCCTTATACACCGTAAACTCGTCGGCCTCGGCCTCTTTCTTCATGCCTAATCGACGATAGCAGGCTGCGCGAAACTCCAGTCCCGTCCAGAAGTTGGGATATTCCTCAATCACCTTTGAATAGTCGCGGATGGCACCGTTCAAGTCGCCCGTCTTGTCCAGCAGCACGGCACGGTTAAACAGCGCCAGCATATTGTCCGGCTCCAGTCTCAGCACAAAGTCAAAGTCGATGATAGCCCTGTTGTCATCACCCACCTGCGCACGCAACAGTCCACGGTTATAGTGGCCCAGAAAGTTGTTCGGCTCCAGGTCGAGTGCCATATCATAGTCGCTCATGGCCCCACGCAGGTTGTTGCAGTTCACACGTGCCAAGGCACGATTAATGTAACAGCCGGCATGCTTGGGCATTAGGTGGATGGCGTGGTTCAGTTGCACTTCGGCACTGTCCCACTCCTCTCTCGACAGACTGATGATGCTCTGTGCAGCCCAGGTCTGTCCGTCATACGGGTCCAGCTCCAGACTCTTGTTCAGCACACTGATGGCCTGTGCCGTGTCCTTCGTCTGCAGATAGATATCCGCACGCATATTATAGGCCTTGACATACTGGCTCCAGCGCTGCTGAATGGTGTCCAGCTCGGCCAGTGCGCGTTCAAACTCCTTATTCTGAATACGACACAGCACGCGGTTCGTCCAGAAACCGCGGTTCTCTGGGTCATACTTCAGGGCCTTCGAATAGTCATCTATGGCCTCACTGAATTTGTCTTGCTGAATACGTGCCAATCCTCTCAGTTCATAGAGGTTCACCACATAGGGATTTCGCTTGATGGCCTCGGTGCAGTCGCCCTCCGCCCCAGCATAATCGTCCAGGTAATATTTCGCCACGCCCCTGAAGAACCACGGTTCATAAAGATAGGGCTTGGCCGAAATGGCCTGGTTGAAATAACGAATAGACAGGACGTAGTCTTCAAAATAAAGTGCCGAACGTCCTATCGTCACCAGATGGTCAGTATTGTACTGAGCTTGTAAGGGTAAGAAGGTAAAAAGGTAGAAAAGTAAAAAGAAGATGCTCTTTTTACCATTCATTTCAAAATGAACAACACCATTCATCTCTTTATCCCTTTTTTACCTTTTTACCCTTTTACTTTTTCACCTTTTTACTTTTACCGTCTCACCGGTTTCGTTCTGTAGCCGCAACGATATCTGCCCAGTGTCAGGGACTTTAGCTTTCCCTTGATAAGCTGTCTTCTCAGGGGCGATATGCGGTCGATAAACATCTTGCCGTCCAGATGGTCGAACTCATGCTGCATGACGCGAGCCAGATAGCCGTCAATCCATTCGTCGTGACTCTCAAAGTTCTCGTCCATCCACTGCACGCGAATCCTTGTGGGGCGCACCACCTTCTCATGGATGGCGGGCAACGACAGGCAGCCCTCTTCCGATGACACCGTCTCCGTCTCGTCATATTCCACGATGTGTGCATTGATATACACCTTGCGGAACTCCTTATACTCAGGCATATCCTCTGACAGCGGGTCCAGGTCGATAACCACCAGACGGATGTCGCGTCCTATCTGAGGCGCGGCCAATCCAATGCCTTCCGACTGGAAGAGCGTTTCCCACATATCGTCAATCAGTTGTTTCAGTTCTGGATAATCGGGCGTAATATCCTCTGCCACCTTACGCAGCACAGGCTGCCCATAAATATAAATAGGTAGAATCACTTTAACTAAGAGATTAAAGATTAAACAATAAAAGATTAAAATTTGCGGCTGCGCATATAGTCCTCCAGAATGATAGTGGCACTAATCTCGTCCACCAGTCCCTTGTTCTGTCGGGCCTTCTTGCCAATACCGCTGTCAAGCATCACCTGATGCGCCAGCACCGATGTGAATCGCTCGTCATAATACTCTATGGGCACATTGGGCACCGCCTTGCGCCATCTGTTCACAAACTGCTGCACACGCGCCAAGTTCTCGCTGGGCTCGCCGTTGGGTTGCCGTGGCTCACCAATCACGATGCGCTCCACATCCTCTCGGCCTATGTAGTTTTTCAGCCAGTCAAAGAGCTCAGAAGTAGAGACAGTCGCCAATCCACCTGCAATAAGTTGAAGTGGATCGGTGACTGCCAGGCCTGTCCTTTTACGACCGTAGTCGATGGAAAGTATTCTTGCCAATTGACGTAAATGCTTATCGTGTGTAGAACAACAACCATGCGTCCTGATAGGTGGCACGCAGCTGGTCGCGGCTCTGAACGGCATCAGCCTTGTTGTCGAAGGTAGAAGCTACCACACGATACATATTACGTTCGTCGTTCTTCACAATCTGTGCGCTGTAGCCGGCATTCTTCAGACGCTGCTGCAGACCCTCTGCATTGGCGATGACTGAGAAAGAACCAACGACTACGCTATAGTTCTTGAGACCGACACCGTTGACAACTGATACACGCTCCTGACGAACAGTAACGTTATCCATGTTGTCCACAACCTGTGTCTGGTTGGCGGGCTTTGTCACGACAGGCGTCACAACGGGAGTCTCTGTCACCTGCTGAACGGGTGATTCTACCTGCTGAGATGCCTGTGCCTGAGCTTTCTCGTAGGCTTTCTTATAAGCACTCTCACTTGACTTACAACCTGTGAATAACAATGCGAGGCCAAGGCCTGCAAACAAAACGATGTTCTTTTTCATAAATAGTCTATTTATTACTTAGCTGTTAAATTTTTGGCGAAATTACAAAATCTCCCTGAAAAATAGAAAGAAATTGCACCTAAACTTTGTTAAATGAGCAAAATATGTCCGTTTTAACAAAAAAAACGCATGAATTTCTATTCATCTTCACAAAAAATATGTATATTTGCTGACGATAAATAAAAATATTCATTTAAACGAAAGACTATGAAAGGTTTAGGTTATTTAGGCGCATTTCTTGGTGGTGCCCTCGCAGGCGCAGCCATCGGCATTCTGATTGCTCCCGACAAGGGCAGCAATACCCGTGAGAAGATTTCAAACACAGTAGATGACTTCCTGAAGAAGCACAACATTAAGTTGAAGCGCAAGGATGTAGGCGACCTGGTTGACGACCTGGAGGAGGCAGCCGACTAAAACAAACTATTGCACATCATGCTTTCGAGCGACAAAAACGTAGAGACCATCACCCAGCTCATCGAGATGGTCAAGCATAACATCGAGCTTCGCAAGGAATACACCAAGCTGGATGTTGTTGAGAAGGTAGTGCGCCTGCTCACCATGTTTGCATTGGCCATTCTGCTGGTTGTCCTCATCTCTGCTGTGCTGCTGTTTGCCTCGGCCTCGTTTGCCGTCTGGCTGTCACAGTTCATGGCGCTCCATCTGTCGCTGCTGGTTGTTGCCGGCATCTATTTACTGCTGTTGCTCATTGCTTACGCCATGCGTCAGTCATGGATTGAGCGTCCGCTGGTGAAATACCTCTCCAAGTTATTACTGAACTAAAGAACGGCACTATGGCAAAGAAGAAAAGAATCCGTCCCTACCATTCTTTGGAAGAGATCCAGATGCGCAAGGAGCAACTCAGCGAAGTGATTGAGTTGGAGAACCAGGAGATCAAGCGCCTGTGGGAAGAGCTCACCGTCAAGGACGAGGAGCTGTCGCGCGGCGAGCAGATAGCCCAGTTCATCAAGTATGGCGTCATGGCCTACGATGGCTTTATGCTGTTCCATAAGTTGCGCAATAACTTTGGCAGCATTCTCAATATCTTCCGTCGATAACTGTCGTGTTCGCGGTACCCCATCAAAAAAAGAGGCTTCTTCATTGCAGCCTCTTTTTTTCGTTATATCTCAAGTATCAGTCCGTCGTAGGCCAGTTCCACCCCCTGGGGCAATATCTGGTTCACCTCGTCGTGCAGTCCGATGTCGTGACACATGTGCGTCAGCAGCGTGCGCCTGGCCCCCACCCTCTGTGCAAAGTCGATGGCGTCGGGCACCAGTTGGTGTGAGTGGTGTGGCTTGTAAAAGCGCAGGGCGTTGACCACCAGCGTATCGACCCCTCTGAGCAGTGCCAGCTGACTGTCGTCAATGGTCTTCATGTCGGTGATATAGGCAAACGCACCGAAACGATAACCCATGATGGGCATCATGCCGTGCATCACCTCTACGGGCAATATCTCTATGTCACCTATTGTGAAAGCCTTGCCGGCATGAATCTCGTTCAATTCTATCTTCGGCACACCAGGGTAGCGGTTCTCGGCAAAACAGTAAGGCAGCATCTCCAGCATGCCCTTACGGGCTATGGGGTCGGCATACACGTCAATCTGCCCGAACTGACAATAGGGTCTGATATCATCCATTCCCCCCACGTGGTCGTAGTGCGAATGGGTTACCAGTATGCCGTCAATCCTGCGAAACGGCTGCGGTAGTATCTGTTCGCGAAAGTCGGGACCTGCGTCCACCAGCAGTCTTGTCTGCTCAGTCTCCACCAGTATCGAGCAGCGCAGACGCTTGTCCTTCGGGTGCGTACTCTGACACACCCTGCACTGACAGCCTATCACCGGCACGCCACACGATGTTCCCGTACCAAGAAACGTTATTCTCATCAGATAATGTTTACTTCAGGTTCAATATCTATGTCAAAACGCTGCTTCACGTCCTGACGGATGGTGTTGCACAGCGTCACCACCTCCTGACCGCTGGCCCCGCCGCGGTTCACCAGCACCAGAGCCTGACGGCTGTGTACGCCGGCCTTTCCCAGCGTCTTACCCTTCCATCCGCACTGCTCTATCAGCCATCCAGCGGGAATTTTTTCGCACTCGTCGTCCACATGATAGTGCGGCATCTGCGGATACTGCGCCAGCAGTTGCTCGTATTTCTCACGCGCCACGATGGGGTTCATAAAGAAACTGCCGGCATTGCCCTCCACCTTCGGGTCGGGCAGTTTCTCTTCGCGGATGGCGATGATCACCTCGCGCAACTGCTGTGCCGTGGGCTGTGCGATGCCCCTGCGCTCCAGTTCCGCGCGTATGTTGCCATAGTCCAACTTGGGCTCGAAGGACTTCTTCAGCCTATAGGTGACATACGTCATCAGATAGCGGTTCTTCCAGTCCTGCTTGAAGCGACTCTGCCGATAGCCATAGCGACAGTCCTCCATGCCAAAGGCATATTCGCGACCATCGTCCATGCCTACGGCCTCCACCTTCACAATCAGGTCGGCAGCCTCGGCACCATAGGCACCAATGTTCTGCACCGCCGAGGCACCTACCTCGCCCGGTATCAGCGACAGGTTCTCGGCGCCGTGCCAGCCACGACTCACGCACATGGCCACCACATCGTCCCACACCTCGCCGCTACCCACGCGCAGCAACACCTCATTGTCTGTCTCGCTCACCACCTCATGGCCCTTGATGGCCGAGTGGATCACCGTGCCGTCATAGTCCTTCGTCAGCAGCAGGTTACTGCCTCCACCGATAATCAGCAGCGGCTCGTCCTTGCCGTTCAGCATTGCGACCGCCTGGCATGCCTCTTCCACCGAGGCATACTCTATGAAGGTCTTGCAGCGGGCGTCAATACCAAAGGTGTTATGCGCCAGCAGACTATAGTCTTTCCGGATGTTCATCATTCCATCAGTTTTGTCAGTTTCCACTTGTCGTGCTCGTGATGGAAGGTCAATACCACCTCCTGTCCGTTCGATATGCCTCGTATCACGAAGATCTTCTCTGCGCCCGACGACTTTCTCTTGCCATACACTATATTATATATGGTATCGTGTGGCAGTTCGGGCGCAAAGGCTTTCCAGAAGTCGGGCGTAATCACACCCTCCATCTGGTTGAACTCATCATCGGGATCGGGACCCACGAACTGTATCTCTTCGTTCAGGCTCTGGTGCTGAAACACCGAGTCTGACACAAATCTTCTATAGAAAGCCAGGAACGAGGCGTTGGGGTTCAGCGACAGCGTCTGCTTGTGAATCTCTACGAGCATCCAGCGGCCGTTGTCCTTGCGAAACAGATACTGCTGAACGAAGCCCTGTCCCAGGAATATCTTTTCCACGATAGCCTCCTCCAGCGATGTGTCCTGCACCAGACTCATCTGTTCCTCGCTATCAAATATCAGCGTATATTCCTCGTTGTGCATAAAGAAGTGGTCCGTATGCCAGTCCTCACGGCTCAGTGTGTCCGTCTTGGCGTGCGAGTGAACCAACAGGGGGAATGCGATGCGCTCTTTTTGCAGTCGTTTGTTCGAGGCGAAGTTAAAGAAGAAGTCGTCAAAGAGTTCTTCCGCAGCCTTAGGCATAGGCTCCTCAGAGATTAACTCATCGGTTTCGTCCTCTGTGGGATCGTCGTCAACCATCTCTGTGGAATCAGAATCATCTGCCAGCTCGCCGTTCTCCGTAGAAGCATTCTGCTTACATCCCTGGAAAAGACAAGCCACAAACATGCAGAACAAAAAGAATCTATTCATACAAATATGAATTTACCATCACTATTACGAGACATTTATCTATTGCTTTCAGCGTGCAAAGTTACTAATAAATCTGTAATCGCAACAAATTATTCGCCAAAAATTTGCACGTTTCAAAAAAAATGAGTACTTTTGCACCCGCAAACGAACGAAGGGGACCCGTAGCTTAGCTGAATAGAGCGTCAGATTCCGGTTCTGAAGGTCAAGGGTTTGAATCCCTTCGGGTTCACAAGCACAGGAGCATAGCTCAGTTGGTTTAGAGCGCTTCAGTCACATTGAAGAGGTCTTGGGTTCGAGTCCCAATGTTCCTACCAGCATCAAGACAGGAAGTTTTTTCCTGTCTTTTTTTTGTCCCCTTTGCAGAAAAATGCCCGCAATCCTCGTGTGTTTCCGTTTTTTTTTCGTATATTTGCCCCTCTGCCGCCTCGTCTATCCCGCCGGTGCCATCGGTGTCAGCAAGCGAGTTCCCAAGAAAACTGCAACCAATTGTCCATAAGAATAAGAAAAAGAAAGTCCTGAATCATTGACGATTCAGGACTTCTGCTATTTCGGCTGCTTGATAAATGCGGTTACCCATGCCGATGCCGTCGCGCATGTTGCCCGCCAACACCAGGCCCGGATACTGCTGTTCTATCAGCGAGATGGCCTCCAGTCGTGCACCGCTATCGATGCCATACTGCGGGATGGCACGCTCATGACGGAAGATGCGTATCATGTCTGGCTCCACATCATGAGGATAATGCAGCATGGAATGAAAGGCATCGACCACCAGGTCACGTATCTCATCATCACTCTTCTCCATATAGTCGGCATGACGCGCACCGCCCATGAAATAAGAATAGAGGGCACCACCCTCGGGGGCACGCTGCACGAAGCACTCCGAGGGGAACAGTATGCCCAGTACCTGCTTCCCTTCCTTGCTCGGCACCAGTCCGCCGAAGGCAGGCACCGTATGTCCCTTGGCATTACGAACACCCACACACACCTGGATGACGGGCGCATAATAGAGTGAACTGATGGGCTGCATCAGTCCCTCGGGGATGAAGGGCAGCAGGGCAGGCAGGGCGTAGGCACCCACAGTGGTGACCACATGATGACAGAGCACCTGATTGGCATCGCCGTTATAGGTGACACGCCAGGTGTGATTGCCTGCAGGATGCACCTGGATATCACGCGCACCAGTCACGATGTCCAGATCCTGTGCCAGTGCATCGACCATATTCTGCAGTCCGCCCAGTGACGAGAACACCTTTCTGGTGGCCAGACGGTCTCGCTCGCTCTTCGGCTCCTTACGCTTTGCCATTGCACCACGCACGAAACTGCCGTAGTTGGCCTCCAGACGATAGAGCTTGGGCAGGGCATAACGGGTGATCAGCTTCATGGGATCGCCGGCATAGACGCCCGACACGAAGGGATCCACGGCATAATCATAGAACGAACGGCCCAGGCGTCGCTGTGCCAGCGAACCTACCGATTCGTCGGGGTTCTGTCCCCGTTTGCGCCAAGGCTCACCCAGAATGCGAAACTTGTCCTTCAGGGTGAACAGGGGCGTGGTGACAGCCTGCAGCGGACCGGAGGGCAGTGCATGAAAGCGCTTGCCCTTCCATATCAAGCGGCGCTTTGACGACTTGCGCGCTATCTCTATCTGACAGCGGCCGTCGAGGGCCTGAAACAGCTCGGCCACCTCGGGAAAGGACACCACTCCCGTGTTAGGACCACTCTCAAAGGTGAAGCCGTCCTGCGTATGGGTCTGTATCTGTCCGCCCACACGGTCCTGCTTCTCCAGTACGAGCACTTGATATCCCTTCCTTTTCAGATGAAAGGCTGTGGTGAGGCCCGTGAGGCCGGCACCAATAACTACGACAAAGCGTTCTTGCATGATGATGTTTTATATGATTTTTTATAGGTCAAGAATCAGCGAGGTGCCAAAGCTGGCAGGACGTCCCTGCTGGCCATAGCCGATATTGGTCTTGAAATAATAAGTCAGGTAGTCGGTGTTGGTCAGGTTCTTGCCCCACACCTCCCATGTCAGGCGACCGCAAGTGGCACTCACCTTGGCATCCAGCAGGGCATAGAAGGGCTGATACACCTCATTGTCCTCGTTCCAGTATATCTTACCCATGCCGTTGGCACCCACACTCAGCACCAGGCGGTCAACCACCGAATGGGTGGGCACGATGGTGTAACTGCCACGGAGCGACAGCGTGTGGCGGGGCACCAGAGGCAGCATCTTGCCGGTATAGCTGACAGTGGCACTGCGCTCATAGTCCAGGAAATGGGCGTAGGTATAGCCATAGGTCATGCGCAGCGTGAGGGGCTGCACGGGGCGGGCCGTAATGCCCAGTTCCACGCCCTTGCTGTCTGAATGGCCAGCGTTGCGGGTGATATTGCCAAGGCCGGGCACGGTCTGTGTGATCTGCTGATGACGCCAGTCCACATAAAACAGGGTGAGGTCGGCCTGTAGCGAGTGGTTCCTGTTTGACGCCTTGACGCCCACCTCATAGTTCCAGTTATACTCAGGATCAAAGGTACGCTCGTCGTCCTGCTGGAAGGTGGAGTTAAAGCCGCCGGTCTTATAGCCACGGGCCACCGAGGCATAGAGCAACTGGTCCTCGGCAAAGGCATATTCCAACGCAAACTTCGGCGTCAGCTGGGTGAAGTTCAACTTGCTGCTATACACATCAGCAGGGGTTCCCAGCGTTCTGTCCCATGCCGACGAGGTCATATACGAGGTATAGTCTTCCTTGGCATGCTCATAGTCAAAGCGCAGGCCGAGCTGTGCCTTCAGGCCGTCAACGATGCGGAACGATGACTGATGATAGAGTGACACGCCAGTGGTGGGAGAATCATAGAACCTGGGCATGCAGTAATTCTGCGAGATATAAGTGGTGTAGAGCGACTTCTTATAACCATCAGAAAAGAAGAAGGCACCCACCATCCACTGATACCAGCTGTCGTTGGTCGATTTCACGGTCAGCTCTTCGCTGAATATGTTCTGGCGAACCTTCTGCTGCACCCAATAGAGGTCCATACTCGTAAAGTCCTGGTCGATGCCCTGAAGGTCGTCAATATACTGATAGGCAGTCTGGCTGTTGAAGCTGAAGCCCCTACCCTCGTAACGGGCATTCAGGCCCACCGTGGTCAACTGGCGCAGGTAAGAGCTGTAGCGGTTATAGTTAATGTCGCCCGTCTTCCTGGTCTCTGGGTCATAGGTGGCGTACGGATAGCCGCCTTGGTCGCTGTTACGATAGCTCAGGTCTGCCACCAGGGTCCAGCGCTCGGTGGGTTTCCAGAACACCCTGCCGCGCACAAAGCCTTCATTAAACTTATCTATCTTGCTGTTATCATACGAGTTACGGAAGTAACCATCGTTATGGTGATAACTGCCATTCACTGCAAAGCCCAGCTTGTCGCTCGCCTGGTGATAATAGCTGGCATTCACCACGGCATCGCCATAACTGCCAGCGCCCACCTTCACGCGCGCACCTTGATAATCAAATGGTGAACGGGTATAGGCATTGATAATGCCACCAATGCAGTTGCGGCCATAAAGGGTGCCCTGTGGACCACGTAGCACCTCAAGGGTTGACACGTCAAACAGATCATCATCAAAGGCTGAGCGTTCCATGTGGGGCACACCGTCCACATAGAAGCCCACGGTGGGGCCGTTGGTCTTGGAACCCACGCCGCGCACAAACACGGGTGAGTTCTGGCGGGTGCCATACTCGGGGATAAAGAAGTTAGGCACGATGTAACCCAGATCCTTGACACTGGTCATCTCGGCCTGGCGGATATTGGCGGCCGACAAGCTGGTGATGGAAAGGGCCTCCTTGTTCGGGGCATCTTGTTTGAAGCCTACCACGGTCAGTTCTTCCACATTGTAATGGCTGGCGATGGCTGTATCGCCCACTTCTCCTACCCCCTCTGCCAAGGTGCAGAGTGGGAATAACGCTGAAAAAAATAATTGTTTTTTCATTTATCTTAAATTTTTGTGTTGTTTTGCGGGTGCAAAGGTACAAATATCCAACATTCCGTACAATCCACATTTATATGGATTTTCAATGCCAAGTTTCAATTTCTTTTGTAACTTTGCGAGAATTCGCAGGATTTCTTTAAATAAAGGCCGTTTGGGGAATTGAGGAAAAACAGGGTTACGAATTGGAGACCGTACTCAATACCACGTTCTGCAATAAATTGCTATCCGCTCGAGCTCCGCTCGCTTGCTACCATCGGGACGCAAGAAAGATAATCAATTTATCTGAATTCTCCAAATGCTTTGCCAATTATTCGCCATCAAAAGGCAATTCGCCCAGATATTTGTCAAAGTCGCTTTGGAACAGACGGTCTTGAACAATGCGATATTTCTCGAACTCTGTTTCTGCATGTTCTTTTGCTTCTTCAGCAGACACTCTCCCTGCTGTCTGAAGTACCTCATTGCCACCAGCCGCTAAGATGGTGTCTATCTGTTTGGCCCAATCCTCCATTGTCATTGGGATGTGGCGCTTAGCCATACGCTCTGCCAATTCAAGCACACCATTCACCAATTGTCCCATGTCCGCCAGTTCCAGCTCTTTCAGATAATTCTTGGCTATCGACACATCCGTCTTGACAATCTTCCCGTCAGGAGCGTTTTCCCAAGTGGTAAGTCCCATATGTTCCTTTTCTGCGTCCGCTCTATCCACAATCAGTTCCGCTGCCGTGCGCCCATGGACGGCATAATGCAGACGATTGGTGCTCACCATCGTCTTATTCTGCATCATCTTGAAAGATCATAGAGATCATAGGGTCGGTTCTTCTGATCATTTTCAGGAGCCCGTCATTTTGATTATGATTCATTGCTGTCTCAATTCTCATGTTATTTGCCTTGATAAGTGATCAGCAG
>CACYNE010000010.1 GCA_902775605.1 uncultured Prevotellaceae bacterium
CTTTATGGCAAGTAGAATATCCTCTAATGAAATACGAGGAATATCGGTGATACAGCATCTGACATTGCCATTCCCAACAGGATCCAAATGATTAATAATCACTCTAGAGTCGTATTCCAAACAGAAATATAGGGTATTCTCTCCATGACGGCAAAACTGGTTTGCAATTTGGGTAGCAAACACTGTTTTACCCACTCCTGGTCCTGCTGCCAAAATAGACACTTGTCCTTTGGGAAAAAAATTGTTAACCGTTTTGTAATCTAATCTTGTGTATTCTGAAGAATCCATAATAATCACTTTTGATTTTATGATGCAAAGAAAACAAAGACCTCCGCCAACTCGTGGCAGAGGTCAAAGAAAAATGATATTTTTGATAAAATTACGCGATGGGGTCTGGACAGAAGTCTTTATCAATCCAAAGAGTATGCTTCACGGATTGCACTCGTGAGAGCATCTTTTTGTAGTGGGCGGAGTTGGAGATGTAGGTTAGTATGTGCTATTGTTCGTTTTGCCTTACTTGATTGATAAGATTGTCAAGTTTTTGTATAAAATCTTCCGAATCTTTTATGCCTTCGACAGAAACGCAGTAGTCTGTGCCATCTGCTTTTTCCTTTCTCTCGTTATTTTCAATTAAATACACATTTTCATCCGTGTTCCACTGAAAAACATAAGAGCTTCCATCTTTTGAATAGATAAAATTGATGTCCCAACCTTTGTAGAAAGGCTTATCTTTTATCCTTTGACTAGATGTAATATTGGGCAGAGAAGCCAGAATTCTGTTGCGGTAAAATGGCTTATCTCGATTTTCATCATCTAACATGATTCCATCGTACCGAGGTGGATAAACTGTTCTATGACCATGATGCCAACGAATACGGCTGCCAATTTGTTCATTCGCAACATAATTTAGTAAGTCTGTCATGTATAGATCTCTATACATCAAACAATCTTCGTTTCTTTCCGTGACAGCAAGGTTTCCCATTAGTATTTCATGAACAGCTTTTTCCCATCCTTGCTCCAAAAGAATGTTCTTTTTCCATGTGGATGCCGCGTTGTCAAGTACAAACTTTTGTGGTTCAATGTACTTCTCAAAATCCTTAACATGATATAAAACGGCTTTAAGTAAGATTGCTTCTGTTCTGTATTTTTTGTCTAAACAATCTTTCACACCGTTCTCATCAAAATACTTCTGAGCATTTTTCCATTTTGTATCAAAGTCATTCCAATCAACTGTAAACAAAAAGCGAATCGCCCCTTTGAAGAATTTGTAGTTTTCGGCTTCGATGATTACTTCTTTCCACAATTTCCCATCAGGACGAGGTGTTCCATGGAGAATTTGGTTTGCTTTGGCGATTTCCTCTTTAACTTGTTCTTTTGCGGCTTCTGACTTAATTTTCGAATCTTTACTTGCCAAGAACTCATAAATATTATGTGAATGTTCTCCAAGTTCATCAATCAAGCGTATTGCACCAATCATTGTAGCAATGCTATTAATGTTGGCATTCTCAACAATATTCCACACTACACGCATCCATTGTTTGAATGATTCCACGTCAAAAATGCCATTTTGTAAGTATTTTGAGATAGCATGAAAAACAACTCTTTCACTTTGCGTTAGGGTTGTTATGGTGTTGTCTTCCTTATATTCAGGTATGAATTGAAATTGCGAGTCTTCGTTTGCCCACCTCGGAAAGAATTCTTGGAATTTTTCTATATGGTTGTCTAATACCGTATTCAAATCATTGAAAAATGATGATGGAATATCTCCATACTTTTCCCATCCAACATATTCAATATTTTTATCGTTGCTTTCTTTTCCATATAAATAATTGAATGTTGAATTATCTTTCTCTAACTTCTCGGCAGAATATAAATAATCATTGTTTTCTTTCTGGCAAATCAACTCACACAAGAAAAACCTATTCAAGAATGCAAAGTAAATTTCATCGATTTTATTGTCTTTGGATTTGTTCTTCCAGAAAATATTAGTCCACGTTGTGTCCATTTTTATGGGAATGCCATTTTCTGCGCTCAATAAATACGACCATGTACCTGTTTTCTTTTCATAATCTACTGTTTCATTATTCTTTTGTTTTTCACCGCGAATATATCCGACCAAATCAGCCTTAAAGTTTTCAAAACTCGTTAGCTGTTTGCCGCGGGCGTTCATTTTGATATACAAATCGTCAGAAAGGCCAAAGTCTTTCAATGGCAATTGATAGAAAACTATTGGAGCATTATCGACTAAGAGTTTCCAATATGACTTGAAACCTCTTAGTAATTTGCATTTTTCATTCGATTTGATTTCACATACTTCTGGACACTTGAACAATTCTTCCAATCCGTCAACGATGTCTTCGCCATTTTTGTCATTTATCTCAGTGCCACCAAGCATTCTGAGCATCGATTGAATTGTCGGGTCTTGCTTCCAAGCAGAATAGAACCATGTACGACTAGTAATATACTCAACAACCTTTCTATCTCCTTGGGTAGATATATATTGTTCGTAATCCTTGAAGTTCTCAGGCTTACACAGATTCTGGCAAAACTCGCGAGACGAAATGCGAGTCTCGTATGTGAACTTTTTTAGTATTTTACAAGTATCTTCGTTCAAATTGCCAGACATCAATGCAATATACCAATGCAAAAGCCAAAGTGTGGTTAAACGTTGCTGACCATCGAGAGGGCTCAATTTGACATCCTCTAACGAGCCATAAACAAAGTCTAATTTCATCTCTGTTTTTCCATCATCCTTTAAAGCATTGTCTAAAGCATCCTTTATATCGGTAAGGAAACTCTTGCGCAGATATTCTTTACCTAATCGTCCTTGTGCATAATCGCGTTGTATGATTGGAATTTCTATCGTATTGTTTGTAAGGAATTTCCAGAAGGTAGTTTCCTTATTTGTATTATTGCTGTTCATTGTTTTCTTCATTTTGGTTGTTAGACGAGTCGATTACGCCAAAGTCCTTTTTCAATGTTTCGAGAATATTTTGTCTGTACGCCTGAGCGTCAGGTCTTATCCAATAATTGTAATTGGTCAAAATAGGAGTGTAATATTTCAAAAAAATATTCTTGGTGCATAGAGGGATAAATGCGGTTTTAGCTTTTTCTTCTTCTCCAATACTTAGTTTGCTTTGATTGTTCTCTTTCTTGATCTTGGGTATAGGCAATGCAACACCTCTGTCTTTGCCGATGATAATACGTCGCTTAGCAGCAAAAATCGAGTTGCCATAACTGCGGTTTGTAGTAGAATCCAAAAGCGTAAAATTCCATACCTTATTTTTTTCTTTATCTGACAATGAATCTTTGGCTTCCTTCGTATATTCACCGAAATCATTCCAATTGTCGGCCTTTGGATCATTGACAAATGATTCGATTTTCCCTTGCATTTCACCATTGACAGAGTGATAAATGTTTAGCAAAAATTCATTTTGTGAATCTTTGTCTCTCAGATCGTTCTCTGAGTTCGAATCAATATGCTCCACATCCCATTTCTCTTTTTTGAATAGATGAAATGGAAATTTGTAGAACACAGGAAGTTCATACTCTTTTTTGCTCGTGAAATCTCTACTTTGATTTATTATGGTTTGAATGTTATGTAACAATAACAAAGGACGACATTGAGTCTTTGGTGTCCCGTCTATTTCGTATTGCTTATTCAAATCGTTGCAATTGTTTATTGTTTTTTTTATGCTCGTTTTTAGCTTACCAATAAATTCAATTTTGGTACTGCATTCCTTCCATGTCTTTACCAATTCAGCAACAGATTGATTGTATTCAATCAAATACCCCACATAGTGATACAACTCTAAATCGTTGAACCACTCTTGGAATGTCTGGAAGTATTTTTTTACTTCCGTCCAACAAGTTTCTACTTTGTGTTTTTTAGCATTTTCTGTGTTTTCGCTTTTGAAATATTCATAGAAATAGCGGAATGTCCTGTACTCGTCAATGCCAATAGCCACTTCCATCTTTTGTTTATCAATCTCCTCTTCACTATTCTCTCTCCTGAATAGTTTACAAGAGTCTTGCTCACATATCAAATTGAAAATGAAGTCGATTCGTGTTGGTCGGTCGTAACCATTTTCGTGAAGGAACAACCAAAACTCATCATTTTGCAATGTGTATTCAATGCTATCCCACTCGCTGGCAATCTCTTGTTGGCGTAAACGTAAATGGTCGCTGGCTTCAGTGCTAAAATTTGAACGATTTAGGAACAATGCTTTGATAAGTTCGGCATTAGTTAGTGAAATCTTTCCAATATTCAGGCGTGTGAAAACTTTTATTGGATATGCTTCGTCGGTTTCATACCAAATGAATTCTACATTGTTGAGTAAGGCTTCTTTGAATTTAGATTTTTTTCCTTCATCGTTTCCAAACCATTTCTTTATGCTTATATATGCAACAAAAACATGATAGAAATCTATGTTGTCCCAATTCTTTTCTATCTGACTATCAGCAATATTCTTAAACTCAGCATTTGCTTCCTCATTATTATTGATTGAACTATAATCAATTCCAATAATTCTGTCAAGAAACTCTCCGAAATCATTCCTTGTTTCATAGGATAGTGTATATTGCTTATCTCCTTCACAATTCAAGATGAACAATATTATGAATATCGTCGTTAATCGCTGTTGACCATCAATAACTTCCCAAGAACCCTTTAGTAACGTTTTAACTTCTTCAATGGTGTTTGCTGTTTTTATTTGGGTAAGTACATCTTCTTCTCTGCTCTTTACAACCAATGGTTGTAGACAATAGAATTCGCCATTGCGTTTGTCGTTCTTTTGAGAAAACTCCCAAATGTCCTCCAGCAAATCCTTGACTTGTTGCTCCGTCCATCTGTATCCTCGTTGATACGATGGAATAAAGAATTTCATTCCAAGAAGTTCGCTTACCGATTTTAGTTCAATTGCATTTTCTGCCATATATATAGTTTTCAATTAGTCCAACTTCTCAAACTCAAAATCACTTGCAGAGCAGCATGCTTTCTTGTAATCAAACTGAAACATGCGCATGTACTGCTCTTGTATTTCCTTCGCTCCGTTATAGAACGGGGTAGTAGTGTGTGACCGTGTGGTCATAGTTATAGACATGTCTGGTGTCAGTACCTGTCCGTTTGTGCGCTTGGTGCGCTTAGGGGTGATATCAAAATACAGTTTTCAAATAGTCTTCCCAAGAATCAAATCCTTGGGGCAAATATTTCGCATAGACTGAAGCCTCGCCAGATTCATCAACATCTTGTGTGACAACATCCAACTTTGTATTGGACAGTCTTTCATTGATTTCTTCCAAAAGTTTAGCAGACATTCTTTCCTCCTTGTATTTTGGAAGGTAAAAATCTCTGATAAACTTGTCAACATTAGCGTAATGGAACAGTTCTTGTCTTGGACCATGAACTTTGTATTTCAGCACATGACATTTCTCCTCTTGGATTACATCGGGACTATGCGAATTGTCAGATAACGAATGCTCGTCCTTCTTTACACCTTGAACGAAATCCTTTTTTGATTCCTGGTGAATATCTACCAATACTGCAGGTTCTATTGCAAAACTCATATTATTCATAATACCTTTTTTCTTTTCTTAATATATAGTGATGATAATGTAATCTGGATAAGTTGAAAACTACAATATTTCTCTTGCAATCCAGGCACAAGCTTCTGCGTCTGCGAGTGCATGGTGATGGTTTTCTAGTTGATAACCACACTCTGCTGCAACAGTATGAAGCTGATGATTGGGTAATTCTGGGAAAACTCGACGTGATACGCACAGGGTATCATAGAACTCATAGTCAGGATAGTCCATCTGATAAACGCGAAACACAGCCCTTAGACATCCTTCGTCAAAAGGTTTGTTGTGGGCCACGAGGGGCAGACCTTCGATAAGTGGTTCTATCTGTGCCCACACCTTCGGAAATACGGGGGCTTCCTCTGTGTCTTCTCGGCACAGGCCGTGCACTTGGCTGCACCAGTAGTTATAGTAGTTTGGCTCTGGCTGAATGAGGGAGTAGAACGAATCTACTATCTCACCATTACGCACAATGACTATTCCAACGGAACAAACCGAAGAACGCTCATTGTTAGCCGTTTCAAAATCAATTGCTGCAAAGTCTTTCATTTATTTGTCCTCTTTGTATTTTGATAATATAGGCTACACTCGACAAAGATCAAACAAGTTTGTCTTTGTTCTCGCTTGCACTATATTTGTTCCACATTCTCTTTATCTTGCCAGCTATTTCCTTACGGAGCCAGAGAGGTTCCAGCACTTCCATATCCTCACCATTCCATAGCAGTTCCTGTTGGAAGTCGAAGGACGGACGAAGATAATAAGTAAAGATGCTGTATTCATCATTGCGTTCAACCTCTTCCTGCGTCTCGTGCATCTTCAGGTCACGAATATAGTTGGCTTGGCTTGCTGATACTTTTAACTTCACTGGTTGAGGCTCAAGGCGTTGGTCGGCAATGATACCAAAACAGCCATCGAAATATTCCTCAGCATTCCAGTCTTTGGGCATTTCAAATGTCTCGTCAGTTGTTCGAAGATTACAAATACGATCAAGCGCATAGATGCGAGGCCCTTGCTCATAATAATAGGAATAGGTACTTCGTGCCACCATATACCACCGCTGACGGAAGAGCTTCACACAATAGGGTTGCACGTCGAAGTTATTTTCCTCGCCTTTCCAATAGCTATGATAAGTGATGTTAAGTACGCGGTTTTCCTTCATGGCCTCAATGATGGGTTGCAAGTATTCTTGACCAGACGGTACATACTCCAGGATGATACGATCTTTAATGCCTTGGCTGTTAGCGAGCGCATTGCTTACGCAAAAAGTATTGTAAAGCCAGGAGCGAAGCCCGTTCTTACTAATGTCCTCTACATTTTCTATATAGTAGCGGTACTCGCCCCGATTTTCATTGGCGATTATAATGCCAAACATGTCAAAGATGACGTATTTCCAATTATCAAAGGTACGCTTAGGAATTTCCACACCTCTACTGATTTCATCACGGAGCCAACGTTTGTTCAGCTCCTTGAACGAAATCTTTCCTGCCTTATAGATGGTTTCAACCACCCAGACATATTTTGTTATTAGGCTTTGCCCTCTCTCATTATTAACCATACTCTATCAGTTTTGCTGCAAACATACAATAAGGGTACGCCAAGCTGTGGCAGAGATTGCAAATATACATAATTTTTTTTATTATCCATACTGTTCATCACATTTTTAAGCAGAATATCCCACTAAATGAACTATAGAAAACGAAAGGACGGACGCATACTGATGCGCCCGTCCTTTGAACTATTTAGATAATCGTGAGATTATACGTTCTGAGGAAGCTCAAGCCACTTCACGTAGCAGAAGTCCTGACGGTGAGGCAGGTTCTTGTTCTTCGGATACATGCGAACGGCACTCTTGTACTCACCAGCCTGCTGGGGAGCCAGCTTAGCCTCGAAGGTATAGTTGTTGCCCTCATGGCCTACCATCTTCAGCGGCTCAATAGAGTAGATGCGCTCCTCGCCGTGCTTATCGACATAGACATTAACCTTCTCGAGTGCCACAGCATCGTCGAGGCCCTGCTCATCAATGACATAGCGCAGAGTATAGTTGGTACCTGTCTCAAGGCCCGATGCGGGGATGTCCCACTCGCAGTTGACCACGCGAATGCCGTCCCAACGCTCAGCCACAGATTCCTTCCACTGTGCAATCTCCTTGGCCAACTGATTGTTGTCCTTAGAAATCTCCTTGAAGCGCTTAGCCTCTTTCACATAGAACTTGTCATAGTAGTCGTCGAGCTGACGCTTCATGGTGTAGTGAGGTGCAATCTGGGCGATAGAGTTCTTGATAACCTTGATCCAGCCCTTAGAGAGACCGTTCTTGTCCTTATCATAGTAGAGAGGCACAATCTCGTTCTCAAGCAGCGAATAGATAGTAGCTGCGTCGAGCTGATCCTGATAGCCCTGGTTCTGATAGGTGCGTTTCTCGGTGAGAGCCCATCCGGCACCCTCGCGATAGCCCTCCAGCCACCAGCCGTCCTTCACAGAGAGGTTGACAACACCGTTCATCTCGGCCTTCTCGCCAGAGGTACCAGAGGCCTCCAGAGGACGAGTCGGGGTGTTCATCCAGATATCCACACCAGAAACCAGACGACGAGCCAGCAGGAAGTCGTAGTCCTCGAGGAAGATAATCTTACCCTGGAACTCAGGACGCTGAGAAATCTCAAAGATGCGCTTGATGAGTCCCTGACCAGCACCATCGGCGGGGTGGGCCTTACCTGCAAAAAGGAACACTACGGGACGCTCAGGGTTGCTGACAATCTTAAGCAGACGCTCCTCGTCGGTGAACAGCAGGTGAGCACGCTTATAGGTTGCAAAGCGGCGGCAGAAGCCGATGACAAGGGCATCGGGGTTGAACTTCTCCATCAGTTTCACCACACGTGAGGGATCACCCTGGTTCTTCAGCCAGGTGTCGCGGAACTGAATCTTAATATATTCGAAGAGCTTCTTCTTCAGAGTCTTACGGGTTTCCCAAATCTCTGCATCGGGCACTTTATAGATAGCCTCCCATATCTTCTGGTTAGACTGGTCAAACATGAAGTTCTCGTCGAAGTACTTCTCATAGACCTTACGCCACTCGGTAGCAGCCCATGTGGGGAAGTGAACACCATTGGTCACATAGCCCACGTGGTTCTCCTCAGGATAGTAACCGTTCCAAATGCCGGCGAACATCTGCTGACTGATCCAACCGTGAAGCTTTGACACGCCATTGACCTCCTGACAGGTGTTGCAGGCGAAAGTTGACATACAGAACTTCTCGCTGTGGTCGTCGGGGTTCGTACGGCCCATGCCGATGAACTCATCCCATGAGATGCCCAACTTCTGGGGATAGCCTCCCATGTACTTGCCAAAGAGACCTTCATCGAAGTAATCGTGACCGGCAGGCACGGGAGTGTGAACAGTATAGAGACCGCTGGCACGCACCAGCTCCATAGCCTGGTTGAAAGTCAGACCTTCCTCGATATAGTCGCACAGGCGCTGCAGGTTGCAGAGTGCTGCGTGACCCTCGTTACAGTGATAGATCTCCTTCTTGATGCCCAACTTCTTCAGAGCCAGCACACCACCGATACCCAACAGAATCTCCTGCTTGAGGCGGTTCTCCCAGTCGCCACCATAGAGTGAGTGGGTAATAGGACGGTCGAACTCTGAGTTCATCTCATTATCAGTATCGAGCAGATAGAGCTTGATACGACCCACGTTCACACGCCAGATATAGGCATGAACGGTATAGTTCATATAGGGCACATCAACCACCATGGGATTGCCATCCTTGTCGAGCTGACGCTCAATGGGCAGCGAGTTGAAGTTCTGCGCCTCGTAGTTGGCAATCTGCTGTCCATCCATCGAGAGGCTCTGTGTGAAGTAGCCGAAACGATAGAGGAAGCCGATGGCACACATATCTACATTAGAATCGGAAGCCTCTTTCAGATAGTCGCCGGCTAGCATGCCCAGACCACCAGAATATATCTTCAGGGCTGAGTGCATTCCATACTCCATTGAGAAGTAGGCCACAGAAGGACGCTTCTTGTCGGGAGCTACATCCATGTAGGCACGGAACAACTTATAGACTTCGCTTATACGCTTCATCAGAGCCTTGTCCTTCAGAATAGCCTCCTTACGAGAGAAGGTCAGGCGCTCGAGCAACATGACAGGGTTGTGTTTTACATCGTGATAGAGCTCTGGATCCAGGTCGCGGAACAGGTCACGGGCCTCATAGTTCCATACCCACCACAAATTGTGAGCAATCTCGTCGAGGCACTTCAGTTCCTCGGGAAGACGAGATTTCACAGTCAACTCTCTCCATTGAGGAGCATTTACGTAGTCTGCTTTGATTTTCATATTACTATAATTTTAAAGGGTAATCTGTTTTATTTCTTTTTTGCGGGCCTCGGCTTTTTGCAGTGCAATGTCGTAGGCCTCATAATAGTATTTAATGAATTCGCTCCAAAGGGCCTTCTTCGACAAGGCCTCCGCCTTCTTGCGGCAGTCGGTCACCTGACTCTTGTTCAGTGTCGAGAAGTGAGCCACGGTGTCCTTGATATAGTCAGCCACTTCAGAGTAGTTATAATCGGTGCGGTGAATCACCTTCACACCGTCCTCCAACTCGCCATAGTGTCCGAACTCCTTGTTGGCCCAGAGGCCGAAGCCTGCCAGGTCGGTGGTAATACAGGGCACCTTAAAGGCCACAGCCTCGAGCGGCGTATAGCCCCAAGGCTCGTAGTAAGAGGGATAGATGCACAAGTCGTTGCCCAACACCACGTCATAGTAGGACAGGTTCATGATACCGTCCTGGCCATCCATATAGCAGGGTACGAAGATGACCTTGACGTTGTCCTCGTGGCGATTGTGCATATCATAATACTTCATCATGTTCAGCACGTTGTCGTGTCCCATGTTGTGCAACCAGTGAGTCACCTGTGGCACCTCCAGAGGCTCGCTGAACTGCTTGCCTGATGTGAGACGCTCCTGCAGATCCTTGCGGGGCTCGCCCACCCATCCGGGCACAACGATAAAGGCCAGCACCTTCTTCTTCAGGTCGCGGTCACGCAGCAAACGGTTCATTGCCTCAACGAACACGTCAATACCTTTGTTGCGGAACTCATAACGTCCGCTGGTCGATACGATGAGGGTATCATCATCCAGATTCTCACCCAACAGGGCATTGGCCATCTGAAGCATCTTCTGGCGAGCCTGCTTGCGCTTCTTATTGAACTCAGCAGACTTCGGCACAAAGCTATTGTCGAAACCATTGGGCAGAACCACATCAACAGGCTTGTCCAGCAGCTCCACACACTCGTTGGCGGTAATGTCGCTCACCGTGGTGAAGCAATCCACATGCCAGGCGGTCTGCTTCTCGATAGAGTGCTTCGACTGCATGTTCAGCTCCTCGGCCATCTGATCACCGTTATAGGCAAAAAGATAATCGTAGAGGGGCTTTTGGTTGCCAGCAATAGAACGACCTATACTGGTGGCATGGGTGGTGAAGATGGTGGCAATCTGGGGCACCTTATTATTAATATAAAGGGCACCGAGACCACACATCCATTCGTTGGCATGATAAATCACCTTCAGGTCGCGAAGCTTCTTGGTGGGCTCAAAAGAAAGCCAATGATACAGGCTCTCAACCACCAATGCAGTGGCATAGGAGAACATCGAGGCCTCGTCATAGTCACCATAGGCATGCAGCGAATCAACCTTATAGTGCTCCCACAGCCAAGTATAGATAGCATTCTTCTGCTCGAAATAGGACTCAAAATCCACTAAGATGGCGATGGGTTCGCCAGGCACCGTCCAGCGACCTACTTTCACTTTAATGCCTTGCTCTTTGGCAGTCCACTGCCATTCAGAGAATAATGAAGGCTCCTCACGGAAATAAGGACACGCATTATCTTTCCAGCAATCGGGGCCAATGAAGATAATCTTATCTGGGAATTGCTCCTGCAAAGTTTTGGCTCGCGTTGAAAGGACAGTGTAAATACCACCTACTTTATTACAAACCTCCCAACTCGACTCAAAAATATAGTCTGGAGCTAAACGTTTCTTACTCATAGCAATCTGTTTTATGGTTGCAAAGATAACATAATTTTTCTTAATTCTGCAATAAACTCGCATCTTTTTTCTAGTTTTACGAGAAATAATTGATTTAAATCTGCTAACTTTGCGGTCGGACAAGTAAATAGCTCATATGAAACGACTTATATTATCTCTATGCTGTCTGTGGACGGCTTTATCGTATGCACAAAGCGAAAACCAAGTGTATAAAGGGTTTCTACACAATGATGAGTATGGGGTCTATCTCCGAATCAACCTCTATGAACAGGATATTATCATCCCTGGTCAGGAACTTTTAGGTACTCTGCCTGGTTTCCTTGGCAAGGACAACAATAGTTTTTGCTGGCCCATCGTCAGCGCTGAGGTTAAAGGTAAGAAAGCAATGCTCCAGATGGTGAACGACTATGGCAGCGAAGATCTGGAGGCCACACTGACTCGTCAGAACGACAGCATCTTCGTGCTGCGTCAGGGCAAAGGTTCTACCATTAAGGTGCCTTCAAATGGTAAATGGCAGAAACTGCCCCCCATCCTACCCTTCAAACGCAAATAGAATGACGCCTTTGGGCTCATGCTCCATATTAAATAAGGTGTAACAAGAATTATATCATTCTCATGGGGGCTGCATCTGCAGTCCCCTTTTTTTTGCATCTAAAACCATTTTCCTTCTGAAAAAGAGCAGAAAATAAAAAAAAAGTAGTAATTTTGCAGCGTCTTTGTTGAAAAACGAGGAAAATGCGCAATTAAATTCACTATGTCAAGACTATCTACAGAACAAAATAAGAAACCATATTCAGGGCTTACCATAGGCCTATCCGTTATCATCCTGACAATAGCAGTAGGAATGATGACATGGGGCAGTTGTACTGCACCGAAAAATCCCGCTGAGGAAGATAATGACGGCTATAACACGGCCGACTCTATCGTCAATGCCATTGGCGATGCACGCGAATATGATCGTCTGTTGGAACTAACGGACAGCTTTGAGCGTACAGGAGACCTGTCGGAAGTGAGGGCCATATTCTATAGCTCCATTGCCTATAACCTGATGGGCAAACACCGCACCGCACTGAGCAAATACTATAAGTTGGCCCACGTCACAGCAAAGGACCTGCAGCGTCAGGCTGACCTGGAATGCTATATATATACTTGCAAGGACTATATGCGACTGCTGTGCGACATGCGTCGCTATGACCGCGCCCTTCGCGTGGTGCAGAATGCCGACCGCAAACTCCGTCAGGTGGGATATGACACGTTTACCGACCATCACGACATTGCCCAGATGATTGGTGAATGTCAACTCTATCTGGATCAGACCGATGCTGCCATGAAAAGTTTCGAGAAGTCGTTGCAGGCCATCCATCAGCGTCTGGCCACCTATCATGATCCCCTTGACCTGCGTGAGTGCCAGAAAACGATGAACGCCATCGCCAAGGAGTTGATTCGCACAGGACGCTACGACGAGGCCAAACCATGGTTGCTTCGTCAGGACACTCTCTTTATCGAAGCAAAGAATCACCCCAAGAGCGACTCGGTTTTCGTTGACGAGATGAAGGCCGAAATCAACTACAGTAAGGCTTTGCTGGCTCATGCATTGGGACATACCGACGAGGCTGAGCGTGCCTTTTCTGAATACCGTTCCACCCAAATGGCACAACAGCTGGGCAGCATCATTGCCAGCAACGAATACCTGATGCTGACACATCGCTATGATGAGGCGGCTCGCAACTACACAAAACTGGAGGAATACTTGAAGCAAAGCGGTTATAACGCTGATATAGAAAACATTGGACGATATATCCTTCCAAAGTTCAGGGCAAACATGCTGGCAGGTAATCGCGATTCGGCCCTTGCTGTTGCCGCACTGGTGGCTCAGTATTTCGACACAGCACTGGTACGTCAGAAGATCAGTGATGCCGACCTTCTGGCCACTGTCTATGACACGGAAGGTAAAGAGCGACAGATTGCCGAGCAAAGGGCTGAGCTGTCACAGCAACGTCTCTTCACAGTGGGCATTGTGCTGATCATCATCGTCATCTTCTTCCATATCCATGCTATTCAGCGTCGCAAGGCTTTCAAAAAGCTCAACGAGACCAACCGACAATTGATGGAAGCCAACATGAGGGCCGAGGAGTCAAGCAGAATGAAAACCAAGTTCATCCAGCAGATTTCTCATGAGGTGCGTACACCTTTGAATGTGCTTTCGGGCTTCACACAAGTATTGGCCGACCCCAACATCGAGATTGACAACAACGAATTGCAATCTATCAGCAAGAAGATTGTGGACAACAGCGAGCGCATCACTCACTTGGTAGATAAGATGCTTGATCTGAGTCTGGTAAACAGTGATGCTGATATTGAATGCAATGACAAGGTAAGTGCAGAAGAGGTGGCTCAGATGGCCATTAAGCAGAGTGAGATTCGTAAGGCGGACCACTTGGAATTTGAATTGCAGATTGACGATAATGCAGAACAACTGACGCTAACCACCAACCAGAAGGCGGCAGTCAAAGCGCTGATGCTGCTGCTTGACAATGCAATGAAGTTCACCCACCCGCTGGCCTTTAAGGAACACAAGGAAGCCGGTCACAAGGAGCATGTTGCCCTCAAGGTGAGCAAACAAGGCAAGATGGTTATATTCTCAGTTGAGGACACTGGTATTGGCGTGCCGACAGAGCAGGCTGAGAACATATTTACAGAGTTTGTGCAATTGGACGAGTATTCCGACGGCACAGGCATCGGTCTGTCTATCGCCCGCGCGCTGGCTCGTCATATGAAAGGTGACATCACACTCGACACGACCTACACCCCTGGTGCCCGCTTTGTCTTGGCACTGCCGTTATAGGTAACATTTTTTTGCATCTTAAACAAATGCAAAAATATGACAGCCTGACGTCAACGGATTTTAAACAGCGGGCGTCAAATGTTAAAATGCGAGAAAAATAACCGACAATCTGTCAGTTTCATAAACTTTGAGCCTATATTTGCATCAAAGAATTGCAAACGAAAAGGAATTATTAACAAAACATCAAAGGATATGAAAAAGATTGCAAATTATGCCGTGTCAGCACTTAGTGTAACGGCCATTGTTTTCTCGGTAGCAACTTTCTGCGAAATCAAGGCAGAACCCAAAGAACCTGAAGTTCAAGAGATGTCAACAGCCACAGCAGTGCAGCCTGTGGACCTGACCTATGCAGCAGAAAAAGCTCTACCCACTGTGGTACACATTAAATATGTACAAAACTCAAAGATTCAGACCGTAGAGGTGCAGAGCGACCCCTTCGATGATTTCTTCAGCGATCCCTTCGGCGGATTCTTCGGACGCGGACAGCGCGGTCAGGGAGGTACTCGCAAACAGCAGGTGCAGACCCCAAAGCGCACAGCAACCGGTTCGGGTGTCATCATCTCGACCGATGGCTATATCGTGACCAACAACCACGTGGTGGATGGTGCTGACGAACTGACCGTAACCCTGAGCGACAGCAAGGAATATTCAGCTCGCATCATCGGTGCTGACAAAACGACAGACCTGGCTCTGATCAAGATTGACGGTAAGAACCTGCCTGCTATCCGCATTGCCAACAGTGACAACGTGAAGGTGGGTGAATGGGTATTGGCTATCGGCAACCCCTTAGGACTGAACAACACGGTGACCGCAGGTATCATCTCGGCCAAGGCACGCACACTGGGTGCCAACGGCGTAGAGAGCTTCATCCAAACCGATGCTGCCATCAACGCTGGTAACTCTGGCGGTGCTCTCGTCAACACTAACGGTGAGTTGATAGGCATCAACGCCATGCTCTACTCTCAGACTGGCTCGTACAGCGGATATGGTTTCGCCATTCCCACAACAATGATGAACAAGGTTGTTGAGGACCTGAAGAAGTTCGGCACCGTTCAGCGCGCAATGATTGGTATCACCGGCAGCGATGTGAAGGCTCAGGTGGACCGTGAGAAGGAAGAAGGCAAGGAAGTGGACTACGGCACAATGGAAGGTATTTACGTGGCTGAGGTTGTTGACGGCAGTGCCGCTTCTGAGGCTGGCATCGAAAAGGGCGACGTCATCACAGAGGTGGACGGCCAGAAGCTGACAAAGTTTGGTGACCTCTCTGGCATCATTGCACAGAAGCGTCCTGGCGATAAGGTGACACTGACCTATCTGCACAATAAGAAGAAGCAGAGCAAGACCGTGACACTGCGCAATGAGCAGGGCAACACAAAGGTGGTGAAGAATGCAGACCTTGACGTATTGGGAGCTGATTTCCGTGAGATATCCAAGGCACAGAAGGAACAGTTGGAGATTTCATTCGGCTTGGAGGTTATCAAGGTTAATGCTGGTAAGATGAAGGAGGCTGGTGTGCCTAAGGGATTCATCATACAGCGCGTCAACGACGAGGCAATGAAGACCATCGAAGACCTGCAGGATGCCGTGAAGGAAGCATCGACTTCGAAGGAGCCCGTGCTCATTATCAAGGGTCTCTATCCTACTGGCAAACGTGGCTATTTCGTGGTTCAATTGCAGAATGACTAATAAAATTTACGCAGATTCTTGCTTTAATAGTGAGAATCTGCGATTTTTTTTTGGTTGTTTCATCTTTTTACCTTACCTTTGCACGGAAAGACTGAAAACTACAACACGGTAAAACCGTAAACTTTACGGAAACTGTAAACTACAACCCACAATGAGACAACTAAAGATTACCAAATCTATTACCAACCGAGAGAGCGAAGCTCTTGAGAAGTACCTTCAGGAAATCAGTAAAGAAGAATTGATTTCCATTGAGGAAGAAGTGGAACTGGCTGCCCGCATCAGAAAGGGTGACCAAAAAGCGCTGGAAAGACTGACCAAAGCCAACCTGAGGTTCGTGGTCAGTGTGGCGAAGCAATACCAAAACCAGGGGTTATCCCTACCCGACCTCATCAACGAGGGTAACGTTGGTCTCATCAAGGCCGCCGAGAAATTCGACGAGACCCGTGGATTCAAGTTTATATCCTATGCCGTGTGGTGGATCAGACAGGCCATTCTGCAGGCCATCGCTGAACAAAGCAGAATTGTGCGACTGCCCCTCAACCAGGTGGGCTCTGTCAACAAGATCAATCGTGTGCTGAGTCGCTTTGAGCAGGAAAACGAGCGCCGACCCTCTGTGGAGGAGATATCAGAGCGTATCGACCTGCCTGAAGACAAGATTGACGAGGCTATCAACATCAGCGGCAAACATGTGTCGGTGGACGCACCTTTCACAGAGAGTGAGGATAACTCGCTGCTTGACGTACTGGTGAACGACAGTGTGCCTGATACAGACATGCAACTGGTGGTTGAGTCGCTCAGGATGGAAATCAACAAGGCCCTTGAAGGTCTTAATGAACGTGAGCGCAACATCATTGAAGCATTCTTTGGCATTAACCAGCCGGAAATGACGCTCGAAGAGATTGGTAGCAAATTCAACTTGACTCGCGAACGTGTCAGGCAGATTAAGGAGAAGGCCATTCGTCACCTGCGCACCACAACAAACAACAAGTTGCTGAAATCATATTTAGGACAATAAAAAATAATAAGATATTGAAACAGATTGCTATTTTATTGATGACGATTGTGGCACTGGGAGTAGCCACAACAACTAATGCCAAGAAGATTGCCACGCCCAAGATGTATATCTATGGGTTCGCAGCATCGTTTAATGATTCTATCATCTACTTTACCAATGTTCAGGAACTGAACAATGTATGGGTAGAGAAAAAGCATAAGGAGCTGGATGTGCGCCAACTCTATTCACAGCAGTTGCGCGACTATCTCAAGGCTCAGGGCTTAGCAAATCGCACTTGCATCGTGGTGGCTCACCCCAAGCGTGCAAAACTCGAAAAGCAGTTCCTGAAAATGAAAAAGCTCTATACGCAGTCGAAAGACGGAAAAGTGCATTACGATGTCAGATTCCTGGGCGATCATGATTTTCAATTTCAGACAATAGATATGTCTGGGTTCTACACCAACGACAACGAACAAGAAAAGGAGGCTGAGTAAGCCTCCTTATTTTTTCTCGTCTTTTCTATCTTGATAATCTTTTGTTTGGGGTTACAAAGAAAGCACTTCTTTATACATTCCCTCAAACTCACCTTCCAACGTAGGCTTTTCCTTAAAGATGCCAAACAGCGCGCTACCGCTACCACTCATTGCTGCATAGGCGGCGCCAAGTTTATAAAGACGCTGTTTCACTGCTCCTATCTCGGGATGCAAGGCAAAGACGCTCTCCTCGAAGTCGTTCACCAGTTCCTCACGCCACGTTTCAATAGGTTGGCGCACCACCTCTAAGCAGTTCTTCGCAGGTTTGTGGGGCACAATGCGTGAGAAAGCCTCCTTGGTGGGAACTGGAATATTGGGACGCACAACTGCCAAGAAGTAACCCTTCAAACTAAGGTCAATGGCTTGCAGGCGTTCGCCAATACCCTCGGCATAAGCGGGACGATTCAAAATAAAGATGGGACAGTCGGCACCCAGTTTGGCAGCATAGTCTATCAACTGCTGCTGAGTGAGTCCTAAAGAAAACATATCATTGAGCAGTAAGAGCATAGCAGCACAGTCACTCGAACCGCCGCCCATACCCGCCTGTGTAGGAATAGCTTTATAAAGATGGGCATGCACACGAGGCATCTGGGGGAAGTCCTGCTTCAGGAGGTTATAGGCCCTCACCACCAGATTACGCTGTTCATCACCCTCGATATCAATGTTTGTCACCTTCAAGTCACAATCATAGGGCGAAGGAAAAGCCTCATCCATCACCTGTACCTCAAGCGCGTCTTTCAGTTGAACAGGAAAGAACACTGTCTCCAGATTATGATATCCATCAGGGCGACGCTCTACAACGTTCAGCCCCAAATTGATTTTTGCTATAGGGAATGTTATCATATTAATGTTCTAATCTTGAGTTTTCCATCATCTTAGGGCATACCGACTCCAAAGCACATTTTTCACAATGGGGCTTGCGAGAGGTACACACATAGCGGCCATGAAGCAACAGCCAATGATGCGCCAATGACACCTCATTTTCAGGAATATGCTTCTTCAACGTCTGTTCTACCTTGAATGGCGTATTGTCGGTTTTCGACACGAGTCCCAAACGATGGCTCACACGAAAGACGTGAGTATCAACAGGCATCGCAGCCTGACCGAAAGCAACAGCCTGAATGACGTTAGCAGTCTTGCGCCCTACTCCAGGTAAATCCAACAACTGATTCATATCGCCAGGCACTTCACCATCAAAACGTTCTATCAACATGCGTGACAACTCAACGAGGTGCTTGGCCTTCGAGTTGGGATAACTCACGCTACTCACATATTCCAGCACATCCTCTGGCTCAGCCTGTGCCATCGTCTTAGCATCAGGATAACGACGGAAGAGTTCTGGCGTCACTAGGTTCACTCGTTTGTCCGTACACTGGGCACTGAGCACCACAGCCACCAACAACTGGAACACACTTCCGAAATCCAATTCGGTAGTAACCTCTGGCATCTCCTTACGGAAATACGCCAACACTGTTTTATAACGTTCCTCTCTCGTCATCTCTTAATACTTTTTTCTGGTGCCTCATTTAGAGAGTTTCTGCACATATTGCACAGGCTGTCCCTCTTCCTCGCGCAGAATCTTGGCGAAGTCCTGAGGATCGTACTTCACGGGACCACGCATAAACTCTGGGATGTTATAGCTCTTCATGAACTGACGATGATACTCCGGATCGGCCTGAGGCAAAACAAAGGCCTTAGTACTTTGCCCCTGCTCATCAACATGTGCAATGAAGGGACGCGTGAAGTTGCCATCCTCTCGTCTGCTGCTCACTACGAGCCAACGTCCGTTGCTCGACCATGAATGATAACTCTCCGTATCATCGGAATTAATACCGTTCATCCTACCACACTCACCAGTGGTCAAGTCCATCATCCAAAGGTCGGCCTCATGATGCCAAATATGGAAGCAGCCATAGTTACCCAGGGTAAAAACGAGGAATCGTCCATCGGGAGATATACGAGGCAACGTGGCACTCTTGTCGAGAGAGTCGGCATTGAACACCATCTGACGGGGACCAAAGGCCATTGTCTCTGGGTCAAAACTCTTCTTATAAATACAATACTTAAACTCCTTGGCTCTCATGATAACGTCGGTTTCATGCTCCAGTGAGTCGTTGTAAACGAAGTGGGCGCTGCAATAATACAACGTCTTACCATCGGGAGCCCAGAAGGGATAGATTTCAAACTCCTCGGTATCGTTCTCTATGTTCGTCACCTGATTCTTCTTAGCATCATAGGCAATGAGGTCGCTGGCCGAATCGAACACCTCAATTTTATTATGATGGGCCGTGTGGAAACTCTGTCCTGTATGGTTCGTTGAGAATACGACCAATGGCAACCAAGGATGCCAGGTGGGATAAACACCTGCTGAAAGGATAGAGTCATTACGCATGTTGATTTTCCTCAACTCTCCATCATAGGCCACCACGGTGCCACCCATATTCTGACGTGCATGAAAGAGCATGCGGTCGGGATTATATTGCTGATAGTTGTGACAGTTGACGCACTGTCCATTCTCTTCAGTGCAACAAAGCATATTATCCACCATCACCCGTTCCTCATAGTTTTCCAGACAACGCTGGTTCAAAGTCAGTTCTTCATAGGTGACGTATGAGGGTGATATCAGTCGATAACTCATCCAAGGATCAATGCTGTCAGGCGACACATGAAGAGCAAAGGGCTTATAGCCAGTCCACTGCTCACCCTGGCGACTGAAAACCTGAACCGTAATATCCTGTCCTTTGGCCTGAGCCAGCATTTCGCGCCAGTCGTCCATATCGGGCTGTATCTTATCACCCCCAAGCACCATCTCATCATCACCAAAAGAAAGACGAGCAACCACTTCTTCTGACTCATCATTCATCATAAACGTCAGCGGGGCAATATTCACGGGAATAGTCACATCCGTATAGTCGGGATAGATGTCTGGCAGTTTATCCGACTGTTTGAAGTTATCAGGAACGCTGGCCGAGTGGCATGCCACCAGTGCCAGTGCCATTATGGAATAAAGGAGTTGTTTCATTAGTAAATCTTTTGATTTCGGATTAAGAAATATTCATAGTAAAACGTCTTGCCGAACTTGGGATAGAAGATGGGCTTCATCTGCTCTTCCGACATGCCTCCACAACGCTGTGCCAGTTCCATAAAATCTTTATAGTTCTTCACCACATCAGCGTCAAAAGGCATATTGCTGATATCGACCTGATGTTCCAAATGGCCATAAAGATAGGCTGCCTCCTGATAATGCTTGGGCATACGCTCACCCTGATGAAGGGTAGCATAGTTGAAGAATCGAGGCCAGAACATACCGATGTCCTTCTTCCACAAGGCAGCCAGCAGAGTCAGTTCCTGAACCAGCGGATCACGGGTATTGATGTCGAGAAGCACGTTCATCAGATACATCTCAGGCAGTCCGTTGTCCGAACCCAGATGATCTTCCTTCATCAGCAGTCGCTTCGTAAAGGCATAATTCTTGTCGTCGTTCATCTTTTCTGGATGCTTGGCAAACTGCTCTTGTTCCAAAGCCCAGTCTTTGTGGAACCGGGTGTGCTTCAACAGACCAATATATTTCTTGGCAACTTCAGTCTCACCATTGAGCAAGGCACAGCGCGTCATGTATTTCAAATGATCGGCACGCCAGCCATACTCCACACCATCCTCCAGACACCATCTGTAGCAATAGTTGGCCTGACCATATTCATAATAGATGGCACAGCCAACAACCTGCGTCATATTCACCTTCATGGGAGCATTATACGCCTTAGCACCAGTAAGATAGTGGTACATCTCGTCGCCCTGTCGACCCAAACGAAACAACGCCAAGTTCTTCATCATCACAATGGCACGAGTGGGTTCTTCCTCAAGGTCGGTGGCAGCACGAAGCATACCCTCCCAATCGTTTTGTTCCATGGAACGGCGCATTTCCAATTCCTTTTCAAAGTTATAGTCGCGATACCAATAGTGATTAACACCCCATACCATTACTGCCAAAAGAACTACCTGACACACAGCCCATACAGCTGTCTTGTCAGCCACTTTCTGCAGTTTCTCAGGAACAGGCACAGCCATCACCATATAATAGACGCCTATCAGAATAAAAGGTATGTAGTAATTGGGATATGCCTTATCAAGTTCGAACATAGGCAGAGCTGCAATATAGATATTGTCATAGTTCGTCTGATAGTACACCGTCCAGTAATATACTATTGGCACCAACCAAACAGACAGCAGAGCCAAAAGACAACTTGCTATTTTCATTGGCAATTTCATATCTTGCAGTTGCCAGGATAGTAATCCCATCAATACCACAGCCAACAGGCCATAGACACCTAATAACGGATACAGCACAGCACCAGCAACTACCACAGCAACAGGACGTAGAATAGAAGGCAGACAACGGTATCCCCAAACACTGGCCATTGCCAGAGTGAGTCCGATGGTACTCACAAAGAAATAGCCACGTAACTTCATATAGTAAATCCAGTAGCCCATCTCCATGTTTGATGCCAGCAACAAGCTCACTGGTATCAGTAGCAACACGGCCCACTTCATTTTGACATTCAGTGCCTTAGCTGACAACCACACCAACAAAGCCCACCAGCCAATAAGCATCAATACTCCCAGCCAAGTGTGATAAAAGAACTCCGTAAAGAACGTACCCAGCCAAGTCAACAAACCGCCTGCTACAACCATCTGCTGCTTAAAGAAAAGTCCGGTGTTCAGGTGCAGATTAAGTTCTTGCAACTTCCACAGCAAATTGTCTTCATATGTCAAGAGACTCCAAGCGACAACGCTCAGTGCTATGACAACCAACAGCAATGGAATGTATTTCAATTGTTTCATCATCTATAGTTTTAGTTTTTTTCTAAGCTACAGCTTATAGACCACAGCCCCACGGGCAGGCAACGAGACATCAACCTGCTGATCACGTATCAGCACAAGAGATGCTTGCTGTCCAGTCATGAGGTCAATAGCCTGATAGGCTTTCTCCTGCATCTCCAAATAATTGAAAGCATGATCGGGAATGGTGATGTGCATCGTCAAAGGCGCATCGTCGAAATTAACCACCACAAGGAGGATATCCTTACCTGCCTTACGGAGGAAGGCATACTGACGATAGTACTGCTGGTTGGCATACATCACATCAAAGGTCATACCCTCAGTAACGACCTTTTCCCTGCGGGCAATATCTAACACCTTATTATATATGATGGTAAGGGGCGAGAACCGACTGCCAAACGACCAATAGTCAAAAATGGTGGTGCGTCCGTCACGACCGCTGAAGCCTTCTTCATCCATACCTCGCTCTCCCCACTCCTGACCAGCATAGAACATAAAGGGATTCTTCTGCAGCAAAGCACTAACAACAAGTGCGGGCACAGCTTTCTCACCAGAGCCAGCAAAGAAATCGCTTGCAATTCGTTGCTCGTCATGATTCTCAAGGAAATAGAGCATGTGGTCACGGATGTCATCTGTCTGCTGCCAGGCCCAAGTGATAGCATCTGTATTGCGACGATGACAAATAACATCGCGCAGCGCATCGTACATGCCTACTTTGTCATAGAGATAATCAAAGCCAGAGGCAATGTAGTGACGATATTCGTGAGGATTATACACCTCACCAATGAATCGTATGTCAGGATACTTTTCACGTACCCTGGCTGTTGCCCACGACCAGAATTCAGCTGGCACCATCTCAGCCATGTCACATCGGAAGGCATCAACGCCCTTACCTGCCCAGAAAAGCAGGATATGAAGCATTTTCTCCCACGTATTTGGAATAGGGTCGAAATGACCTATACCGCCTGCATAGTAGTCCACGCCATAGTTCAGTTTCACCGTCTCGTACCAGTCATTCATGCCTGGTGCGTTATGGAAGCAGTCGTTACCTGTAGCTTTGGCTGGCATCTCCGTATAGGGCTCTGTCTCACCATGATAGAGGTCGAAATATGGAGTAAACTGCTGACCTGGACAGTAATAGAAATTATTGTGCTGAGGATCAAAACCGGTATCTTGATGATCGTCCTCACCAAGGTCTCGAACACCTGCAGGCTTGCAAATGCTCTTATACTGGCGAGCCACATGATTGGGCACGAAGTCGATAATCATTTTCAAGCCAGCACGGTGGGTACGACTGACAAGTTTTTCAAATTCCTCCATTCGTTTTTCAACATTGACAGCCAAATCTGGGTCAACGTCGTAATAGTCGGTAATGGCATAAGGCGATCCTGCCCTACCCTTCAAGACAGCGGGATGCTGACGGGGAATGCCATACTGACTATAGTCGGTCATCGTGGCATGACGAATCACACCCGTATACCATACATGCGAAACACCCATCTCGCGGATCTGTTTGAGGACCGAAGGAGTGAAATCATTAAACTTTCCACAACCGTTTTCCTCAATGGTACCAAAAGGTTTACGCGCCTGACAGCGGTTGCCATACAGACGCGTAAATATTTGGTAAATAATAATTTTATTCGATGCCATGAGCATTTACTTCCTTATTAATTTTGGCAATCATGCCTTGCAATGCCTTACCAGGACCACACTCTGTGAAGTCGTCAGCACCGTCGGCAATCATGTTCTGCACACACTGTGTCCAACGAACTGAAGAGGTGAGCTGAGCAATAAGATTCTGCTTAATCTCAGCAGGCTCAGTATGAGGCTTGCCATCAACGTTCTGATAAACGGGACACTTAGGTGTCTGGAACTCGGTTTTCTCGATAGCAGCCTGAAGTTCGTCTTTAGCGGGCTGCATCAGAGGGCTATGGAAAGCGCCACCTACCTTCAAGGGCAAAGCACGCTTAGCACCTGCTGCCTTCAACTGCTCGCAAGCCTCGTTAATTGCATCAACATTACCAGAGATAACAAGCTGACCAGGATTGTTGTAGTTTGCACAAACCACGATATTGCCCTCGCGATTGATACCAGCGCAGATCTCCTCTACCTTCTCGTCGGGCAGACCAATGATGGCAGCCATTGTTGAGGGAGCTGCCTCACATGCCTTCTGCATGGCCATAGCACGAGCGTAAACAAGACGCAGACCATCTTCGAATGACAGTGCGCCTGCAGCAACAAGTGCAGAGAACTCACCCAAAGAGTGACCAGCAGTCATTGCGGGCTGGAAGGCGTCACCCATACAGATGGCTGAGATGACAGAGTGAAGGAATACAGCGGGCTGAGTGACCTTTGTCTGCTTCAGGTCATCGTCCGTGCCTTCAAACATAATATCAGTGATTCTATAACCCAGAATCTCGTTTGCTTTCTCAAAAAGTTCCTTAGCTGTTGCGTTGTTGTCGTAGAGGTCTTTACCCATTCCTACGAACTGTGCTCCCTGTCCAGGGAATACGAATGCTTTCATTTCTTTCTACTTAATTTATTGATGAATAAATGTTTGCGCGTGCAAAGGTATAAAAAAATGGGCGAAGAACCAAATTTCTTCACCCATTTCTTTTTCAGAAGCCTTGCTCCTTGCCCCAAAAGAGATTAATCGCTCATTTTATTCCTTTGTAAACACGAAATCGTGGAGTGTACAGATAGACTTGTCCTTCGTCTCCGACTTGAACACGAAGAAGATGGCACGTTTATACTCCAGTTTACACAAATCGGGCAGCGCCACACTCAGCTCCGTTGGCTCCTGTTTCATGTCGGCCTTCAATTCAATCTTGCCTAAGAGCATACCCTGCGAAGTCCAGGGACGGTCGGCCTTGATTTCGATAGTACCATCGATACCCTGCGGTGTCAGATTCAATTGCAGTTTTGCATTCTCACCTTTAAACAAGTGTGTTCCATAGTCAGCATCACTGAAGTTGAAGTACTTATAGCCCACAATTGAGCCATCTGTATTATTCACCACGTCGTTGGTATTGTTCTTCAGGTCATAGGGCGCATCAAAGTTACTCTCCGTACCATAGCCTGAAGCCACATACGAGCCATAAAACGTGTTGTTGGGCCACTCATGAGTGGCAGGTTTAGGACCAGTGTACCAACAAGCGATACCGGCTGAATGACGCTCCAACGGATTTAGGCCATTGGTGGCAAAGCCCTCCGAAGTGTACTCGCCCTCACTTATCTCTACCTTACCGCCTTCACCCTCTTCCACACTCACAGTGATAGGCGCCACCATAGCCTGACGTGCATACTCATCCGTACCCGTCTGGCGATGATAGAACACCCACCACTTTCCATTGATCTCGCAGATGGAACCGTGAGTGTTGCCATCAGGCGTAGCCGAGGCAATCACGTTGCCCTGCTCGTCCTTCTCGCGACCACGTCCGTCAATGATGGTGCCGCCATATGTCCAAGGACCCAGTGGGTGGTCACTGTAGGCATAAGCCAGCGTATAGTTTGAGGTGGGCAGTCCAAACTCACCTTCCTCCGTAAAGCGACTATAGATAAACACATACTTATCCTTAATTTTGCGGATGCTTGAAGCCTCGAAGAACTTAAAGCGCCCCTCCTGGTTGCGACCACTAATCATATCCTCTACTACCTTGGTACCAGGCTTGACGGTGGCCATCGTCGTTGGGTCAAACTCGGCAGCATAGCTACGCTCGAAACCCCAGTAGCCATACACACGTCCATCATCATCTACAAACACGGCAGGATCAAACTGCAGTACGCCATCCACCTGGTTGGGGTTCTCCTTACTCCAGTTGCACACTTCAAAGGGTCCGTCAGGTCTGTTACTCTTGGCGATGAGTCCATTACGATAGCCCGTCTGGTCGTTGGGGAAGAGATAATAGGTTTTCTTACCTGTTGAGTCGGTGACCATCGTCACATCGGGTGCAAAAAGCACATCGGCTGTGCCAGCAGAATCGAAAGTCTCACCATCGCGGTTCTTATCAACAACAAGTATAACACCATCGTAACGCCACTGGCTCAGATCCTCAACAGGAGCTGACCATACAACTTGGTCACGTCCACAATAGGCGTCAATCAAATTATCGTGCGAACCATAAATATAAACGCGCTGTTTACCTGGATTATCAGGATCATCAAAGACATAGGGCTCGCCATCGGGAATATGTTCCCATAGGGGGAGATACGGATTGCCTACGGTGGTCAACTTATCAGGATGATCTCCTGAAGGCGTTGTCACACATGAAGTAGTTAACGACAGACTCATCACAGCTGCCGCAGAAGCACACAGAATTGTTCTCTTTTTCATTTGTTTATTTCTTTAGGTCCATCTTGCTTTGGCAAATTTTGTGCAAAGTAACAAAAAAATTTATATTTAGCCAACTGTTTTCAATTTTATTTCGTACTTTTGCAGTTGAATTACACAAAACCTCTTATGGATAAACATAATTTCGTCACCATTGCCGACCTCACTCGTGAGAAGATTCTCTACATGATTGAGATGGCACAGGAGTTTGAAAAGCATCCTAACCGCGAATTGCTCAAAGGCAAAGTGGTTGCCACCTTATTTTTTGAGCCCAGTACAAGAACCCGTCTTTCTTTTGAGACAGCTGCCAACCGCCTTGGCGCACGTGTTATTGGCTTTGCCGACCCGAAGGTAACCAGCGGAACCAAAGGTGAAACACTCAAGGACACCATCCTGATGGTTTCAAACTATGCTGACGTCATCGTAATGCGTCACTACATTGAGGGAGCAGCACAATATGCATCTGAGGTATCTCCCGTACCTATTGTCAATGCAGGGGACGGTGCTCATCAACACCCCTCACAGTGTATGCTTGACCTCTACTCTATCTATAAGACGCAGGGAACATTGGAGAACCTCAATATATATATGGTGGGAGACTTGAAATATGGCCGTACCGTTCACTCACTACTGATGGCGATGCGCCACTTCAATCCCACATTCCACTTTGTGGCCCCCAAGGAGTTGGCCATGCCGAAGGAATACAAGCTCTACTGCGACGAGCATGGTATCAAATATCAGGAGCACACGGCCTTCAACGAAAAAGTAATTGCCGATGCAGACATTCTCTATATGACACGCGTTCAAAAGGAACGTTTCTCGGACTTGATGGAATACGAGCGTGTAAAGAATGTCTATGTGCTGAACAACGACTTGCTGAAGAACGCAAAACCCAACATGAAGATTTTGCACCCGTTACCTCGCGTGAATGAGATTGCCTACGAGGTAGATGACAACCCACACGCCTATTATATCCAGCAAGCTGGAAATGGTCTTTTTGCCCGAGAGGCTATCTTCTGCGATGTCCTAGGTATCACGCTCGATGAAGTCAAAAACGACAAGACGATTATCTAATCGCTCGTCACAAAGAAATAAACGTAATAACGATAAAAATGAACAAGAAGGAACGTCTGGTTGCTGCCATTGAGCATGGCACCGTCATTGACCACATACCCGCCGACAAGACTTATCAGGTGGCGTCACTACTGGGACTCTTCACCCTCAAGACACCCGTAACCATTGGTTTCAACTACCCATCAAAGAAGGTTGGATGCAAGGGTATCATTAAGGTGAGCGACAAGTTCTTCACTGATGACGAGATTTCGCGTTTATCAGTGGTAGCTCCTAATGTGATTCTCAGCATCATTCGCGACTATGAAGTCGTTGAAAAGAAGGCTGTTGTCACACCCGATGAGATTCGTGGTATCGTGAAGTGCAACAACCCCAAATGCATCACCAACAACGAGCCAATGGCCACCCATTTCCATGTGACCAATGGCATTCTGACTTGTCACTACTGTGAGAAGGAACAGGATATCAATAAGGTTGAACTCGTTTAATCCACTTTTCTGACTTAAATAGGATGCATACAAGAGAAGAACAAATGAAGGCCTTCGGACGTCTGCTTGACGTGCTGGACCAACTAAGGGAGAAATGTCCTTGGGACAAAAAGCAAACCAACGAAAGCCTAAGGCCAAACACCATTGAAGAGACCTTTGAACTCTGCGATGCACTGAGTCGCAACGATCAGCATGAAGTGATGAAAGAACTTGGTGATGTGTTGATGCACGTATGCTTCTATGCAAAAATTGGTTCTGAGAAAGAACAGTTCGACATTGCTGATGTACTGAACCATCAGGCCGACAAACTCATTTTCAGACATCCGCATATTTATCATCCGTCACAAGTAGGTGCACCAGAACCCAAACCACTGCCCTATGGCGAAGACAACAGCGAACGTGAATTTGCCAACGCCAAGACATCGGAGCAGGTACTTCAGAACTGGGAACAGATAAAACTGAAAGAGAAAGACGGCAATAAGACTGTACTCTCTGGCGTGCCCGCCGCCCTTCCCACGCTCATCAAAGCCTATCGTATTCAGGACAAAGCTCGCAACGTGGGCTTCGATTGGCAGAAGCGCGAGGATGTGTGGGACAAGGTACGCGAGGAACTGGCAGAACTCGAAGCAGAATTGGCAAAGGAAGACAAAGAAACATCAACCGACGAACTGGGTGACTTTTTATTCTCGGTCATCAATGCTGCCCGCCTCTATCACTTGAATCCTGATAACGCCTTGGAGCGTACAAACCGTAAATTCATCAGTCGCTTCAATTATATTGAGGAGCATTCTATCAGAGCAGGAAAGCCGCTCACTGAGATGACACTCGAAGAGATGGATGCTCTATGGAACGAAGCAAAAAAGGCAGAGAAGGACATTCAAGAATAATAAATGCTGCACAACTAAGAACAATAATAAACAATGAAGAAACTATTATTACCTGTTATCGTCTTGGCGCTTATGGTCAGCTGTAAGGATACACCAAAGCAACAGGCCTCACAAGAAAATGACGATCATGAAGTTGAATATGCTTTTCGCGATTCAACCATATATGGATTTTGCGGAGAGGGGTCAGCCATGAACACCCTGCAGATCATCACTGACACAGGCGACACCATAACCGTAAGTGTCACAAAGGCAAGAGAAAGAAACAAAGTTTTGGGAGGCTATGCTGTTGGCGACGAAATTGCAGTACTGGTCAACAAAGACTCCACAGAAGCATCTTTGGTCATCAACAAGTCTGTTCTGCATGGCGACTGGACGATGCCCAATCCTATTGACGGCAGTTCTGAGACTGGCATCAAGATTCTGCCTGGCGGTCTTGCTGAAAGTATTGACCAAAGCAGTATTATCTATAAATCATGGCGCATCCTCAATGGACTATTACAAATTCAGGCTACTCGCGAAGACGGCATCGATATGGAAGAGTATCTGATGTATAATATCATCAAACTAACCAACGACTCGCTGGTTATTTCTGATGAGGATGACACTTACGAATATACACATCCAGTCTATGAAGAGGATCTTGAGGATGGTGTGAATTACGACCCAGGAGACGAGAGTGATTACAAGATTTAATAACAAATGGAACCATTTCGCGTACATATTCTAGGCTGTGGAAGCGCATTACCTACCACACGTCACCTGCCTTCTATGCAAGTTGTAGAGTGTCGTGGTAAGTTGTTTATGGTGGATTGCGGAGAAGGTGCCCAACTTCAACTCAGACGTTCAGGACTTTCGTTCGAAAAAATAGGTCATATCTTTATCAGTCACCTACATGGTGATCACTGCTTTGGACTTATCGGCTTGCTATCCACTTTCGGACTCTTAGGACGTACCTCCACTGTCCATGTGTATGCACCTGGTGAATTGGAGCCCATGCTTCAATCGCAGTTAGATTTATTCTTCAACTATGACATTGGCTACAAGATTGAGTTTCACGCTGTAGATACCAAAAAGCATCAAGTCATCTTTGAAGATCGTTCTATCACTGTCGAGTCCATTCCTCTGAATCACCGGATGCCCTGCGCAGGTTTTCTCTTTCGCGAGCGCCCCACTCTGCCACATATCCGTCGCGACATGATTGACATGTACAATATCCCCTTATCACAAATAAACAATATTAAGGCAGGAAAGGGATATACATTGCCTGATGGAACGGAGATCCCCCACGAGAAATTAGTTACACCCGCTGACAAACCTCGGGCGTATGCCTATTGTTCTGACACCAGCTATATTCCTCAACTACATAAGATTCTCGAAGGCATAGACACCCTCTATCATGAAAGTACTTATGCAAAAGACAAGGAGGATAGTGCTACCAAATACTGCCACTCCACAGCCCAACAAGCGGCCATGGTGGCTCGCGACGCCCATGTAGGAAAGCTACTCATAGGACATTTCAGTGCCCGTTACGGTGATGAAAATATATTGCTGAACGAAGCTAAAGAGGTGTTTGAAAACACATACCTGACAGCCGAAATGAAGGTTTTTGACGTTTGACATAAATAATTTGGAAAAAATATTTGGAGGTTTGATAGATTTTCTATATCTTTGCCACCAAATAAACAAATGAACGCTTATGCATAAGAAACTACTCATAATTGCCGCAGCAATGCTCTTCACAATGACTATTCCAGCCACTGCTGCGAATATGGTTTATGAAATGGGGATTGCAGAGCAAATTGAGGAGAATACTCCGACTATCAAGATTCAGAATAATAGCGTAACAATACACGATGCTCAGGGACTTGTCTTCGAGGTCATGTCACTGACAGGTAAGGCTATTGCAGCCTATAAAATAGAAGGACCTTCACAGCGTATAGAACTCAATCTGCCTAAAGGATGTTATATTCTGAAAGTAGGAAAAACAGTACGCAAGGTCACATTGCGCTAATACTCTTATTCGGAATCATGATGCTGGGCACATTAAGTTCGTGCCTCAGACATAATGTTTCCCCAGAATTTGAGGCATTATCTAATCATCGACAGCAATTACTTTCTGACAGTTTAATTGAAGCTCGCCAATGGCTTCAAAATTATATTGTGTCCCATCGTGACCCCTTAACAACAGATAAGAATGTTAGCCATTATTACAAGAACGGTGGAGCATGGTTTTGGATTTCTGAGGATACAGTGTTCCTTGCAAAAGCAGATATACTAACAGACTTTTTTGAGAAAGAAGCCCAAGAAATGGGTTTCAGTCCCAATGCCTTTTTTATAGAGAACATTAGAGCTGAGGTAAATCACCTCCGCACCATGGATTTCGACTCAACCGGCACAAGTGCTATTGAAACCATGGCCTTGTTAGAATGGCAATTGAGCAAAGCATTTTTGCGTTATGCCCAAGGCCAGCGTTATGGCTTTACCAATCCTCATAAGCTGCTGAATCAACTAGATACAAGAAAAGAAGGTGGTTATCGCATCAACTATGATATCGATCTCGAAAAAGCCAATAATGATTTCATGGAAAATGCTCTCAAGCATGCTACAGACAATAATCCAACGGAATATCTGCAAAGTCTTGTTACCCATCATCCCATATATACACAACTTAAACAGGAACTTTCTGAAGACTCTGCAGGAATCAACAGAGAAAAGATTCTCAGTAATATGGAGCGACTACGTTGGCGCCACACCCAAAACTGCCAGTCCAACGAAAAGCACATTTTCGTTAACATAGCAGCCCAGACGTTGTGGGGTATTGGCCCTGACAGCATTTTCTCAATGCGTATTTGCTGTGGAGCATGGAAGACCAAAACTCCCTTATTAGAGAGTCAAATCAGTTACATACAGTTTAATCCAGAATGGAACATTCCCAGTTCAATCCTACGCGATGAGGTTAGCGAACATGCTGGTGACTCGACCTATTTTGCTCGCAATGATTATTTCATCGTGAATCGTAATAGCGGAGACACCATCAACCCACGCAACATCACCTCCAGCCAACTACGTAGCGGAGCCTACCGTGTGGCACAACATAGCGGGCGAAAGAACTCTCTGGGAAGAATTATCTTCAGATTTAAAAACCAGTTTGACGTCTATCTACACGACACTAATAATCATGGAGCTTTCAAGAACAGCCGACGAACCATCTCGCATGGATGTGTTCGCGTTGAACGGCCTTTCGACTTATTGTTGTTTGTACTCAACGAGCCGGACGAATGGAAGCTCGACAAAATAAGAATGTCCATCGACATAAAGCCCGAATCAAAACGAGGCAAAGATTATTTGAAAGAACATAATGAAAAGCATCGTGAGGAGCCTATACGCCTGATTAGAACGGCTAATGTAACTCCTAACATTCCGCTATCAATAGACTATTACACTTATTACCCTAATCCAGAAACAGGAAAGTTTGAAACCTGGCCAGATCGCTATGAATACGACATCCAGATTATCAAAGCTATTAAACCATTCCTGCCGTAAAACGTCCATCAATAAAGATGCAACAGCATGACGACGAGCAAATAAAAGCGCTCATCAAGGATCAGAAAACACGAAGAAGAGGATTCGAGATGATGGTCAGACAATACAGCGAACAGTTGTATTGGCAGGTTCGACGCATTGTTCTGACTCACGAAGACAGTAATGATGTGCTGCAGAATGCCTTCATGAAAGCCTGGACTTCGCTTGATTCCTTCCACGGAGATTCAAAGATTTCCACATGGCTCTCACGAATAGCCATCAATGAGGCGCTTGATTTTACGCGCAAACAAAAGAACCATCCGCTACAGAGTACTGACGATGAAGAACTTGGATTGGCCAACCAGCTAATGGCTGACAACTATTTCGATGGAGAGGAAACAGAAGCACAACTGCAAGAAGCCATCGCTCAACTACCAGAAGTACAAAAGACGGTATTCATGTTGCGCTACTATGACGAAATGAAATATAGTGAGATAAGTAAGATTCTTGGCACATCGGAAGGTGGATTAAAAGCCTCCTACCACATAGCCGTGAAAAAAATCTCAGAATTTTTTAAGAAGAATGATTAAACCCTTTATACAGATAAACGTCTAAACAATAAACAATTAACGATATGATGAACGAAGATGTATTGATAGAAAGCAAAATGGGCAAAAGGAACCCGTTTAAGGTGCCCGAAGGCTACTTCGATCAATTGACGGAGCAAGTCATGCAGATGATTCCAGAAGAGAACACGCAGACAGCACAGGTTCAAGTGATGAAGCCAGCCAAGAATGCCATTCTGCGCAGCCTCAGGCCGCTGTTCTATGCAGCAGCTTGCTCTTGCATTGCAGTCTTTGGCGTGGCCACCTATCTGCACCTTAATAAAGAGGTGAATGACACGCAGCAGCTTCAGAGTAACATCGTCACTGTTCACAGTTATAGCGATTCCTATATTGAGGAGGCAACAGATTATGCCATGCTCGACAATGACGATATTTATGCAAGTCTTCTGGCCGACATGTAAAACGAGAATTGTATGAAGAAGAAACTAATCTACCTATTTCTTTCCTTCATGTTCACACTGAGCATGAGTGCGCAAGAACAGAAGTTCTCGCCAGAGAAATTTGATGCAGACCTTCAGGGTTTCATCACTTCTCAGGCTAAATTGACGCCGCAAGAAGCTACGAAATTTTTCCCCATCTACAAAGAGATGCAAGGGAAGCAACGTGCACTCTACGAGAAGCAGCGTATTCTAGGAATGCAACGCCCTCACGATGAGAGTTCGTGCTTGAAAGCCATTCGCGAGCGTGATGCCCTTGATTTAGAACTGAAGCACATACAACAGAACTATCATGAGAAATTCTTGGAAATAATTCCTGCTTCGAAACTCTATGATGTGATTAAAGCAGAAGACCGTTTCCATCGTCGCATGATCCGTCGCTTCAACTACACAAATACTCAGACGCCACAAGTACCACAAACGCCACAGATGAATAATAATAACAACAACCGCAAGTGGAATTGGCCAGGTCGTCAGGGTAATAACCAGAAAAAAGACTGATATTAGAAATGAGGCAAGTTCCTCAAATCATCATCCCGTTTTAACAACGTTGATTCTATAACGGGTTTTGACAAAGGAAGCCAATATGAGTTAAAGGTCTGAGAGACCACCTCATATTGGTTTCTTTTTGTATAATAAGTACGACGCAATACAACAACCATCGCAGTATCAACTTGCATTGTCTTCATACTTAACAAGCAACTCTCGTTCATCTTCACAACTAAAGAGTCATCAGAAAGAAAAACCATTTCCGTCTCTCCTCCAAGTGAATTGGTCACCACAGCCTTCATCTTGGCATCCATAAAATCTATCATATCCAAACGATTGTTCGTTGACAGATAAGAAACAAGAGAATCGGGCATCGACTTAAATAGTTCACGCACTGTCTGCGTTTTATTCTGAGCCATGCATGCCATAGAAGAGCATAGAAAAGATATAAGAAATAACTTTTTCATTTTAAACTTGTTTTGCTAATTGCATCATCATAACTGCAGAGAGACCCGCAGTTTCTGTACGCAAACGACTCTTACCTAAATCTACAGAGACAAAGCCCGCCTCCACAGCCATCTTCACCTCGTCAATAGAGAAATCACCCTCAGGGCCAATCAGGACCAAGGCATCATCAGTCTCTCCTCCCTTACACAACTCATCGAAGAGATTTACACGAGGGACCTCCTGATAACAGTGGGCAATATATCTGCGACCTTCACGATGTTGTTCTATAAAGTTCTTAAACGATATCAAGTCGTTCAAATGCGGCATATATGCTTTTCTACTTTGCTTAACTGCCGAGACAACGATTTTCTCTACACGTGCCAGTTTCAGTGAACGACGTTCAGAGAACTGACAATCCAGGAACGACATCTCATCAATGCCAACTTCAGTAGCCTTCTCTGCAAGCCATTCAATACGTTCCATCAGTTTTGTTGGAGCTATAGCCAAATGAACAGCCCCTTGCCACTGTCGTTCCTGAGGCAAGGTCTCAACAATCTCGTAAAGACAACGCTTCTGTGTTGCTAATGTGACCTGAGCACGATAGAAAGAACCTTTTCCATCCATCAGCATCATCTCATCACCTGCTGCTAGCCTAAGAACGCGAACAGCATGAACTGCCTCGTCGTCAGGCAGTTCATGACATGTAGAAGCTTCTGGCACGAAGAAATATCGAGTTTCCTTCATTATTTTTTCTCCGGATTGAACACCAATGCAAATGCGATACCAACTACCAGTGCAAAACCAGCAAAGAGGAACCAGCAGGTCTGCCAATCACCCTCAAGGAAACCATTCTCCCAATGACAATACTTATTCACAATCTCTCCAGCGGCCAGTGTTCCTATCGTAGCACCCAAGCCATTGGTCATCATCATGAATAGTCCCTGGGCAGAAGCCTTAATAGAAGGTTCGCATTCCTGATCCACAAAGATACCACCCGACACGTTGAAGAAATCAAAGGCAACACCATAGACAATGCACGATAAGATGAAGAACGTCACACCAGGCACTGCGGGATCACCCACTCCAAAGAAGCCAAAGCGGAACACCCATGCAAACATTGACATAAGCATAACAACCTTAATGCCAAATCGCTTCAGGAAGAAAGGAATCATCAAAATGCAAAGAGCTTCACTTATCTGAGAGATAGAAGTGAGCAACGTAGCGTTATTTGCTGCGAAAGTATCAGCATACTCAGGGATACCCTTAAAACTTGTAATAAAGGGACCTGCATAGCCATTGGTCACCTGCAAACACATTCCCAACAAAGCAGAAAAGACAAAGAACAAAGCCATCTGCTTGCGTTTAAACAGTTTGAAAGCATTCAATCCCAAAGTTTCCATCAGCGAAACCTGACGATTATGCTTCTCGATATGACATTCTGGCAATGAGAAACAATAAGCACAAAGCACAAGACTCAATAAGCCAGAGACAAAGAACTGCATATATGTGTATTGGAACTTATGGGCATTGTCTGCCAGCGTAAATCCAAAACCTCCGTCATAGAAAGCGCAGTTAACAAACCACATAGTAGCAATGAATCCTACCGTTCCCAATACACGAATAGGCGGGAAATCACGAACCGTATCCATGCCATTCTTTTTCAGAATAGTAAAGGCGGCAGTATTGGCAAGTGCAATAGTAGGCATAAAGAAAGCCACGCTTAATGTATAAAGTAAGATAAACAATGACTTGTCTTGTAATTCATTGCCGAAGCCAGCCTGCATACCTAACCACCAGCAACTCAACATGAAACCACCGGCAAGAAGATGGCACAGGCCTAACAAGCGCTGTGGCTGAATATACTTATCTGCCACAATGCCCATAAGTGTAGGCATAAAGATGCTCACAATACCCTGTATGGCATAAAACCAAGAAATCTTGTCGCCTAATCCGGCTACACCAAGATAGTTGCCCATACAAGTGAGATAGGCTCCCCACACTGCGAACTCCAAGAAGTTCATCACTGCCAAACGAACTTTAATATTCATAATCAAAAAAGGTTTTAGTTTTATTCTATCATCATATCATTATGAAAGGCACGAAGCCCTCCTTCTATATCTCTTTTCAGAATGATGTCTCCACTCATCCACTCCGTATGTTCTATCTCGTGGGTCAAGGGGAAACACGAAGTCACCAATCCATCTTCCAGTTCAACGACGCAGAATCTCGATATTTTCCCGTTTTCCAAGAGCACTCTGTGTGCTGCTATCCGTCTGTTCTTCCTCATGTTTCTTGTGGAATCTGATTAACTGAATATTATTCAGGAACAGCAACCTTGTTGTCGTCGTTCTCTGATTACCTTCACCAAGATAGAAGAATCCTCTCATATCATTTATCTGATGGTCGCGAAGTTCTGGGATTTCTGGTATTCTCAATTGATTGAGACCTACTGTCATGAATCTAAGATTCCTACTAATGGTTGTGTCATTATCATAGGTAACAGCGAGATAAAGATATCCTTCTCTCACACCGTCCTGATACATATAGTCAGACATAAACTGCATCAAGAAACTATCACCAGGTTTATAGGTCGTGTCTACATCGATTGTAAACTCCCACCTATTGTAAGGAGGCAGTGGCATCATAGCCAATACAGTCTTCTCGGCCCAGATATTAGCTGTGTCACCAGTAGCATTCAGTGAAGCATACTTACCTATCTCACCTTCTGTAGCACCTAATAGCAGAGCCTGTTCTTCCAGTCTTTCCGCCACACGTGTATAGATATCTACAAAACGATCAGCACGTGTGTAGTAATATATCAATGAAGAATCAAACTGCGCCTTAGTATAGCCATGTTTCTGCAGAACGGATTCGATATATAAGGCTTGCCTATAATTAGATTCCTCGTAAGTGCCTTCACCCTTGTCAGCCACAGCCCTGGCCAGATGATAATCCACCAAGATATCCTCCATGTCATCAGGCTGGATGAACTCACTGGGGGTTCCAGGCTTACAAGACCCAACCAGCAGAGCAATACCTACTATAATGCCCCAAGGTTTAATCACTTTTCTTAGATAAAAGGCTCAAATCTTTTCTATAAACAAGTATCAGCAAAGCTACACCTATGGTAATAGCAGCATCAGCAATGTTCCATATAAACGTGAACGGCAGTTCAAACATATCGACAACACGTCCCTCAAGGAAACCCGCATAATGTCCTTCACCTGCGAGCCCAACAAACTGGCTGACGTCGTAATATGTTGAGGTTGTGAAGCAAAGACCATAGAAGAGGCTGTCAATCAGATTTCCTGCAGCACCGGCAAGTATCAATGCCAAAGAAAGGTAAAACCCACGACTAATCTCTTCTTTCTTTGTGAGTATCCACATGTAATAACCCACAAAAACGATAGCAACAAGACGGAAAAGCGTAAGGAACACCTTGCTTCCAAACAATTGCATGCCACCTGCAGCACCGTTATTCTCAATAAAAGTCATACGGAACCACGTGATGTCGAATGCAGTCCATTCACACACCGTCTCCCCGATGCTCATATGGGTTTTCACCCAAATCTTCACAATCTGGTCAACCAATAGAATGATGGCGACGACAATCATCGCCATCATTCCATTCGATACAGACACTTTCGCGTTGCTCACTTCTTTTTCTTTTCCAGTTGTTTTGACTCAACACTCAACGTAGCATGAGGTACCGCACGCAGACGCTCTGCAGGAATCAGTTTTCCTGTAATGCGATCAATGCCATAGGTCTTATTCTCGATACGTACCAATGCGGCCTTGAGTCCTTGAATAAACTTCTGCTGACGTGCAGCAAACTGAATCAGGTCTTCCTTTGACTGCGTTGCACTACCCTCTTCCAAAGCCTTGTAAGTGGGTGATGTATCATCTACGTCGTTCGAGTCCTGATTGGTCAGCGACGCCATCATCTGGTCATAGTCACGCTTAGCCAGAGCCAGCTTCTCATTGATTATCTGACGGAACTCCTCGAGTTCCTTATCAGTATAGCGCAATTTTTCCGCCATAAGTCTTAAGATTTAGTAATATGAATGTTTAGATTAAAGTCATCAAATTCTACAGACTGACCGTCATTGGCTTCAAGCTTAATCTCATCAGCCAACACCTGACGGGCGATGTAATCGCCAAAGGCCTCAACCGCTTTTGTTGCAGCCTCATTAGGTTCAATGCTTACACGGATGCGGTCTGTAATCTCCAGTCCACTCTTCTTACGGATGTTTTGGATGCGGTTCACCAGTTCACGAGCCATACCCTCGTTACGCAGTTCATCAGTAAGCGTGATATCGAGTGCCACAGTCAGGTTTCCCTCATTGCCCATCAGCCAACCAGGAATATCCTCGCTGATGATATCGACGTCGGCAGCCTCAACAGTGAGATCTTGTCCTTCCACGTTGATGGTGATGACACCGTCTTTCTCTAACTGAGCAATCTGCTCCTGCGAGAGTGCATCCATCTGGGCGGCAACACCCTTCATCAGTTTGCCAAACTTCTTACCCATAGTACGGAAGTTACACTTTACCTTCTTGACCAGAACACCCTGACCTTCAACGAATTTCACTTCCTTCACATTTACTTCCTGCAAGAAGATTTGCTTCACGCTTTCTATAGCAAGACGCTGAGCCTCATCCACAGGAGGAATCATCAGAGTCTGCAGAGGCTGCTTCACTTTCAGGCTCTCCTTACGACGCAGGGCCAGCACAATAGTGGTGATGCGCTGAGCAATCTCCATACGCTGCTCCAGGTCTGTATTCACCAGTGACATATTGGCAACGGGGAACTTCTCCAAGTGTACGCTATCCAGTTCACCACCCATATCACAATAGATACGGTCAGCGAAGAAAGGTGCAAACGGAGCCAGGAGTTTTGATATTGTCATCAAGCACTCATACAGAGTCTGATAGGCAGCCAATTTATCCTCATCCATCTCTTTACCCCAGAAGCGCTTCTTGTTCAGACGCACATACCAGTTAGAGAGGTCTTCATCCACAAATTTATCGATGAGTCGGCCTGCACGTGTGGGATCATAGCCGTTCATTTCAGCCTCAACACCCTTCACCAATGAATTCAGACATGACAGGATCCAACGGTCAAACTCTGGACGCTTTTCCACAGGAATCTGTGGCGTTGCAGGATCAAAGTTATCTACGTTGGCATACATCGCAAAGAGCGAGTATGTATTATATAAGGTGCCAAAGAACTTACGGCTTACCTCAGCCACACCCTCTGGGTCGAACTTCAGGTTATCCCAAGGCTCAGAGTTGGTCATCATATAGAAGCGCACTGCATCAGAGCCATATTTCTCAATCATCTCAAAGGGATTAATCACGTTGCCCACATGCTTCGACATCTTATTACCTTTGGCATCGAGCACCAAACCGCTGGAGATAACGTTCTTAAAGGCTACCGAGTCAAAAATCATCGTAGCGATGGCATGAAGTGTAAAGAACCAGCCACGGGTCTGGTCAACACCCTCGTTGATAAAGTCGGCAGGGAAAGCCTTCTTCTCATCAATCAGTTCCTTATTCTCGAAGGGATAGTGAATCTGAGCGTAAGGCATTGAACCAGAGTCAAACCAAACGTCAATCAGGTCACTCTCGCGCTTCATGGGCTTACCACTTTCACTTACCAGCATGATATAATCCACATAAGGACGATGCAAGTCAATCTTGTCGTAGTTCTCCTTCGACATATCACCAGGCACGAAACCTTTTTCTTTCAGCGGATTGTTTGCCATCACACCAGCAGCCACGGCCTTCTCAATCTCATTGTAGAGTTCCTCTACGCTACCGATGCACTTCTCATCACCATCCTCGCTACGCCAGATAGGCAAAGGAGTACCCCAGAAGCGTGAACGGCTCAGGTTCCAGTCATTCAGGTTGTCCAGCCAGTTACCGAAACGGCCGGTACCTGTTGACTCAGGCTGCCAATTGATGGTCTTGTTCAGTTCGCTCATGCGCTCCTTCATCGACGAGCTCTTGATGAACCAAGAGTCAAGAGGATAGTAGAGCACGGGCTTATCCGTACGCCAGCAGTGAGGATAGTTATGCACATGCTTCTCAATCTTAAAGGCTTTTCCTTCAGCCTTCAAGTCCATACAGATAGAGATATCCAGTGTTTCATCCTTGTCTGTGAGATTCTCATCATAAGCATTCTTCACGTAGCGACCGGCATACTTGCCCCACTTCTCCACGTCAACATACTTGCTCACGAAGTCAGCATCAAGATCCTCTATCACGAAGTACTTACCCTGCAAATCAACAACAGGACGCTCAGCACCCTTCTTGTCAATCAGCACGATAGGACAGATACCAGCCTTCTTGGCAACGAAAGCGTCATCAGCACCGAAGTTGGGAGCGATATGTACGATACCAGCACCATCCTCTGTCGTGACATAGTCACCAGGAATGACGCGGAAAGCGTCACCCATCGGTTTAATCATGGGCAACAACTGCTCATATTCCATACCGACGAGGCCAGTACCTTTATATCGAGCCACCATGCGATATGGCAGAAACTTCTCACCTTTCTTATATTCAGGCATCTCGCCGCCGTCCGTAATCTCGGCAGCTGTATCAAAATAAGCAGCCACACGAGCCTCTGCCATCACCACTGTAATCTTCTCAGCAGTATAGGGGTTGTAAGTCTGCAAAGCCACATAGTCAATTTTCGGACCTACGCAGAGAGCAGAGTTAGCAGCAAGTGTCCAAGGAGTGGTCGTCCAGGCCATAAAGTAAGGAGTACCCCAATTCTCTGCAAACTCAGCGAACTCAGGATGCTCATCATTCAATTTCACCTTGAACAGTGCAGTACAAGTTGTATCCTTCACGTCACGATAGCAGCCAGGCTGATTCAACTCATGTGAAGAAAGACCAGTACCTGCGGCAGGACTATACGGCTGAATGGTATAGCCCTTATACAGCAGCCCCTTGTTATAGAACTGCTTCAGCAGCCACCACAAGGTCTCAATATACTTATTATCGTAAGTAATATAAGGATTATCAAGGTCAACGAAGTAGCCCATCTTCTCTGTCAGTTCACGCCACTCGGCGGTGAACATCATCACATTCTCACGACACTTCTTATTATAATCCTCAGTTGAGATGTATTTCTCACTTTCTTTATTGTCAATGTCCGCCTTGGTGATACCCAATTCCTTCTCGACGCCCAACTCCACGGGCAGTCCATGAGTATCCCAACCAGCCTTACGCTTCACTTGGAAGCCCTGCATAGTCTTATAGCGGTTGAAGGCATCTTTGATGCTTCGAGCCAGCACGTGATGGATTCCAGGATGGCCGTTAGCCGAGGGAGGTCCCTCAAAGAATACAAACTGAGGACAACCCTCACGTTCATCTATGCTGCGATGAAAGATATCTTCCTTCATCCACTTCTCTAGAATCTCGTTATTCACCTTCGTCAGGTTCAAGCCGTTGTGTTCGGCAAATCTCTTAGCCATATATAATAAGTACTTATTTTAATTTTGACGTGCAAAGGTACGAAAATATTTTGTAACAACCAAATTTTTCACTATCTTTGCACTCAAATTCAAAATGAAGCATCAAAAAACCGAAAACAAAGAATTATGGAAAGAACATGGAGATGGTTTGGCAAGAAGGACAAGATTACTCTTGCACAACTGAGACAAATCGGAGTTGAGGGTATTGTTACCGCCCTGCACGACGTACCTCTAGGTGAGGTGTGGACTCGCGAGAAGATTCGCGACCTGCGTGAGTACATCGAGAGCTACGGCATGCGCTGGAGCGTGGTTGAGAGTCTGCCCGTAGTCGAGACAATCAAATACGGCGGTCCCGACCGCGACCACCAGATCGAGGTTTATAAGGAGAGTCTGCGCAACCTGGCAGCAGAGGGCATCCACTGCATCTGCTACAACTTTATGCCTGTGCTCGACTGGGCTCGTACCGATTTGTTCCACGACAATCCAAACGGTGCTACCAACCTGTACTTCAACTATGCCGAGTTTGCTTATTTCGACATCTATATTCTGAAGCGTCCAGGTGCTCGCGAGGAGTGGGAGAAGTTCCAGTTCCCCGAGGGTTGGGGCCAGGGCCGCAGCGTCATCGCCGAGTGCGACGAACTAGCCAAGACCATGACACCCGAGAAGGATCACAAGTTGGTAGAGAACATCGTTATCAAGACCCAGGGCTTTGTATCAGGCAACTTCAGCGAGAATGACGAGGCCCCCATCCAGAAGTTCCGCGAGTTCCTCGACCTCTACAAAGGTATCGACAAGGCTAAATTGCGCGCCAACATGAAGTACTTCCTCGAGGCCATCATGCCTGTTTGTGAAGAGTGCAATATGAACATGTGCGTTCACCCCGACGATCCCCCCATCGAGATTCTCGGTCTTCCACGCATCGTGCGTACAGAGGAGGATATCCAGTGGTTCCTCGATGCTGTGCCCAACAAGCATAACGGACTCACCTTCTGCGCAGGCTCACTTTCTGCAGGCGCCTATAACAATGTGGTTGAGCTGGCTAAGAAATTTGCATCGCGCACACACTTCGTTCACCTGCGTTCGTGCCACATCTTCCCCAATGGCGACTTCACCGAGGCCAGCCACCTGGGCGGCCGTGCCGATCTGATTGAGCTGTGCCGCATCTTCGAGAAGGAGAACCCAGAGTTGCCTATGCGTGTGGACCACGGCATGACATTTACCGACGAGCCCGGTGGTATCATGGACGAGAGCAGCCACGGCCACAACGCCGGCTATACCCTTCTGGGCCGCATGTTCGCCATGGGACAGGTACAAGGAATCCTTGCCACCGTTGACCGCGAACTGGGCATTGAATACAAGCAGCCCGGTTTCTTTGACTAAATCGTTTTTCATGGCCTGACAAACGCACCTTCCTGATATTTATCTTTGAATAAATACCACAAGAAGGGCCCAGCGTTTTTCAGGCCATGATACTTTTCTTCAAATAAACCAGTAAAAAAACGACGAAAAATTTGGTCGTTAGGATTATTTTACCTACTTTTGCAGCCGATAACCCTATTTAATAACTCTTTAAAACCAATATTATTGCCTATCGAAACAAAATTTACTTCATAAAAAATTATTAAACATATGAAGAATTTTGAAGGAGTGACCGACGAATCGTTGGCTCTGCTCTACGTTCAAGGCAACAATCGTGCGTTCGATGAGTTATTGAATCGCAGTCAGACCAAATTGTTTACCTACATCATGTTCGTGGTTCACGATCATGACATTGCTGACGACATCTTCCAAGATACGTTTGTCAAGGCCATTACCAAGCTCCAGAATGGACTCTACACCAATTCCGGTAAGTTCATGTTCTGGCTGACTCGTATTGCCCACAACTGTATCATGGATTGGTATCGTGCACAGCAGGCAAGTCATATTGTGGAGGTCAACAAGGACAATGACATACAGAACCTAAAGGGTGCTACTCCCATAGATATCTGTCGTGAGACCGAAATGGTCAACAACCAGGTGCTGCGTGATATCAAGAAGATGGTAGATGCACTTCCTGCCCCCCAACGCGAGGTTGTCTATATGCGCTATTACCAGGAGTTGTCGTTCAAAGAGATTGCCGAGTTGACAGGTGTCAGCATCAACACCGCACTGGGACGCATGCGTTACGCCCTCATCAACCTTCGCCATCTGGCAAAGGAAAACAAGATTGAGTTAGCCCTTTGTGGATAAAAAATATCGTTATAACGGTATCGCAACGATGCCGTTATAACGAACAATGGGGTTTGCCGTGGACCATTACAGTGCCCTTAACTGACTGATAACCTCCTCAGGTCTTTCAGCCTTGAACACATAACTGCCACTAACCAAGACATCACAACCAGCTTCTACCAAGCGAGGAGCCGTCTCTCCTTGCACGCCACCATCAACCTCGATGAGAGCCTTTGAACCACTCTCTTTGATCAGTTGGCGCAGGCGCTTCACCTTCTGAATGGTATTCTCGATAAACTTCTGACCACCGAATCCTGGGTTCACACTCATCAGAAGCACCATATCAACATCACAGATAATGTCCTCCAGCACACTAACCGGTGTTGCGGGATTCAATGTCACGCCAGCTTTCATACCAGCCTGATGGATTTCCTGAACCGTACGGTGCAGATGCGTACAAGCCTCAGCATGCACATTCATCATCATCGCACCCAAACGGGCCGTTTGCTGAATATAGTTCTCAGGATGTACAATCATGAAATGCACATCAAGAGGCTTCTTACATTTGCTGGCCACTGCCTCAAGCACAGGAAAGCCAAAGGAGATATTCGGCACGAAGACGCCATCCATCACATCCAGATGCAACCAATCGGCATCCGAACGGTTAATCATGTCAATGTCGCGGTCAAGATGCAAGAAGTCTGCCGCAAGAAGAGAGGGAGAAACGATTGTCATCTTTTTCTTGTTTCTTTAAATCATGCAATAGGCCTGCTGATTCTCCACGCGATAAGTATAGGCGAATTTCTTGATCAGCTCAATGGTCTTTTTGCTTGGATTCATTTCTTCATAAGTAAATATTGGCATAGGCACATAAATTAAGTTATTACATATATAGTAACGTAGTACCTGCCAGTTTATTATATCAAATTGCAGAATATTTTTCTATTTCTTTCATTCCGTTGAGGAAAGCCTGCGCATCCATACGCTTTTTTCCTGCCAACTGCAACTCATCAATCTGCAGCCATTGGTCTGCACAAGCCACATAAAGATGCTTCCTGTCAGCTCGGACAGCCCCCACCCCAACGTTTGCAGCTTCATTGGTCTTGGTAGCACGGAATATCTTCAATACCGTATCCCGTCCGTCGGCATCACGCAACAAGGTCCATGCACCAGGATAAGGCGACAAGCCACGCACGAAATCATAGACATTCTTAGCAGACTTGTTCCAGTCTATCTGACAAGTCTCCTTGAAAATCTTTGGAGCAGGCTTCAGGTCCGTACATTCCTCCTGAGGAATACTCTCAGGATGCCCGTCGGCAGCAACGATAGCCTCAAGTGTTTCCAAACAAATCTCTGCTCCCAGATGCATCAGTCCGTCATACACATATTCCACGTTAGCCTCATCAGGAATCGGGAAATGCTTCTTCATGATGATACGACCGGTATCAATGTCGTGGTCGAGGAAGAAGGTTGTCACACCCGTTTCCGTCTCGCCGTTGATAACAGCCCAGTTGATCGGGGCCGCACCGCGATATTGAGGCAGAAGGGCGGCATGCACATTAAACGTGCCATACTCCGGCATGGCCCAAACCACCTCGGGCAACATACGGAAAGCCACCACCACCTGCAGATTGGCATGATACGAACGAAGTTCCTCCACGAACGCAGGGTCTTTCATCTTCTCAGGCTGCAACACGGGCAGGTTGTGCTCCAAGGCAAACTTCTTCACCTCCGAAGGCTGAACCTCATTCTGATGACGCCCCACAGGTTTATCGGGCTGTGTCACCACAGCCACCACATGATATTTATTATCAACGAGAGCCTTCAGGGTTTCCACCGCAAATTCCGGTGTTCCCATGAATATGATTCTAAGATCTTCTTTCTTCATATTAATCTTCCGATAAATCGGCCACCATCTTTCTGTATTGTGTATATACACGCCTACGAGAGATATAGCCTTTCAAATGATTTTCCTTATCAAGCACAGGCAGCCACGAAGCCTGCGTGTTTTCAAAAGTCTTCATCACCTCAGCCATCGGTGTCTGGTCACTTAATACCGCCTGGGGCTCCTGCATTAACTGTCCAGCGTGGAAGTGATGATAGAGTTCCGTACGGAACACGATATTCCTTATCTTTGCAATATCTATCTCACCGAGCAAGTTTCCAGCCCCATCAACCACAGGAATCACACGACTGCGCGACTGACTGATCTTTCTCACGATATCAGCCAACTCCGTATCAGGCTCTGCCGTCAGATAGTCACGGTCAATCACACTGTCCATCTGCATCAGCGTCAGCACAGCATGGTCCGTATGGTGCGTAATCAGTTTTCCCTGCTTGGCCAGACGCGAGCTGTAGATGCTGTGAGGCTCAAACAGTATAATCGTCAGATAGGAACTGATACTGACAATCATCAGTGGCAAGAACAAGTCATAACCTCCCGTCAGTTCCGCAATCAGGAAGATACCCGTCAGCGGCGCATGCATCACACCCGACATCACGCCAGCCATACCCATCAATGCGAAGTTTTTCTCCGGCAAGAAAGTACCCAGATGGTACATATTCCAGAAACGCGAGAAGAAGAAGCCGCTAAAACAACCGATAAATAGCGAAGGTGCAAACGTACCACCACAGCCACCGCCACCATTAGTGGCCGAAGTGGCAAACACCTTGGTGAGCAGAACCAATGCAATATAGATTAACAGCATGTCCGACTGCCCCGAGAACAACGAGTTGTTCAGGATCGGCTCCCAGTCAGCATCCGATGCACCATTCAGCAAGAGGTTGATAGGTCCATATCCCTCACCATACAATGAAGGAAACAGGTAGATGAGCAAGCTCAACATCGTGCCGCCAATCATCAGTTTGATGTAAGGCCTATCCTTGAAACGTGCAAAGATATCCTCACAGAATCCCATCGTGCGAATGAAATAGAGACTCACCACACCACAGAACACACCCAGGAGAATACATCCCGGTATGCGCTCCACCGTCCAGGCATTATCCAGATGAAAGGTGAACAGCGCGGCATCACCACTAAATATATAGGTGAAGCAGGTTGCCGTGACGCAACTGACCAGGATAGGCATGAGCGAAGCCATCGTCAGGTCGATCATCAGCACCTCAATCGTAAAGACGAGTCCAGCGATAGGCGCCTTGAAGACGCCCGCAATAGCACCTGCCGCACCACAGCCCACCAACAGCATCATCGTCTTGCTGTCCATTTTGAACAATCGTCCCAGGTTTGAGCCAATGGCAGAGCCCGTCAACACGATAGGTGCCTCAGCACCCACCGAACCACCAAAGCCGATGGTGATGGCCGAAGCAATGACACTCGACCAAGTGTTGTGCGACTTCAGTCGAGAACGGTTCTGACTGATGGCATAAAGAATACGGGTAATACCGTGCGAGATATTGTCCTTCACAATATGGCGCACAAAGAGAGAAGTCAGATAAATACCCACCACAGGATACACCAGATAGAGCCAGTTGGAACTCTTGGCATCAAACGAACTGGTGAGCAAAGAAACAATCTGGTTGATAAACCAGTGAAGCACGAAAGCCGCCACCGCGGCAAAGAATCCCACAAGGAAAGCCAATATCAGCACAAACATGCGTTCGCTGATATGCTTCTCGCGCCACTGGTGAATACGCAAGATAATAGATGAAGAAGGTACCGGTGTGTCTATCGTCGTTTCCACCATCTTCCTAACTTAAGATTTCAGCAAGTTCTCAAAGAAGTTATCCAGGTCCTTATCCAGGTCCTTCATCAGTTCCGAGTCAATGATCACCGTATCATCGTCGGCCACATACAGTTCTGCCACCGACTCACGGTCGTCATCCTCCAGCACAAAAGCATAGGGTTTCAGGATGGAGAGATTGTCAATCAAATCCTTCTCCTTCTCTATACAGCCGCGTATCACAGATGTCACGTGCTCATAGAAGTCATCATCCTTGTTTTCAATCCACTGCTCCACCACACAGCGGGTCACTTCCTTGTCATCATCGTCAAAGAACTGCACCTCGCCGGTATCTTGATTCACTCTGACATGCACATCGGTCAGCACCGATGCCTCTACGTTGTTAGGAAACTTCTCGGCCACTTTTCTAAGGGCTCGGAGAATTTGCTGCAGTGTCTGTTCTGTTGCTTTCATAATTATGCTTACTCTCTATTTTCCGTGCAAAAGTATCAAAAAAGATTTGTATTTGCAAGCGAATAGGCATATTTTTGAAAAAAAAGGCCTATCCTTCGCCCTATATCATTTTTTTATCGTACCTTTGCACAAACAAATACAACTCAAGGAAACATATGGATTTTTTTCTGATTGCAGTGATTGTTTTGGGTAGCATAGGACTGGTGGCCGCCATCGTGCTCTATGTGTGCTCCAAAAAATTCGCTGTAAATGAAGACCCGCGCATCCAGCAAGTCAACGACCTGCTGGCAGGAGCCAATTGCGGTGGATGCGGCTTTGCCGGCTGCGGCGGACTGGCCGAAGCCTTGGTAAAGGGTGCTGATAAGGGCAGCATCGACGGACTGAACTGTCCTGTGGGTGGTGCCGACACGATGAACCGTGTGGCCGACCTCCTGGGCATGGCCATTGCCAATGGCGAACCCAAGGTAGCAGTAGTAAGATGCAACGGCAGTTGCGACAAACGTGCCAAGACAGCAGAGTATGTTGGCCTGCGCACCTGTGCTGCCATGAATGCCTGCGGCGCCGGCGAATCGGGCTGCGGCTATGGTTGTCTGGGCTGTGGCGACTGCGTAGAGGCCTGCCAGTTTGATGCTATTCACATCAATCCGGCAACGGGTCTGCCCGAAGTCGATGAAGACAAGTGTACTGCCTGCGGAGCATGCGCCAAAGCCTGTCCGCGCAGCATTATTGAACTAAGAAAGAAAGGTGTCAAGGGGCGCCGCGTCTTCGTGTCGTGTGTCAACAAAGACAAAGGCGCCATAGCCATGAAAGCCTGCAAGGCCGCCTGCATCGGTTGCGGCAAATGCGCCAAGGAATGTAAGTTTGAAGCCATCACTCTGGGCAACAACGTGTCGTATATCGACTTCAACAAATGCCGTCTGTGCAGGAAGTGCGTCGAGGTTTGTCCCACCAAAGCCATCCAGGCCGTCAACTTCCCCGCCCCCAAGCCTGCACCAGAGGTTTTAGCAAAACCCCAAGAAAAGGAGGTACAGTCATGAATATCAGAACATTTCGCATAGGAGGCATCCATCCCGAAGAGAACAAGCTGACCCACGAGGCAGCCACACAGACGGCACCTCTACCCCAGCAAGCCATCTTCCCACTTTCTCAGCATATCGGTGCCCCCGCTCGCCCCGTCGTGCAGAAAGGCGACAAGGTAAAGGTCGGCACCCTCTTGGCCGAGGCCAGCAGCTTCGTGTCGGCCCCCATCCATTCATCCGTCAGCGGCACCGTGGCCAAAATTGACACCGCCATCGATGCCACAGGCTATCGCAAGCCCGCCATTATCATTGATGTCGAGGGCGACGAATGGGAGGAGAGCATTGACAGAAGCACCACGTTGGAAAAGCTCAACCTTCACCCAGAACTCACGCCCGACGAGATTATCGATCGCATCAAGAAGGCAGGCATCACGGGTATGGGCGGTGCCGGCTTCCCCACCTTCATCAAGCTGTGCCCACCACCAACCGCCAAGGCCGAATGTGTGATTATCAATGCTGTGGAGTGCGAGCCTTATATCACCGCTGACTATCGTTTGATGATGGAGAAGGCCGACGAGATTCTCGTTGGACTGGAACTGCTGATGAAAGCAGCCAAGGTGAACCGCGGTTATATTGGTATCGAGACCAACAAGCCCAAAGCCATCGAGCTCTTGACGCAAAAGTGCCATGAGGCGTTTGGAGATTCCAAATACGAAGTGGAGGTTGTTCCCTTGAAGCAGCGCTACCCCCAGGGTGGTGAAAAGCAGCTTGTCGATGCCGTCATTCGCCGACAGGTTCCTGCCCCTCCCGCCATCCCTGTCAACGTTGGAGCAATTGTTCAAAACGTTGGCACTGCATTCGCTGTATATGAGGCAGTTATGAAGCGTAAGCCTCTCTTCGAACGCTATACCACCGTCACAGGCAAACGCCTCCAGAAACCAGGCAACTATCTGGTGCGAATGGGCACCCCCATGCAACTGTTGATAGACCTTTGTGGCGGCATGCCCGAGGGCGACAATAAGTTACTGGCAGGCGGTCCGATGATGGGCAAGGCCCTCACCTCAGCCGAAGTGCCTGTATGCAAAGGTACCAACTCCGTCACCATTCTCTCTGGCGACGAGGCACGCCGCAAGGAGCCCCAGCCCTGCATCCGCTGCGCCAAGTGCGTGGGTGTGTGCCCCATGGGACTTGAGCCCTATCTGCTTGCCAAACTCTCTGCTTTCAAGCAGTGGGAGCGTGCCGAAGAAGAAGATATCGTGAGTTGCATTGAGTGCGGCTCATGCCAGTTCACTTGTCCCGCCCACCGTCCTTTGCTCGACAACATCCGTCAGGGAAAGCAAACGGTGATGGGCATCATCCGCAGCCGCGCTGCAAAGAAGTAAATCTAAAATCTCAAACCTCAAATATGAGTAAGTTAATCGTATCCCTCTCGCCACATGCCCACGGCACCGACTCCGTAGAGCGCAACATGTATGGGGTTATCATCGCCCTGCTGCCCGCCCTGCTGGTGTCGTTCTTCTATTTCGGCATCGGCTCGGCCATTGTCTGCCTCACCAGCGTGGTGGCCTGCGTTGCGCTCGAATGGGCCATCAACCGCTTTGTGTTGGGCAACAAGCAAAACACTATACTCGATGGTTCGGCAGCGCTGACGGGTTTGCTGCTGGGCATGAACCTGCCGTCGAACCTGCCCATCTGGATTATCCTAATTGGAGCCCTCTTTGCCATCGGCGTGGGCAAGATGACCTTCGGCGGTCTGGGCAACAACATCTTCAACCCCGCCCTGGTGGGTCGTTGCGTACTGTTGGTTGCCTTCCCTGCCCAGATGACCAGTTGGCCTCAGCCCGGTCACCTGTGGCAATACACCGATGCCACCACAGGAGCCACACCGCTGGCTCTGATGAAGCAGGCCATCCAAAACCATGATGCCAACGTGCTCAATCAGTTGCCCGACTCGTTCAGTCTCCTTCTGGGCGACCACTCGCTGGGCGGCGGAGCCGGCACCATCGGCGAGATTTGCGGCCTGGCCCTGCTGGCAGGCTTCGCCTTCATGCTCTGGCGTAAGATTATCACCTGGCACATCCCCGTGAGCATCATCGCCACCGCCTTTGTGTTCAGCGCCGTGATGCACCTTATCGACCCCATCTATGCCGATCCCACCACCGTCATCCTGAGCGGCGGACTGCTGTTGGGCGCCATCTTCATGGCTACCGACTACGTCACCTCGCCCATGACACCCAAGGGACAGATCATCTATGGTGTCAGCATTGGTCTGCTCACCATCATCATCCGCAACTGGGGCGCCTACCCCGAGGGCATGTCGTTTGCCATTCTCATCATGAATGCGTTTACGCCCCTCATCAACAGTCATGTCAAACCTAAGCGCTACGGAGAGGAGGTCAAGAAATGAAGAAACTTGAATCATCACTTCTCAACATGGTACTGGTGCTCACCGGCGTGGCCGTCCTCATGGGCGTTGTGCTGGCCTTTATGAACCACCTGACCATCGACCCCATTGCGCAGCAAAAGGAAAAGGCGCTGAACGAGGGCATCAAGACCGTGATGGCCAGTAGCGACATCGAGGTGACTGCCACCGACACCCTGCGCCAGACCGATGCGAAAGGCAAGGAGCAGTTATTCGTCATCTATTATAATAAGAAAGGTGCCGCTGTCGAGAGTACCACCTTGGGCTTCGGCGGTCCGCTGAAGGTGTTGGTAGGTTTCGATGCCGACGGAGCTATCCTGGGCTATACCCTCTTGGAGCATCAGGAGACACCGGGCCTGGGTGCCAAGGCCGACCAATGGTTCCAGCAGGGACAGAACGGCTGCATCGTCGGTCTGAACCCGGAGGACAGTCTCTATGTGAAGAAGGACGGCGGACAGGTTGATGCCATCACCGCCTCAACCATCACCAGTCGCGCCTTCCTGCTGGCTGTAAACAATGCCTATAAGGCTTATAAGAATACAAGAAAGGAGGATAAGCAATGAACTATCTGAATATTATCAAGAACGGCATCATCAAGGACAACCCCACCTTCGTCCTGATGCTGGGCATGTGTCCCACGCTGGCCACCACCACATCGGCCCTCAACGGCCTGTCAATGGGACTGGCCACAATGGCCGTACTGCTGTGCACCAACGTGGTCATCTCTTGCATCAAGAGCATCACCCCCGACAAGGTGCGCATCCCCGTGTTTATCGTCATCATTGCGGCCTTCGTCACGCTGCTCCAGATGGCCATCAAGGCCTATCTGCCCGATGTCGATAAGGCCCTCGGACTCTTCATCCCCCTTATCGTGGTCAACTGTATCATCCTGGGACGTGCCGAGGCTTTTGCTGCCAAGAACAGTCCGCTGGCATCGCTCGTCGATGGCATCGGCATTGGCCTGGGCTTCACCTTGGGTCTCACCCTGCTGGGCATCGTTCGCGAGGTTCTCGGCTCGGGTGCCATCTTCGGCTGGGCCTTCATCCCCGAGAACTATAACATTCTGCTCTTCGTGCTGGCTCCAGGAGCCTTCATCACCCTGGGCTATCTGATTGCCATTGTCAACAAACTGAAGAAGTAATCGTATGGAATACATATTGATTTTTATCAGCGCCATCTTCGTCAACAACATCGTGTTGGCGCAGTTCCTGGGCATTTGTCCCTTCCTGGGCGTTTCAAAGAAGATATCCACCTCGATGGGCATGTCGATGGCCGTGGCCTTTGTCATGACGCTGGCCACACTGGTCACCTGGCTGGTTCAGAACCTGGTACTGGTTCCTGCCGGACTGGAGTATCTGCAGACCATCGTCTTCATCCTCGTCATTGCCTCACTGGTTCAGATGGTCGAGATTATCCTGAAGAAGGTGTCACCCACCCTCTATCAGGCCCTGGGCATCTTCCTGCCCCTCATCACCACCAACTGTGCCGTGCTGGGCGTTGCCATCCTCGTTATTCAGAAAGAGATGAACCTGGGTCAGAGCCTCGTCTATGCCTTCTCCACAGCCATCGGCTTCGGCCTCGCCCTGACGGTGTTTGCCGGCATTCGCGAGCAACTGGAGCTGACCAATATACCCAAGGGCATGCGTGGCATGGCCATTGTGCTGGTGACGGCAGGCCTGCTGAGTCTCGCCTTCATGGGATTCTCGGGCGTTGATGTGGGTTTGCGCAAACTCATGGGTATTGAATAAAATTCGACTACATATAGAAAATTAGGTGCACAAAAAGATGATGTTTGGAAAATAATTATTATCTTTGCAAGCAAAACAAATTTAACTTCAAAACTATAAGAAAAATGAAACAGACAATCCTCGTTACGGGTGGCACAGGCTTTATTGGTAGCCACACAACAGTAGAACTGCAGGAAGCAGGCTACGAAGTAGTCATCATTGATAACCTGTCAAACTCGAATGCCAACGTCATTGACGGCATTGAGAAGATTACCGGCATTCGTCCCGCTTTCGAGAAGGTGGACTGCTGCGACTTTGAGGCCCTGGAAGGCGTCTTCAAGAAATATCCTAAGATTGAGGGCATCATCCATTTCGCCGCTTCTAAGGCTGTGGGCGAGAGCGTAGAAAAGCCCCTGCTCTACTATCGCAACAACCTCACCTCACTCATCAACCTGCTGGAGCTGATGCCAAAGTACGACGTGAAGGGCATTATCTTCTCATCTTCATGCACCGTTTACGGCCAGCCCTCTCAGGAAAATCTGCCTGTCACGGAGAATGCTCCCATCCAGAAGGCCATGTCGCCCTACGGCAACACCAAGCAGGTCAACGAGGAAATCATTCAGGACTTCATCCACAGCGGTGCGCCCATCAAGAGCATCATCCTGCGTTACTTCAACCCCATCGGTGCACACCCCTCTGCCCTCATCGGCGAGTTGCCCAATGGCGTGCCCATGAATCTTATTCCCTTCGTCACTCAGACCGCTATGGGCATTCGTCAGCAGCTGAAGATCTTCGGCAACGACTATAACACGCCCGACCACACCTGCATCCGTGACTACATCTATGTGGTCGATCTGGCCAAGGCTCACGTCAAGGCTATGGAGCGCGTGCTCGACAAGCCCGAGGCCGAGGCTGTTGAGGTGTTCAACATCGGCACTGGCAAGGGTCTCTCTACCCTCGAGGTGGTTGAAGGCTTCGAGAAGGCTACTGGCGTCAAGGTCAACTGGACCTATGCTCCCCGTCGCGAAGGCGATATCGAGCAGGTATGGGGCAATGTTGACAAGGCCAACAAGGTGTTGGGCTGGAAGGCCGAGACGCCTACAGAAGAAGTATTGAAAACCGCATGGCGCTGGCAGGAGAAGTTGCGCGAGGACGGCATTCAATAATAACTGAACGGACTTACTTGTATTTATATGGCGAAGGGCATCCAATAGTGATTGGGTGCCCTTCTTTTGTTATTCCTATTCTTTCACGCGCCACTCGGCTGGTGTCTGGCCCGTCAGATCCTTGAACTTGCGCTGGAAATAGCTGCGGTCGGTGAAGCCGCACTCGCAGGCTACGGCCTCGTTCGACCAGTCGGGATGGTCGCTCAGCAACAGTTTCGCCTTCTCTATGCGCAGGCTGTTCAGCCATGCGGCGTAGTCCATGTGGCGACGACTGAGCCATGCTGAGAGCTGTTCACGGCCGATGCCCATCTCGCTGGCCACCTCCTGAATGTTCAGGCGCTTGCGGCAGTAGTGCTCATCAGCCGTCCAGCGGTCAATGGCCTGCCCCGTCAGCTCGTCGTCAGCGGGAAACGCGTTCTCCGGCTGTGCCTCACAGTTGTCTTGCTCGTCGCTGTCGGCCTGTTTCTGGTTCTCCTCGGCGGCCTCCACGCGCTGCAGGGCGTTGTCGGCACCGTAGTTGATAAAGCGGCTCACGCAATAGTAGATAAATCCCAACAGAAACAGGGAGTAGAAGAAAAGCACCGCGCCCGACAGGAAGATGATGAAGGGCAGCATCACGGCGATGCCGGCGAGTATATAGACACTCTTCTCCATCCATCCCAGCAGTCGCTGCTTTTCCTCGCCGTCATAGTATTGGTTCATTGCGTGCCTGATGTTGCGAAACTCGCGCCAGTTCAGAAAGGTGTGGTGACTCTGCATCAGGGCGAAGAGGATGGCTGCGGCATATTCCGATGTGCGCATGGCCGGTGTGTCGCTCAGCAGCGGTCCATCGTCGGCCAGTGTGCCGCAGCCCAGAATGCCTACCGCCAAGGCCCAGCATGCCAGACCGAAGAAGCGCTCGCGAGGCTTCAGATGTCCGCGCCGCTGCAGGTTGAGCACGGCGAGGCTGACCAGCCACGAGGAGAGCATAAAGAACACCAGGTTGACGGCCACGCCCTGCGTCACGCTCGCATGGCGGAAGTGCAGCGTGTACTGCAACAGAAACTGCACGGCTATCAGTCCGATGCCCGTCACCATCAGCCAGCGCGACAGGTTATACACCCTACCCGCCAATCTGAGGCTGCGCGATGCCAGGTCAATGGTCAGCACCGACGTCAGCATCAAGGCTCCGAACTGCATTTCTTCTAATGTCATATCTCTTGTGTCACTTTTTCGATGACAAAGGTACAAATTTCTTTAAAAACAAGCAAAAGATGGGTGTGGAAAATACATATTACACACCTAAATTCTACAGATTCCACAACAACCGAAGATTTTCCACACCCTTTTTCGATATAAATATGTACCTTTGCGGCTACGCGCGCAAGCTTTCGATTATAAACATTAACAAAACATATTTCAATGGATTTTATTGACATCATTCTCATGTGCATTTACACTCCCTTCGCCCTCGCGGCGCTGTGGGTAGTGGGCTGCCTGTTCTTCCGTCGTACCGACCTCGTGCCCCGATTCATCGCCCGCTGGTTTTACCTAGATAATAGTTCTAAGGACTCGATTTAATAACTCCAAGGAGTCAATTATATAACTCTAAGGAGTAAAGGAGTTAAGGAGTAGGCTTCGCCAGCGAAGAAAAAACTCCTCTCCTCCTTGACTCCTTAGACAAAAAGATAGAAATGAAAAAGACAACGAAAATATCGGGCTGGCTGGTCATGGCCGCAGCCCTGTTAGTGATGACGATGATGATGACGGGGTGCTCCAGCGAGGGCGACGACATCCTGGGACAGGACAGCTCGGCGCAGCCTAAAGAGACCTCGGGCGTGATGGTGACCGTTTCGGCGGGCATCAGCGACGGCGATGGCATCACCCGCTCGGCGGTAGAGCAAGACGACAAGGGCAGGCGCTCGCTGAAGTTCACCAAGGGCGACAGGCTGTATGTGTGGAAATTTACGGACGACTTTGAGTTCCTTATATCGGGTATGCTGACCATGGCCGGCGAGCCATCGGCTGACGGCACGAGCGCGAAGTTCACGGGCCTGGTGAAGGCCTACGATATCGAAGATATCAAAGACGAACTCGAGAACTACGACTTCGGCAACAACCCACTGGAGAACACGACAGCGATGCTCATACATGCATCGATGGTAGAAGGCGTGGATTATGTATATGAGTCGGGATGGCTTGAAGAACAAAAATCGTCTTTCAGCAACGTGGAGGAGCTGATGACGAAGGGGCTCATTGTGACGGGCTCCTACGAGAACGGTGGCTATGAGCTATCATCGAGCAAATCCATCATCAACTGCTCGCTGAGTGGCCTCGAGCCCTCGACAACGTATCGTGTGGCTTTGCAGTATCATAACGTCATAAATGATGATATGACGGGCGAAGGCAATCTTATCACCGATGCCTCGGGTGCGGGCACCGTGGCCTTTGCGGCCACAGGTGGCACGCACGAATGGCTGATTAAGATAAGACAAGGCAGCACCATCGTGGGCACCATCGACCTGGGCGAAAGGGAGCTCGCGGCGAAGGTGTACAACGTGACGCGCTACTGGACGGGCTCGGAGTTCATCAAGGCCGAGCCGAAAGAGATTCCCCTCACCATGCAGGCCCTGACCGACGGCACCATCGTGGTGAACATGCCGCGTTCGGGCATGCAGTACTCGAAGAACGGCGGCGAGAAGATAACCATGACCGAGACCACGACCATCGACGTCTCAGTGGGCGACAAGGTACAGTTATACGGCAACGGCACCAACATCACCTCATATTACGGCACCATGATTGCCGGCGGCACGGCTCAGGTGAAGGTGTACGGCAACATCATGAGCCTGGTGGACGAGACGGACTACGCCACGAACACCACGCAGACGGCATACAATGCCTTAGCTTACCTTTTCTACAACAATGCCAATCTGACGGATGCGAGCGGCCTGCTGCTGCCCGCCAAGACACTGGCCGATTACTGCTACGCACGAATGTTCGACGGCTGCACCAGCCTGACCGCAGCCCCCGCGCTGCCCGCCGAGACACTGGCATCCAACTGCTACGACCGAATGTTCGACGGCTGCAGCAGCCTGACCGCCGCCCCCGCGCTGCCTGCCGAAACGATGGCCACTAGCTGCTACAACCAAATGTTCGACGGCTGCAGCAGCCTGACCGCCGCCCCCGAGTTGCCCGCAAAGACGCTGGCATCCAGCTGCTATTATGCAATGTTTCGAAACTGCACCAGCCTGACCGCCGCCCCCGTCCTGCCCGCCACGACGCTGGAACAAAACTGCTACAACCGAATGTTCTACGGCTGCACCAGCCTGACCACCGCACCCAAGTTGCCCGCAAAGACGCTGGTCAAAGGCTGCTACCAATACATGTTCTACGGCTGCAGCCGCCTGAATAGCGTGACCTGCCTGGCCACCAACATCAGCGCAAGCAACTGCACCGAAGACTGGCTCAAAAGCGTGGCCTCAAAGGGAACGTTCACCGCGGTCAAAGGCGTAAAATGGAAACCTGGCACCAGCGGCATCCCCAGCCTCTGGACGGTGGTTAACGGGAAGTAACATAACAATTCAACATAAAACTTTTAAGGAAACATGAAACGAAAAGATTACAGGAAACCGACAATGACGGTCATTAAGTTACAACACCAGGGCTGCATCCTCGCAGGGAGCCCAAAGGGCGGCGACCCAATGGAAGATAACACAGAGATAAACGTGATTTATGATCAGGAGGATATTTGAGAATTGAGAATTGAGATTTGAGAATTGAGATTTGAGAATTGAGAATTGAGAATTGAGAATTGAGATTTGAGAATTGAGAATTGAGAATGAAGACAACGAAGATATCGGGCTGGCTGGTCATGGCCGCAGCCCTGTTAGTGATGACGATGATGATGACGGGGTGCTCCAGCGAGGACGACGACATCCTGGGACAGGACAGCTCGGCGCAGCCTAAAGAGACCGCGGGCGTCAGGGTGACCGTATCGGCGGGCATCAGCGATGGCGACGGCACCACCCGCTCGACGGTGGAGATGGACGGCACCAAGCGCGTGCTGAAGTTCACCAAGGGCGACAGGCTGTATGTGAGAAAGGAGGTGAGCGGCGCTAGCGAAGTGAAATACGTGGCTGGGATGCTGACCATGGTCGGCGATCCCTCTGCCGACGGCAAGAGCGCGACGTTCACGGGCAACGTGGCAGCATATAATGATAGAAGGAAAGAAGTCAGCTACAACTTAGGTGCCGACCCGCTGGAGGGCACCGAGGCGACGCTCGTTCACGAGGGCATGGTGGAAAGAAAGAATTATTTGATTGCTACAACTGATGGAACGATGAACCTAATTCAACATTATGCCGCCAACGTGGAGGAGCTGATGACGAAGGGACTCACGGTGAAGGGGTCGTACACGAGCGGCAGCGGCTACGCGCTGGCTGCGAGCAAGCCCATCATCTACTGCTCGCTGAGCGGCCTCGAGGGTGATAAGAATTATAAAGTGCAATTGCAGAAACCTGTCAGCGGGGGGGTCTCGCCAAAAGGATTTGGTGTATTCACCACCGACGCGTCGGGTGCGGGCACCGTGGCCATTGAGGCTACTGGTAGTGGCGTAAACGAATGGGAAATAGAGATTAAACAAGACAACACCACCGTGGGCATCATCAGCCTGGGCAACAGGGAGCTCGCGGCGAAGGTGTACAACGTGACGCGCTACTGGACGGGCTCAGAGTTCGTCAAGGCCGAGCCGAAAGAGATTCCCCTCACCATGCAGGCCCTGACTGACGGCACCATCGTGGTGGACATGCCGCGTTCGGGCATGCAGTACTCGAAGAACGGCGGCGAGAAGACCACGATGAGCTCGACCACGACCATCAATGTCAGCGCTGGCGACAAGGTACAGTTATATGGCAACGGCACCAACATCACCTCATATTACAAAGCATCTAATGACATGACCACTATTGGAGGTTCGGCAGGTGCGAAGGTGTACGGCAACATCATGAGCCTGGTGGACGAGACGGGCTTCGCCACGGCTACCAAGTTGACTCGTAACAGTGCCTTCATGTCGTTTTTCCAGGATTACAGCAATCTGACGGATGCCAGCGGACTGCTGCTGCCCGCCACGAAGCTGGCTGTGTCCTGCTACAAATCCATGTTCCGAGGCTGCACCAGCCTGACCGCCGCCCCTGCGCTGCCTGCCGAGACGCTGGCCGACAACTGCTACGACAGAATGTTCTACGGATGCACCAGCCTGACCGCCGCCCCTGCGCTGCCTGCCGAGATGCTGGCCGACAACTGCTACGACAGAATGTTCTACGGATGCACCAGCCTGACCGCCGCCCCTGCGCTGCCTGCCGAGACGCTGGCACAATACTGCTACGGCTATATGTTCTATGGCTGCACCAGCCTGACCACGGCCCCTGAGCTGCCCGCCGAGACGCTGGACACATACTGCTACACCAACATGTTCAATGGCTGCACCAGCCTGACCACGGCCCCCGAGCTGCCCGCCAAGACGCTGGCCGATTACTGCTACGCACAAATGTTCTACGACTGCACCAGCCTGACCGCCGCCCCCGTCCTGCCCGCCCCGACGCTGGCAATGAACTGCTACAATTACATGTTCAGCGGCTGCACCAACCTGAATAGCGTAACCAGCCTGGCCACCGCCATAAATTCTAATAATACCAGATACTGGCTCCAAAGCGTGGCCGCTACGGGCACCTTCACCAGAGCCAAGAACGCAAGGTGGACGACGGGCACCAGCGGCATCCCCGACGGATGGACGGTGGTTAACGCGAAGTAACAGAAACATAACGGAACGGACTTAGCTTATTTATATGACGAAGGGCACCCAACAGTGATTGGGTGCCCTTCTTTGTTGTGGCCTGTTAGAAAGGCCCGTGGCCGATGCAGCTCGTGGTGGTCAGGGTGGTGAGTATCGCGCTGAGCACGCTCACTACAATCTGAATCAACGTCTTCCATCCTTCCTTTTTCATATATACCTCCTTTCTTTTTTTCTTGCGCTCCATAGATGCTCAGGCGAGCAGAGCTCGGAGTCCTTTTTTACCTTTTAATCAGTTCTCGGGATCGTCGTCGCCGCCGGGGTTGTCGTTGCCGCCCTGATTGCCGCCGGTAGAGCCGCCATTGCCGGTGTTACCAGACTCCCCTCCCCCTGGTGTGGGGTCGGGGGTGGGTTCGTCCTCCCCCATCAGCTCCTCATACACCTGCGTGCTGAGGTTGGTGTCCTGGCGCATGGCCGAGGCCTTGTAGGTGGATTTCTTGCTCTGGTCGGCCAGGAACGATACGCCCACGCGGGTGATGTTCTCGCTGGCGTTGAAGTCCTTGGCGTCGGCCACGCCCTGCGAGGTCAGCACGGGATAGAGCGTGCCGATGCCGTCGAGCTTCACCTTATAGCCGTCGGCCAGCATCTCCTGGATGCAGTTTCTCAGCTTGGTGATGACGCCGATGACCACGTCCTCGGTATAGACAGAGCCGTGCTTCATGATGTGCTCGGCCATGTCGGAGAGTCGCAGCGTGCCGCGATAAATAATCTTGCCGTAGGTCTTTTCCACCTTCTGACGAGGTTCGCCCTGCTTGCCAATTGTGACTTTGCGGGCCACTTTACGAATCTGGATTGTTCCCATAATTTTGTAAATTTTTAATGTTAATGTTTAAGTGAATAATAAATGGTTAATGTTTATGGATATTTTATCTCCGTGATCGATACGGCCTTTCTCTGATAGCGTTACTGCGTGTTGCTTTGAGCGATACAGCCTCTCTCTCATTTTGATGTTACAAAGGTACGAAAAATTTTCCATATATGCAAATTTTTATCAACTATTTTTTAAAAATTTTTGCGTAGTCAGATAATAGTCGCTGAAGTCTTTGCATCCCTGCGGCAACTGATAGCGCACCAACGATGGCAGCACCTCTTTGAGTTGCAGGAAGAGCCGCTCGCCAGGCACGTCGTTGTCGGGATACATGGCGAATCGAATTGAGAATTGAGAATTGAGAATTGAGAATTGAGCGCTCGACCTCTGGTCGCTTGCTACCGAAGGGACGCAAGAATTGAGAATTGAGAGTTGCTCTGCGTCCTTCCTCTTCAGCAATGTGGCGGAGGGGATGGCGATGGCCTTGTGACCTGCTGAGAGCATGGCCCAGCAGTCGGAGCAGCCCTCGGTGATGAAGAGCGTTTCGCCGGGCTTCAGCAGATTGAGCACGGGCAGGTTGTAGATGCTGCACTCAGCCCCCTGGGGGAAGCGGAATCGCGGCAAGGCACCCTTCACCAGGTTGCGGTTCTGTATGCCTATGAGTCGGCCATCACGGTCGTAGTAAGGCGTTTGTAGCCAAGGCACGCCCTGCTTATCTTTCCATGATGTGAGGCGACACCAGCGAACGACACGAGGGTCAAGCCTGCGCTCGTCAAAGAGAAACCGCCGTGCCTCATCGTTCAGCCAAGGGTGCTCGAAGAATTGCTCATAGCGACTAGCGTCGAATGGCTTCTGAGGTCTGTATTCCTCAGGCTTATATTCCGTCAGGATGATGTTGTTTTCATCAGCCAGCCAACGGCAGGCCTCCCGAAAGTCCTTCCTCAGATACTTCATCACGAGGTCAACAGGTCCACCAGATTCTCCACACACAAAACAACGATAGGTATTCTTGCTCACTTTAAACGACAGGCTCGCATGATGATCGTTGTGAAACGGGCACAGGCATTTATGATGCGTAACTTGGAGTCCAAGTCGCTCTGCGACCCCCTCAATGGGAAGGTCGCGGAGCTTTTGAAGTTCTTGTTTATCCATAGTCACTCACCTTTAAGATATTCCTCAGTCTTGGTGTACATTCCCGTTTGGTTCGAGTAGGTGATGAACTTGCGGAACACCCACTTGCGCAACTGTCCGTTGGTGCCCTCTTTACTCTTGCCAAGTTGCAGGCGGAGCGCCTCCAACTGAGCCTCACTAAAGTCATTAGGCAGGTCGTCGAGCATGTTCTTCGGACCACGGCGCTGAGCTTCGCTCACCTGGTCGGCATCCTTGCCAAGAAGGTCGGCAAAGAGCTGCATCTTGCTCCACAAATCGCGATATACCAGCCATTCCACCACGTCGGCCATCGACTTTGTCCACGTCTGATTGTTGAGCACCCAAAGGATGCAGCCCGCCTTCCATGCCGACACCAAGGCACGCTTGGAGCAGTCCCACAGCACATCATCGTCAACCAGGTCAGCCAGCGAAGCCATGTCTGCGGCCAGCTTGTCGGCCAACTTGTTCAGCGGACGGATGATGAAGCGGCCCTTCGTCATGTCGAGACGCACAATATACTCGTCCAACTTCTGATAGAACTCGTCGGTATATTTGCCCTGTCGAGGTATGCGTCCATCGCGACTGGTACGGGCCTTGTAGGAGAAAACCATTCGTCCGAAGGTACCATTGAACAGGTCGTTCTTGTAATACTTCCTGGCGGCAAAGGGGGTGGCCGAAAGCGTCAGGTTGGCACGGAGAATCGGATTTCCCGTCACACCATCGGCTGTGGCACGCAGGGCACCCGCACGCTTACGGTCATAGATGTTACGCAGCATCTGACTGACCTGCCTGTGACTGCCACACAAGCCGTCGGCCATCTCCACCTCGGGCATATCGAGGTATTGGGTGCGACCACCCTGGGCCTCCAACGCCATGGCGTTCTGCAGGAATGCCGGACGGGTGGTGTCGTTAGGTGGAAAATAAAAAGCCACGTCTGGGCGAGCAGGCTTCTCTTTGGTGCTGGCCTTCGACTTAACCTGTTTCGACCACTCCACGAGTTTCTTCAACTCGGCCTCGTCGTGCTGACGAAAGTCGCGACAGATAGCCTCCACGAGGTTGGACAATTGACCCTTGTTACAGCCCGAATCGCCCACCAGATTGGCCATCATGCCCGTTGGTTCCTTCCAAGTGAGGTCTGGGTACTGAAATTCCGCACCGCTGATGTGTGCGCCAAGAACGGGGAAAAGCATCG
>CACYNE010000011.1 GCA_902775605.1 uncultured Prevotellaceae bacterium
TTCGGGGATGGGAGCAGGACCGTGGTTGGGGCCTTTGGCCACAACGCACATGTTTTCAACTTCCTTAGAATAAATCATTGTTACCTATTTTAAAATAGTAAATTTACTTTCGTGGCTGCAAAGTTACAAAAATATCGCGAAAATACCTAAAAAAGGTGAGAAAATTTTTAGTGTAGTACCAAAGAAAAGGGACGGAGTTTCTTCCGTCCCTTGTTATAGGTATCATTTTTGATATGTTTACTTGATAAGTTCTACGCTGCGCTGCAGGAACTTATCGAGCGCTTCGCCCTTTAGCATGCCGTTCTGCAGCAGGGCCAGGTCGATGAGCTGATGCACGATGTTGTTGCCCTTGGCATAGTCGCTGATCAGCTGCTGTTTCTTGTCCTTCTGCTCGTCGATGGCCTTCTGGGTGTTGGCCTTGTCGTCCTTGATGTCCTGAGTGATTTCCTCGGGTTTCTTGCCCTCGGTCTTCTGGTTCAGAGCAGCCAGACGAGCCTCCTGTCCCTTGATCTCGCCCTCGATGGGGGCCAGATCATTTGCAATCTGGGATTTGAAGTTTGAGAGCACGTCCTTGATAAGACGGTGGTCGCTGTTGAGCACGATGTTGAATGAGTCGGGCATCTGACCATAGAAGCCCATGCCACTCTGATAGCGGCTCATTTCCTTCATGCGGCGCATCCATTCATTCTGGGTAATCACCACAGGGCGCTGCTCGCTGCCCAGGGCGTTGACCTCGACGATAAACTCGGCCTTGTCGAACTTTGGCATCTGACTCTGGAACACGGCTGACAGATTGTCACGCTCTGTGTCACTCAGGTCAGTCTTGGGCTTGTCTTCCTTCTGAATCAGGTGGTCCACGGTGTCAGAGTCCACGCGTGTGAAACGACTCTTCTCGAACTTCTGCTCCAGCGTCTGGATGCAAGGCACGTCGAGCTGTCCGTCGAGCAGCAGCACAGAGTAGCCCTTGTCCTGGGCGGCCTTGATATAAGAGTACTGGTCGTCCTTGTTGGTGGCATAGAGATACACCAGGTTGCCATCCTTGTCCTTCTGGGCGGCCTCGATAAGGGTCTTATATTCGTCGAAGGTGAAGTATTTGCCTTCTGTGTCCTTCAGCAGAGAGAAGTCCTTGGCACGGTCGTAGAAGTTCTCCTCGGTCAGGATGCCGTAGTTGATAAACAGCTTCAGGTCGTCCCATTTCTCCTCGTAGGCCTTGCGGTCCTCGTTGAAGATGGCCTTCAGACGGTCTGACACCTTCTTGGTGATATAGGTCGAAATCTTCTTTACCTCACGGTCGCTCTGCAGATAGCTGCGGCTCACGTTCAGGGGGATGTCGGGTGAGTCGATGACACCATGCAGCAGGGTCAGGAACTCAGGCACGATGCCCTCCACCTGGTCGGTCACGAAGACCTGGTTGCAGTAGAGCTGAATCTTGTTCTTTTGCAGTTCCAGCGAGTTCTTGATGCGGGGGAAGTAGAGGATACCCGTCAGGTTGAAGGGGTAGTCCACGTTGAGGTGGATCCAGAACAGGGGCTCGTCGTGCATGGGGTAGAGGGTGCGGTAGAATGACTTATAGTCCTCGTCCTTCAGCGTTGATGGCGTCTTGGTCCACAAGGGCTCCACATTATTTATAATATTGTCCTCGTCGGTGTCCACCTGCTTGCCGTCCTTCCATTCCGTCTTCTTTCCGAAGGCCACGGGCACGGGCAGGAACTTGCAATATTTGTTCAGCAGGCCCTCGAGTTTGAACTTGTCGAGAAACTCCTTCGAGTCGTCGTCGATATAGAGGATGATGTCCGAACCGTGGTCTTCGCGCTCGGCGTCGTCAATCTCGTAGGCGGGACTGCTGTCGCAGCTCCATTTCACAGCCTTCGATCCTTCTTTCCATGAGCGGGTGATGATCTCCACCTTCTTTGACACCATGAAACTGGAGTAGAAACCCAGTCCAAAGTGGCCGATGATGTTGTTGGCGTTGTCCTTGTACTTCTCAAGGAAGTCTGTCACGCCCGAGAAAGCAATCTGATTGATATACTTGTCAATCTCCTCCTCGGTCATGCCGATACCGTGGTCGCTGATGGTGATGGTACCCTTGTCGGCATCGAAGTTCACGCGCACGGTCAGGTCGCCCAGCTCGCCCGTGAATTCACCCTTTTCCTTCAGGGTCTTCAACTTCTGTGTGGCGTCAACGGCGTTCGACACCATCTCACGCAGGAAAATCTCTTGGTCGCTATAGAGAAACTTTTTGATGACGGGGAAAATGTTCTCGGTTGTAACCCCGATGTTACCTTTTTGCATATTTCGATTGTATGTTTATTATTCTACACACAACCCTTATGCAAACTTCGTGCCAAAACTATTCTCATTCCACCTTTCTCATTCCTCTTTCCTCTTTTCCTCCTTAAAATAATACTGTCCACGTTTGCGGGTGATGCTGCCATAGTTAATGGCATGTTTCGGACAGTGGTGGTAGCAGGACAGACAACAGGTGCATTTGTTGGTGTGATGCCAATGGGGTAAGCCCTCCTTTATTGTGATGTCGCCCGTGGGGCACACCCTCTCACACATGCCGCAATGGATGCACGCCTCTGTGTCCACGGTAAACTTCTCGTCGCTGATCATCCGGGCGTTGAAGTAGGCTCCTATCACGTGCGTAAAAGTCCATGGTGTGGCTCCCCGTGTGGTCCTCGTGATGCCCTCCCGTCGGTTTGCAATCTCCTCGGCTATGATGTGTATGTCACGCTTGGCCTGCGTTATTTTCTCCCGCTCTCGCTCGGGTGTGTCGGTGTACATAAATGGCAAACACACATACGACTCCGGCATGATAAGTGAATAGACGCTCGAAGCTCTGAGCCCCTTCTTTCCGAGGTCCTTGTTCAGCAGCTCCATGGCGCGTCCTATGTTGTCGCCGCAGGTGGTAAGGGCAAAGATAAAGGTGTTGTTTTTCACGTTGAACGTCGCCCTGCTTATAAACTCCCTCACGATCCTTGGCGGCTGCCAGCCGTGGGTGGGAAAGCAGAATCCCAGCCTTTCGCCTTCCTGCAGTTCATACACGCATGCGTCCTTCATCTCGTCGGGGATGAAGAGCAGTTTCTCGCCCGTTCTCTCTGCCAGCTCCTTGGCTGCCCAGCGGGTGTTTCCTGTGCCTGAGAAATAAAATATCATATTCGGTGGCAAAGATACGAAACTTTTTGGAAAAATACTCCTTTCCCCTCAGAAAAATATTAAATCCTCATACCTAATGTTATACCCCATATTTTTGTCCAGTTCATATTCGGTTCTTCTTCAGTTGTTGTTCAGTGAATCACTGGACAACAACTGGACAACAACTGAACAACAACTGGACAACAACTGAAGAAGAACTGGACAACAATAGGAGTTAACTATTCGTTTGTCTATAAATTGTACATTTATTGCAACGAGCGGCTTACTGCTACGCAGCAGATGTTTGATTATGTCGTAGCTCATCGCAAAGCCATTTCGATGCCAATGAGGATTGAAACGAAAAAAGGCGGGAAGCCGCGCCGATATCATCGGCCTCGGCTCCCCGCCCTGCATTATGCTTGCGTTTGGATATTACACTCCTACGAAGTCCAGCTCATTCCGCTTGATAACGAGCGGATAGCGTTCGGGATGCTGGCGGAATTGTTCCTTGAAGCTGTCTGCATATTTCTCTACGTTTTTCTTGATTTCATTCAATTTCTGCTGAAGACCATTGCCGCTCACTTCCCACAGCCAGCCGGTCTTTGTTCATTCTTGTGCTGTCACGTTCATAGCCATGAAAGTGAGCAGCAAGAATGGTCGTGTTTTCTTCATCTTATTAATGGTTAAGGATTAACGGCGTCCTGAATGATGAGGCCCGCCAACATAAAGCCGAAGATGGCGGTGATATGGGCCAGGGTGCCGTTGATCTGGGCTTTTGACGAGCACCATTCGTGGTTCAGCAGGGTGGGGTCGCCAGGACCGTTCTTGGCCTTGGGACACATACACTGCTCTGTGCCACAGGTGGCGTTATGGCCCTTGTTATCTAAAAGTTCATCGGAATAGACGCACTGGAACTTGCGTTTTGGATACTGGCCGTCGCGTTTGAATCGCTTGCGCAGGGCACGGGCCAGTGGGTCACCATGCACCTTCCAGAACTCAGCGGTATGGATGCGCGTGGGGTCGAGCTTCAGGGCAGCCCCCATCGACGAGAAGAACTTCGCCTTGGTTTTCGTGCCCATCAGGATGAGCAGCGCCTTGTCCTTTAGCGAGTCGATGGCATCGATGATATAGTCGTAGTTGTCTAACTCAAAGCTCTCGGCCGTCTCTGCCGTGAAGATTTGTTGCAGGGCGGTAATCTCTGCCGAAGGGTTGATGTTAAGCAAACGCTCTTTGAGGGCATCCACCTTCACCTGTCCCACGGTCTTTGTCGTCGCCATCAGCTGGCGGTTAATATTGGTGATGCAGACGCGGTCAGAATCGACAATCGTCAACTTCCTGATGCCAGAACGAATCAGACTCTCAGCACACCACGACCCTACGCCGCCCACACCGAAGATGATGACACGCTTTTCTGCGATGCGGCCCATCGCCTCGTCGCCCAGCAGGAGTTCTGCCCTGCGAAATATTGCTTGTTCTATCGCCATGAATTATCGTCGTGTCTCTGTTATTTTACCTCAGCCACTACCTCAATCTCTACCAATGCGCCCTTTGGCAATGTCTTGACCGCAACGGCAGAGCGGGCTGGGTAAGGCTCTGTGAAGAATTCGGCATAGATGGTATTCATATCGGCAAAGTCGTTCATGTCGGCCATAAACACAGTGGTCTTCACCACATGACTCATGCTGAGGCCAGCCTCTTCCAAGATGGCTTTCACATTAGTGAGCGACTGGCGTGTCTGCTCCTTGATGCCTCCCTCGACGAACGTGCCAGTGGCGGGGTCGATGGGTATCTGACCAGAGGTATAGACGAGATTTGCAACTTGGATGGCCTGACTATAAGGACCGATGGCAGCGGGTGCCTTTGTTGTACTGATTACTTTCATTGTGCACTATATATAAATGTGAGTGCAAAATTACCTATTTTTCTGCGATTATCACTGCTTTTAAAAATATTTTTTGTAAATTTGCACTGTAATATTGCATTCAAACTAAAACTATACAATTATGAAAGTCCTGACTTTGCAGGCTCTACCATTAAAAAGATGAGGAAAATACTATCATTATTGCTGCTCACTTTCATGGCTATGAACATGACAGCACAAGAAGGAACAAAGACTGGCTGGCTGTGGGAAGTGAGCGGCAATGGGCTCGCCCAAAAGTCCTATCTTTTCGGCACCTGCCACGGTGACGGGCACGATTTCACTCGTGAGGAGGTGTTTGGCATTAGCGGTTTGGACGATGCGCTGAACAATGTGAAGATTGCGCTATACGAAGGGGGTATGAATAAAGAGACTTCCGAAACCGACTCTGCTGAAATGATTTCCGAATTAGAAAAAATGAAGAAAATGATGAAGCATCCAGGGCAGGAGCTCATGATGCCAGAGGGAGCATATTACAAACCACTATTCGACACAGTGGCGCATTTCAACGAGGTCAACAATTTCCTAACTTATCAGATGAAGGATAACGAGTACTGGAAAAAGAACCCACGCTACTGGTTAATCCGTATGCGTTTATATATCGCTTTCGCCATGAGGCGGGGAACCCCGTTAGACGTTATACTGAATCAGGAAACAGTCAATCGTGGCATCGAGACGCGATTTAACAATGACAGTGTGACAAATTTTTTTCGGGCTTTTGCCGACATCTATTTGAAGAACGACACCTGCATGATGTGGAACTATTTGAATGAGGCCGGATTTGTAGCCGGTGCAGAATCGGAGGATGACAATGGCCATGAGATTCTGCATGACCGAAACGTAAAGTGGATTCCCGTCATTATGAAGAATATTGCCGAGGCCCCTTGCATAGTTGCCGTAGGCTGCCGCCACCTGATGGGCAGAGAATCTTTGATAGCCTTGCTTCGGCGGGAAGGCTATACAGTCGAGGCCGTAAAATAAAGAGCGATACGGCCTTTCTCTGGCAGAGAAACGGCGTGTTACTATGAGAGAAAGGCCGTATCGCTCACGGAGATAAGACAACCATAAATATATGCCTTTTCAAGCAATTCTAAATGATTGTCGTTATAGTTAACAAAACTTCGGATTACTTGAATATATCGTAATCCTTATTGTAGGCAGGCGACTGTATGGACAGCAGGTTGAGCACGGAGTGGAAGATGAAATGCTGTTCAAGGACGGCGGGCAGATCAGCCTTTGACTTGTAGTCGCGGAAATGCTCCGAGGTCCATACCAAGAAAGGTATCTCGTATTGCTGCTTGGGTGCCAGCTTCATGGGCAGGCCATGCATAAACATGTTGTTCTCGCCAAGCGACTCGCCATGGTCCGATATGAAGATCATCGCACTCTTCCAGTCCTGCATGGTGCGCAGGGTGTTGATCAGGCTGTCTAAGAGGAAGTCGGTGTAGCGGATGGTATTGTCATAGGCATTGACCAGCAGGCCGACGTTCTTCTCGCCCTCCTCCACATTGCGAGCCACAGGCTTATAGACCTCGAATGCCTCGGGATATTTGTCGGCATACTTAGGACCATGGCTGGTGCTGGTGTGGAGGATGATGAGCACCTTGTTCTTCTGGCTGGACTCGATGCGCTCGCGGAGTCCCGTAAAGAGAATGGCGTCGTAGGCCTCGTTCTGGTCGGGGAACTGCTCGCCCAGTTCGTTGTCGGTCAGATACTCGTCGATATGGATGGGCGGCTCTCCCCAGTTGGACGTACGCCATGATACATCGACACCCGTCCTGAAGGCATAGTTGGGCAGCAACTCATAGAGGTCGTCGCTGTTCTGAGGCTCGAGAATAGCCTTGGTGCCGGCCGTGGTATAGGTGGCACACGAGGTGGCCTGATACACCTTCAGGTCCTTCTGCTTGGACAGCAGCGGATTGGTGTCGCGCTGATAGCCATAGAGTTGGAAGTTGGCCTTTCTGGCCGACTCGCCAATGACAAGCACCACCACGGCTTTCTCATTGTCGGTGATGCGGCCGTCGGGCAGTTTGATCTCCTCCTGTTCCTTGTCATACTGGCTGCTGACCACGCGGAAGGTGTTGGCCACATAAGACCAGGGCTGCAGCAGTCCGCCCAGTTCGGTGTCGTGCTGACTGATCCACAGCGTCTGACTGATATTGGCCACGGCCACCAGGAGGATGATGGCCAGCGAGCTGCCGCAATAGATGCCCATTTGTTTGGCCTTGCCAATGACGATAGGCTGGAACAAGCACCACAGGGCGGGGAGCACGCCAAAGACGATGATGAAAAGCCACAGCGACCAGCTGAAGAAGGCCGAGGCCTCGGAATATCTGGTGTTGAACACGTTTTCGATGGTGGTGGCGTCGATCATCACGCTATAGGTCAGGATGAAATAGACGGCTGTGGCATTGATGATTGAGAAGATGGCCAGCAGGATGCGTCCCACTATCCTGAGCAGATAGATGGCGAGATAGGTCATCATGAAGTTGACCGCCAGCATGATAATCACCAGCGATGCCAGGAGGAAAATCTGTCCGCCAAGGCTCTCATTGGTGTTGTTGGTCACATACTTGAAGAAAGGCAGGTTGAAAAACAGCAAGGTGCCAATGCTGACGATGCACGAGAAAACAAAGAGCGAGATGGGTTTACGTAATGATTTAATCATTTTTTGTTTCATTCAGTTTTAGTTTCAGAATCTTATGTCGGCCAAAATAGAAGATAAGGCACGGGGTGACAAATCCGATGATGCTGCCCATGCAGACATCCGACAGGAAATGCTGCGACAGATAGACGCGTGAGTAGGCACCCAGGGTGGCCAGCACCAGGAACAGCAGCATCATCGTGCCAAGGGTCAGCCGGGCCAGCAGCTTCTTATGATTGTCGTTCATCTTGTTTCTGTAATGATAGGCCAGGAAGATGGCGCTGCACGTGAAGAACACGAAGAACGTGGAGGCATGGCCCGAAGGGAACGAGTTGCTGTGGTGCATATTCACGCCCTGCACCAGCGGCAGGATGATATTTTGGTAATGCTCGAACGCACAGACAGGGCGCTCGGTGCAGATGGTATGCTTCAGGATTTGCAGCATGATGCCTCCCGTCAGTTCACAAAGGCCAAAGAAAAGAGTCAGCTTGAACTTCTTCTTGAACATGGGAATCAGCGCAAGGATATACAAGGGCCATTCTGCCAGCGTGGAGTAATACTTGAAGAAGGTGTCAAGGATGCTGTTATGATAGGTATTGAGCAGCAGATGTAGCTCTAATTTTGGATATATATACAGCATTCCCAGCACAACCGTAATCAAGATAAAATAGGCTATGACATAGACTGAGAGTGACATCAACATTTGTTTCATGCTGCAAAGATAAACATTTTTTTTGATTTGTAGTATAAAATATAGCAAAAAAAGCAATGGGTTGCGTATATAATGGCTTGTCTGTTTAATATTTTTTAAAGAATTGGCTTGTTGTTGGCCGTTTCAGGAAAAAGTATTATCTTTGCCTGCTGTAAACGAAGATTGAAAACAAAAAAATGAAGAAGTATAAAGACCTGTTCCTCGATTTCGGCGATACCCTCTATGATACGCATGGCAATTCCGTCATAGCCCTTCGCGAACTGTTTGACGTCTTGAACCTGAGGGCATATTTCAAGGACCCCGAGGTGTTCTATGACGAATACAGGAAAACCAATGTGGATCTATGGACCCGCTATTCGAAGGGTGAGATAACGCGCGACTATCTGATTGTGGAGCGCTTCCGCCGCCCCCTCAGCTTTGGTCAGGGGCTGGACTGGCCACGGCCTTCTTTCGCCACTGGCCCGACGCCAAGGCGACGGAACCCGTGGACTATGAGGTCACAGAACTGAGACAACTGATGGAAATCCTATAAAAAACTAATGAAGATATGACTGCAACAAAGAGACTTTTCGTGGCGAGCATGGCCTGGCTGCTTATGGTGGCAATGGGCTGCGCTCAGGAGATGAAGCCTGTTGACCTGACCAAGGCAACCATTGTGTATTGCAAGAATGAGGCACCACTGGTGAGGCACATTGCTCAGGTGATGGCCGACGACATAGAGCGCGTGTCGGGCGTGCGCCCTAAGGTCGTGGAGAAGCGCAGTTATTATCAGTTGGCCTATGAGGCATCGACTGAGAAGAACCGCATCCAGCTGCTCACGGCCCAAAGGCCCCATCAACTGTATGGCAAATGGGAGCACTACGTGATTGACACTCGCGACGGCAACCTGTTTATCACTGGCTCAGACCCTCGTGGCGTGGCCTATGGCGTGTTGCATGTGAGCGAGAAGATAGGCGTGAGTCCCTGGTATTGGTTTGCCGACGTGCCTGTGGACAAGAGCAACCGACGGGTGTATGCCTATGCCGAGCATCTTGAGAGCGGTCCCGCGGTGAAGTATCGCGGCATCTTCATCAACGACGAAGACTGGGGACTGAAGGTGTGGGCCGAGAAGAACTATGAAAAGGATTTGGGCGACATTGGTCCGAAGACCTATGACCGAGTGTGCGAACTGCTCCTCAGGTTGAGTGCCAACATGCTAGCTCCAGCCATGCATACCTGCACGGGGGCTTTCTTTTCGCATCCCGAGAGTCAGAAGGTGGCAGCCAAATGGGGCATCATGATTACCACGAGCCATTGCGAGCCGCTGCTTTTCAACAATGCTGCACCTTCGGAATGGGACAAGGCGCGCGACGGCGAATGGAACTATGAGACGAACAGCGCCACCATCCTGAAGAAACTGGACAACCGCATTCGCGAGACGGCTGCATACGACAATATCTATACGATGGGACTGCGCGGACTGCATGACGAGGCCATGAAGGGCAGCACCAACCCCAAAGACCGCGCCCGCACGCTGGAGAAGGTGTTTGACAAACAGCGCGGCATCCTGAAAAAATATAAGAAGGGGAAGGTGGAGAAGATTCCGCAGATATTTGTACCCTATAAGGAGACGATGGATATCTATGAGAACGGCCTGGAGGTGCCCGACGACATCACGCTGGTGTGGGTGGACGATAACTACGGATATATGAAGCGGGTGGCCAATCCCGAGGAACAGAAGCGTTCGGGCCGTTCGGGTGTGTATTATCACCTGAGTTACCTGGGGGCTCCGCACGACTACCTGTGGCTGAACACCACGCCGCCCGTGCTGATGTTTGAGGAACTGCGCAAGGCCTATGACAACGGGGCTGACCGCTATTGGTTGCTCAATGTGGGCGACATCAAGCCGATGGAACTGGGCATGCAGACGTTCTTCGACATGGCGTGGACTATCGACCGTAACGAGGACCTGAGCTTTTCAATCGATGATGCCTATGAGCATCAGGCCGACTTCCTGACCAGCATCTTTGCCCCAAGCATCGGGGGAAAGAACGCTCAGGCGCAGGCTGTCAGAAAGCAGCTGCAGATGATTCTCGACGACTATTATCGATTGGCATGGAGCAGAAAGCCGGAGTATATGGGATGGGAGTATCAATGGGACGACAAAGCTCATACGGGGCTGAAATCCAGCGAGTTCTCATTTAAGCATTATAGTGAGGCTCAACGCCGACTGGCCGACTATCAGCGCATCAGCAACGAGGTAGAGCGACTGGGCGAGATGATTAGCAAGCACGACAAGGCATATGCGCCAGCCTTCTTCGAACTGGTGCAGTTTCCTGTTCAGGGGGCTTATCAGATGAACCGCAAGTTCCTCATGGCGCAACTCAACCAGGAGATGGCTGCCGACGGACGCTATGATGAGGCTAACTGGGCGGCCCGTCAGATGGAAGAGGCATACGACAGCATCAACTCCCTGATGCTGCGCTATAACCGTCAGCTCGACGGCAAATGGGATGGAATGATGGCACTTGCCACGAGTTTCACGCCAACCTGTCAGTTCTACCAGAAGCCTGAGGTGAAGCGCTTCGAAGGGGTGGGCGAGAAGGCCGTGCTACTGGTGCCGCTCAGGGTGGAGCAGGAGAGTGAAGGCTATTGTGTGATAGACCTGAACAGTTTTCGCCACCAGAATCGGTCGGAGGGCGTGAGGGTCATCAACGGCCTGGGCTATGATGGCCAGGTGCTTCAGTTTGGCGACCCATCGAAGGAGCCTGCTGACGGAAAGAAGGAGACCATCACCTATTCATTCAAAGCTATCAAGGACTCTGTGGATATCGTTATCTATGCCGTGCCTTTCTGGCCACTATACAAAGGAAAATCGAATGGCATTGGTGTGAGCATAGACAACGGGCCTGTGCAGGTTTTTGAGAATAGGTTCAAGGAGTATGATCGCACCTGGAAGGACCAGGTGATGAGAAACGGAATCATGTGTCGCTTGCGCTTTGCGGTGGACACTAACCGCGAACAGAACCGTCTGCGCATCTCTGCTGATCCCGGGCAGATGATTCAGCGCATCATCCTCGATTGGGGCGGACTGGAACCGACGTATGTCGGTCCAGCCGTACCCCCTCGAAGAGGAATTTATTAGGGAATCATCACTTTCTTGCCATCAATGATATAGATGCCCGACTTCAGGTTGTCCTCTGACACAGGACGACCGCTGAGGTCGTAGCAGCCACGCTTCTTGGGCTGTGCATCGTGCCCCTGGGCATTGATGTCATGGATGCCTGTGCTGACAAATGAAGAGGCAGAAAGGGTGGACAGGCCCAGCACGAAGTCGGCATTCTTGGCTGCATCGGTATAATAGGTGATGACGTATTCGCCCGTTTCAAGAATGTCGAACTCGAACGACTGCAGGGCGCTCGTGAACTTTGCATCTGTCTTGCCGCCAAGGTTGACGGTAGGCGTGTAAACCTGTGAAGCCACCTCCTCGCCATTAACCTTCTCGATGGCGATGGTCACGGGCGAGAAGTTGGGCTGGTTCCAGTTGCACATCTTATATCTAAGGAAATAGTGGCCGGCATGGAGTGACAGTGTGGAGCGAGCTGAACTGTCGCCAAACTTTGCCCAGGCAGCCTTGGCCTTGGTGGTGGCATTCTGAACAAGTAGGCCATATTCAAAGCCGCGACTTGAGTTGGTGAAACGCAGGATGCGACAGCCGCTGGTGAAGGGCAGACCGCCGCCAATGCGCTTGGTGGTGCCGTTGTTCACCACCCAGTTCTGAGGCACCACGCCCTCGGCCTTGAAAGTCTGGGCCATGACGTAGGATGTCTTTGATGTGGTATAGTTGACTAGGCACGTGCCCTCGCCAGTCTTACCTTTGGTATCGGTGGCCACCACGCGCAGGTTATGCTTGCCGGAACCTGGGGCTTCCAGGGTCAGTTTATAAGGGGCAGTCTTTAGCGAGTCAATCAGGTTCTTGCCATCATAGATCTCCACCTTGGCAATCTGTCCGCTGTTGGCCTTGGCCGTGGCGGTGATGTCGATATCGGGGAACACGGTCTCGCCAGCAGGAGCCAGACTGACGTAGGTTGTCTCGCCTGCAGGCTGGGTGAAGCGTGCTGTGGGCTGGTTCAGCGTGAAGCGTTTGAGGAAGTTCCATATGAGGTTACGGTTCTGGTCTGTGGGCCAGTGGCCACCATTATTATAGGAATAGAGCCACACCTCGCCACCATTAGGACCGCCGGTCCATTTCTCCAGGTCGCCGTCCTGCCAGTTGCTGCTGGCTGGCTTATAGCCAATGGTCTTGGTGTATCTGGTGTGCTTGTCGTGCTTGGCATAGTTCTCGATATAGGCATGTATGCCATACTGCTCATAGCCGAACACATCGTCGCCGTAGGCTATGCACTCCAACAGGTTGACGGGCTTTGTGCAGCTGTTCCAGGGTTGCTCAGAGAACTGAATACCGCTGGTGGGGGCAAAGGCGGCAATCTTGTTTAAAACCTTGGAAATGCAATGGTGGATGAGCATCGAACCCATGGAGAATCCTGACCAATAAACGCGATCTTTGTCGATGTCGTAAAGGGTGCTCATCTCCTCGATGGTCTTCAGAACGAAGTTCTGGTCGTTAGTACCACCGACGTCCCAGGTGTTGCCATCGCTGCGGAGATAGGCTACCACAAACTTGGCCGTGTCGATCATCTCGTAAATCTTGTCAGCCCCATACTGGTATTCAGGGTTTTGGTTCATGCCGTGGGTGACAATGAGCAATGGCGATTTGGCTGGCAGAGTGTTGGGGGTGAATACCACCATGTTTCTCTGCTTGTTGCTCACATTGATGTCAATTGACTGCTTCTTGTACGCAGATGCCTGCATGCCCACTAAGAGCATGAGGAATAGAATAACTGTTGAACGTTTCATTTGGTTAAGATAACGCTAATGTTTTGATGAATGATTTTTATTATTGGTTTAAATTGTTCACAATCTGACTACAAAAGTAGTGTTTTTCTGACACAAAAGAAATTTTTTCCTTGATTTTGTTTTGTTTTTAACAAACGTTATAGTACCTTTGCCTGCAAAATAACTAAGAAACTAATAAATATGAAAAGATTATTTATCATTGTGACCCTGTTGCTGGGCATCGCTGTGGTGGCCATGTTACTGACTAAGCCGGAGCCCGAGAAACATTATCAGGCTGTGAGAGAGTTGGCTCAAAGCGTGATGGACCAGGAACTGACCAGCGACAACGTGAAGAGTAAGATTGCCCAGGTGGGCGCGGAGAAATTGGCCGACTTAGGCATTGAGGGCGTTGATGCCGACATGCTGGAGAGCCTGGGTGCCGATGTCGATCTGACGGAGGTCACCGAGGTAGGCAAGTCGTTGGCGATGACCTCAGCCGATATGTATCTGAGGAGTCACCTCACGGTAGATGACTATGCCGTGGTGAATGTGGGCATGGTGAATTTCCGCGGCAGGAGCCTGCCCATCTCGGTAGGTGTCTTTGGCAAGGTGTTCGTGCTGGCCGACGAGGAGCAGGTGAAGCAGGTGTTGAGATACTAAGACCTGCAGAACAAAGATATAAAGAAAAGAGACTGTGCTGATGGGCGCAGTCTCTTTCTTTTGTTTGACAATTACTTCATGACCTTATCGTAAAGGTCGTTGAGTTTGTCGTCCCTGTCGGCTTGGCGGGTCATTCGCTGGAAGCGGCCAAAGTCATCAATCTCGGTGGCGTCAGAGGCCATGTTGTGGAACTCCTCTAGCCATGACTCGAAGAACTCCTTGACAACCTTGTCATCCTGCTCCTTGTAGAGCTCGTAGAAATCATCTACGGCATCGGTCATGCGATCGACATCATTCTCATGATAGGCTGCCAGCAGTTCCTTGGCAAAAGCCTTGCCATCGGCCTTACCGTTGCCGGTAGGGGTGGCCTGATTGGATGAACATGCTGCCATCAGGATGACAGCCAAACACGATAAAACAATCTTTTTCATTACCTTATAATATGCTATTTCCTGTATTTGCAACTGACGCTGGTGCCATTGGCATCAAGGGCACGGGCGATGTAGAGGCCAGACTGCAGATGGCTGATGTCCACGCGGGCACGGCCGCCCTTGACGAGGACTGTGGCCTGCTCGACGAGGATGCCTCCAGCATTATAGATGCCAACGGTGACAGGGCCGTCTTCCTCGCTCTTGACGAGCAACTGCTGACCAGCAAAGACCACGCGCAGACCATTGGCTGAGGCAATGGCGGGACGCTCGATGCTGTTGATGACGGTCTGGTCAACTGATGTCATATAGGATGACAGGCGGTTGGCACTGGCGATGGTGGCCACGTTCATCGTATAGACCTCGGGCGTGCCATCGGGATAGCGGCCTACGGTGGTGTTGGCATCGTGGGCACCATAAACAAAGGTGTCGGTCCAGCTCTTGTCGGCTGCCATTAGGGCCAGCTGACCACCGTCGCCGTCAATCTTGAATGAGGCGTGCAGGCCGTTGTCGGTGGTGGCGCGCTTGTTGTCGCACCAGATAACGAGGTAGCCATGGGCGGGAATCTTGGTCTGGGCCTTGGTATTGCCCTTGGTAATCTGGTATTTGGTGGGCTTGTCGAGGTTGTCGGTGAGGTACATGCCTTCTACGTCGATCTCGGCATCGGTGGTGTTGTAGAGCTCCACCCAGTCGCCCTTCTTGCCATACTCGTCGATAAAGCTGTTGTTAGAGCCGCTCACCTCATTAATACGTACGGGGGTGATGCCCTGCTGCTTCTTCTTGCTATCGCTCAGGGTCGTGAAGCAGGCCACGAGGTTGATGTCGGCCGTGGGCAGGTCAATCTCTTCCTTGGCACTATAGATATTGGTGCCGTTCTTCTTCCATGAGTGGAAGGTGTAGCCGGCAGGGGCAATTGCCTTTAACTTGGCAGGAGCAAAGAGCTTGCCGTTGAACTGTCCTGTGGGCAGTGCCACACCATTGACGGTAATCACGCCACCAGAAACATTGGAAGAGAGCTGGATGCTGCGTGGTGTTGAGCCAGACAACTCGAACATGTAGTAGTTCTTGATGGCGTTGGTGGCTGTGGTGAGTCGGGTGCCCAGTGTGTTACGAATGGTGTTGTAGGTGCTGTAGGACGACCTGCCATCAAGATTCATGGCGGGCTCTACACGGTTGTAGAGAGCGTCAAGAATCTGCTGGGCACGCTCTTTCTCAAAGACGCTGCCTGCCACGATGCAGTAGGTGTCGATGAACTTGCGGCGATATTCCTCGTTCTGGATGAGGTTCTTGAACAGGGTCACCATGCGAATCTGGTCGTAGATACGGCCCAACTCGCGGGGATAGAGCTGGTCAAAGGTCCACCATTCCTTTGACATGAACTGGTCGAACACATTTGTGCCGTAGTCGAAGGCTCCGTCAACGTCAAACAGTACGAAGCGGAACTTGCCGCCATCGCGATAACGGAAACACTTCACATTATTGCGGGGCCAGTCGCTGCCGCCATAGAAGAACTGGACGGCCATGTAGTTGGTGAACTCGTCAATATCGAGCAGATTGCAAATCTCCTTGTAGGTATTGGCATCGGCGGCATAGGGCGAGAGCTCGTCAACCAGTTCCAGATAAGCGTCGGGGGTGCCGCACTTCTGTACATAGCCGGAGTCGGGCGACATCTCCCATTGGTCTATCTCGTCGTCGTCCCAGCCATAATTGGCATAGACATAGTGCTTGTTGTTTGGCTCGCGGACATTCATCACGCCGATATACTCGCCATTGATAAACTCATGGACGGGCTGATAGGCCTGCACATCGACGTCGATTCCTGAGGTCTGGACAATATAGGCCAGCGAGGCATCCTTGAAGCGACAATTGTTGTCGTTGCCACCATTACGAATCTGAAGGGTGCGGTTGCGAATATAGGGTTTCTGAGTGAAGAAGGTGTAGGGCAGGTTCTTGTCGCCGCCCATCTCCTTGTTGCCTTTCAACTTGAAAGAATGGGGTGTCCACGCACGACTCCAACCACCGCACATCTCGAGATCGACGTCCTGGTTCAGTACCATCTCGCCATTCTCGTCGAGATAGGAGAAGTTAACGGGGCGCTCCCAGTTCATGTTCCAGTTGCACTTGCTCTCCTGACCATTGCCGGGACGACCGTTGGGACCTTTCTCCATGACACCAATCTCTTTGCTGTAGAGGAAATCGGGGTCGGTAACAACGGAAACAACGGGGAGGTAATAGTCGCGGTCGCGTTCAATATAAGAGCGGGTAGTGACACGTGAGGGCAGCATATCGTCGGCAAAGAGGCGGAAACGATAGTTGCTGGTGTAATTGACGGAGAACTGGCCCGTTGTGCTGGTGGCACCATTGCTAAGGGTGGGTAGGGTGCCGTCGGTAGTATAGCGCAGGGTGCATCCGGCAGGGATGGTGACGTTGACGCTGAGTGGACCCATGAAGAGTTGTGAGGGCTGGTCAACCACAGGAGCGGCAATCTGCTCGGTGAGCAGGGTGATGCCGTTGTTTGTGGCACCAGGGGTGGACATGGCCGTGAAGCCCCAGTTGCCGGTGCCGTCGGTGGCGCGTGCATAACTGATGCGCTCCAAGGCGGTGGGGTAGGTCTGCTGATCTATCAGCTTGCCCTGGTCATCGCTCAAGGTGATGGTGGTGCCATCAACGTCGAGTTTGAAGGGGGCGTTGTGAGCTGATAAGTCGTTAGAGTCGAACCAGACAACGAAATAACCATTGGCAGGTATAGCACCCATGTCGGCGGGCATTATCCATGACTCGCCTGTGCCAATGCTCAGCTTCACACCATTCAGCTCCACAGGCTTGTCGGTGGGGTTGTAAAGCTCCATCCAACCGTCGAAGTTGAGGGCGGGACTCAGCATCTCGTCAATATTGGCTGCCATGATCTCATTGATGAGGATAGAGCCAGGCGTGGCGGGGTTGTGCTCCACGGTGATGGTGATTGACCCCTTGGTGCCAGAACCATCGAGGGCTGTGGCATAGATGGTGACTGTGCCAGCCTTCAAAGTGGTGATGAGTCCGCTCTGTGATACGGTAGCAATATTCTCATTGCTTGATGACCACTCAACATTGCAGATGGTAGCATCGGCAGGCGAAACAATGGCGGTGGCCTGGGCTGTCTGTCCTACCACCAATGAGGTGGAAGGCAGGCTGACGCTGATATCGGTGACCTTGATGTAGTCGCCGTAGTACTCAAGTTTGAAGTTATCAAAGATACACCAGTTGTTGCCTTGATAGGTGTCGGTCTTCAAGCCGATACGGAAGTTGCCGTCGGACTCGAACTCCATCGTGTTCCAGTACTTGTCGTTGTCGAACCACACGCGGGCCGACTCCATGGTGTTGGGGAAATAGGGTGCTCCGCCCCACCAGCCATTACCTGCTCCCCAGGCTCCGTTTACGTCCTGTTCGGAAGGCTCTGAAAAAACGCTGACCAGTTTTTGTTGGGTATTGCCGGCATACATCACGGCAGGAATATCCTCCGTGCCGTTCTGATAGTTACGATAGCATTGGCTGTTTTCGCCAATACGGTAGAAAGCCTGCACACTCAGACGATATTTACCATTATGGGCGTAGGTCACGTCCTGGTGAATGTCGAAAGTGCCGTTCCAGAACTCCATGCACTCCATACGTGCTGTTGTTGACCATGCGCTGCTTTCCCATTGCCAGCCGTCCTGACTATTGTTGTCAAAGGTGGCATTCTGCAGCACTTGGCTTGTGATGTCAATCCATGTTTTGCCATCAGGGCCAATGGGGCTTTGGTATTCAAGCTTGAAATTGTCGAGTACGCAGTAGTTGCTATTCATCGTCTCACTGCACTTCACGCCAATAGTAACATTGCCCTCGGCTTCGAATACGAGATTGTTGACATAGAGTCCTTCGGAGAAGGCTGCCAATGCGGCTTCTTTTCCATCGGGATAGTAGTGCACGTTGTCGGGCGTATAGCAACGTCCGTTGGCATTATAGTCAATGGATGCGTCGTAGAGACTCATCAACTTCTGACTGGTCTGGCCAGCATATAGCGTGGCGGTAATGTTTTCTTGTCCGTTTTGGTGGGCGTTATACGCGGTGCCATTGTCGGTGGTGCGATAAAAGCCCTGTACGCTAAGACGGTAGGTGCCCTTTGGCAGTCTGCTTAGCGTCTGGTGCAGGTCGAAGTTGCCGTTATAGAAACTGATGCAATTTACTCTGACCTCTTGTGTGCTGGCATTGCTCTCCCATTCCCAGCCATCGTTGCTGTTGTCGTCGAAAGCAGGATTGGTGATAAAACGATTGGTGACGTCGCTCCAAGTTTGGGCGCTGGCCATCGTCATGACCATAAGACATGCTGCAGCGTAGAGAATACGTTTTAGATTCATCGCTATAGTTAGAAGTAAATTTAGTTTTAATTGGGGTGATTGTTATAAAAAACTGCTCTGGCGCTCTTTTCCCAAGAGCAGCCAGTGCAGTAGAATTTATATTATTGCTTAATATGCAAAGAGGGGATAGTCCTTCATCTTAGCGTTAACCTCGCCACGAACCTTGGCAATAACCTGCTCGTTCTCAGGATCGTTCAGAACTTCCTCAATCCAGGCAGCAATCTGAATCATTAGGTCTTCCTTGGCACCACGAGTGGTGATGGCGGGAGTTCCCAGACGGATACCAGAGGTCTGGAAGGCAGAACGGCTGTCGAAGGGCACCATGTTCTTGTTGACGGTAATGTCAGCAGCAACAAGGGCGTTCTCGGCTACTTTACCAGTCAGCTCGGGATACTTAGAGCGCAGGTCAACCAGCATAGAGTGGTTGTCGGTACCACCAGAGACGATGGTGAAACCACGCTTGATGAGCTCGTCGGCAAGTACCTTGGCGTTCTTCTGTACCTGCGTAGCCCACTCCTTGAACTCGGGCTGGAGAGCCTCACCGAAGGCAACGGCCTTGGCAGCGATAACGTGCTCCAGAGGACCGCCCTGCTGGCCAGGGAATACGGCGCTGTTGAGCAGCTGGCTCATCTTCTTCACAACACCCTTTGGAGTGGTGTAACCCCAAGGATTGTCGAAGTCCTTACCCATCAGGATGATACCGCCACGAGGACCGCGCAGGGTCTTATGGGTGGTAGAGGTCACGATGTGAGCATATTTAACGGGATTGTCCAAGAGACCGGCAGCGATAAGACCAGCAGGATGAGCCATGTCAATCATCAACAGGGCACCAACCTTGTCGGCAATCTCACGCATACGCTTGTAGTCCCACTCACGGCTGTAGGCCGAGCCACCGCCGATAATCAGCTTGGGCTTGTTCTCCAGGGCCAGACGCTCCATCTCATCATAGTCAACACGACCTGTCTCTTTGTTCAGGTTGTAACCTACGGGCTTGTAGAGAATACCACTGGTGTTAACCAATGAACCATGAGAGAGGTGACCACCGTGGTCGAGGTTCATACCCATGAAGGTGTCGCCGGGCTGCAGAACTGCCAGCAGTACGGCTGCATTGGCCTGGGCACCTGAGTGGGGCTGCACATTGGCATACTCGGCACCAAACAGCTTGCAAACACGGTCGATAGCCAGTTGCTCAACCTCGTCAACTACCTGACAGCCGCCATAGTAACGGTGGCCAGGATAGCCCTCAGCGTATTTGTTGGTCAGGTACGAGCCCATAGCCTCCATAACCTGGTCGCTCACAAAGTTCTCACTGGCAATCAGCTCAATCCCTTTCAATTGGCGCTGATGCTCTTTCTCGATCAACTCAAAAACGGTGTTGTCTCTTTTCATTTTTTGTTGTCTTTATTGGTTGGTATAATGTATTGCGGGTACTTTTTACACTTTGAGGGTGCAAAGATACGAAATATTTTATAAGTAAAGAAGCAAAAAAGAAAAAAAGTAAAGACGTACCCGTCATTTAACTTTTTTTCCTTTTATTTATTCATTATCTTACCAAACACTCGTCCAGTGCCTCAATGATTTGTTCTTTGTCCATGTGCTGGCCGATGAACACGATTTTCTGCATGCGGTCGCCATATTGTTCGTCCCAATCTGCTTTTAAGGTAGGATCTCGTTCCATCATAAGTGCCAACTCATCTTTGGGCATTGTGGCAAACCATTGTCCTGCCTGGCGGATGCTTACTTGCTTGCCTGCCTGCTCGAAGAGGTAGCACATGTCTTTCTCGTCGCTGAAATAGCAGATGCCTTTGGCGCGGATGACGCCCTTGGGCCATTTACGGGCCACAAAATCATCGAACAGTCCTAGTTTCATGGGCGCACGGCGGTAGTACACAAATGTACCTATTCCATATTCTTCGGCTTCACCTTCGTCATCATGATGATGGTGGTGATGATGGTGGTGGTGCTCATGCTCTTCATGCTCATGTTCATGATGTTCGTGCTTATGTTCATGCTCATGATGTTCGTGTTCATGCTCTTCATGCTCATGATGTTCGTGTTCGTGTTCATGCTCATGTTCATCATCGTCATCATCTTCTTCATCTTCTTCATGATGGCGTTCTACTTCTTGAATCCAGGCGGCTGAGGTAGCCACTTTGTCGAAGTCGAACATGTTGGTGTTCAGAATCTTATTGAATTCTACGTCGCCATAGTTGCACTCAATAATCTCTGCCTTTGGTTGTAGGGTGCGGATAATCTTACGGATACGTCCCAATTCGTCGGGAGTAACCTCTGCGGCTTTATTCAGCAGGACGATGTTACAGAATTCAATTTGCTGAATCACCAGATTCTCGATATCCTCTTCATCAATGTCTGGACGTGTGAGCAGGGCTCCACCTTCAAACTCGTCACGCATGCGGAGTGCGTCAACTACGGTAACGATACAATCCAACTTGGGATAACCGTCTTTGGTGATTTCTGGATCCATTGATGGGATGGAGCAGATGGTCTGGGCAATGGGTCCGGGCTCGCAAATGCCGCTGGCTTCAATGACGATATAGTCGAAACGCTGCATTTGTATGATGTCTTGCAACTGCTTGACAAGGTCCATCTTCAGCGTACAGCAGATGCAACCATTCTGAAGGGCTACCAGAGAGTCGTCCTGCTGGTTGACCACGCCTCCTTGCTGAATGAGGGTGGCGTCAATGTTGACTTCGCCGATATCGTTAACGATGACGGCAAACTTGATTCCTTTTTCGTTTTGAAGGATGCGGTTTAATAATGTGGTTTTGCCGCTGCCAAGATATCCAGTCAGCAGCAATACTGGAGTTTCAATCTTATTCATTTTCTATACAATTTCTCTGTTTCTTTGGGGTATCCTATTACCTTATTGTATTAAAACGGGTGCAAAGGTAATAAAATAAATGCTGATTGAAGTGTCATCTTCGTTTTTTTTTGCATATTTCAAATTAAATGCGTACTTTTGCATCGAATTTAGAAGAGAAAGCAAATATGATATCTATAGAAGGTCTAAAGGTGGAGTTCGGGGTGAAACCTCTGTTTAGTGATGCCACCTTTGTGATAAATAGCCGAGACCGTGTGGCATTGGTAGGCAAGAATGGCGCGGGAAAATCGACCCTTTTAAAGGTACTTTGTGGTATGGAGAAACCTACTGCTGGTACTGTGAGCGTTGCTACCGATACGACCATTGGCTATCTGCCTCAGGTGATGATTCTGCAGGATGATACAACGGTGAGGCAGGAGGCACAGAAAGCTTTTGCTGATATCCAGAAGTTGGCTGACCGCATTGCCAGGATGGAACGCCAGTTAAGCGAACGGACTGACTATGAGAGCGTAGAATATATGGAATTGGTGGAGCACTTTACCACCGAACATGAACGCTATCAGATGTTGGGCGCTGAAGGATATGAGGCAGAGATAGAGCGTACGTTGATGGGTCTTGGCTTTGAACGTACAGACTTTGAACGCCCTACGAGCGAGTTCTCGGGTGGTTGGCGTATGCGTATAGAGTTGGCTAAGATTCTCTTGAGGCATCCTGATGTGTTGTTGCTCGACGAGCCCACCAACCATCTTGATATTGAGAGTATTCAGTGGCTGGAACAGTTGTTGGCAACATGGAGTGGGGCGGTGGTACTCGTCAGTCACGACCGAGCATTTATTAATAATGTGTCAAACCGTACGCTGGAAATCTCCTGTGGGCGAATTATCGACTATCGCGTGAAGTATGATGAGTACGTTGTCTTGCGTAAAGAACGACGTGAACAGCAACTGCGAGCCTACGAGAACCAACAGAAGGAAATGGCTGATATCCGTGACTTCGTGGAGAGGTTCCGCTATAAACCCACCAAAGCTGTGCAAGTACAACAGCGTTTGCGCCAGTTGGAGAAGATGGAAATCATCGAGGTCGATGAGGTGGACAATTCTGCCATGCACCTGAAGTTTCCTCCTTGTCTGCGTAGTGGTGACTATCCTGTCATCTGTGATGAGGTCAAGAAAGCTTATAACCACGTGATCTTTGATCATGTAAACCTCACCATAAAACGAGGTGAGAAAGTTGCCTTCGTTGGAAAGAATGGTGAGGGAAAATCCACGCTGGTGAAGTGTATCATGGGTGAGATTCCTTTCGAGGGCTCTCTGAAGGTGGGCCATAACGTCCAGATAGGTTATTTTGCCCAGAACCAGGCACAGTTGCTTGACGAGAGCCTCACCGTATTTCAGACTATCGATAACGTAGCAAAGGGTGATATCCGTCTGCGCATCAATGATATCTTGGGTGCGTTTATGTTTGGTGGCGAAGCTTCTGAAAAACGAGTGAAGGTGCTGAGTGGTGGTGAGCGCAGCCGATTGGCAATGATTCGCCTCTTGTTGGAACCGGTAAACCTGTTGATTCTTGACGAGCCTACCAACCATTTGGACATGCCTTCGAAGGACGTGCTGAAAGAGGCTATCAAAGCTTTTGACGGTACAGCAATCATCGTTAGTCATGACCGTGAGTTCTTGGATGGACTGGTTACTAAGGTCTTTGAATTTGGTGGAGGAAAAGTACGTGAGCATATAGGTGGTATCTATGATTATTTGCGTTCGCGTCAGATATCCGATATAAGTGAACTGGAAAAGGCTGTTTTCGGAAAGGAAACAACTATGGTTCCTGACACATCTTCTGCAGCACCTGCACCAAAACAGGACTACGCGGTGCATAAAGAGCAACAGAAGCGGCAGAGGAAAGCGGAAAAGGCTGTCGAGGAAAGCGAGAAGAAGATTGCTAAAATGGAACAACGTCTGAAAGAACTTGACGGATTGCTTTGTGATCCAAAGAATGCATCGGATATGACGCTGGTAACGGAATATACTGATATCAAACGTCAATTGGATGAGGAGGTGGAACGCTGGGAACGCTTGTCAGAGGAGGCGGAGCTTTTGAAAAACTAATTAACACAACACAATAAAAAACAATGAAATTTAAATCTTTATTTATGATGATGGCATTGACATCAATGTCGCTTGGAACAATGGCTCAGCAGCCGTTGAGTTCTGGCCTTTCAATGGGTGACCTTGATACGTCGGTAAAACCCGCTGACGATTTCTATGAATACGCTTGTGGCGGTTGGATGAAGAATAATCCATTGCCTGCTGCTTATTCTCGTTATGGCTCTTTCGACCGTTTGGGAGAGGATAACAATAAGCGGATTAACGGTATCTTGAAGGAATTGTTGGACAATACATATACGAAGGGCACCACTGAGCAGAAACTGTCTGACCTCTATAAGCTCGCCATGGATTCTGTTCGCCGCGAGAAAGATGGCATTCAGCCTGTTATGGATAAACTGAAGGCTTTGGAGTCTGCAAAGACAATGGAACAGTTGTTTGCTATTCAACTTCAGATGGCTGAGTATGGTAATACTGAATTCTACCGTGCAGGAATGGGTGCCGACGAGAAGAATGCTACCCAGAATATCTTGAATGTGTCACAGAGTGGACTGACCCTCGGAATGAAGGATTACTATCTGGAGAATGATGCCGCTACAACGAAGATTCGTGAAGAGTATAAGAAGCATATAATCAGGATGTTCCAGGTTTATGGTTTTAGTAAGAGTGCTGCTACGAAAAAAATGAAGAATATCTTCGCTTTGGAGTTGGCTTTGGCACAAATTTCCAAGAGTCGTACGGAGCTTCGTGACCCCCAGGCAAATTACAATAAGATGACCTTGAAGGAATTCACAGCGAAGTATCCTAACCTGAAACTGGAACAGGTGATGAACGCTCAGGGACTGAAGAGTGAGTTCATGAAAGAATTGATTGTTGGTCAGCCTGCATTTATGGAGGGCGCTAATAAGATTATTGCCAATATGAAGCCCGCTACTTATCGTGACGTGATGGAATGGAGCGTTATCTTAAGTTCTACTGGTTATTTGAATGACCAGGTTCGTGAGGCAAACTTTGAGTTCTTCGGCAAGGTTTTGTCGGGTCGTAAGCAGGATCATCCCGCTTGGCGTCGTGCCACCAATCAGGTGGAGAACTTTATGGGGCAGGCTTTGGGTAAAATGTATGTCGAAAAGTACTTTCCTGCACCCGCCAAGGAACGCATGCTGAAACTTATCAAGAATTTGCAGATTGCTTTGGGCGAGCGTATCGCTGCGCAAGACTGGATGTCTGATTCTACCAAAGTGAATGCTCTTTTGAAACTCAACACGTTCTATGTCAAGGTGGGCTATCCTGACAAGTGGATTGATATGTCAAAACTCTCTATTGATCCCTCGAAGTCATATTATGACAACGTGATGGCTTGTCGTAAGTTCTGGAATGACTATGAAATTGAGCATACTGCCGGTAAGCCTGTGGACAATGATGATTGGTACATGAATCCTCAGACGGTGAATGCCTATTATAACCCAACTACTAATGAGATTTGCTTCCCTGCTGGTATCCTGCAGCGTCCTTTCTTCGATATGACAGCTGATGATGCCTTCAACTATGGAGCCATTGGTGTGGTGATTGGTCATGAGATGACTCACGGCTTTGATGATCAGGGTCGTCAGTATGACAAAGACGGTAACATGAACGACTGGTGGGCTGCTTCTGACGGTGCTAACTTCAAGGAGCGTACAGACAAGTATGCTGACTTCTTCTCTGCTATTAAGGTTCTGCCTGACCTCAACGCTAACGGTCGTCTGACTTTGGGTGAGAACCTGGCAGATCATGGTGGTTTGCAGGTGGCTTATACAGCATTTAAGAATGCTACTAAGAATAATCCGTTGCCAGTAATTGACGGTCTTACAGCAGACCAGCGTTTCTTCCTGGCTTATGCCGGCGTGTGGGCAGGCAATATTACTGAAGCCGAGATTAGAAATCGTACGAAGAGCGATCCTCATTCATTGGGTCGTTGGCGTGTTAATGGTGCTCTGCCACATATTGATGCTTGGTATGAGGCTTTTGGCGTGAAGCAAGGCGATAAGATGTTTATTCCTAAAGAGCAGCGTCTGCCTCTTTGGTAAGCCTCTTTTGATTACCAGGGATTACTGAATTCCCGTAAGCAAACTGATGGTCGTTAAAGGCCTTTTATACAGTTTGCTTACGGGCTTCTTTTTGGAAAATTGTCTCAATGGGAAAGTTTTTTACTCTATAATTTGGAAATATCACAAACTATTTGTATCTTTGCAGCATAAATTTTATCACAGATTAACCGAAAATGACAGAAGAAAGAACCGTACAATCAGACCAGATACAAAGGGAACTGGAACTGCAAAGGCAGAATGAGCAACCTATGATGCAGCAGCAAATGCAGATGCAGGCAGATTCTGCTAATGGTGTGGTTTGTCCTAAATGTGGTACCGTGAACGAACCCGAGGCTCAGTTTTGTGCTTCCTGTGGTGAACCTTTGCATATGGCTGTCTGCCCAAGTTGTGGCAGCGAGATAGATCCAGATGCTGATTTCTGTGAGGTGTGCCATCATTATATCAAGCAGGACGTGTGTTCTTTCTGCGGAGCAGATTTCGGTCCCTATGATGGATATTGCCCACAGTGTGGCATGCCTCGTGGCGGTATCGTTTGTCCAGCTTGCCATACACTTAACGACTTCTCATTTTGTAAGCAGTGTGGTCAGCCCCTGACAGCAGAAGCAAAGAGCATCTTGAAAGAAATGCGCGAGCTGCCTGAGTATAAGGAACTGATGGCCCTGTCTCGTGAGTATAACGAGTTGCAAATGCAGCTGCCCTATGAGACGGAACAGGACAAACAGCGTGGTGACGCATTGCATAGCCTCCGGGAGCGTGTTCTTCAGTTGCTGGCAGAGGATGAGGGTGAAGAGTTCCCCGAAATCCCTGCACCTCACAAGAAGCGCGTTACCAAGGAAGAACTGCATGAGAGTAAACAACGTAAGCTGGATCAGTTGGCTGAGTTGCTTAGCAGAATGTCTATTCCTCCACAGGCATCGCCTGCTAAGGTTAGAAACTTTGCTATGGCACAGAAGCCTGCTGGTGTCAGACTGGCATGGAAGTGTAATTATAAAAATGCCCTCCACTCAAGTCCCTGTGGATGCGCGAAGCCTCAAATGGGTGGTACCTGGGTAATATTGGGACATAATTCTAAGCAGGAAATCAAGGACGACAAATAATGGCAGACGATAATCTTGAAAAAACGACAGTGATGGGCGGCGGCGGTGATACTACTGACGACTTGGATAAAACCACTGTGCTAGACAAGACTACTATCATGGATGGTGATAAGACCACTGTGATGGATAGAACAACCATAATGGATGGTGATAAGACCACTATGATGGACAGAACAACCATAATGGATGGTGATAGAACAACTGTTATGGATGGTGACAGAACAACCGTTATGGAGAGAACCACCGTGCTGGATGGCGATAAGACTTCTGTCATGAAGGATAGTTCCGTTGATGATGACCAGTATGACGATGCAGGTGATAGGACCATGGCCTATGGCAGCGGTGACTCTATGGAAACAACGATGCGCCCAGATACTGGCATGTCAGATTCCGAAATGGTTGGTCCTGTCAATAATGTATTCAACCTTCGTGGTGATGAATACGAACAGGTCTCTGTGTTGAGCGAGAATACTGGTGAGGCACAGGTGTTTTTGGTTAAGAAAGATGGTAAGGAGTTCGTCCTGAAGCTATATTATCCCAACTTTGATATTAATAAGAAGCTGCTGCAGGTAGTACGCTCTTTCGACTTTGAGATGATTGTTAATTTGATCGACTACGGTAAGACGTATGTCGATGGAAAGAATCGTCAGTATGAGTTGATGGAGTATCTGAAGGGTGGAACACTGAAGGATGTCAAGTTGAAAGGAGACTTCAATCGTTTCCGTCGTTTGGCCTTACAGGCCGCTGCAGCTTTGGCTTACTGTCATAAAAGCTATGTACTGCATAAGGATGTAAAACCCACCAACTATTTCTTCCGTGATGAGGAACAAAAAGAGTTGGTCTTGGGTGACTTCGGTATTTCATCTTTGCAGGATGCTCCTGGAAAATCGTTCCGTACTACTCAGGCCCGTACTCCTATTTATGCTGCGCCTGAGATGTACACCGACGTGATTGATGGCGTGGTAGAGATTACCTATGCCGCCGACTTCTATTCGTTGGGTATGACGCTGTTTGCACTCTGGTTGGGCGAAAGTCCAATGAGTACTAACGAGCGTACCATGATGAAGCAGAAGAACGAAGGTCGTCTACCTCGTTTGAATGAATTGCCTGACAGGGTGAAGCAGATTGTGCAGGGCTTGACCTCTGTAAATCAGCAAACACGTTGGGGATACGATGAAGTGGAGCGTTGGTTCAAAGGTGAGGATGTCGCAGTTGATATCTCATCACCTTTCTTGCGTTATAAGAGTTTCGTAGTTGACCCCGAACGTAACCTTATTGCAGAGAATGTTCATGAGTTGGTGCCCTTACTGCTGGACAACGAGCAGTTGGGTATGAACTACCTGTATAACGGACGTATCATCTCCTGGCTGGAATCGAGTGGCAATGTGAAGATGTCTGCCATTGTGAAGGATATTGTCCAGAACAGATATCCTAACGATCAGCGCGCAGGCTTGTATGCCAGTTGCTATGCGATGGAGCCCACGATGAACTATCGTGATGTGAGCAACGATGAGTGCGAGGATGTGATGGCCATCGCAATGTCCTTGTTGACCTATCAGGAGAAATATGCTATTATGCTGACCAATCCTCATGATTCACTCTTCTTGTGGCTTGAGGCACGTGGCATAGGTGACGTGAAGCGTCTGCGTAAATATTTTGATGGTGCTCTGGATGCCAAGGTGGCAGTGCTCAGAATGATCTATGAATTGGATGCAAACATTCCATTCTTAGCTCATCTCCCTTCAATGTCTGTGGAAGAGATTGTTCACTCTTTCGGACATGAGCAGGTAAGGGATGATGACTGGCATGCTCTGTGTGATGGTCGTCTGCTGTCGTGGCTCTATTCACATGAGGACCTGACTATCTGCGAAAAGGTGCGCTTGCTAACAGAGAAGCAACCGTTCTCAATGTCATTGGCATATAAGGTGCTCTATTCTATCGAACCTTTTGCTGCCTATGACCTGAAGGAAGCAACCACACCGGAGAAGATTGGTGCCTTGCTGGTTCATGAACTCATCAAATGTCAGCGCATGTCGGAAGAAGAACTGGCAGAATTGATGGTAGAATATACAGATCCCAATGGACGCTTTTGCTTCTATGCCCGTCAGTATGGATGGAATGATTTGGTAAACGAAGCAGGTCGTTGCTTTGATCTGATGTCGGAAGAAAACCATGAGCGTTTGGGGGCATATGATCTACATACAGCACTTTATCGCTTCTGCTGCATATTGGGTTGCAAGCCAGTATATTATTTGCAGAATGGTACTACGTTGACTGATGGCAGAAATTTGGATTCAAAGAAAATGCCCCAAATACGTACTGAAATGCGCAATGGTTCATTGACTCAATGGATGTCTGTGTTCTATCATGAAGACCCTTCACAGTTCTTCGATGAGGACTATAGTTATGAGCAAGAACTGGCAGAGTGGGTGAAAGCCTTAGGTGAGCTTGATCCTCAGCAAAACTACTTCCGTCGTTACAAGAAAGCAATGACAGAAACAGAAGATCGCATTAATCAGGTTCGCGTAGAGTGGCGCTCTGCTCATTATCGAGAGGAAATCTGTCGCATGTCATTCTTTGTATTGAGTGGATTGTGGGCATTGATGGTGCTGGTATTAGGTCTTGATGATCGTACTTATATTTTCAGACATCATGTGATGTGTATTATTCTTCCTTTGGGAGGTATGACGGGTGTTATTATTGCTTCTCGCTCATATTTCAGGGGAATAGGTGCTTTCTTCTCATTGATAATTGGAGGATTAGGCTTGTTGACATCCTATATACCTTACTATGTATTGAATTATGTGAACAACAATTACCCAGGATGGTTCCATGCAGCAGTTTTGGGATTTACGGCTATTTATGTAGCGGTAGCTAAGCTAACAGACTTTAGTCGCGATCAGAAATTGGATAAGAAATTTGTAAATCAGGCCTTGGAAGAGCAGGATATCAAGACAACGTTGTTGGAACCGCTTTATTTTGCTTTCAAAACAAAGTCTCAACGCTACAAAGCCACGCATTTCAGTGTGCTTGATGAGATAGAAGACCATATTAATTCTTTGTCGGGCGAGTCCGTGATTCACTATATCCTGTGGTCATTGCTGGCTCTTGTCATGATCTTAGAGTTGTGCCTGTTCAGTCCTCATGTAGTAGGTTGGAAGCAAGCAGCAAGTGCTCATAAAACTGAGAGTGTAAAATGATTTGTGAAATTTGTCATAAGGAAAATAGGAACAACGCCAAGTTCTGTAAATGGTGCGGACAGCCCCTTGTGTCGCAGCATGTGCTTGACAAGCTGGTTGGCTTGAAGGATGTAAAGAGCCAGCTTAAGACCATTGTCGATACATATGCTTATTTGCGTACGCGCAAGGATATTTCGACCATTCGTCTTTCCGTAAACGCCATTATTATTGGTGAGACAGGTACGGGTAAGACTGCGTTGGCTGAGATTATTCGTGACTATTTCTATCAGCATAAGATTCTGGAGAAGCCCAAGCTGACAATGGTGGACGCTGTGGACTACCAGCGTTTTGTTGACCAGTGGGACGATAATATTAAGAAGGCTCGTAATGGTATTCTCTTCTTTGATAATGTTCAGAAGCTTTTGCCAGATAAGTATTCTAATCAGGTGAATCCACTGGACAAGTTGTTCGTGGAAATGGATAAGTGGGAGGGTAATCCCATTGTGGTGATGGCTGGTCTGCCTAAGGGTTTTGAGGAATTCTTAGAGAATAACCCTGCTGTGAAGAACCGCTTCAAATATATGTTCTATCTTCCCACGCCTAATTTTCAGGAGTTATGTGACATTGCCAAACTGCAGTTGCGTACGAAGTATAGCTTAACATCATTCACAGAGGAGGCAGACAAACAACTGGCTCGCTATTTCAAGTATCAGATAAAGATAAAGGATGAGACCTTTGGTAATGCTCATTTGGCCATGAAGACTGCTGAGGACATCTTCACCTCTTTTATTAGTAGGGGTGCTCATGATTCTATGGTAGAGAAAGAGGACATCAGGGGTTATGTCCCAGAGGAGAGAAGCCTTGATCAGATTCTGAGTGATTTGGATACGTTCATTGGCATGAACGATGTGAAGCAAGCTGTCAGAGAGATGGCTTACTCTGTGCAGAATGATATGCAACGTGCAGAACGTGGGCTGGGCGAGTTCCAGAAGATGTCGATGCATATTGTGCTGACTGGTAATCCAGGTACAGGTAAAACGACCATTGCCCGTAAGTTGGGAGAGATTCTGGCCGCCATTGGATATCTGGATTCTGGACATGTCGTTGAAGTTGACCGATCAAAGATGGTGTCACCTTATCAGGGTGAGACACCTAAACTGGTAAATCAGTTATGCGACAAGGCCATGGGTGGTATCCTCTTTGTTGACGAGGCTTATACGTTAGCTCCTGTCAGCCAGGCTGGTGAACGCGATGCTCAGGGTGCCCAGGCACTTGAGACCTTGATGAAGCGCATGGAGGATGATCGCGGTAAGTTTGTGGTTATTGCCGCAGGTTATCGTATGGAGATGGATAATCTGTTCCGCATCAATCCGGGCATGCGTAGCCGCTTCAACTATTTCCTGAATTTGGAAGACTACAATCCTGATGAGCTGTTCCAGATTCTGCAGGTATTTGCAAGTGGCAAGAAATACCAGTTCAAGGAAGAGGCAGAGGCTTTGGTTCGCAAGATGATAAAAGAGATGTATAACTCTCGCGACAAAGATTTTGCCAATGGACGAACGATGCGTTCTTTGTTTGATGAGATGTGTAAGCGTCAGGCTCGCAGATTGCAGCAGGGCGATGTCTCTCAGATGAGCAATGATGAACTGATGACTTTTGTTGAGGAAGATATTCCTTACGAGGCACCACAAGCCGTTGACTATTCTGAATGTCTGAAGAAGTTTGATGGCATGGTGGGACTGGATTCTGTTAAGAGAGAGATTTCTAATTTGGCAGCATTCCTCACTCTGCAAATCAAGCGCGGAGAAACAAATACGTTCCAAGGCAAGCATTACGTGTTTACTGGTAATCCTGGTACAGGTAAGACCACGGTAGCACGTATCATGGCAGATGTTTTCAAGACCTTGGGTATTCTGTCTCGTGGTCAGTTGGTAGAAGCAGACCGTTCGAAATTGGTTGCTGGCTTCGCTGGTCAGACAGCTATTAAGACCAATCAATTGATAGACTCTGCTATGGGAGGCGTTCTCTTTATTGATGAGGCCTATACTTTGAAATCCGGTGACAACGATTCGTTTGGCGCAGAAGCTATTGATACATTGTTGAAGAGATTGGAGGATGATCGTGGTAAGTTTATCTGTATTGTTGCTGGTTATACAGACAACATGCACGACTTTATAGATTCTAACCCAGGACTGAAGAGCCGCTTTACGCAAACCATCCATTTCGAAGACTATACTGCTGACGAACTGACGCAGATCTTTGTCAATATGGCTACAGCGAAGAGTTTCGTTGTTGATGATGAGATGAAAACGGCTGTTCATCGTCTCTTTGAACAACTCTATCTGCGTCGAGACAAGAACTTTGGTAATGCGCGCGAGGCACGTCGTATCTTTGACCAGACGGTGGAGCGTCAGAGTCAGCGACTGGTTAAGCAGATGAACCAGCCAGGTGTTCAGGTGTGTGATGATGATGCTGATGGATTCCAATTCGATGATATGTATCGTTTCACAGTGGACGATCTGCCATCAGCACAGGGTGCAGCTGGACCTACACGTTCACTGGATGAAGTGCTTAATGAGTTGGATGACTTTATTGGTATGCGTTCGGTCAAGAATGCCATCCGTCGCTTGGCTGTACAGAGCATGTTTATCAAGCAGCGTGCGGCAATGGGTGCAGGTAGTGTTCAGCAGATGAGCATGAACTTCATCCTGACAGGTAATCCAGGTACTGGTAAAACATCTATCGCTCGTAAGATGGGTGAAGTATTACAAGCAATTGAAGTACTCCCCACAGCCAATGTCGTAGAGGCAAGTCGTGCAACACTGGTTGGTAAATACATGGGTGAGACTCCTAAGATTGTCAATGCCATGTGTGACAAGGCTATGGGTGGTATCTTGTTCATTGATGAGGCTTATACCTTGTCCGACCAAAACGATCAATATGGCAAGGAGGCTATCGATACGCTGATGAAGCGCATGGAGGATGATCGTGGAAAGTTTGTAGTGATTGCTGCTGGCTATCAGGATAAGATGGATGAGTTCTTGACAATGAATGCAGGACTGGCCAGTCGCTTTACACACAAGTTACATATTGAGGATTATAATGAGGATGAGTTGCTGGCAATCTTCAAGAAGATGGCCGAGAAAGAGCAGTACGTCCTGTCACCCACGGCCGAGTTCAGAGCTCTTGATGTCATCTGTAAGATGCTGAGCAAGAAGGATGAGACCTTTGGCAATGCTCGCGAGATCAGAAACATGCTTGATGAAACAATTCAGCAGTTGTCTGTCCGTGTGGCAGAAATGCCGCCTGATCAGGTGACGAAAGAAACATATCAGTTAATACTTCCAGAAGATATTAAAGAAAGATGATTATTTGTCCAAACTGTAAAGAAGAAATAGACGACGATTCCCATTATTGTGATCAATGTGGTCAGATGTTGACCTATTGTGAAAAGTGTGGACGAGTGGGAATGGGACGACGTTGCACATCATGTGGAGGCCTGATGCTTTCTGCTGAAGACTTCCATAATCGAGGTGCTAATAGCATGAGTGTGTCTATGTCAATGGGCATGTCACAAGGTTTTATCTCTACCTCTCAGCGTTATCTGAATACAACGGGTGGCAGACAGGCTAATCCTGGAACACCACAGCGTACGGGCATTCCTCAGCTCTTGCTTTACAATGATTCTATTGGTATCCGCGTAATAGGTATCAGTGGTGCAATCATTGGCAGACGTCAAGGGCCCTATGTGCAGTTCTTCCAACAACAGAAGTATATGTCGGGTGTTCATGCACAACTAATGTTCTATCCTGAGACGGGATGGCATATTGTTGACAAGCATTCATCCAATGGAACAAAGTTGAATGATCACAAACTGCAGCCTGATGTTGAGATGTCGTTGAAGAATGGTGATATCGTAACGTTAGCGAATGTTATATTGAAAGTTAGTATCAATTAAAGGAAAATATAATGGCACATTTTCTTATTACAGCATCAAGCAGAGTTGGATGCGTCAGAGCAAACAATGAGGATATGATTATGCTTGATCACGAATTTATTCGTGATGCTGTCGATAGTAAAACCATAGATCTTGCCAGCACTGATCGCATGATGCTGGCATTGGCAGATGGCATGGGGGGACATAAATGCGGTGAGGTGGCCAGTTCGGAGGTGCTTCACAGCTTGCGTTACTTCTTTGGTGACCTGCCAGGAAACTTAAAATCAAACGACTTCTTCGAAAACATTCGCAAGTGGTTGATGAGCATCAGTATTGAAATCAATTCACGTGGAATGGTAAATCCAGCGTATTCGGATATGGGTACCACATTGGTGGGACTCACGTATCTTGCTGGAGAGTTTTACTGGATGAATTGCGGAGATAGTCGTTTGTATAGACTTCACAACGGAGAATTAAAACAACTCACAACGGATCATTCTCTTAGTCAGGTACTCGGACTGAAGGAACATTCCAGTCAGATTGTGAATTGTATTGGTGGAGGTTGCAAGGATTGTTATATAGATATCGAGAAATGTAGCGACCAGATAGAGCCGGGCGATACGCTGTTGATATGTAGTGATGGCCTGACAGATATGGTTAGTGACAACATCATCTGTCAGCGACTGTTGGATGGATGTGATGCTGATACGCTCTGCCAGATGGCTGAGGATGCCGGTGGCTTTGATAATGTGTCAGTAATTGTTGTTCACGTAGAAGAATAATTAATTATTTTTAATGCCTTTAAGATTACCAGACAGATTGCCTGCGATAGATATTCTGAAGAATGAGAATATCTTTGTGATGGATAACTCGCGGGCTCATGCGCAGGACATTCGTCCATTGCGCATTGTTATTTTGAACCTGATGCCCCTGAAGATAACGACAGAAACCGACTTGGTTCGTTTGCTGTCGAATACGCCTCTTCAGTTGGATATCAATTTTATGAAATTAAAGAGTCATACGCCCAAGAATACACCTATTGAGCATATGATGATGTTTTACCGCGACTTTGAATCAATGCGTAATGAGAAGTTCGACGGAATGATTATTACTGGTGCTCCAGTAGAGACAATGGATTATGAGAAGGTGACCTATTGGGACGAGATTGTTGACATTTTCAATTGGGCTCGTACTCACGTCACCAGTACACTTTATATCTGTTGGGCTGCTCAGGCCGGACTCTATCATTATTATGGTGTCCCCAAGTATCCACTTGACAAGAAGATGTTTGGCATCTTCGAACAACATACCCTGCAGCCTAAGATGCCTATCTTCCGCGGCTTCGATGATAAATTCATGATGCCTCATAGCCGTCATACGGAAGTGAGGAAGGAAGATATCCTGGCTCGTCCGGAATTGCAGCTGATTGCCGAGTCGGAAGATAGTGGCGTCAGCATCGTGATGGGACGCAATGGCCGAGAGTTCTTTATTACAGGACACTTGGAGTATGCGCCAAACACACTCGATACGGAGTATAAGCGAGACTTTGGTGTGCGAGATGATGTAGAGATGCCCCTCAATTATTATCGAAATGACGACCCGAAGCAGCCACCTATGGTAACGTGGCGTGCGCACGCGAACCTCTTTTATAGTAACTGGATTAACTATTACGTCTATCAAGAGACGCCTTACGACATCACAAAGATTGGATGAGACAACTTGAACTGCTGGCTCCTGCCAAGAATTTGGAATGCGGTATGGCTGCCATTGATCATGGGGCCGATGCCGTCTATATTGGTGCACAGCGCTTTGGAGCGCGTGCAGCAGTGGGGAATAGTGTTGATGACATCCAGAAACTATGCCAGTATGCGCACCGATTTGATGCAAAGGTCTATGTAACAGTCAATACGATTGTCTTTGATGATGAACTTGCCGATACACGTTTGTTGCTTCAGCAATTAGCTGATGCTGGTGTCGATGCCGTCTTGGTGCAGGACATGGGTGTGATGCAGATGGCAAAAGAAATTGGCTTGACTGTTCATGCGAGCACCCAAACAGACAATCGCACTGCCGACAAGGTGCGTTGGCTCAGTTCTTTAGGTATGGCTCGTGTCGTTCTGGCTCGCGAACTCTCTGTGAGTGAAATCGCAGATATTCATCGTCTGGTGCCAGAAACAGAACTGGAGGTCTTTGTTCACGGAGCCTTGTGTGTCAGTTATAGCGGACTCTGTTATGCCTCGCAATATTGTTTTGGACGCAGTGCCAATCGTGGTGCCTGTGCTCAATTCTGCAGAATGAAGTTTGATTTACTTGATGCTGATGGTGAGATGCTCGACAGTCAGCGTTATTTCCTGTCGCTCAAGGATATGAATCAGAGTAACCATCTTGCAGAACTGATTGAAGCAGGTGCTGTCTCTTTCAAGATAGAAGGTCGCTTGAAGGATGTGACCTATGTTAAGAACGTGACGGCAGCCTATAGTGAATTGCTCAATGACTATATTCATCATCATCCCAAAGACTACGAACGTGCTTCCAAGGGCCGATGCACCTATACCTTCAAACCTGATTTGCGAAAGACATTCAATCGTGGTTATACCACATATTTCCTGAATGGCCGACAGCCCAATATTGCCTCCTTCGATACGCCAAAGGCTATGGGAGAGTTTGTGGGTACGGTGAAAGAGATTCGCGGACATTCATTTAATGTGGCCGGTGTTGCATCGTTTAGTAATGGCGATGGACTATGCTTCGTGAACGATAAGCGCGAACTGGAAGGTTTCCGTGTAAACAGGGTAGAGGGCAATCGCCTCTTTCCGTTGAAGATGCCTGATAACTTGCGCCCTGGTCTTCGCCTGTATCGCAATAATGATCAGGAGATGGAACGCCTGCTCTCCAAACCCAGTGCCGAACGTAAGATACCTGTGCGGATGGCAATTCGTGCCACCGCCGATGGCTTCTCTTTGCAGATGGGTGAGGTTGTAGCAAGTATTGTTGCTGAGCATCAAGAGGCTCAGAAAGATCCGCGCGAGAATATTATTCGTCAGTTAACAAAGCTTGGAGGTACGCCTTACGAGTGTTCGGAGGTGGACATCCCTGCTGATTTCAATTACTTCATCCCGTCGAGTCTGCTCGCAGACCTAAGACGACAGGTTGTTTCTTTGGGAGAAACAAAGAGTCTGTCTGTGACAAACAAAGAGTCTGTCAGTAACAAACAAGCCGTTTCTTATATAGAAACATATCAGAACAAGTATCTTTATAATGTGTCGAACCATTTGGCTCGTCAGTTCTATGAGCAACAAGGCGTCGAAGTGAGTGATGCTTTTGAGGTCTGTCCTCAGAAGGGTCCCATCATGCAGTGCCGTCATTGCCTGCGTTATTCCCTTGGGTTCTGTGTGAAGAATGGTGGACGCAGACCAGAGTGGAAGGAACCTCTTTCATTGCGATTGGGCGACGGACGGACGTTCCGTCTGGAGTTTGACTGTAAGCATTGTCAAATGAATGTGTATGCCAATGAGTAAAGCATATATATATATAATAGGTGTATTAAGCCTGCTGTTCAGCAGTTGTTATCATCAGGAGCCGGAAACGTCTGATGCCTGGATAGTGACGGAGGAGCAGATGGACTCCATCTCGTTCTATACCACGCATCACTATACGCAGAACTATAACTTCCTGGTGACGGCCGATTCTTTGAGCCTCATTGTGCAGCAGCCTTCAGAATTGCTCAGCGAAATGCTTGTTGACACCATCGTGGTGCATCATGAAGACCGCCTTGTCGTGGCAGACATTATGACCCTGCCTTCTGATACGATAGACTCTGTATGGGTGCAGGTGGCTCGCGACCAGATGACGATAGGTTGGATTCGTGAGAAAGAGATGCTGACGGGTGTGGCTCCAGACAATCCCATCTCCCAGTTTATTGACTTCTTCTCCGACACCCACTTGTTGCTCATGTTGGCATTCTGGGTCGTTGTGGCAGCCATCTATACGATATGGGCGCTGGCGCGACGAAATGCAAAGATTGTGCATTTCAACGATATCCCATCGTTCTATCCCACGCTTCTGGCCCTTTTCGTGTCTGCGTCAGCAGTGTTCTATAGCACCATTCAACTTGTTGCCCCAGACTCTTGGCGCCATTATTATTACCATCCCACGCTGAATCCCTTTGCTGCGCCGTTGCATCTCAGCGTGTTTATTATCTCTGTCTGGGGACTGTTGCTCATCTCTTTGGCTGCAGTCGATGATATCCGCCGACATCTGTCGTTGGGCGAGACCATTCTCTACGGATTGGGTTTGATGGGTGTTTGTGCCATAAATTATGTGGTGTTCAGTATCACCACCTTATATTATATAGGATATCCCCTTCTGGTTCTTTATGCCTATCTTGCCATTCGTCATTATATGCGAAAAAGTCGTGCCATTTATGTTTGTGGCCGATGTGGCGAGAAACTTTATCAGAAAGGCGTTTGTCCTCACTGCGGAAGCATTAACGTATAGATAATAAAAAAGCCTTTGGAAATGAACTTATTTCCAAAGGCTAATTTTATGTGCTTTTATCAGGAATTACTCACCCTTGATAGCAGCCACACCGGGGAGAACCTTACCCTCGATGGCCTCGAGAAGAGCACCACCACCAGTAGAGATGTAAGATACCTGGTCGGCCAAACCGAACTTGTTAACACAAGCTACAGAGTCACCACCACCAATCAGAGAGAATGCACCCTCGGCAGTTGCCTTAGCGATGGCCTCGCCGATGGCACGTGAACCAGCGGTGAATGCGTCGCACTCGAACACACCTGCAGGACCGTTCCACAGGATGGTCTTAGCACCCTTGATAGCCTCGGCAAATGCCTTCTGGCTCTCAGGACCAGCGTCAACACCCTCGAAACCAGCAGGAACCTCGTTAGCAGGGCAGTTGATGATCTGAGCACCCTCCTTAACACTCATTGTACCGAAGTCGAGACCGTTAGTAGCGGTGCAGTCAGAACCCAGAACGAGTTCAACACCGTTCTTCTTAGCCAGCTCCTCAACACCCAGAGCAACATCCAGCTTGTCGAGCTCAACGATAGAATCACCAATCTCACCGTTGTGAGCCTTAGCGAAGGTGTAGGTCATACCACCGCAGAGGATGAGCTTATCAACCTTGCCGAGCAGGTTCTCGATGATACCGATCTTAGAAGATACCTTTGAACCACCCATGATGGCAACGAAAGGACGCTTGATGTTAGAGAGAACGGCGTCAACAGCCTGAACCTCCTTCTCCATCAGCAGACCCAGCATCTTGTTGTTAGCGTCAAAGTAGTCGGCGATAACAGCAGTAGAAGCGTGCTTGCGGTGAGCAGTACCGAAGGCATCCATCACGTAGCAGTCAGCGTAAGAAGCGAGAGTCTTAGCAAACTCCTTCTGGCTGGCCTTCATGGCCTTCTTAGCCTCGTCGTAAGCAGGATCAGCCTTGTCGATACCAACGGGCTTACCCTCTTCCTCAGGATAGAAACGCAGGTTCTCCAGCAGCAGAGCCTCACCCATCTTCAGAGCCTTAGCAGCGTCAGCAGCCTTAGCGCAGTCGGGAGCGAAAGCAACGGGCACGCCCAGAGCCTTCTCTACAGCCTCGCGGATCTGACCCAGAGACTTCTTGGCGTCAACCTTTCCTTTGGGCTTACCCATGTGGCTCATAATGATAGTAGCACCACCATCAGCCAGAATCTTCTTCAGGGTAGGCAGGGCACCACGGATACGGGTGTCGTCAGTGATCTTACCATTCTCATCGAGGGGTACGTTGAAGTCAACACGTACGATTGCCTTCTTACCGGCAAAATTGAATTCGTTGATAGTCATAATTTTAAAAATTAGATGATTATAAATGATAATTTATTATTGTTCTTTCTTCTTTGCAAGATTGAAGTTGTAGTATTCCTTATCGCCAGTCACGTCCTTCACCACTTTCAGGAAGGGAGGGAACTTCACGGGCTCCCCTTCGGCAATGCCTTTCGTCTCAAGAATAACGAGGCCCTGCAGTTGGTCCTGATAGGTATCCACCTCGAAATATTGTCCTTTCCAGATAAAGCTATTGCGAATCTTGTGTACGGTGTGACGTGCTGGGTCAGCCAGTCCCAACATCATCTCATAGAGACTATTGTTAATCTGACGCTCAGTGACCAGTTCCTCGTTCTCCGATGTTTTCTTCTTCGTGGTGTGAACGAAGACCTGCTTCTGTCCCCAACAGCGTTTGCGAAGACGAATCTCTGCCTCTGGATCGCCTTTCAGGTAAGTCTGCGTGATCTCACTCTGAATACTGTCGTCTGGCAGTTCGCCAATCCGTTCCACGATATATTTGCGCTCCTCGACAATGGGCTGGGGGAGTCCCAATACATTTGAGATTTCCTTGATGACACGATTCATCTTGCAGTCAAAGTCATCATGGTTGTTGATGACGCGCAGATGGGGATGGCCCGTCCAGGCGTGAATCACCTTCTTGTCCAGTCCGCGTGCGATGCGCAGTCCCTCTTCGCTCATCTGCTCATAGCGCTGGGCGTTGTTGACAGTGGTGTAGTATTGCTCTGCGCCATCGGCAGCAGATACCAAGTGCAATACAGCATCGTAGCGCTCACGCAGTTCAGGTGTTGACGTACCGACGGCGCGTGTGATATTGTCCCATGTCTCAGGTGCCATATAGGCCGAGATATCCATTGCACCACGGTCGCAAACAATGATGCAAGGCTTTTTGCACTCTTGAGCCATTCTGAGGAACTTATCTTCGAGTGCCAATTGAATTTCCAAGGTAGCTTTCTCGCCTTCATAGAAGAATCCCTGGTTCTTGGTCAGGTAGTTCATGCCAGCCTGAGTAAAAAGCGTGGGAACCTCTGGGATTGTGAATACTTTGAAGCCGAGGCTAGAGAAATGCTCGATAATGCGCACCAAGGCAGTTGTCTTGCCGGCACAAGGTCCGCCTGTGAGAACTATGCGTTTAATATCGTCCATTACTTGATAAATGTTTCTTTTGCGTTGCAAAGGTAATCATTATTCTTTAAATGTGCAAACATTTGCCTACATAAAAAGCGTTTTGCAATCATACTTCCTTATCTTATCCGAATAACTCTCGTAGGGCCTCTTCCACTTTGCGCACAGGATGTATCTCAATACTGTATTTCTTGCGGTCAATTCCCTGCAGGTTATAGCGCGGAATGATGATATGCTGGAAACCCAGTTTCTCTGCCTCGGCAATGCGCTGTTCAATGCGATTGATGGGGCGGACCTCGCCGCTAAGACCTACCTCGCCTGCCATGCACCATGTATTGTCGATAGGCGTGTCAACGTTCGACGACAGTACTGCGGCAATCACGCTGAGGTCCATTGCCAGGTCCGTCACACGCAGTCCTCCGGCGATATTGACAAAGACGTCTTTCTGCATCAACTTGAATCCCACACGCTTTTCCAGAACCGCCAGCAGCATGTTGAGCCTTCGCTGGTCGAAGCCGGTGGCCGAGCGTTGTGGGGTGCCATAAGCTGCTGTTGATACCAGCGCTTGTGTCTCAACGAGGAACGGACGAACGCCCTCTATAGCACTCGAGATGGCGATGCCAGACAGCCCTTCGTGGTCTTGTGTGAGTAACAGTTCTGAGGGATTTGATACCTGACGAAGGCCATTTGTCTGCATTTCATAAATACCTAATTCACTGGTACTTCCGAATCGATTCTTAATGCTTCTCAGAATGCGGTACATGTGATGCTGATCGCCCTCAAACTGAATCACGGTATCCACGATGTGCTCCAGAATCTTGGGGCCTGCCAGTGTACCTTCCTTCGTGATGTGTCCAATCAAGATTACGGGGATGCCGCTGGTCTTTGAGAAACGGAGTAGCGATGCCGCACACTCACGAACCTGCGCCAACGAGCCTGCCGACGATTCAATATCCTCCGTTGAAATGGTCTGAATTGAGTCGATGATAACAAGTTCTGGCTTCTCTTCTTTGATGTGGTCGAAAATCTTCTCCAACGAGTTCTCACAAAGAATCAGGAAGTTGTCGTTTGATGCGTCAGGCAGAATACGCTCTGCGCGCATCTTCAGTTGGTGGGCACTTTCCTCACCACTTACATAAAGGATGCGCTTCTCCGACAGGTTCAGCATGGTTTGCAGCAGTAGCGTGGACTTACCGATACCCGGCTCGCCACCCAGCAGCACGATACTTCCAGGCACCAGTCCACCACCCAGCACACGATTCAGTTCGCCGTCGAGCATATCAATGCGCACCTCATCCTTGCTGCTGATATCGCGCAGACGCATGGCCTTGTTATGCAGCAGTGCGTGAGCCGTCTTGGCCGCAGCCGTTGATGCCGTCTGCCGTGCCGAGTCAGCCGAAATCTTGATTTCCTTGAAGGTGTTCCATTGTCCGCATGCAGGGCATTTACCTATCCATTTGGGAGATTCCTGTCCGCAATTCTCGCAGACGTATGCTGTTTTGTCCTTTGCCATATGTTTCCGTTTTAGAGCCACAAAATTACTAATAATTTTCGTGGTTACAAAACTTTTTATTACTTTTGCACGCAGAATGCGCCTATTATTGCATATTTATTACGAAATGAGAAAAATTTGTTTGTCGCTTCTTGCGACAATAGCGTTGCTGCTTTTTAACGCATGTACTGAGGAAGTTAAGGAAGTATCATTGGCAGACAAGGCTTATGAATCATGGCTGAATGATTCTGCTTTGATTAAGCTTGCCGTGATGCCTACGCTTGACTGTCTGCCCATCTATGTTGCTGCCGAGTGTGGCATCTTTGAGAAGAATGGTGCCAGTGTGAGTCTTTATCCCTATGCTGCCCAGATGGATTGTGATACAGCCTTCAAGAGTGGGTGGGTCGATGCGATGGCCACAGACCTGGTGCGAGCCGAGAGACTCAAGCAGCAAGGCATGCTGTTGTCCTATCTCACAGCCACCGACCTGCATTGGCAACTGGTGGCATCAAAGATGGCACGCGTCAAGCGACTGAATCAGATTGAGAACAAGATGGTGGCAATGACACGTTATTCCGCTACAGCCATGTTGGCAGATAATCTGATAGATACCGTTCAGGTGGAGAAAGACCATGTGTTCCGTGTTCAGGTTAATGATGTCTTCGTGCGTTTCAGTATGCTTCAGAACCAAGTGATGGACCTGTTGCTGTTGCCAGAGCCCTTTGCCTCTGCCTCACGCGAGCTCGATGCCAATGTGCTTTATGACACCCGTTTGAACAATATCTCGATGGGTGCCGTGGTGATGAACGACACCGTTATTGCTGATACCACCCTGCGACATGGTCAGGTGGAAGCCTTCCTGAAATCGTATGATGAAGCCTGCGATTCAATCAATAAATTTGGCATCCAGAACTATCGCAGCATCATTATGAATCACTGCAAGGTCAAGTCTTCTGTGGTTGATTCCATTTCTTCCGACTATCAGTTCCCATCATCTCATCAACCCTTACAGAAAGATGTGGAAAGAGCCACCAATTGGTTAAAACGCGAATAGTTTGCCTTATGAGAAAGAACGAACAATTAGATCATATTATTGACATCATTTGCCGGAATAAACTGGGCAATAGTATTGATGCGATGGAAAACTATATCTTGTCGCACCCAAGCCTGCCTGGTCAAGATGTTTTTTACGAGATAAAAAGTGACTATCATCTGATGGTTGACTATTTCAAGCGTGGATATGCTGATCCTCAGCGCGTCAAAGTGTATAGTCAATTGCTCAAGCGTCTCTATGTCTTTGCCACCAATACAGTTCTTTATAATCAGATCCAATTAAATTCATATTTGCAAGGAGTTTATCAGCGTCCTCGACAATTAAGAAATGATTGGTCTGTACAGTCTATCAAGAAACTCTTGGAATCGTATGTAACTGATTCTGCACTTCTGGAATTGGAGCCTCAGCATGTTGCTGCTGAGAAAAGCAAGGAGTTGAACCGACAGCATCTTAACTTGATGCATGATATCTTTGATTATATTCTGACCTCTAACCTTTGGAATGATTCATTGTATGATGCCTTCTTGGATTTATTGCTATCACCGACGATAGATGTCAACGACCAATTACTGTTGGTGAGTGCCATCATGATGTCATCGCTGAACGTTTTCGATATTAATAAGTTCAAGGTGTTGACTTCTCTGTATCAACAAACAACGGATGTTCGGTTGCGCCAAAGAGCCTTGGTGGGGTGGGTGTTCTCGCTCGATATACAGAAAGAAGTGGTATATCCTGAAATGAAACAGATTGTCTATGACCTTTGTCATGATGAGGATTGTCTTCAGGAATTGACAGAACTTCAGATGCAGTTGTTTTTCTGCATCGATATAGACAGTGACCAGCGCACCATCCAAAATGAGATCATTCCAAATCTGATGAATGGCGGTCATCTGAAGATTTCGCAGAATGGTCTTGTGGAGACTGACGAAGATACGCTGGAGGATATCCTTCATCCGGAGGAGTCGGAGCGTAACATGGAGAAGATGGAAAAGAGCATGCATCGCATGTCTGAAATGCAGAAACAAGGTTCGGATATATACTTTGGCGGTTTCTCTCAGATGAAGCGTTTCCCCTTCTTCCAAAACTCCCTGTCAAACTGGTTTGCTCCCTTTAATCCGAATCATCCCGATATCAGCGCTATATGGAATGAAGCCAAGAACAGCAAGTTCCTGCACATGATTATCAATATGGGAGGCTTTTGCGATAGCGACCGCTATTCGTTTGTCTTGGCTTTCGAACAGGTAAGGAGCCATCTGCCTGCCAGTATGATGAAGATGATTGACGAGGGCCATGCAGCTCCTATGCCCATTGGAGGCCAGATCGATAAAGAAGAGCGTAAGAAGCCCGCTTTTATCAGACGTATGTATCTCCAGAGCCTCTATCGTTTTTATCGCTTGCACTACATGCGTCGTGAGTTTCCCAATCCGTTTGAAGACCAGTCAAAGTATCTGTTCTTTGCCAATGGATTGTTTTCAGGTACTCCTTTCGAGTGTCGCCTTCCAGAGGTCACTTCTTTCCTCTTGAAACGTCATCGTAAAGAGGAGGCATCCGATGTGTTGTTCAATAATGCAGGGGAATGTGACACTTACGATTACCATATACTGAGCGCATATCTGGGTTCAGACCCCGAGATACATTATAGACGTGCGTTGGAGCTGATTCCAAATAATGAACGTGCCTTGTCGGGATTGGCCAAGTTGATGTTCAGACAGTCAGAATATAAACAGGCTCTTGACATCTACCAGCAGTTGATGGAGATAAATCCTGAAAAGAAGTCATATCAGTTAAACAAGTCCGTTTGTCTTATCAATCTTCATCGCTATGACGAGGCAGAACTGATCCTGTTCCGTTTGAATTACGAGAATGCTGGTGATCAGAATGTGATTCGTGTGTTGGCATGGGCACTTACCTGCAACGGGAAATACGAGCAAGCCGGACGCCTATATCATCAATTGATGGCTGAAGATTCCCTTGTTGATGGCGATTTGATCAATTATGGTATCTATCTTTGGCTTACAGGAAAGATAGGTGAGGCGGCCGATTGTTTCCGTACTTACAATAGCAAAAACTCGAATGATATTTGGAATTCTGTATCCAACCTGATCAGTAAGGAAGAAAGACTGCTCAACAGGAATGGCATCTGTGAAGAAGAAATCACGATGATGTTCGACATCATTGGTGTTTAGTCTTCCACTTTTCTCCAATCCAGGTGCATCCTAAGGGTATGCCTATGCCAGCAATGGTGTAGAGTATCCAGAACGCATCCTCCTGTGAGTGTTCGTGAACCACCATGTGGCAACCTATCTGCTGCATGTCAAGTCCGTAATACCATATCTTTATCAGGCTCACCACCTTGTATGCCACAATATGGAAAATAAAGATGTTTAGCGTATGGTCGCCTGTGTAAACAAGGAAGCGCTTTGCCCAATTGTCTCTTTTATCCAGTAGCATACTGATATTATATGTCATCAGGAATCCAAGAAAAGCAGGAACAGGAAGTGATATGAACTGCTCAAAGTTTGCTTGCCAGCTCATGCTGGAAGGAAGATGGTACGAGAAGGAATAGACTATCGCAGCAAACACAACGCTTGTCCAGATGATAGCATGATGGCGCATCATCAAGGCTTTGTAACTATCGGCATATTGGCGGAAGATAAAACCGCAACCAAAGAAGAAACAGCCCATCATGTCGCGATAGCCACCCTGAACCAAGGTGACAATTTTGAGTTTTTCGTAGCTTTTCCATCCGCAGAGCAGCAGTAAAATGAGGCAGATAAGGTAGGGGACTGCCTTCTTCCATTTCTCTGATTTGATGCCGCTGTCTAACACCTTATACAATATAAGGTATAGAATGCTGGCCACCAACAATCCACGGAAGAACCAGAAAGCACCGCAGAGGAATGTATCATATCCGGCCATAGCCGTGAATATATTCCAAAGGTTCTGCTGTATTTGGTGCCAATTATATGGGTGAGTTACGCCTCCCATAGCATTGCCATAAGTCTCGTTCAGGATTCCAATCTTGAACATCAGGTTATGTAATGCAAGAAAAATGATGCTCCACTTTACAAATGGCACATAGAGTCCCTTGATGCGTTTCTTGATGAATGTGGCCTCGTCGTGAAGGTATTTTACTGAGAAAAAGTATCCTGCCGTGATAAAGAACAGAGGCATGTGAAACTCAAAAATGAATTTGTTCAGCCAGTTTGGTGCTTCGGCATGGGCAATAACCATTAATATAATGGCGATACCCTTGCTGATTGATATCACGGTGTTCCTACTCATTCTCTATCTATTATAAGAAAGGTCTCAGCAAATGAGCGAACCATCCTCTGAATCTCTGCCAGGGAGTTCTGAACTCCTTCCATATCTCTGGTGTCAGATAGACGCTCTCGTGCTTGTCGCGCTCAAACATATCGTCCAGTTCCTTCGTGGTGCAAGAGTCGATGATGACCGCATTCTCCTCATAGTCAAAGCGCATGCTTCGTGCATCCAGGTTCGTGCTTCCCACGGTACAGAACTTGCCGTCCACCATCATAATCTTTGAGTGGTGAAAGCCCGGCTGATACAACCATACGTTAGCGCCCCGTTTCATCAGCTTATGTGCATTATAGAAGGCACAGTCGGGCGTCAGGGGAATGTCACTCTTGGCCGACAGCATGATATCCACCTTGATGCCACGCTTGATGGCACGCTTGATGGCCTTGTTGACAGACGGAATTAGGGTGAAATAGGGGTTGATGATGTGGATAGAGTCCTGGGCATCGTCAATGGCGTTGATATAGAAATAGCGCATCACATCATTGGTGGTGCGGGGTTCGCGATTGATGATGCCCACCGTCTTCTGTCCCTTTGTGGCTGTCGTGTCGGGCTTCAGTCCCTTGGTGTCCGCCTCTTCATAGGCGCGGAAGTACTGAGGCTGCGTGCGTAGCTCCTCGCCCGTGGCCTTTTGCCAGATGCGCGCAAAGATGAGTTGCAGGTCATCGACCACACCACCTTCCAGTCGGCAGTGCATATCGCGCCAAGCACCCACCTGTTCCGTACCGTTTATATAATAGTCGGCCACGTTCATGCCACCCGTATAGGCAATCCTTCCATCGATGACCACTATCTTGCGGTGGTCACGCGGCCAGATATGGTTCACCCAGGGAAAGCGGATAGGGTCAAACTCTACAATATCGATGCTGTCGGCACGCAACGCCTCCAGATGGTGCTTCTTCAGTGGCTGGTTGTTCGAGTCGTTGCCGAATCCGTCGAACATCGCATGAATCTCCACGCCCTCGCGCCTCTTCTCCTTCAGGATGTCGAAGAGCAGCATGGCAATCGAGTCGTTGCGAAAGTTGAAGTATTCCAGGTGAACACTGTGCTTGGCCTGACGGATGGCCTCGAACATGTCGTCGAACTTCTCCTGGCCAGACATCAGGAGCGTCACGCTGTTGTTCTTCGTAAACTGTATGCCGTAGTCCTCCAGTTGTGCCTGGATAAGTTCATCCGATGAGGGATTCGTGTTGTCCTGAGCGTATATGCTGATGCAGCATGAAACAAGGGCAATGGCCATTGCCCTGATTCTTTTATCTATAGGTATTATCATCTTCTGTATTTCAATCTGTACTCCGACGGCGACATGCCAAATCTCTCTTTGAAGACATTGATGAAATGCTCGCCCGTGGCAAAGCCGACGTGGTTGGCCAGCTCGCTCATATTGATATTGGTGCGCTGCAGCAGGATGCAGGCGTGCTTCAGGCGCAGGTCGCGCACCACCTCGGCAGGCGTACGTCCAGTAATCTCGCGCACCTTCTGGAACAGCGGCTTCATGCTCATGCCCATGGCTGATGCCATATCCTCCAGGTTGATGGTGCCGCGGTTCATGTTCTGCTTCACATATTGCTCGATGCTCTTCAGCAACTGATGATCCATGGTGTCCGACATGCTGTACTTCTCGTGCATCTCGTCGTGGTCATTGCCAAACATATAGTTGTTCTCGATGGCATCGCTGCTGTGGTCTCTCACCACGCGCAGGCTGACAGTCCTCAGCTGTTCGTCTTCCTCGATGGCCACAGACGAGTTGATGGTAGCCAGGTCCATGCTCTCCGTTGCCGTCGTCATGCTCGAGTTCCTGTCTTCCAACTGACGTGTCTCAGCACCCTCAATCAGGTCGCTATTCACTTCAAGCGGTCCGATGCCCAGCAACTTGTTGAATCGCATGATGGCCTCCTGAATATTGAAAGGCTTAGCCAGATAGTCGTCGGCAGCCATGGTGATGTTTTGGTTCTTCATCTCCTGACCAGAGAGCTTGGTGTCGGTCACCAACACAAACTTAATCCTGTTCAGGGTGGGGTGCATCTTGATGTTGTTACACAGCTCACTACCCGTAAAGTCGTCCATGTCCTGCTTACAGATCACCAGATCGGGCATCATGGCCTCAATCTCTGCTGCAGCCTTGCGGATGTTGTCGTAAGGATGGAAGTCATAGACATACTTCAGGCGTGAATAGATAAACTGGGTAAACTCCTGGTTGTTGTCGATGAACACTACGCGCAGCTTGGCCGTAGGCAGCTCAGTCTGATAGGGCCTGATCTCCGATGTCAACTCATCGTTGAGCACCTCGGGCAAACTCATCTCGCCGTTGCTGTTCAGTTCATAGAACCTGTGAACATTCTTCTTCGCCTTCTCCTCAGGATTCTCAAGAGCCATCTGCATGTCGCTCACGCGGGTGATGACTTGCAGCATCTGAGAGTGGAGGGTGTTCAGTTGTTCACGCTCTTCTAAGGTGCTTTCGCGCTCCGACAGATTCATGATGATGGTTGTCATGCGCGACATAGGCTGACGCAGGTCATCACTTGCAGCCTTGATTTCCTCCTTCTGGCGCGACAGCTCCAGCAGGATGGCGTTCTTCTTCTTCCAGAGTGCACGAATCTCGTTCATGCCCTGTTTCCACAGATAGATGGTTACAATCAGGATGATGGCATAGACCACCAGCATCCACCACTGCAGGAACCAAGGCTTTCTGATGACAATCTCGATGACACGCTCCTGGTTACTCACGGCACCCTCGGCGCTGATGGCCTTCACATGCAGTTTATAGGTGCCCGAAGGAATATCCGTAAAGGTGACGCCGTGCTTCATGGCGTCGCCGTCGTGCCACATCTTGTCCAGTCCCTCCATCATATACATGAACTGCAGGCGTTCGCTCTGGTTGTAATTGCCGGCGGCAAACTTGATAGTAAACGTGTTCTGGTCGCTGTTCAGCTCAATGTGGTTACTCTCGTTGAGGGCCTGCTGCAGGGGCACGTTGCCGTCGTAGGCATGACCCGTCAGAATCTCCTCCTCGCCAATGAAGAGCTGGGTCAGCATTACGCGAGGCAGACTCTCCGTCTCGTCGGCTGTTCTCTTTCTCACCCAGTTGATGCCGTTCAGTCCGCCGAAATACACGTTGCCGTCGCTCTTCACCATCATCGCACCTATGTTGAACTCATCACTTTGCAGTCCGTCGTCGTGCGAGTAGTTATAGAGACCGTAGTTGTATGTGCCGTCCTCATGGTTTCTCTGTGTCACAATGCGGCACAGACCATTACTCGTTGAAATCCATACGTTCTTGTTCTTGTCCTCGGCAATGCCGCAGATGTTATTATTGCACAGACCGTTCTTCTCTGTCAGATAGTCCAGCACGTCGTTCTCAGGATTATAGATGTTCACACCCTCACGTGTGCCCACCCAGATAAGGCCTCTCGAGTCCTCAAACACCTGAGTGATGTAGTTGTTCGTAAATTTCGACAGGTTGGTCGAGTTGCCCGTATAGTACTTCATCTCCGAGGTCGAGATGTTGAGGATGATGAGGCCCTCAGACGTGCCAATCAGCATCTTGTTGCCCTTGGCATAGAACAGCGAGGTGATATAGTTCACCCTGATCTTGCCGTTCTCACGCGTATAACTTGAGAACTGGTTGCTGCGGGGATTGAACACCTGCAGGCCGCCGTCCGTCGCAATCCACAGGTTGTTCATCTTGTCCGATGCCAAAGCGTGGATATGGTCGTCAATCAGCGTGTGACGTGTGCTGTCGATGGCCACGGAATAGATCTTGGTCACACCATCCTTGATGCGTGTCAGACCATTCTGCTGCGAACCCACCCAGAGGCTGCCGTCGTTGGTGTATGCCAGTGCCGACACCTTCAGGCTGGCCAACTGACCTTCATAGTTCAGCAGACCGTCATCGCTCGTTCCGTACCAGATGTTGCCGTCGCCGTCCTGTGCCAGTGCCGTGATGTCGCCAATGGGGTCGGCCTCAAACTTATAGATGTTCTGTCCTGTATAGGCCACACCCGACTTGGCGGTACCCACCCAGAGCAAATCCGTGTCGTCCACATAGATGCTGCGCACGCCGATATTGTTTCTCGTCATGCGGAAGGTACTCATGCTCTTGATGTTGATGGGCTCCATTTCGTGCGTGTTGACGTTGATGCGCATCAGTCCGTGACGGTTTGTGCCCACCCAGATGTTGCCAGAGCGGTCGCCGCCAATAGCGTTGACGGCATGGTCCACGGTGACGCCCGACAAGCCCAGCTGGTCGCCAATATGCGTGTCCCAGGTGTTGGCCTTCTTATGATAGAGGAATAGCGTGCCCTGACCATAGAGCCACAAGTTGTCCATCTGGTCGGCAAACACGCGCAGCGTCTTGGTGTTTCTCAACTTCTGCTGAGCAATATCCGTGTTCTTCCACACCACATGCTGCTGAGGCACCACGTCGCAGCACACGATTTTTCCGTCGTCATAGACCAGGATGGTGCCGTCCTTGCACTCGCCAATCGAGCAGATGTTGCCCTGCGGAATGCCGTTGGCGTCGTTGGTATAGCTGAACTCATAGTGCAACTGCTGCTGCATGTTATAGCAGATGACGCCTCGTCCTACAACATAGCCCCACAGGTTCTTGTGATGGTCGATATAGATGATCGAGGGCACATCCTTCATGCCTATTTTCGAGAACACCATGCGCATGTCGCGCTCGAAGCTCTCCGACTGCGGATGATAGATGCAGTAGTCGGCGGGAGTCTTAATCCAAAGATCGCCATCCATCTCCTGGATGCTCTCAATATAGCTGTCGGGCAGCGACGAACCATCCTGCGAGTCGCACTGGAAGTGCTTGTAGATATAGCCGTCGTAGCGATAGAGTCCGGCAGGCGTGCCAAACCACATGAATCCGCGTGAGTCTTTCAGAATGCAGTTCACCTGACTCGAAGTGAGTCCCTGGCGAGCATCGAGAATCTTGAATATCTTGTCAAGCGATACCGCAGAGAGTGGCGTGCAGACTGCCAGAATGAGTAATATTAGTTTTTTTAGGACTTTCATATCAGTTGTCAGTTCTTACTATCTATAGCATGCACGAATAGTGGTCAACGACGCCCAGCAACCTGTTGTCTTCGCTGACCACGAGTACTGAGTGAATCTTGTATTCCTGCATGATACGTTGTATTTCCGTAATTTTTGTTTCCAGGCTCACCGTCTTGGGCTTGCGGGTCATGATGTCGCTCACCGTGTGGTTGAAGAAGTCAGCCTTCCAGCGCTCGATGGCTCTTCGTATGTCGCCGTCGGTGATCAGTCCGGCAATCTTGCCGTCCACCTCGGCCACACCCAGTCCCAGCTTGCCTTCGCTCACCAGCATGATGGCCGTGCCCAGCAGTGTCTCTGGTGCAAACACGGGCAGTTCGTCCGATCGCATAACGTCCTGTGCCGTTGTCAGCAGTCGCTTGCCCAGCTCGCCACCGGGGTGGAAGTGTGCAAAGTCCTGCGGACGGAAGTTGCGCTTCTGCATCAGGGCGATGGCCAGCGCGTCGCCCATGGCCAGCGTGGCCGTGGTGCTGCTGGTGGGTGCCAGGTTCAGCGGGCATGCCTCTTTGCTGACGCCCACATAGAGGTGATAGGTGGAGTATTTGGCCAGGAGCGATGCGGGGTTGCCGCTCATGCCGATGATGGGTATTCTCATGTGGAGCACCATGGGGATGAACCTCAGCAGTTCGTCCGTCTGACCAGAGTTTGAGATGGCTATCACCACATCGTCGCTGGTCATCACGCCTAGGTCGCCATGATAGACGTCCAGGGGATTGATGAAGAACGAGGGCGTGCCTGTTGACGACAGTGTGGCAGCTATCTTGGCACCAATGTGTCCGCTCTTGCCCACGCCAGTGACCACCACCTTGCCCTTACACTGAAGAATGAGGTCAACGGCCAGGTCGAAGTTCTCGTCAATCTTGGGAATCAACTCCAACAGGGCCTCAGCCTCGTCTTTGATGGCTTGTATGCCGTATTCTCTTGTTGTCATGCGATGATTTTCTTTACGAGGTCCTCCAGTTTGTCCAGTTCCAGCATGTTGGCTGCATCACTCAGTCCTTCGTCTGGGGTGGGGTGCACCTCAAAGAAATAACCTGTGGCGCCAAAAGCCTTGGCGGCCAGTGCCATCGAGGGCACGAAGCGACGGTCGCCGCCTGTCTTGCCACCCTTGGCGTCGGGACGCTGCACGCTGTGAGTACAGTCCATGATGACCGTGGGCACCAGCTCCAGCATGTCGCTGATGTTACGGAAGTCCACCACCAGATTGCCATAGCCCATCATGTTGCCGCGCTCCGTGAGCCACACGTCCTTGGCGCCAGCCTCGCGGGCCTTTTCCACGGGATACTTCATGTCTCGTCCGCCCAGGAACTGCGCCTTCTTGATGTTCACCGTCTTGCCCGTCTTGGCAGCGGCCACCAGCAAGTCTGTCTGGCGACAGAGGAATGCGGGAATCTGAATCACATCGACCACCTGGCCCGTAGGCTCTGCCTGCCAGGCTTCGTGGATGTCGGTCAGCACCTTCAGGCCGTATTTCGCCTTGACGTCGGCCAGCATCTGCAGACCTTTGTCTATGCCAGGACCTCTGAACGAGTGGATGGATGTGCGGTTGGCCTTGTCGAATGAGGCCTTGAATATGATGTCTGTGCCCAACTTCTCATTGATGTCCACCAGTTTCTTGGCAACAGTGTCCAGCAACTCGGCCGACTCAATGACGCAGGGACCTGCAATAAATTTTATTTTGTTCTCCATAAGAATAATGTCTTCCAACGTGCAAAGATAAGCATTTCGCTTGAAAATTTGAAAATTTTACTGGAAAATCTGCACTGAACACTGAAAATATTTGCACATTTCTCTAAAATTGTGTACTTTTGCGGCGATTTTATCTAACTAAAGACTTAATATGGACGATTTATTGGCATCATTTGCCCCCATAACTTTGGCTGAGATGAGCAGCGTCAAGTTGATGAATCGCACGGACACGAAGTTCGTGACCACGCTTCCCATGCTGAAGAAATTGCTGGCAATGGCCCAGGCAGACTATTACGTTCAGGACATTGACGGCGAACGTAATATGCTCTACGACACTACTTATTTCGACACCGATTCCTTTGCCATGTATCGCCAGCACCAGTGCGGCCATACCAACCGTCAGAAGATTCGTTTCCGCACCTATGTCAGCAGTCATCTGCAGTTCATGGAGGTGAAGACGAAGAACAATCACGGACGTACCAAGAAGAAGCGTATTGAGGTGAAAGACATGGACTTAGCCGATAATGGTAAAAGAGAATTCTTGGCCTCGCATCTCCACTTCGATGTCGATACTTTGATACCCCACATGCATAACTATTTCCGCCGCGTCACATTGGTCAACAAGGCCATGACCGAACGACTCACCATCGACACCGCCCTGCAGTTTCATAATGTGCAGACGGGCATCGACCGCGACATGGGGCCACTGGTCATCATCGAACTCAAGCGCGACGGACTGGTCTTCTCGCCCGTGCTCGAAATGCTGCGCCAGCTTCACATCCATCCTCATGGCTTCAGCAAGTATTGCATGGGGGCGGCACTGACCAATGAGGCCCTGCCTGTGCACCGTTTCAAGAAAAAGCTGCGCGACGTGGAGCGCATACTCAATAAAGAAGAACTAACAACAACTTTATACTAATGGAATACTTGATTAATTTTCTCTCTGGTGACTTCAGCTTTGCGCTGATCCGCTTTGCAATCTGCATCTTGGTAAACTGGGTGATCATCGACCGCCTGTATTACAAGAAGTCGCGTCGCCGTGATTTCTATTTCACCTTTATGCTCATCTCCGTGGCCATCTTCTTCCTCGTCTATTTCATGATGGGCATGGATCGCGGCAAGGCCACCATGGGTGTGGGTCTCGGCTTGTTTGGCATCTTCAGCATCATGCGTTATCGCACCGATACGATGCCCGTTCGCGAGATGACTTATCTCTTCATCATTGTCTGCCTCTCGGTGGTTCACGCCATGGTCGATGTGGAGAGCACGCCCGACATTCTGGGCGACTTCCTCAAGTTGGGCATCATCGATATCATCGTGCTGGTGGCCATCAGTTTGTGCGAGCGTCGCCTCAAGATTATGAGCACCAAACTCATCCAGTACGACCGTCCTGAGCTGTGCAAGCCCGAGAACAAGGAGAAGCTCCTTGCCGACCTTGAAGAGCGTACTGGCCTGAAAATCAAAAAGGTGGAAGTTGGCGGTTTCGATTTCCTCAAAGACTCTGTGGTGTTGCGCATCACTTATGATGGCAAGGTAAATGAAGTAGATAGTCAGTTCACAGTCAGAAAGTCACAATGGAGAAACGTCTAATCATCGCTATCTTTCTCGCCTCCTTCTTCATGCCATCGCATGCCCAAGGCGACGACTTCGCCGTGTGGACCGAGGCCAATGTCGAGAAGAAAATCAATTCGCGCTGGTCTGTCGAGGGTGGGGCTGAGCTTCGCACGCGCGACAACAGCAAGGAAATCGACCGATGGAGCGTGGGAGCCGAGGCCAGTTATAAGTTTACCGACTGGCTGAAGTTCTCGGCGGGCTATATGCTCATTGACGACCATCGTTATAAGCTCAACGATAAGGGCACCAAATATGCCGACTTCTGGGGCTTGCGCCATCGTGTCAACGTGTCGCTCACGGCCTCGCAGTCGTTTGGCGACCTCAGCGTCTCTCTGCGCGAGCGCTGGCAATACACCTATCGTCCTGAGATGACGGTGGCACGTTATTGGCTCGACACCAACGAGCGCAAGGACCGCTATGAGGACGAGTATGCCGACGACCACACCTACAGCGGCAAGGGCAAGAGTGTGTGGCGCAACCGCCTCATGCTGAAATACAAGCTCACCCGCACTTTCCGTCCATACGCCAATGTGGAGAGCAGTGTGGCCAGCCGTATCGAGAAGATGCGCTATGGCGTGGGCACAGAGATTCGTCTCAACAAGCACCATTCGCTCGATGCGAAATACATCTATCAGCGCTATTATGACGATGATGCCGATGAGGCTAATTGTCACATTCTGGGCGTGGGTTATACCTATAAATTTTAGGTAAACCCCGCCCATTTTCCACTTTTTTTATGATTTTCGTTAAAAAGTTGGGAAATTATTTGGCGGTTTCGCAAAAAGTGCGTACCTTTGCACCCGCAATTCAGCAAGAGTGCTGATACCATTCATTTAAAAGTTTAGGTTGAGCACCCGTAGCTCAGTTGGTAGAGCACCTGACTCTTAATCAGGGTGTCCAGAGTTCGAGCCTCTGCGGGTGTACGAAAGAAGCGAACAGTGATGTTCGCTTTTTTTTGTTTTTTAAGCATATTTGTACAATGAAACTTCGTCAATTTCTATGTCGATAAGACAAGTGGCACAACAAGGATGGAAGAGTATGTTCCTACCCTTGATGTCAGAAACAAGGCAGGAACTATTGATATATTTGATTATTTAGAGAAGGAAAACTAAAATATGAAACGAACAAGACTTTGGCTGATAGCCCTCATACTCACCATCTGCGGTACGGCAGCGTTTGCATCTTGTACGGCGAACGACGATAACCCGGGCGACATCCACAGCTGCGAGCCGTGGCTCTACAGCGAGTGCCTGCAGCGGAACATCAAGGTACGTGCCAAAGAGTGGCGCAAGATTCACCAGCCAACCGTCACCCGCATCCAAGAGCGAGGCAAGTTGCTGGTGGGCACCACAGGCGACTATCGCCCTCTCTCGTATCGCGAGGCCGACGGCAACTATTGGGGCTTCGGCATTGAGATGGCAGAGAAGATAGCCGAGCGTATTGGTGTAGGCATCGAGTTTGTACAAACCTCGTGGCCAACGCTGACCGCCGATGTACAGGCAGAACCACAGACTTGCGACCTAGCCATTGGTGGCATTACCATTACCGACACACGAAAGGAGACGATGCTGATGAGTGACGGTTATCTGGCCAATGGCAAGACCATCCTCTGCCGTGCCGCCGACGCTGACCGCTATCAGTCGCTGGCCGACATCGACAAGCCAGAAGTGCGCGTGATGGTGAATCCAGGCGGGCTGAACGAGAAATTCGCCAACGAGAACCTCACCCATGCCACCATTATCGTCCACCAAAAGAATGAGGAAATCCCTACGAAGGTGGCTGAAGGCCATGCCGACGTGATGATAACGGAGATAACCGAAGCTCCATGGTATGTACAGAATGACCCACGCCTTGCTGCGCCCCTTTTAAACAAGCCTTTCACTCATGGAGAGATTGGTGTGCTGATGCGCAAGGGGCAGGACGATCTCCTCACCCTTGTCAACGCCGTCATCGCCCAGATGAAGTCTGATGGCACCCTTCGTAGTTTGCATGAGAAGTACGGATTAGTATACGCATATTAAGTAGCTGAAGAATAATGTCTTGGAAACGGAAATATCGCTGCAAGTCCTGTGGCTATGAGGCAGAGGTATACGAAGGACGCGGACTGTTCCGCCAGCAGATAACGGCCGTATCGTGCAATCATTGCCATACCATCCAGAACCTTGTGGTGGGTGGCATCATTGCAGACGTAGCCCCTTCGTTCAGAAGTGAGGTTGGCCGTCTGTGCTTGCAATGTGGCAGCGATGACATCCGTATCTGGGATATGAAGACCTGTCCGCAGTGTCAGGGCGAAATGGAAGATACTGGCGAAAAAGAGTTTTGGACATGACTGAAGTTTCAGACATTGCTCGATTATTTCGGCTCGTACCCTCTAGTAGAAATTACGCTGCTTCTATTGGTCATACTGCCAACGCTGGCTGTTTACTTCATTACAAAAGAAAATGCTTAGAGACTTCATCGCCATCGACTTCGAGACGGCCAACCAAGAGCCGTCGAGTGTCTGCTCCGTGGGAGTAGTTATGGTTCGTGACGGACAGATAGTGGCCTCATTCTATAGTCTGATCCAACCTGAGCCTAACTACTATTCTTATTGGTGTCAGCGAGTACATGGTATCACACAAATAGAAACAGACGATGCCCCTGTATTCTCAAAGGTGTGGGAACAGCTAGAAGAGCGTATAGCAGATGTGTTCTTTGCTGACCAAGAGCTTGATGATATGAGATACCAGATAGCAGCAATCCCATTTGTGGCTCACAATGCCCGTTTCGACGAAGGTTGTCTGAAAACTGTATTCAAGGTCTATCAGATGGACTATCCAGACTACCATTTTTACGATACCTTGACAGCTTCACGCCGGCAGTTCGGCCATTCTCTGCCCAATCACCAGCTGCATACCGTAGCAGCAGCCTGTGGCTACGACCTGCAAAACCATCACCATGCCTTGGCCGATGCTGAAGCATGTGCTGCAATAGCATTGTATCTGTTGTGAAGTGACAGATTTTACAATATTATTCTTTGTTTTTTATCTTTTATGTTTTCACAAGCCTTGTGGAAAGCGCATTTTGTAGTAATTAATAGCATCCCGCATAATATCCTCATGGTCGAATGCTAACGGAGGTAATGCATCGACAGAAAACCATTGGGCTTTTGCTGCATCATCCTGGCCAGTGACAGCAATAGGATGGTCGACTATTACCAGATAGGCAACGGTGATGGTACGCCCTCTTGGGTCACGGTCAACCTTTGAATAGGCACCAATCTGATGAAGCTCGGACACCTGCAAGCCTGTTTCTTCCTCCAACTCTCGGATGGCGCACTGTTCTGTCGTTTCATCCATGTTCATGAAACCGCCAGGAAAGGCCCAACAGCCTTTATATGGGTCAGCGCCACGTTCTATCAGCAGTACCTCTGGCACCGATTCCTTCGTCATCACCACGCAGTCTGCCGTTACTGCCGGTCTTGGATATTTGTATGTATATTCCATTCAATGCTGTTTTTTTATCACCTATCAGTTACACTTTAGATTCATTGTTCTCTCGCTCTTGCCATACTGTTGGCATACTCATGAGTAAGCTTAGAAGCAGCCTAGAGTATGGCTAGAAGCAGCCTAGAGTATGGCTAGAAGCAGCCTAGAGTATGGCTAGAAGCAGCTTAGAGTATGGCTAGAGTATGCTTGCATCGTCTATATTATATCAACCGAGCCATCGTCATTGGTATGTAGCATACCAGACTGTTCCGCCAATTCTAAATCGCGAAGCGTATCCAATACTGATTTGCCTGTACGCTCGGCCATATTGCGGGCGAGGAATATCTTGTTTTGACTGTTTACCCAGCTACTGGTGCTTCCTCTTGAACAGAAGAGGTCGTATCAGGCGCAGATTGCTCAACAACAGGCTGTTTATCATAGACAACTGGCTCGGAATTTTGAGTTTTATTTCCACATGCTGTAAATACAGCATAATTCCACAGCAAAGACACAGCTTCCGAACCCTGCGAATGACGTTCACAAGCCAGATATACTCCTTGCTCTCTGCCGGTATCTTCATAAGCTTTCAGAAAAACCAATATCCTGACTCATCGCTTCCATCAATTCCAGTTTGATGGACTCGCTGTAGTCCTCATCTTTGACGATACACCTCATCACTTCAGTCAGCAGGTCACGGTCTATATGTCCTGCTGCCACATGATAGCCGATAGCTTCCATTTCTTCCATGAAGGTCCTGACCAGATACATATAGCCATTTCTCAGGAAGAAAGATAATGTTAGCGTGATGGATATTCGCTTGTTACAATCAGCGAAATAGTGCCCCTTACACAGGCTGTACATCAGGTAGGCTGCCTTGTCAGCTATTTCAGGATAATACATATCGTCCTGCACAAAATCCAGTGTTGACCTGATGCCACCCTCATCGCGTACGCCAGCCATACCGCCACCGCTCTTCTCTACCGTCTTGTAGTAGATGGCGAGGGCTTCCTCATAAGTGAGATATGTTAAGTTAGCCATATCCGCCCCTCCTTATTGCTTTAGACGATCCAGGACCTCCTTGTTCTCATCCAGCAGATGGTCGAAGTCCACAGACTGACTGCCAATGAACTTCTCATACTCCTCTGGCGAGACAGCTTTCAGGTATTCAGCAATGTTGTCATGATAAACATCACGAAGGGCAAAATCACGAGAGGCCATCTTCGTTCTGGCATCCTCCAGAATGGGTTTTACGAAAGGCATGGCAGACAGTTCTTTGATGAACTCCCCAACTTCCTCAACCGATATAGGTCCTAATTCTTTTGCCTTGGCCTTAATCATTTCCGCCACTTGATTCTCAAAGGCTGATATTGACACAAGAACCTCAGCATAAAGTGTTCTGCGCAGATTATCCTTCTCGCTCAAGTCTAGCAGTTTCTTGTATTCCTTGGCCTTTTCGCAGAACACAGCCTTATATATCATGTCGATTACTGTGGAGTATTTAAATCTTTCGTGTCCATCCACATAGTCCCTGATGGCATCCGTCATCTTCCGATGATAGTTCTCCTCCTGGATGGCAGATGTCACATAGTTCCTGTCTCGACGATTGATATACTTTGTTCCACCTCCGGTTTTCTCATTGATAACAGAGATAACGATATCAAGCATCAGACTGCGAACCTGCTTAGCTTTCTCACTGGTAGTAAGAAGCATTCCAATATCTAGGAATGAACGGAAGTCAAATAGTCCAAGTTGAGTTATTTTGCTCCCGAAATCGATTTCGGGAGCAAAATGTAACTTAAACTCCTTCAATGAGTTACCTTTCCAAATGCTGTAACCATTCTTTCTGATCTCATCTTCATTTGCAGACAAGCAATTTTCTATTGTACGCAAATCTACCTCATAGAAATCCGCAGCCATCTGCTTGGTAATATACAATACACCATTAAACTCCAGAGGTTTTATATCCAAAGCCTCTCGGATTCGAGGCAGAGCCACTGGGTTGTTCAGTATATTTTGCCTACTAATTTCTGACGTTGTTAAATCCTTTGCCATAATTCTCTTTTAGTTAATACAAAATCATTCTTTCCTATTATTATGTATACAGAAAAGAGAAATGTTACATATCTTGAACCATTATTTTTATTACTTATACTTATTTTTTGCTTAACAGCCCCTTCAGCTCATTGAATTTCTCCAATTTCTGCATATCTTCCCAACGGAATCGAGCTGTCGGTGTGTCAAATGGCACGAACTGATTCTTCTTGTTGCGTTCATATACTCGGATCTGATTCTTATCGCAAATCACAAGAACACGTGCATTTCCCCATTTTGCATACGATACACCTTGGTCGTAGTTTGCTTTAATCTCTTGGTTATTCTTCATATTCAGTTTAACCTCAATAACAACCTGGGCCTCTTTGTCTCTTTCTCCTCCGGAGAGATGCAAGCAGAAGTCGGGTCGTTTATCCATCTCATGCCCCGTTGTTCCTCTTCCAGCAGGGAATTCCACTTCATCAAAGAAGTCCTCCTTGTACTTCCACCCCATTTCTTCAAGTCTGGGAACAAGCAATTTCCACGATACATCATCTTCATGTATTATTTCAATGCCAGCCATCATCTTTGGTTCATACAAAGATGGTAGTACAGACGTGTCAAATCCCTTTGCTTCAAGCATTCTTTTGATTTCTGCATAGTCAGCTGATGTCACAGTCCAGCCGCTTACATCCTGGAAATTCTTGCTGACGAAGTTTCCCTCTCTACCACGATTCTCCACTTTGAAATAATCACTATTCTTAAAGTCCTCGAAGGTAAGAGCCTTGTCAACAGGTATCTCAATCTTATTGCCAATATATGTATGAGAATAGTAATGGAAGAACGGATCTTTCACACCATCCTCCATCGCAATCCATACAGAATTAAGTTTCTTTACTGGCGACTTCTCGTAGAACAGCATGATATCACCCTTACTGGTCAACTCGTTAGCCTGCCAGAATCCATGTTTCATATTCTTCTCTCCTTCACCATAGTTGCCTACCAGAATCCAGGCCTGTTCTGGCACTTTAGGCATAGGCTTGTCAAATTCTGCCTCATATTCATCCTTGATAACGGGTAGTTCACAACCATAGATAAACGCACAAATCTCCGCAGGATCTTCAATGCCATTCTCCACAGCGAAGTTAATGAGAGCGAGACATACATCAAAATAATAGAGGCAACGCTCACGATAATCTGAACGGTTAGGTATCTTTGGCAAATCGATTTCATATTTCTCTGCAAACTTCTTCAGGTAAGCAAACTGCATCACAAAGAAGTTAGGGATAAATAAGCCAGGAAGATATGCATACAATGCTATCGACATAAAGATATTGTTGCTCAAAATCCCTTTGTAATACGACTGAGGGATATCCTCTAAAGGCTTGTTCTCGTCATCCACTGCAAAGAATTCAAGATAGTCTAAGTAGAAGTTTATCAAGTCCTCTCCACTTTCTATCTTGATTTCCTCATGAGAGACAATATCTCCAAGGACTGTCAAAAAAAGATTAAGGCTCTCAATATCCTGAGCCATTTCTTTCTTACTCGAATTATTGAAGAACTGAGGGTCAAAGCGCTTAGCAATCTCCAAAATCTCTTCAGCAGTAGTTTCAGGTGATTGAATCTTCTGGAACAATGCTATAACTTCCTTACCCTCTGCACTTTCTTTGTAACGGTTCCACGTAGTCTTTGAAATCTTTTTCATAATCTTACAGTTTTAAAGTTATCGATTTTGCAAATTTACTTGTTTATTGTACCATATCGTGGTACATGTGTGAAAATAGTTATGAATCCACTCGAATTAGCTCTTTGATGTCTACTTCGAGTAGTCTTGAAATCTCAATAAGGTTTTCTAAACTTGGCTGTGACACGTTCGTTACCCACTTGGATATGGTTGCAGGGTCTTTGCCAAGTTGCTCTGCCAGCCACTTGTTTGTTCTTTTCTTCTCTGCCAGCATCACTTTGATTCGATTTAGATCTTTAGTCTCCATAGTCAATTCATTAAGTTTGGCTACAAAGATAGCAAATAATTTCGAGAATAATACAAAAAACAAGAAATATTGCAAGAAAATGAATATTTCGCAATAAATCTGTCTCATATAACATAAAAAAAAACAAGGGCGGGCGCATCTGTTTGCGTCCGTCCCTGCATTTTCACTTCTCACTTTTCACTAGGCCTTTTGGCCGTTAGAATGGCCCATGCCCCATACAACTCGTGGTGGTCAGTGTGGTGAGGATGGCGCTAAGCACCGATACCACAATCTGAATCACTGTCTTCCAACTTTCCTTGTTCTTCATATAACCTCCTTTCTCCTTTACTTTTTACCTTTTTACTTTTTTACCTTTAAATCAGTTCTCTGGGTCGTCGTCACCTCCGCCGGGGTTGTCGTTGCCGCCCTGATTGCCGCTGGTAGAACCTCCATTGTCACCACCCATGGTTCCTCCGTTCTCCGTAGAACCGCCGTTCTCAGTAGAGCCACCCTCGTTCTCTGGGTCCTCCACGTCACCCGAGGTTGAGGTCACGCGCTTCACCTCCTTACCATTTCGGTCGATGCAGGAGATCTGGATGGCGGTATTCGCCAGCTCGTCCTTCAGGTCTACACTCGGGGTGAAGATGATGCGGCGGCTCATGATGAGACCAGACTTCACCTCATTCACTTTCTCGACAGCCTTCGAGCGCAGTCCGAAGCGCATGGTGCCCAGTCCGGGCAGAGCCACGCTGTGGCCTTCGGTTGCCCACGCCTTGATGACCTCGCCAGCTGCATCCCAGCAGGCCTTCATCACGCCCTGACTCACGCCGCTGCGAAGGGCAGCCTCCTTGATCACCTTTGCCTGGGTCAGAGTGGAGTACATCTCAGGCTTCATCACATAGCGGTACTTGCCCGCAGAT
>CACYNE010000012.1 GCA_902775605.1 uncultured Prevotellaceae bacterium
ATTCTCGTTTATTCCTAAACTATCCTAATTCTCGGAGCAGCGAGAACCAACATGCTTGCATGATTGGTCGAGTCGTGACAAAAATCAACTTTTGTTAAATATGGCTGCCAATATACAAAAAAAAGGGATTTATGAGTACCTTTGCCCTTTGAATTAATTGTATTTGTGAAATAATGATGAAGTTAATAGCAATTCCAACACGTGATGGCATGATTGATGACCACTTCGGTCACTGTGCCTATTATACCGTAGTAACACTCGACGAACTGAACCAAGTTGTAAAACAAGAGCGTCTGGATTCTCCAGAAGGATGTGGATGCAAGTCGAACATTGCGTCTGTGATGCAGGAGATGGGCATCACCCTCATGTTGGCTGGCAACATGGGCATGGGAGCCTACAACAAGCTTTCGGCTCACGGCATCGCAGTTATCAGAGGATGCCAAGGCAAGGTGGATGATATACTGAAGGCTTATCTTAATGGTGAGCTGAAAGATTCGCTTGAGTCCTGCGATCATCACGACTGTGACCACCATCAAGAGAAACCTGTGTATTTCGTTCCGTCGTTCAGCAAGTAAAGATGAGCAAAGGACTGATAATTTTTGACTTTGACGGTACGCTGGGCGATACCAGACGGAATATCGTCACGACCATGCAGATGACCATAGCAGAGCTGCACTTACCTAACCGAAGCGAAGAAGAATGTGCAGCCACTATCGGACTGCCTCTGGCAGGGTGTTTCAAAACGCTATTTCCTGACATACAGGATGAGCTTATCCCCCGATGTGCTGAAACATACAGAAGATTCTTCCATGAGAATCTGAAGACCATCCACCCAGAGGCATTCCCTGCTGTTGTAGAAACATTGTCTATCCTGCATCAGAAGGGTTTTGTACTCACTATTGCATCGTCACGTTCACGCAATTCTCTCATGGAGTTGACGCAAAATATGGGCATTGCCGATTACATCTCCTATATACTTGGTGCTGACGATGTAAAAGAGGCCAAGCCAAAGCCGGAGCCAGTACTAAAGACCCTTTTTGAAATGCATTATGATGCCAGCGAAGCCATCGTAGTGGGCGACATGGCTGTAGACATCCAGATGGGAGCAAATGCAGGAACCAAGACTTGTGGTGTGACATGGGGGAATGGTACAAGAGATGAACTTGTACAAGCAGGAGCCACCTTCATCATTGACAGAATGGAAGATCTTATTGAAATAATGAATAAAGGAATATGAAGAAGATAATAAACCCTTGGCGCAACCATCCTGAGTATAACTGCTTCGGCTGTTGTCCTGACAATCCTATCGGACTTCATTTAGAGTTCTATGAGGATGGCGACTATATTGTCAGTAAATGGAATCCACAGCATAATTATCAGGGATGGGTAAACACCATGCACGGTGGCATACTGAGTACACTGATTGATGAAGTGTGCGGATGGGTTGTCACTCGCAAGTTGCAGACCAGCGGCTATACCGTCCAGCTGAACGTGAAGTTCAAGAAGGCTATCCCAACTACAGAGCCAGAGCTGACCATTCGGGCCAAGGTCTCGAAACAAGTTCGCAATCTGGTATATATCAATGCAGAAATCACAAACTCAAAGGGCGAACTCTGTAATGAGGGCGAGGCCATCTACTTCCTGATGAATCAGGAGAAGGCCAAGGAAATGGGATTCTTACACTGTGAAGTCGAAGATGAATCGTAAGAAGGATCCAATGGGCAGAGCCATTGCCGAATATTGGAAAACAAAGAAGGCAGATAGGCTTAGAGTGTTCTCCCCGATGTTTGAGGAGGACGAGATTCCCCTGACTACACTATTCCGCAGCTATGAAGATATGCCCGAGATAGAACGTAAGGCACTTGACATAGCTAAAGGAAGGATACTTGATGTTGGAGCTGCTTCTGGCTGCCATTCTTTGGTTCTCCAAGAACGAGGTTTTGATGTGACCGCCATAGACATTTCCCCTCTTTCCGTAGAGACAATGAAGAAACGTGGTACCAAGAAGGTTCTTGAACAGGACTTCTTCACTCTGGAGGGGCAATATGATTCCATTCTAATGCTGATGAATGGTATAGGTATCGTGGGAACCTTGGAACGTATGCCAGAGTTTTTCAGGCAGCTCGACAAGATTTTGGTTTCTGGAGGTCAAGTCCTGTGCGATTCATCGGATATCAGCTACGTGTTCGAGAATGAGGAAGGTATGATAGATATTCCAAACGAAATGGACTATTACGGTGAACATAGCTTCCGAATGCAATACAAGGACACCATCGGAGAACCCTTTGACTGGCTCTATATCGACGCAGACACCCTGAAAGAGAAAGCAGGGAGATATGGATATGCTGTCGAGGTGGTGGTCGAAGGTGAGCACTATGATTATTTAGCAAGAATAACAAAAAGATAACAGAATTATGAAAAGTTTCAAATCAACAGCTTGGCTATTGCCACAACCGGTACTGATAATCGGCACATACGATAAGAACGGCAAGCCCAATGCAATGAATGCTGCATGGGGCGGTCAGTGGGATATGCATGAAATCATCATTTCGCTCGGTTCTCACCAGACAACTGACAATCTTGCTGAGAATCCAGAGTTCACAGTCGCTTTTGCAACTACAAAAACAATGGTAGCCTCTGACTATGTGGGCATCGTGAGTGGCAGAAATACGCCTGACAAGATGGAAAAAACGGGCTGGACTATTGAGAAGGCTCCTAATGTGAATGCTCCTATGTTCAAGGAGTTCCCCATGACACTTGAATGCCGGGTGAAGCAAAAGATTGATGAGAGTGAGACAGGTTATTACCTCGTAGCAGAGATCGTCAACATCCTCTGTGACGAGAAGTTCCTGGCCGAAGATGGAAAACCTAATGTAGAGAAAATGGAACTGATTACCTTTGACCCTGTTCATCACACCTATATCCAATTGGGTAAGACAGTTGGCAATGCGTTCTCAGACGGGAAACAATTTAAGTAAGGACATGTTTGAACATATTGCAGATTTCACGGCTTGGCCGATACTGACAGGCATTCTTATAGGCTACGTTGCCAACCGCATTATGAGCGGTGAGGGCAAAGGATGCTGCATGAATCTTATCATTGGCATCATAGGCAGCTATGCCGGTACATTCATTAGTCACCTGCTGAACATAGAGTTGCTTGGAAAAGGTTATCTTACCAACTTCGTATTCTGTGTTGTTGGTGCAGTTACTGTGTTGTGGCTCTGGAAGAAACTATTCGATTGATTATGAGAAAAGCAAGTAGAGCAATGGATGCAGCCTTCGCATTGAAGGTATTGGATAAGGCGCCGTATGTCACCGTCAGTTTCACACGACCAAATGGTACACCTTATGGTGTACCCCTGTCGTTAGCTCGCACAGACGATAAGACGTTCTATTTCCATTGTGCCTTGGAGGGTGACAAACTGGACTGCATAGCCGCCAATCCGACAGTGGCCTTGTCGGCTGTAACCAAGTGCGCTCCGACAGTTGGCCCCAAGGATGGCAGTTTCACGCTCCAGTACAAGTCGGCAATGGCTGTTGGCAAGGCTGAGATGGTGACAGATAGAAACGAAAAGATTGAGGCACTAAGGGCCATCTGCCAGCGATTCTTACCCGACCACATGGATGCTTTGCCCTACGGGCGAGCCTGTTCACGCTCGGAAGAGCCGATGCAAGCATCGCTCTCTTCTCACTCAATCACAGCCTTTGACGATGCTATTGCTCGCAGTCTTGAACGTACAGCCGTAGTGAAGATCATCCTGACAGAGCCTCCTACGGGAAAGCGGAAACAGTATAACAAGGAAGGTGAAGAAATGACGAACGAGCAATTAAATCACGAAAAGATTTTTGATAGAGCGTTTTGCAGATTACATAGTTCAACTTGTCAGGCTCTCTGAGGAGCATACCATCGCTTTCAAGGAAGAGATGCAAGAGGCCTTCGAGCACGGTTTCAAATCTCATTGTCATGAAAATGTGGATGCCGACAACAATTCAAACCAGTGGAAGGTTTTACCTGATAAGGACTTCTATCAGTCATTAAAGGCAGAAGGTGCCGAAGCCTACGAGGCCGTCAGCGAGGATGGCCAGCGTATAGGCGGTACCATCATTACCGCTAATGGCACTGTGGGAGAGCTAGCATTCCTCTATGTAAAGGTGGGTGTTCAGAGCAAGGGCATTGGCCAGTCCATCTGGAAAGCCATAGAGGCTATGCATCCAGAGATTGAAGTGTGGGAAACCTGCACCCCGTATTTCGACCGCCGGAATATCCATTTTTATATCAACCGCTGCGGATTCCATGCCGTTGAGTTCTTCAATGAGCATCATCCAGACCCCAATATACCTGAGCAATTCGACCAGGAGGACGGTCTTTTTAAGTTTGAGAAGAGACTTAGTCCTTTATAACCATAACAAATATCAAACAGATGGAATTAGAAATTAGGAACTAAAACAATATAACAATGAAGAAAATAATGATTATCGATGGAGGCCCGCGAAAGAATTTCAACACGGCCTCGATGCTGCAGAAATTCGCTGAGGGCGCAATGTCTGTTGGCAATGAGATTGAAGTAAAAACGGTGCGTTTGTATAACCTTGACTACAAGGGCTGCATGTCTTGTATGGCTTGCAAGATAAAAGGCAAGGCTTCGAACGTCTGCAAGTTCAAGGATGCGCTGACTCCCATTTTGGAAGAGATAGCCCAAGCCGATGGCCTGGTGTTGGGTTCACCGATATATTTCGGTCAGATCACAGGTCAGATGCAGGCCTTCCTCGAACGTTTGGCTTTCCCGTGGCTTTCGTACAACGACTACAGTATGACGGCTCCCAAGAAGATGCCAGTGGTGCTGATGGAGACCATGAACGGACTGCCTGACAATAACAATAGTCAGGGATATGGCCCGATGGAATATTGCATAACCAATGCCCTCGGCGAGCCAGAACATATCAATGCCTACAACACCTATCAGGTGAAAAGCTACGACCGCTTCGAACTGGCCGGATTCTCAGAAGAAGCTAAGCGTCAATGGCGTGACGAGCATTGGGAAGAAGACTTGCAGAAAGCCTACGATGCCGGCAAACGGATGGCGGAGAAGATGGCATAAACAGAATAATCCTTAAAAACTTCCTCCATATCAAAGCGATATGGAGGATTTTTCGTACCTTTGCCGTCGATTATGGGTCTACAGAGTTTCTTCACATCGCTTTTGAACGTGGTTTGCGAGATGGCTCCCTACTTGCTGTTGGGATTCCTGATTGCAGGGGTACTGCATGTGTTTGTGCCGCAGAAGTTCTATGCCAACTATCTGTCGCGCAAAAACAGGCTGTCGGTGTTATGGGCAGCATTGTTGGGCGTACCACTTCCGTTGTGTTCGTGCGGTGTGATTCCCACGGCTATCGGCCTGAAGAACGAGAAGGCATCGAAGGGAGCAATCGCCTCGTTTCTCATTGCCACCCCGCAGACGGGCATCGACTCCATCCTGGCCACATTCTCACTGATGGGACTGGGCTTTGCCATCATCCGCCCCGTGGCGGCACTCATTACGGGTGTCTGCGGCGGAATGCTGGTAAACCGGCTGGTTCGTGAGGATGACACGGTGGAAGAATCCGATGCCTCATGTCAAGTGGAACATGGTAACAGGTTGTGGCGAGTCGTGAAGTATGCCTACTATGACATGATTCGCGACATCGGCCTGCGACTGCTCATCGGACTGGTCGTGGCGGCATTGATTCAGGTTGCGGTGCCCGACGAGTTCTTCCTTTCCTTCGGCAGTCAGCCGTTGCTGCAGATGCTGGTCATCTTGGCCATTGCCGTACCGATGTACATCTGTTCTACGGGTAGCATCCCCGTGGCTGCAGCCTTGATGATGAAGGGACTCACGCCAGGAGCGGCACTGGTGATGCTGATGGCTGGGCCTGCAGTCAACCTGGCCTCCATCCTCGTGGTTCATAAATCTATGGGACGCCGTTTCACCTCCATCTATCTGATGACCATCGTGGGCTTTGCCGTCTTCTTCGGTCTGCTACTGAATGCCACTGGTCTGGATTTCTCCGTCGCTAGTCATGGTGCATGCTGTATGAGTGCATCCGCTCTGCCTAGCCCGTTTAAACTCGTTTGCGCCACAGTATTAACCCTATTAATATTTTTTGCTCTTATGATGAAACTGTTTAGCAAGTTTACCACCAAGAAACCGTTAGACCCTGACGTTACAGTTTACAGGGTCGAGGACATGCATTGCAGCCATTGCGAGGCAGCCGTAGTCCGTGCCGTAGAGGATTTGCCAGGCGTAGAGAAGGCCAAGGCCAGTGCCTCTGCCAACACCCTCACCATCAAAGGCCCTGCAACGGAAGAAGCCATCCGTAAGGCTGTCGAAGGAATTGGCTATACGTTCAAGGGACGGAGTTGACCATTCTTCATTGCCACAGCTTGCTTCTGCTCGTTTTCAGCACTTGAAAGAAAGGTAAGTTTTTAGATGGAACTGAAGGTCATAGACAAAGAATTCTCTGTTTGCAAGGTCTCGGACTTCTCAGAGATTGGCATACTTTCCAAGATTTCAACGTGTCTGGCAGAAAATGATATCGGCATCTTTGCCATATCCACCTTCAATACAAACTATGTTCTAACCAAGGAGAATGATTTCAGCAAAGCCATCGAGGCCCTGAAACTGCCCGATCATATCGCACCCCTCTGCGACATCATCATCGGCTATCCCGCTGAGAATCCTACGCCAAAGGACAAGTGGAAGCCAGAGAACGTGTCATGTAATGAATTCGGAGGAAAAGCTGAATAACAAATTTAAACCAACACGATTATGGATTTCATTGAATTAGCAAAAAGCAGGTATTCCTGCAAGAGTTTTGACTCGCGTCAGATCAGTAAAAAACAACTTGACAGCATCCTGGAGGCAGGACGCTGGGCTCCGACGGCCAAGAACCTGCAGGAGCAGCACGTCTATGTGGTACAGTCGGCAGAAGGACTGGCTAAAGTTGATGCGCTCACACCATGCCGATACGATGCGCCTACGATGCTCATCGTGGCCTTCGACAAGAACAACGTGTTTACTTATCCCGGCCAGAAGTACGATTCAGGCATTGAGGATGCCACCATTGTGACCACTCACATGATGCTCTGTGCAAAGAGTGTGGGTGTGGACAGCTGCTGGGTGAACTTTTTCGACCCCGACAAGATGGCTGAAGCATTCCAGTTACCTGAGAATGAAGAGATTCTAACCTGTCTCGCCCTCGGCTATCCGGCAGAAGGCGCAGGGCCGCTGGCCAACCACAACAGCCGCAAGCCGATTGAGGAAACCGTAACATACTTATAGGAAATACCATTGCCCCTGATATGAAAATAACAGAGACGATAATATACATATTCACCAGCTTAAACGTCCTGACCTTCTTTGTCTATGGCATTGATAAATGGCGAGCCAAGCAAGGTCGCTGGCGCATATCGGAAGCCACGCTTCTGATGTTGGCTGTTATCGGTGGCAGTATCGGAGCGCTATTGGGCATGCGAATATGGCATCACAAGACTATGCACAAGAAGTTTAAGTATGGTTTACCTTTGATACTGTTGGCTCAGATTGCTCAAGGCGTATGGAATAGAGATTCGTTATGACTATGGCACCATAATAAGATCTACGATATGATACAAAAGAAACAAGTCAGGTATTTGCCTGACTGAATAAGGTGTAGTGTACTGAATAAGGATAACCGTTGTCACCCAACAGTGCCAATGTTCCAGCAGTTGCCTTCTGCAAGATGCCAATGCTCTTTTCGTCTGAGAGCTGTTGGCGCTTGCGCCTCATATCTCGAAACTTACTCATCCTATTCCTAATAGTTCGATCTCAAAAATAAGCGTTGAACCGCCAGGTATGCCAGGCTGAGAGAACTTGCCATAACCCATCTCTGCAGGGATATATAGTTCCCACTTGTCACCGATATGCATCTGCTGCATAGCGATGATCCAGCCCTCAATGAGGTCACAGAGCCTGCAAACCAGAGGTACACCGCCACGGCTGCTGTCAAACTGCTTGCCGTCGATGGTCTTGCCTGTGTAGTGAGCTGTTATGATACTGCGCACCGTCGGTTGGACACTCGAAGCGTTGCCCTCTGCCAGCACCTTATAATATATACCTTTTGGAAGAGCCTTAACCCCTTCCTCTATTGATTTGGCTTCAAGCCAGTCCTTGTTTGCCTGTATGTATTCTCGTTTATTCATAAACTATCCTAAATATGGCTGCAAATATACGAAAAAATGGGGAATTATGAGTACCTTTGCAAATGGATTTAATAGTATTTGTGAAATGGATTACCTGCCCAAAGACCCTGCGATACTGGTTTCGAGCGTGAACATGCTCCTTCGAGACGAAGAGTTTGATACGCTGGAAGCACTGTGCTATGCCTTCAGCAGAGATCCCAAGCAGATAATGGACTACCTCTACAAGAGAGGCTTTGTCTGGAGTGAACAACAGAAACAATTTAGGCCAATCGGCTACGACCAATGATTACCAAGGACAGCATAGAAACCGCTTATAGCTTCCTGCATCAGAAGCGAAATGTCTATATTCATTCTACCCTTGATTGGCAGAAAGATGACATCGAATTGGCCATTGGTAGCTATGTAGATGACATGAGTCCAGAACTCTATGAGACCATATCTGACGGCAGGATTGATTTCCTAAGAGACCACAAGCGGTTTGGAGAGGACATCACTCTGGCTATCGAGAGACTGGAGAAAATGTTATAACTTTACCAAGTTATCTTCACTATCCTCGTAATGGTCCGTGGAATGGAAGATGCGAGTGATGCCCTTCATCTGAATCTTCACATGATTAAGGAAGCTACTCCATAGCGAGCCGTGACCCATGGTGCCATACCCAGTAATGGCACGGCAACGGCGATCGCGAATAAAGACAATCTTGCCATATTTCTTGAGGTTCAATGCCATAGAGCCATCTTCACCACGGATGATATCTACGCGATAGGGCTCCTGGCGTCCGTAGTCTGCATTATAAGCAAAGACCAATCCGCGCACAGAGAGTTCAGGACGCTTGAAATGCTGAATCCACAAGAAGAGATCGCGCGCCATCTCAAACATCTTCAAGCCGAAAGCAGAGTGATTGGCATCGGGAAAATAGCTCCACGTGGCAGACACGCACGACACGCCTGGCTTCAGCAAATGGTTAAGCATCACCTCATAATACTGTGGAGGATAAAGCGTGTCGCTATCTACATCAAAATAGAAACGCCCCTTGGCATGCTGCAACCCACAACGACGGGCATAGCCGCAGGAATGCTGATATTCGGTGTAATATGGGATGCCAGACTTTTCAAAAATCTCAGCCGTACGATCCTTTGAATCATTGTCAACACCGATAATCTCTACGGGATACTTACAACAGATTTCACTCAATGCCCACAGACAGGCCTGCAAATGAGTCTCTTCATTGTAGGCAATGACCACTATAGAAGCCAACGGCTCAGGATGCTGCAACTTGGCCAACCTCTCACGAGTCTCATCAATGACCTGCTGAGGAACTTCACTGAAAGGTTTCCCATAGATGCTAAGATATTTATCAAACCATGCCATCTTTACTAAATTTTGTGCAAATGTATGAATAAAATTTTGAAATATCAAATATTATGTCTATTTTTGCAATACAAATATGAGAATCGCATATATCATAGATTCAATGGCATTCAAGGGAGGTGCAGAGCGTATCATTTCAGAGAAAATGAATGAACTATCTGCAGACGACAGCTATTGCATCTATATCATCACTTGCTATCAGTTTCCTGAAGACACGCCAAACACCTATTACATATCAGAAAAGGTGAGGCAAATACATCTGCAGATTCCCGTACACCGACAATACAAATATCATTACCCGAGACGGCTTTGGGAGAAATGGAGATACCACCAGATGCTTAGCCAAAAACTGTCAACGACGATTGACAACATACAACCAGACATCATTGTGGGCGTGGGCTATGCTTTGGCAGACGTTGTGTGTAATATTCGTTGTCAGGCAAAGAAAGTCATTGAATCGCACGAAGCCCGTCACTTCACGATGTCAAACGAGTTGTATCGCGAACGGTCACCACTCTCAAAGATGTTTGTTGGCATTTATAGAAAGATCTATCTCCGCACCGTCGAGAAAAAAGCGTCCGTCGTTGTATGTCTGACCCGCGAAGATGCTATGGACTGGAAAAAAGCGCATCGTGTGGAGGTGATTCCCAATTTCTCGACCATGCCGGTGACAGCCATGAGTTCGGGAGCGAGCAATCGGGTGATTGCCGTGGGACGCCTGGAGTGGCAGAAAGGTTATGACAAGTTGATCCGTATCTGGAAGACCATATCCACAAGATATCCTGACTGGCAGTTGGACATCTTTGGAGAAGGCACCCTCAAGGATGAGTTACAAGCACAGATTCAACAGCAACAGGTAAGCCACATGGCCATTCATCCCTTCACCGACCATATCAGTAAGGAATATGCCAACAGTTCCATCTGTGTGCTGACATCGCGTTTCGAAGGTTTTTCCCTGGTACTGCTGGAAGCCATGAAACATGGGGTGCCCTGTGTGACATTTGACTGTCCATACGGTCCGCGCGACGTGGTTGACAACGAGAAGAACGGCTATGTGGTAGAGAACGACAACATAGAACTATTCATCCGCAAGTTGAGCCAGCTGATAGAGCATCCTGAAACACGGAAAGCTTTTTCAGAAAGGGCCATAGTGAAGGCAAAGATATTTGATAAAGAAGTCATCATGCGGCAGTGGAAAGCGCTGTTTGAATCACTCATAAAAGAATAGTCCCCCCTTAGTTGACGATTATGACACAATTGAGTATTATTATTCCAGTATATCAGGTTGAGAACTACATCCGGGCTTGTTTGGAGAGCATATACAGACAAGGTATGACGGATGACAGTTTTGAAGTTATCATCGTGAATGACGGCACCAAGGACCGCAGCATGGAAGTCGTTCAAGACATCATCAAAGCGCATAACAATATCATTGTCATCAACCAAGAGAACCAAGGACTCTCTATGGCAAGAAACAATGGTATGGCAAAGGCTCAGGGAGAATATATATTGCTGGTGGATAGCGACGACTTGCTTGCAGACAAGTGCCTACCAGCACTGATAGCCGAGGCTTGTCAGAAGAAACCTGACTTGGTGGTGGCAGACTTCAAAAAGATGAACGACAAAGAGATTGAGGAGATTATTCTGAAGAACACCCTACCTGCGTCTCTCCATGCAGAAGAGAAGAGCGGTTGGGCACTGTTGCAGGAAGACCTGGACCCACGCCAATGCTACGTATGGCGAACGATTTATCGCAGAGAGTTTCTTGTCAGCAACAACATCCGTTTTGTGCCAGGCATTTACTATGAAGACATTCCCTTTACCCATGAGTGTTTACTGAAAGCCAAGAGATGCCTAAGAGTGCACAATCTGCTATACATTTACAGAATAGGCCACGCTTCTATTACAACGGCCATCAACCTGAAATCTGGAAAAGACCTTGCAACGACGATTGCCAAGACATGGGCTCTCAGAAACATTGACGGGCTCTCTGCTGAAATCACACAGAGAGTTAGCGATAATGTCTTTGCTGCATTCTCAGTGCTTCTATATGCCATAGTCCACGATGTGAAGACAGCTGCAGACAGAAAGGAAATCCTGATGCACCTGAAAAGGGTGGCACCAGACCTCAGCTTTTCTAACGGCATGAAGCAGAAATTTGTTTTTTGCCTTTATCGCTTCATACCCATTATTTTCATCGAGACACGCGTATTGCTGACCAAAATAAAGAAATAGTAAAAAAAATCGACGCAACGATAATGAGGATAGTATATGTAACCGAGACAATGCTCTCGACGGGAGGAACAGAAAAGATGCTGTCAGAAAAAGCAAGTTACTTGGCAGACACCTTCGGCTATGATGTTACCATCATCTCGTGTACACAGGTAGCAGGACAGTCTAACACCTTTCCGTTGTCGCAGAACGTCAAGCAGGTCAATCTGGCTATACCCTACTACCGTCAATACCACTACGGCTATCCGAAGCGACTGCTTGTGAAATGGCAAACAAACCAACTGCTTAAAGAGCAGCTGACAAAGACTATCCAAGAAATAGACCCTGACATCATAATCGGTGTGGCTCGTTTTGCTGCCGATGTCGTCACCACCATCAAGTGTCGTGCCAAGAGAGTCATTGAGTGTCATGAAGCACGCCCCTTCATCATGGCTGACGTAGAAGGAAACAGATCTTTTGTATCGCGACAATACACCAATCATGTCTTGAAGAAAAGGTATTTCCAGACGATTGAACGACACGCCGACGTGGTAGTAACTCTGACGCAAGGCGATAGTCAATTGTGGAGGAAAGCCCGCCACGTGGAAGTGATTCCCAATTTCTCGACAATGGCAGTCTGCAGGATGGGCGACTATAAGAACAAACGCGTCATTGCCGTTGGCAGACTCTCTGCCGAAAAGGGTTACGACAGGCTCTTGAAAATATGGGCTAAGGTTTCGCCACAACATCAGGATTGGTCACTGGAGTTCTTTGGCGACGGGAAACTACATCAGATGCTGACCAACATGATACAAGACCTTCAGCTGGAAAATGTAAACATCAACCCGCCAACGTCCCATATCAGCGAAGAGTACGCCCAAAGTGCCATCTGCGTCATGACCTCACATTTTGAAGGGTTCTCCCTTGTGCTACTGGAAGCCATCAGACACAGCTTGCCATGTATTGCATTTGACTGTCCATTTGGTCCTGCAAGCATCATCAAAGATGGCATTTGCGGCTATCTCATTGAAGATAACAACATAGAAGAATATGCCCAGAAACTAAGTCTGCTGATGGATCAGGAAGACATCTGGAAACAATTATCGAAAGAAGCCATTAAACGCAGTGAGAAATTTTCTGTGGAGATAGTCATGAACCGCTGGCGAAAACTCTTTGAGGACTTGGTGCATGCTAAATCCATTTAATCGTCTTTCCCACCACCCATATCGTTCCTATCGCCAACGGTGCAGGTAGTTTGCTGATGGTGAAGAAGAATAGATGGAAGAGCTTATAACGCTTAAACTTCAGAATCTCCGACAAGGTGGCTGGATGCCTTAACTCTTGTAGCATCTCTTTGTTGGAAAGTCGCTCTGAGAATCGACTACGATGCCTTAAAGCTACGCACACGGCACGGAATTTATGTTTGACAACTCTGGCACAATGTACGTCATAAAATGTGCGGTCTTTTAATCGGGCGCAGCGTGAAGTCATCATAGAATCCGTATGGAACCGTTCACGAATTTCACGGATAGGAATCTGTTTCCTTGCCATATATCCCATGATAGAATCGGGTCGGGAAACATAATTGTAGGTGATGTCGGGCATGATGACTGCACTTTTCACCTCAGAATAGAAATCGGAAAGGAACAAGGCATCCTCATCCTTCCTGCCAGCAAACCTGAGATTGTTTCTCCGAAGAAAATCTACTGAAAACAATATGTTCCACACAACAACGGCTACATGCCAACGCAGGTCAGCACAAACGAAATTGGCAAACGCATCTTCTCCTTGAATCAGTCTATAGGTGTCATACTGATAAGTAGGCAGTTCCTCACCTGTACCCAATGCCACCCTCCTATGAGAGGCTATGGCAACATCTGTTTGGTGCTTTATAGCCTGAGCCACCAAAATCTCAACAGCATTGGTCTCTATGAAATCATCGGAATCAATAAAGTACAGATACTGGCCTTTACATTCCGTGATCATGGTATTCCTTGCTTCGCCAATGCCCTGATTGGTGGTGTGACGGACGATGCGAATAAGATGGCCCTGAGGATGATTCTTCTGCAAGTTCTCTACAACCTGCATAGAATGATCCGTCCCCAAATCATCAACCACAAGAATCTCTATATTCTGGTAGGTCTGATTGAGAACAGACAACAGACATTTCTCTATATAGGGTTCCACATTATATACGGGAATACCTATTGTAACCAATGGGTATTGTTCTTCAGTATTCTGACTGATTGGTTCCATCATATTCAATTACTCAATTAATTAAGGCAACCGAGTTCCTTACATTTATCCAAGATAGCCTGCATCTGATATTTCCAAGAGAGTTTCTCTACAGAACTTCTAATCGTCTTCGGCTGAATATCGCAATGCTCTATAAACTCAACAATCGACTTGATATCAATTGGAGATTCATCAGGGACAGCTTTGACTACATAAGACTGGCCATCGAAATCAGAATCACACTCTGAATAGACAAACGGGATTCCGCGACCCGCATATTCTCGATTCTTCAATGTCTTGATATGGGTAATTCCACTGCGATGACGGCCCAGACTGCCAATGGCAAAAGATGCTTTGCTAAACACCTCGTCCAAACGCTCACCAAACAACTGCCCATGAAAAATGATATTCTTTTCTATTCCATATTCTCGTATAAGAGGAGCAAAGCCTGGCACATGATTGGTACCTTCCATCTCTGAAGGCCAGACAAAGCCAACGATATGAAAAAAAACAGGTTTGCTATGACCTGCTTTATAGTATTCGCCTATTCCGCGTATCAATCTGTCAAACCCATGCCAAGGATGCACTTCGGCCACTCCTATCAAGTGAACCTCCTTAGAACAATCTACAGGTTCATGCAAAGGCAACTTATCCAAATCAATACCATTACTAATGCTGATGGTGCGCTGGCCGAAAATCGATTTCTCATCAGAAAATGTAACAATAGCTTCCATTTGTGCTGATAATTGCCGTCTGAACAACTTGTCAAAAAACAAGGAAACCTTATGCTTGAATGGTAAGAAATGAAACTCCTGATCGTAAGGATATGTGGGCACTTCCATCACACAGCAGATGCCAGCCTGCTTTAATCGCCGAAACAAACGAACCAAAAAGGGATTGGCATTCATGAAATGGCGAACATAGACAAACTCTATCTGGTGACTCAAACAATAGTCATATATGCACCCATAGCCCATGCGCTGACGGATGGCGCCTATCTTTCCACGTCCATAATTCTTTATGATGGCATTGTCAACAAAACGACAACAGTCACCCGAATGAGTAAGATCATAAGTACACACATGCACCTCATGGCCATTTTGACGAAGCCCTTTAATCTGAGCTAACATCTTTTTGGTAATACCACTAGCATCATCAAAACCATGATATGTAAGGAAAAGAACCTTCATTCGTCAATTTTTCGGCAAATATAAAAAAAAAATTTGGAGCATCCAATTTTTTTCTATATTTTTGCATCTATGACGAAGAAAATCTGCTTCCTGATGGACTCTATCTTCTCGTTTGGCGGCGTGCAACGAGTGACAGCGGTGATTGCCAAGGAACTGGCAAAGGAATATGCCGTGACAATTGTGACGCTTGAAAAGCCCGACGAGAAAGACACCTCTATTTACAATTTGCAGGAAGCCGATATCCAATACAGATTCTTTGAATATCCCGATACGCCCCGATGGAAAAACATACTGTGTAAGGCATATAGTTATCTTTATAGGAAGGTGTTGCCCCAAAACAGATTCACGTCTGACCTTTATGCACACAGCTCTTTTCCTTCGGAGAAAAGAAATGCGCTGGCGGAAGAGTTGCAACAGGGACATTATGACGTTATCATTGGGGTTCACGCTCCTCTGGCTGTGCGTCTGGCGGCATGCAAGAAACTGTTAGGCGGCGCAAAACTGATTGGATGGATACATAACGCCCACAAAGCTCTCTTCGGGAAAGACTCACGATATCTTGGACCGGAGTTGCAAAAGCATTACGAGTGGCAATTGGGCAAACTCAACAAGACGGTTGTGCTGTGTGAGTATGACGCAAAGGAATATCCGATTCCTACGCAAGTGATATACAACCCTTTGACACTCGTTCCAGGTGAACCCTCAAAAGGAACATCGAAGAAGTTCCTAGCCGTGGGCCGTTTCTCACCTCTCCACAAAGGTTTCGACATCCTGATCCAAGCATTTGCCTTGTTTGCCGAAAACAATAAGGAATGGACACTTGACATTGTGGGTGAAGGACCAGAAGAGGAGGCATTCAGGAACCTGATTGCCAAAAACAAACTGGAAGGCAGAATCAGCATCCATCCATTCACAAAAGAGATACAAAAGTATTATTCTGAAGCGCAGGTCTATGTACTATCCTCACGCTGGGAGGGCTTACCACTCGTTCTCATAGAGGCAATGGCACATGGGCTGCCCATTGTCTCGTCGGATCTGACCATGAGTAAAGAGATCATGGGTGACTTCGGCATGTATTTCAAGAATGGAGATGCGAATGAGTTGGCTCGCAGTCTGGATGAGGCAACAAAGACAGACTGGGAAAAGAAATCAAAAGAAGCTCTGACCATTGCCAGCAGATTCAATGCAGAAGCAATTGTGCAGCAATGGAAAGACATCATCAATGAATAAAGCGATGAATAAAGAAGAACTCAGAACACAAATGAAGGGGAGTCCGAAGATAAAACGACTGCTGGACTACCTCATCATGAACCAACGGGACGCACGACCACGATGGTACGTCAGACTGTTGGCACCTCTATACCAGCACCGCGGAAAGGGCTCGAAGATATATGGTTCGGTGAGAATGGACACCCCACCCTACAGGAAATTCTCATTGGGAACGCACAGCGTGGTGGAGTCATACTCATGCATCAACAACGCTGTGGGCGACGTGGTTATTGGCGACCACACACGCATTGGTATTCATAACACGATTATCGGTCCTGTGACCATTGGCAGTCATGTAAACCTGGCACAGGGCATCACCGTGACAGCGCTGAATCACAATTTCGAAAACATAAAAGAAAGAATTGATTCACAAGGCATTACGACAAAACAAGTCGTTATCAATGATGACGTGTGGATTGGAGCAAATGCTGTCATACTGCCTGGTGTGACCATTGGCCTACATGCTGTCGTGGCAGCAGGAGCAGTGGTGACGACGGATGTGCCAGAGAACACAGTTGTGGGGGGCGTTCCCGCCAAGATTATCAAAAGACTATCATAACAATAATGAAACCTTAATATCTCATATCTCATGAAAATAGGCATTGAAGCACAACGCATTTTCCGAAGGAATAAACACGGCATGGACTATGTGGTGCTGCAGGAGATTTTACAACTGCAGCAGATGGATCATCAAAACGATTATTATGTCTTTGTAAAACCTGGCCCCGACCGCTGTGTAGAGGATTCCAGCAAAGTGCACGTCATAGAGATTGACGTTCCAACTTATGCATTGTGGGAGCAATACGCCCTGCCCAAAGCTGCGAGGGACGTGGGGGTTGACATTCTGCACTGCACCAGTAACACAGCACCCATCTTCTGCAACATCCCACTGATTCTGACGCTGCACGACATCATCTTCCTGGAGCCACGCGACAAGCAAAACAAATCGCTATACCAAAATATGGGATGGCTGTACCGCCGACTGGTGGTGCCCCGCATTCTGCACAAGTGCAGACGCATCATTACCGTGAGCGAGTTTGAGTGTAACAACATCATTCGCAAGTTGGATATTCCCAAACGACAGATGGCGATGATCTATAACGGTTTCAACGAATGGTTCAGACCCGTGGACGATGATACGGTATTCAAGAAATACATGCCGGAAAAGGGATTTCTGTTTTTCCTTGGCAACACGGACCCAAAGAAAAACACGGAGCGCACACTGGTGGCTTATTCAAAATATTTGGAACGCTCGGAGGTGAAGCGCCCGCTGCTGATGGCAGACCTCGACAAGGATTACCTGGACGGGATCATCAGTAGAAACCACATCGACAATATCCGTGAGAAGATATACATGCCGGGATATATTCAGAACAAGGATCTACCTTATATATATAATAGCGCATTCGCCTTCCTTTATACCTCACTACGTGAGAGTTTCGGAATACCCCTGCTCGAGGCAATGGCATGCGGCACGCCTGTGATCACCAGCAATGCGTCATCGATGCCAGAGATTGGTGGCGTGGATGCTATATTGGTGAATCCGGAAAATGCCGACGAGATTGCCGACATGCTCATCAAACTGGAGAACGATCCCGAATTCTATCAACAGCAAAAGGAATGGGGAATGGCCAGGGCAGAACTGTTCTCTTGGAGAAAAACGGCCGAACAGTTGCTGGACTTATATAGAGAGGTGTATCAAGAGAGATAATCGTCGAACAAACTGAGCGAGAGATCCTGCTGGGGTTTCTCTTCCTCAATCTCTTCTTCCTGTATCTCCTCCTCGCGGAAATCAAGCATCAACTGACGGGCAACGGCATTGTTGCTGGTATTCAGGCGATAATAGCCACGCCGCCCAGTGCTCTCAATGAGTGACTGCGAAGACTTGGAATTCTTGAGCAGATATTGCTGAACAATGCGATGAATCTCCTGCATATCGGGTTGAGAAAACAGGGTGCAGTTCATGTTATAAACATGCTTGGCCAGCATGGACACACTGATGCCCCGCTCACCTACTTTGGAAAGGATATGTAATATCTGCTCTTCGTATGTCATTTTACTAAAAAAGGTCGGTAAACCAGAGCTTACCGACCTTTTCTTATTGATGAATTGCTCGTCTTTTTAGGCGAGAACAACCTTATTGTCCTCAGTGCTCAGGAGCTTACCCTCCTTGAACAGCCAACCAAGACCGAGCAAAGTCTCTTCCTCAGAAATTTTTGCAGCCTTAGCAATCTCCTTAACAGTGAGAGCCTTCTCAGCTGCTGCCAGTGCCTGATAAACATCTCCTGCCTTGAAACCAATGTTCTCAGCATTTACTGATACTGTAGCCTCGCCTGCCTTCACAGTAGCGGCCTTCTTGGTTGTTGTCTTCTTTGCTGCAGGAGCCTTAACTTCCTTTGTTTCAGCAGCCTTCTTTGTTGTAGCTTTCTTTTCTGCCATAATACTTGAAATATTAATACTATTGAAGTTATATATTCAATTCTGTTGGCAAAATTACTACATTCCGTTAAGAAAACTAGCTATAACACAGTAGTTTCTTTATTTATTTTAACTATTCTTGACGTAAGTCAATTTGCAGGTTCAATTCTTCCAACTGCTTTGGATCCAATTCACCAGGAGCATCGAGCATCACGTCACGACCACTGTTGTTCTTGGGGAAAGCAATACAGTCGCGAATGCTATCGAGACCAGCCATAAGGCTCACGAAGCGATCGAGGCCAAAAGCGAGACCTGCGTGAGGGGGTGCTCCGTACTTGAAAGCATTGATCAGGAAGCCGAACTGAGCCATGGCACGCTCGGGGGTGAAACCCAGAATCTGGAACATCTTCTCCTGCAACTTGCCATCGTGAATACGCAGTGAGCCACCGCCTACCTCTACGCCATTGCAAACAAAGTCGTATGCCACGGCACGCACCTTCTCGGGAGCGCTGTCGAGCAAAGGAATATCGTCGGGGTTAGGCATAGTGAACGGATGATGAGTAGCCATGAGACGCTGCTCCTCGTCGCTCCACTCGAACAAGGGGAAATCGACAATCCACAGACACACGAACTTGTCCTTGTCGCGCAAGCCAAGGCGATCGCCCATCTCCAGACGCAGGGTGCAGAGTTGCACGCGAGTCTTGTTGGCATTATCGCCAGAAAGGATCAGCACCAGGTCGCCATCCTTGGCACCCATTGCTTCCTTGACCTTCTGCCAAACCTCGGGTTCGTAGAACTTATCGATAGATGACTTCACAGTGCCATCGGCATTGAACTTCACATAAACCAAACCCTTTGCACCCACCTGAGGACGCTTCACAAACTCAGTGAGTTGATCGAGCTGTTTGCGGGTATAGTCGGCACAACCGGGCACACAGATACCACCGATATAGTTGGCCTCGTTGAAGACAGGGAAGGTGCCAGTGCCCTTGAGCACGTCCATCAACTCCACAAACTCCATACCGAAACGCAAATCGGGCTTATCGGAACCGAAGCGACGCATAGCCTCGTGCCATGTCATGCGCTGCAGAGCGGGCAACTCGATGCCACGAATCTCCTTGAACAGATGACGGGCCAGGTCCTCGAATATCTGGAGCACATCCTCCTGCTCAACGAACGACATCTCGCAGTCAATCTGAGTGAACTCAGGCTGACGGTCGGCGCGCAGGTCCTCATCACGGAAACACTTGGCAATCTGGAAGTAACGATCGAAGCCACTGACCATCAGCAACTGCTTCAAGGTCTGAGGAGACTGAGGCAGAGCATAGAACTGGCCAGGATTCATGCGGCTGGGCACCACGAAGTCGCGAGCACCCTCGGGGGTAGAGCCAATCAGGATAGGAGTCTCAACCTCGATGAAGTTCTGGGCATCGAGGAAGTTACGAATCAGGATGGTCATCTTATGACGCAGCTCAAGGTTCTTGCGAACAGCCGAACGACGCAGGTCCAGATAACGATACTTCATGCGGATATCATCACCACCGTCGGTATTGTCCTCGATGGTGAAGGGAGGTGTGAGACTCTCACTCAGGATATTCAGCTCACTAACCATAATCTCAATGTCTCCAGTAGGCATCTTGGGGTTCTTGGCCTGACGCTCGCAGACCTTACCCTTGACCTGAATACAGAACTCGCGTCCCAGTTTATTGGCACGGTCGCAGAGAGCCGTATCGCCAGATTCATCGAATACCAACTGTGTGATTCCATAGCGGTCGCGCAGGTCGACAAAAGTCATGCCGCCCATCTTACGAGTGCGCTGCACCCATCCGGCCAACGTTACCTCAAGACCGGCATCGGTGAGACGAAGCTCACCACAAGTTTTTGTTCTATACATCTTTTATGATATGTTTTTTCCTATTGAGGTGCAAAGTTACATATTTTTCCGTAATAAACGTCAACTTTATCCGCAAAAAATGAAAAGATTATTCTTCCCAATGCAACACGGCACCATTGCGACGGGCCGGGTCTGGACCAGCGAAGTCCATAGAATAGGGACTGCCAGTGGTAGGACTCTTACCCAAATAGCGGTGATTCTGCAGCGATAGGAGCATGAAATCATGGTCGAGATAGTCCTGCCACAGGAACTCTTCGGCCTCGGCCTGATTATCGGTGAAGCGCACGTCGCCAGGTAGTCCGTCGCCATAGACCTTGACATAGCGGCCATCGGCACATTGCAGGATGACGCGGCCCTGACTGCCAAGCACCTTAAACTGTGTCAGGTTACTCTTATCGCCAGCATGGGTATCATAGAGCAGGCCGTGTTTCAGGGCGATGGCAGGACGACTGGTGGCCTTGTTGATGATGCGGATAGTCTTGCCATAAGGAATGTTCTGACTGCGGTCGGCCATCGGCTCATCGACGGTGAAGTTATCAAACTCCGCAAAACCACCGTTCAGCCCCTTCACATTAAAGGCGAAGAGAGCGTGGCGAGAACCTTGGAAGGTGATAAGTTGGTAAGTCAACGGCATCATGCGACCCAAGGTCTGGAACGTCGTACCATCGGTAGAATAGGCATACTGCGCCTGGTTATCATCGTACTCGCCGATACAGCGAAGCCATATCTTAGTCGTTTGGGGAAGGGCTACGTCAATGGTGTCATTAGTCATCTGCTCGAAGCAACGAAGGGTGAGGCTCTTGCCGCTCTTCACCACGCCAATCCACGAACAGGGCACATTGATATTACCCAGGCCAGCCACGTCACCATCCTTCAAGCCCTTGAGATAAAGCTCAACAGTGGTAATGGACTTGGGACCTATGACACGCTGCGTGAGGGTGTTGCGAGCCCACATCAACTGCTCGGCGGGCATGCTGTTCAGACGCAGTTTGCCGCCCTTCAGGCTCCACATCTTCTCCTCGGGGTTGTGGTTCCACTGCCACACACGGCCCAACTGCTTGCCATCAAAATTCTCGCTGCGAACATAAGGCGCATGCGGTTGTGTCTGTTGCTGTGGCACTGCAACAGACATAACGCCCGGTTTGAACCAAGTGCGAGGCGCACGTCCCAGATTGTCAGGCAGACCTACCATAGGCCAGCCGTCCTGCCATGTCATCGGCATCAGACAAACTGTGCGTCCCACGGAATGGAAGTCCTGCATGAAGAGTGCCCACCACGAGCCATCGGTGGCCTGGACTATGCCGCCCTGATGAGCGTTGGTGCAGGCGGTGGCATCCTTGTCAAGCGGACCAACGCCATACTTCGTGCCATCCTCGCCAATGCGATACTTGGTGCCACGAGGCACCTGCGTCAGTGGGGCAGCATGATAGCCGTAGGTCTCGTCGGCGGTGATGACACGCGTCTCGTATGGTCCCCAGATGCTTTTCGAACGCGAGCAGAGAGTGCGGCCATTGGGTGAATAGTCGGTAGAGATGAGATAGTACATACCGTCTATCTTATAAATATGGTGTCCCTCGCCAATGCCGTTGCCATCAGGGATAATGACGCGGTCGGTGCCCTCCACGGGGCCACTCATATCAGGCTTCAACTCAGTACAATGCACCTCCCCATACTTATGAATGGCGTAGATCTTGCCATCATCATCAAAGAGCACGCCGAGGTCATAGATATTTCCTTTCATATTATGGTGTTCCCACGGACCTTCAATTTTCTTGCTGGTATAGCATTGCAGACCCTTACCATTGACATTGGAAAAGACGTAGAACATGCCATTAGCATAGCGGATACATGGGGCCCAGATACCCTGACCATATATCTCCTGATGATTTTTCAGGGCAAACTTATCGTCGTTGAAGTCGAAACGGTCGAAGCAGTAACTGACGTTCTCCCAGTTCACCAGATCCTTGGAATGAAGGATGACCAGACCAGGCACGGAGTGCATCGTAGTGCCAGCCAGATAATAGTCATCGCCCACGCGGAGGATATCGGGGTCGCTGAACTCGTCGTAGAACAAGGGATTTGTAAACGTACCGTTACCATTGTCGGCAGTCCATGAGTTAGTTTGTGCCGTAGCGTTCAAGGTAGCGCAAGCCAGCAGGCCAGCGCACCATAGTTTGAGGTTTTTCTTCATCATTTTGTTTTGTAGTTGTTTTCGAGCCACAAAGTTACGAATAAATGCGTGAAAAACAAAAAGAAAAGCCCTATTCTTTTCAAATTCCAAATAAAAGATGTAACTTTGCACCACAAATCTAAAAACTAAAACAAGATGAAAAGAATAGTAGCCCTCTGGGGCGCCCTCTTACTGGCAACGACACTAACGGCTCAAAACACAGCACAGCAGGTGCTGAGCACGACACAAAAGGTAAACAACTACTTCATGGCGAAATATGCCGACCCGACACTGCCTACCAACGTAAAGAAGGTGAGGCCGTCGAACCTATGGACGCGTGCCGTTTACTACGAGGGACTCATGGCCCTCAACGAGATAGACCCGCAAGAGAGATATCTGGACTATACCGACCGCTGGGCAGCATTCCACCAATGGACACCCAGAAACGGCATCAAGACTGGCGATGCTGACGACCAGTGCTGCGAACAGACATACATGATGCGCTATGTGCAGACAGGTAAACAGGAGATGCTATCCCCCACCCTTCAGAACCTGGACCAGCAGATGCAGAAAGCCAATCCCAAGAATCAGTCGCTCTATGGCTGGTGGACCTGGATTGACGCCATACAGATGGCGATGCCGGCCTATATGCAGGCCTACAAGATAACGGGCGACAAGAAATATCGTGACCACGCCATGCAGATGTATCGCTGGAGCAGGAATGAGTGCGGCGGCGGACTCTTCAACGAGAAGGACGGACTGTGGTGGCGCGATGCCGACTATGTACCGCCCTACAAGGAGCCCGACGGCAAGGACTGCTATTGGAGTCGCGGCAATGGTTGGGTATATGCAGCTCTGGTGCGCTGCATGAATCAGCTGGACAAGAAGGATCCTGCCTATAAAGAATTGAAAAAAGACTTTCTTATGATGAGTAAAGGATTGTTGGCATGTCAGCGCGAGGACGGTTTCTGGAACCCCAGCCTTGTATCATCTAACTATGCTATGACGGAGACCAGCGGCACGGCCCTCTTCCTCTACGGCATGGCCTGGGGCATTCGCAACGGACTGCTGAAAGCGAAGGACTATCGTGGCGCCTGCGACCGTGCATGGGCTGCAATGGAAAAGGCCAGCGTCCACAGTGATGGCTTCCTGGGATGGATGCAGGGCACCGGCAAGGACCCGTCGGATGGACAGCCCCTGAGTTACAACCGCGTTCCTGACTTCGAGGACTATGGCACGGGATGCTTCTTGCTGGGGGCTACAGAGTATTATAAACTACTAACTAAATTTAAAAACTCCTAAATCGAAGCCTGTCTTTATTAACTTTTTTGTACTTTTGCGTCAAATAAATGAACAAAACATAATATTAACGATATGAAAAAGCTAATTCTCTTTACGATGATGCTCATTTGCGGCATGACTGCAATGGCACAGGAGCCAGCTGAGATTAAGTTCGACACGCTGACACACAACTTCGGAAAGTTCTCGGAGAAGGAGCCAGTTGTCAACTGCACCTTTTCTTTCACCAACGTAGGTGAGCAGAACTTGGTTATCAACCAGGCCATCGCTTCTTGCGGATGCACCGTAGCCGAATATACGAAGGATCCCATTAAGCCTGGTGAGAAGGGACAGATCAAGGTGACCTACAACGGCGCAGGCAAGTTCCCCGGACACTTTAAGAAGTCAATCACTGTTCGTACCAATGGAAAAGTGGAAATGACTCGCCTCTATATTGAAGGCGATATGGAAGAAGCAAAATAATCTTTTAAAGATAAAAAGGTAAAAAAGTAAAAGGGTAAAAAGTGAGAACATATCTCAACTTTTTACCCTTTTACTTTTTTACCTTTTTATTTCCTATTTCGCGTAAGCAACAGATCTTGTCTCGCGAATCACGGTGATCTTCACCTGACCGGGATAAGTCATCTCATTCTGAATCTTAGTTGCAATCTCGCCACTCAGTGCCTCGGTCTCGGCATCGTCCATCTTGTCGGCACCGACAATGACTCGGAGCTCACGACCAGCCTGGATGGCGTAGGTCTTAGTAACACCAGGATAAGACATAGCAATGGCCTCGAGGTCGTTCAGACGCTTGATGTATGCTTCGACAATCTCACGGCGGGCACCAGGACGGGCACCAGAGATGGCATCACACACCTGTACGATAGGCGCCAAGAGGGTCTGCATCTCCATCTCATCGTGGTGAGCACCAATGGCATTGCAGATATCGGGCTTCTCCTTATACTTCTCAGCAATCTTAGCGCCATAAAGTGCGTGGGGCATCTCGCTCTCCTCATCGGGCACCTTACCAATATCATGGAGCAGACCGGCACGCTTAGCCTTCTTGGGATTCAAGCCCAACTCGCTGGCCATCACGGCACAGAGGTTAGCGGTCTCGCGTGCGTGCTGCAGCAGGTTCTGTCCGTAACTTGAACGGTACTTCATCTTACCGATGATACGTACCAGCTCAGGATGCAGGCCGTGGATACCCAAGTCAATAGCGGTACGCTTACCAGTCTCGATAATCTCGTTGTCCAACTGCTTCTTCACCTTAGCCACCACTTCCTCGATACGGGCGGGGTGGATACGTCCATCGCTGACCAACTGATGCAGAGCCAGACGGCAGACCTCACGACGAACAGGATCGAAGCCGCTAATCACGATAGCCTCGGGTGTATCGTCAACCACGATTTCCACACCACAGGCAGCCTCAAGGGCACGGATGTTACGTCCTTCACGTCCGATGACACGACCCTTCACATCGTCGTTCTCAATATGGAACACAGAAACACTGTTCTCGATGGCGGTCTCAGTAGCCACGCGCTGGATGGTCTGGATAACGATCTTCTTGGCCTGGGCATTAGCGTTGAGCTTGGCCTCGTCCATAATCTCGTTCACATAGGCAGCAGCATCGGTACGAGCTTCGTCCTTCATAGCCTCCACCAAGCGGTTCTTAGCTTCCTCAGCGCTCAGTCCAGAGAGTTCTTCCAGCTTCTCGCGCTCCTTTTGCTGCATCTTGCCCAGTTCTTCTGACTTCAGGGCCAGAGCCTTCTTCTCGTTGTCAATACGTTGCTGCTGGTTGTCAAGCTCGTTCTTGCGGCGTCCCAGTTCTTCCTGACGCTGGTTTAATGAAATCTCGCGCTGCTTCAAACGGTTCTCGCTCTGCTGGATGTGCTGGTTGCGCTGCTGCACCTCCTTCTCGAGTTCGCTCTTCTTGTTGAGAAACTTCTCCTTGACTTCCAACAATTTCTTTTCCTTGATGACGTCTGCCTCCTTGGTGGCAGCATCAACCATGGCGTTGTATTTTCCCTTGATAACCTTCAGGAATACAACATATCCGCATCCGACACCCACAATGAGTGCGGCCACAGCAATTAAAATCACATAAGTAATGTCCATAAAATAATATATAGATTGTTAATACTCACTTCAATGCGTCCTCTATTTCGGAAGTCAACTGAGAGAGAATATTATCATAAGGGGTTGTGTCATTCTTGGCCAACTCTTTCTCATAGCGCAACGCTATTTCGATAAGAGTCATCAGGGCGATGGTATGATCACTCTTGCGCCCACGGTAAACCTGTGCATAGGCACCATAGCGCTCAGTGATGAGTTTGGCGGCTGCACGATAGTACTCCTCATCCTCGCGGTTGTGGAGTTTCATTGCTATTTCCTCGTCATAGACGTGCAACTTTATATTGAGTACACTTTCCTCTGCCATGAATTGTCTCGTCGGTTACTTCTCGTCACTTAGGACGGCAATACATTTATTGACGTCGCGAATCAACTTGGCCACACGCTCCTTGGCACCATCCAGGTCTCCATCGGTGATTTCCATCATGCGGGCCATCTTCAGCGACTGATAGTCATGCTCCTGCTGAGCAAGCTTTGCCTCGAGCTGCTTGACGCGCTGCTCGGTCTCCTCGACCATTGCATAGAGATCTGCATTCTCCTTCTTTAGTTCCTGAAAGCGGAGAATCATCTGCCGTATGCGGGTCTGGAACGTGGCTAAAACTTTTTCGTTCTGAGTCATGCCTATACTTTTATTCCACAAAAGTAAACAAAATTAGTTAAAATGATTACTTTTGCGCAATACATTTAATATTTATTAATTATTTCTCGTCCGTTTGCGGCTGCTTTTCTTTCTTTGCCAGCATCACTACACGATAGACGAAGTCTGTGGTCCACTTCTCAGAGAAGCCCAGACGCTTGTCGAGCTCACGAATGGAAACCACGGTTTTCAGCACGCCAGCATCCTTGTAGTCGTTCTTATTAAAGATGTCGTGAACGGTCTTCTCAGTAGCAGCATAGATGGCCTTCTTGAAGAAGCCGGGCAGGCGGAGCTTGAACTTCATCAGGTTGCCCGACAGCATCATCACATCCTGCACATAGGTCTGGAACTGCAGCAGATAGGTCTGCACGTCCTGAATCTTCTTGCAACGGCGGTGGATGCTCTGGTCAATCTCCTTGAAGAACTGATCGTCCATCTCATAGAGTTCCTTCAACATCTTCTTGCAACGAGCCTTTTCACCGATGCCCAGCTTGCCGCCCTGTGTGGGCACGCGCAGTGTGGTCTTAAACACACGCAGGTCGGGCAGTGCATTCAGATTGGTGATGCCCAAGTCGGCTGCCATCACAGCCTGAAAATATACGCGGATGAGTGTCATGAAATCTTCCATGCCGCCCACCTTTTGTTCTTCCTCCTTCTTTCCTAGGATTTTGCTTATAAAACTCATTATCTTTAACGTTAAATTTCACTATTTCGCTGCAAAGTTACAAAAAAGTTAAGAGTTATGAGTTATGAGTTAAGAATATTTTGTATATTTGCGCCAAAATTACTATAAATAGAAAGAAAAATGAAAGGTATCGTATTAGCAGGAGGTAGCGGCACACGCCTCTACCCTATCACCAAGGGCATTTCGAAGCAGTTGATTCCCATCTTCGACAAGCCCATGATCTACTATCCTATATCGGCGCTGATGCTGGCCGGCATCCGTGAAATTCTTATCATCTCGACGCCTCACGACCTGCCGGGATTCCAGCGTCTGCTGGGCGACGGACATGATCTGGGCGTGAACTTTGAGTATGCCGAGCAGCCTTCGCCCGACGGACTGGCACAGGCTTTCATCATCGGTGAGAAGTTTATTGGCGACGACTGTGCCTGTCTGGTGCTGGGCGATAACATCTTCTACGGCTCGGGCTTCAGCGGACTGCTGCGCGAGAGTGTGGAGAATGCCGAGAAAAACGGACTGGCCACGGTGTTCGGATATTATGTCAACGACCCAGAGCGCTATGGCGTGGCGGAGTTTGACAAGGAGGGCAACTGCCTGAGCATTGAGGAGAAACCCCAGAACCCGAAGTCGAACTATGCGGTGGTGGGCCTTTACTTCTATCCCAACAGCGTGGTGGAAATCGCAAAGAACATCAAGCCCAGCGCTCGCGGCGAGTTGGAGATTACTACCGTGAACCAAGAGTATCTGGAACAGAAGAAGTTGAAGGTGCAGACCTTGCAGCGCGGCTTTGCTTGGCTCGACACCGGCACACACGACTCACTGGCCGAGGCTTCGACCTTTATCGAAGTCATTGAGAAGCGTCAAGGCCTGAAGGTGGCTTGTCTGGAGGAGATTGCCTACAAGCAGGGCTGGATTGGCAAGGATCAGATAAAAGAACTGGCCAAGCCGATGTTGAAAAACGGCTATGGCCAGTACTTGATGCAACTCGCAGAGGACTAACCGTCTGCGGTGCGTTTCCCTATAAGGAAGGTCTTACTTGATGAAGACCTTCCTTTTTTCTTGTCCCTGACGGATGATATAGATGCCGGGCTGCGACATATTCTCTACGCGGCGACCATCGAGTGTATAGATGGACAGGCCCTGAGAACCGCTGTTCACCTGCATGATGCTGGTGTTCTCCTGTGTCTCGGTAGGACTCTTCAAGAGACCCAACTCATAAATCAGGGAACCATTATTGCCTTTCGTATTAAGCAGGATACCAGTCAAATCGAACTTCTTGCCGCCATAACTCTTAGGCATTGACAGGTCTTTTGAGGTCAGTCCGAAGGTGTTATACACACGCACGCTGACGTTATCATTATAAACAAACACGCCCTTAACGCCATCCACCGTGGCACTCTTCATCATCTCGCCAGAAATTGTGATCAGGTCTGAATAGAGTGAACTGTTTACCTGGTCGAGTGTCACAACACGGGGAGCAACGGTTTCACCTTCACTCACACTGATTGTTGCGGCATTGTCCACGCCATCGATGGTCTTCAGACTCACAATCTCGTTGATTTTCTGCTGATAACCGGCGATGAAGCCATTCAGCACTTCATTAGGCTTCACATTCAAGTTAGCACCTACCAGAGCGATACCGCCCGTGGCGTCACGAATATAGACGTCCGAATTATGCACATAAAGCACCTGGGCATTGTTCAACAGCAGTTTGGCGGGCTCGTCAATGAAGGTAGCCTTCAAACTTTCAATCGTGGAATACGCTGTCAGAGCCTTGACCTCAACCTGACAGGTGGCCTTCAGCTGTTCATCGTCATTGGCCTTCACCGTGATATGAGCAATGCCGGCACTAATACCTTTCACCACGCCGTTTTGATCAACAGTAGCCACGGCATCATTGTCCGACTGCCACTCCAGGGTGCAGGGTGCGCTCTCAGGATAACGCGTCACTTGCAGCGGATAAGAGAGACCTTCATTCAAGCCGATAGACGCGGGCAACGCCACACTGGTAAGGATATTAACATCAACGACATCAAACGTGATCAGGCCATTCACCTCCTTGATATTCTCCAAGCCCCAATGGGTATTCTTGCCCGTCCAGCTTTTCAGGTTGGCAGGCGATGTCTCGTTATTCAGTTTCCTCACGTTTTTGGTACCGGGGAAGGGATCAGAAGGTGCAACACCATTCTTCACACCACCGGCACGCAACAGTTCATAGTAATTGTGAGCAGGATTAACATTAACCGTATTCCATGACCACACATTCGAGTCGGTAAAATCTACACGGAAAACCAACATGCCGTGACCAGGCGCATACTTGTTCCACTTGTCATGCTGACGATTCTCCAACAAGAAGAACTCGTTATCCTGTTCCGAACTGATATAGTAGCCTGTATTAGTTGACACGTTCTGCAAGGTATATTGGCCTACGGCATTGATATACTCTGGATTGGCGAATCCGATGGCATAGCGTTCGTAAAGTGTATAGCCCACAGGCGTACGACCATAGTTATGATAGCTGCCGCCTGCCATAATGTCCCAGTCACCAGGATGATTGCTCTCACCACCCGACTCATTATAATCGGTATCATAGAAGTCGGGCAAACCAAGCACATGACTGAACTCGTGGCAGATGGTACCAATACCGTCGATTATCTTACCTGGCTGCGAAGTCCAGCCATACAACTCGGTAGAGCAGGCATAGCGTCCCATATAAACACCGTCCTTTCTCACCCAGCCATTGGTCTGAGGATTATACACCTGACTGGCATGTGGCCATAGCAGACGCTCATCATTGCCGGAATAGTTTGAACCATAACCTGCAAAAATGAAATAAATCATATCTACCACACCGTCGTTGTCGCGGTCATAGTCTTTGAAATTCACCTGAGAATCGACAGCACTCAGGGCCTCATTGATAAGTTGTGGAACATGATTGGTTTTCTCAGCATAATACTGGCTCCTATTCAGTTTCACGGGGCCCACCACATCGAAGTGTGGCTGAAACAGACCACCTGAGTTGTCGCTGAAATAGTCGCGCACGCTGCCCGTAAAAGGATTTTGGCTGCTGAAACCGGTGTAGTTCTCGGCATTGGCCAGATCGTTTACTATGGTGTTGTAGTCCGAGCGTGTGAAACTGAAGTCATTAAACTCCACCAGAATAATCAAACCACGGAAGTTGTTATAATCATATTGCGCTGCACGTCTCGTGTTCTTCTGAAGAGCCACTGCACGGCGATTCACCTCTCTCGACTTTTCCTCGCTCACTTTCTGAGTCATAGCAGGCGTCAGGTATTTCTCGACGCCATCAAGATAGGCCTTTTCTGAGGCCGAGCGCTCAGTAGCATCGTGAGCCACACGAGTGGTGGGCTGCAACTGGCCGTCCTTCAGGTCGGCATAGACAAAGTATCCCTGATTGTTCTTAACGATTGAATAGCCGTCTTCTGTTGTGTTGAAACTCAGATATTCATCACCATGCAGGCGAATGGTTACAGTTGTGCCGTCGGGCTGCGTCAACTTCATCGCACCCTTATGAGCAGGAACTGCCATCACCAACTGGAAGCCAAAAAGAATGGCAAAGGTTACCAAAGTAATTATTTTCTTCATATATATAATATTTTGGGCTACAAAGGTAATACTTTTTTTCAAAATATCCAAGAAACAATCCCATTAAGTTTACGCAACTTGCTGATTATATTAGGGAAAGAAACATACTGATACGCCTTGTTGATTCTTTTTTCACGACGTGAAAATAAATAATCACGTCGAGATTAATTAAAATCACGTCGTGATTATATTAAATCACGACGTGATTTTAACTTTAAAACGGCATAGTGATGAATTTAAGATGGCAAACGAACAATTTTTATATCACCATGCAAATGGGATTAGTCCGCCATACAGATATTCTTAGTCCATCAAACAGATGATATAATAACACAAAAAAGGGAAGACCAATGGCCTTCCCTTCTATATAAACAAGTGAATCTTTACTTCACGATGAACTTCTTGCCATCACGAACGATGAGACCCTTCTTACCGTTAACCTGGCGACCGCTCAAATCGAACAGCTTGCCGTTGGCAGCCTTAGAAGAGGTAACAACAGTCTGTACGCCTGCAGTCTCACCCTGAGAAACAGTAACCTTCAGCTGAGCACCCTCCTGGAAGAAGGTGATAGCAACGCTGCGGCCTGCAACTTCTGAGGGCAGAGCCTCTGCCTCGAATACGAGGTCGTATTCATTACCTTTTTCATAGTCCTCGTTGGCAACACCAACATGAAGCCACTCAGGAACTTCTTCTACCTCCTCACCATCAACATTGATACTCTCAACGAAGAGACGATAAGAAGGATTCTTATCTTCATCAACGCTGCGGAGCATAGGATCAACATGGATAGATGCCTGACCACCCTCTGAAGCAATGACCAGATTGGTATCGTCAGTGGTATAAAGATAACCGTAAGCAGCATCAAGAAGTCCTACAAACAAAGAGGTCTTCCATGAATTATAAGAATAAACTGAACCAGGCTCATCGCTCTTCTCAAACCAAGTAGAACTCAAAGCGTTGGCAGGAGTAATATCCTGACTTCCCAGAACACCAGTGAATGAACCATTGTCCCAACCATCAATCTCAATTAGGAACTCGTCCTCTACGAACAGATAGTCAAGCTCTGTGCTCATACCGAACTCATCCTCTACGTAGAAACCCTTGAATTCAACAGCATTCAAACCACTGCTAGAATATTCAGAATTAACATTCTCAATGGTAGCATCAGACTCTGCAATGATGTCACCGAGAGCAACCTTACCTGTTTGAGGATTACGCACACACTTACGAATAGCAATGTGCAGATTGAAAGGAATTGAATCTGAAGGCTGGAAACCTACCATAGGCAGAGTAACACCCTCAAAATAGATTGGAGTGCTAGGCTTGCCCTCATATACATAAATCTTGCTCATAGAGTTACTAGCCTTATCAGGAGTTGCCCAGTTGGTGTAGAACGTCAGATCACCGTCAGGATCCTGAGCAGTCATCGTAGCATAAGTACCGTCAGTAAAGTTGAAAGAGCTGGCGGCATTGCCTGCATAAGCATAAAGATCGGTATAGCGGATAGTATTATCACTGGCAAGACAATTACCAACACCCCACTTAACAGAATCAGACTTGGCATCTTCGTTAATACCAACCAGAGAGAAGTTAGTGTAAGTTTCGCCACCAATGGTATTCAGAGTGAAGTTCTTCTCTGAACTACGGATAACTTCTGTACCTTCATCGGAATCCTTCTCTACAGACCAATCCCAAGCAGTAGCCTCGCCAGTAGAAGCGTTGCGGAAATTAACAGGAGCGTAAGCACCCATCATAACCAGATTACTGTTATAAGAATAACCAGAAAGACCAAGACCAGCAAACAGAACCAAACTATTGGGCTGATACTCAACAGTTGGAGCAACTGCTGCCTGACCAGGGAATCTATAGGTAATATTCTTGGCCCATGTCAATGCACCTAAATAAACAGTACGTTCCTTGTCACCATATACAAAGTAACCAATTGAATAACTACCTTTAATTGAGCCATCCTCATTCAGATTCAGAGTGATAGTACCATCACTAGTAGCACCATCCTCGAGGAAGAAATAGTATCCATATTTAGAATTTGTAGCAATCAACTGAGCAGGAATGGTAATTGTGTTACCAGAAAGAGTATACTCTACAGGGACACCACCCTCGAAGCCAAAGTCATTGGGAACAACATCAACCAACACATTTACGTTGCCTTCATCAGTAGTAGCGACACCTGCTGACATAGTCCACTCAAGAAGACTATCTGTTTTCTGTGAATCATAGCCCTTTGCATAATAAGTTTCCTTAACGGCAGGTGCCTTAAACTTAGTAGCAGCAGTAAGAGTCACATTGTTCAAGTTTTCCTTGTCAAAGTGCTTGCTCATCAACTTCTGTTCATGAAGAACTGAAGGATTCATGTTCTGACCAACCTCCATATATTTCTTGAAGGTAGCAGTAGGAAGAGCATTCTGGCGTACCATGGTCTTAGAACCAGCAGGTTTTCTGCTCAACTGAGCGCTAGCTGATACAACCATCAGTGCAGCAGCAGCAACGAGTAAAAATTTCTTCATAATTTTTCTCTTTTTAGTTAATAAATAAAATATGTTCTCTGTTATTGTAATTTAAATGTAGTTCCACCATCGGTAGCCGTATAAAGACCACCAGTAGGCAGGAAGTAATCATTAGGTGTCACATCATAAGTGCCATAGAGAGTCTCAACAAATTCCTGAACCTTGGCAATAAAGCCAGGAACCTTCTTCTCAACAGCGTTCATATTGTTGTCTGTCTTCACAGATGCTGTGGGCTTAATTGAAATCTTTCCATAAGCCTCACGGTTCTGAAGCACCTCAATACCCAGTGTGTTGGTCTTGGTCTTTGCGGTGTTAGTATAGCAATATACAACCACACCATTCAAAGAGTTACCACCGGTGCTCTTACCAAAGCCAATGCCCTTCAAAGACCAACCTGTGTTAAACTGATGAAGCAGAGCATCAATCTCAGCAAAGAGTGACTTCTGAGCATCGTTATAGAGTGTTGTATCCATCGTCCAGATAGAAGAATGAGATGTCATATAGTTGTCCCAGCAGGCTACAACCTTAACCTTGCCATCCTCGTTCTGCAGGCAGGTACTATCGTTGTTAATAGTGAACTCCTGGAACGAAGACTCTCCGAGAGTCTCAGGACGCTCCATACGGAAACCATTAGGCGTGAACACGCACTTAAAGGTCTTCTTCTGCAAGGGGTCATTGATACGTTCGCAGTATGTGAACAGTCCCTTATTCAACTCCTTGAAGAACATCGTGTCAACATCGTTAATCACATAATAGTTATTAAGAGAGGCTGTAGCGATGCGATTCTTCAGGGCCTTAGTATCATCAAGATACTGCTGCCAAGGACGATCGCAGGGAATGACGCGAGTGATAGCACCATGACGCTCTCCATAGAACTGGATTTCGTCATCGGCCAACTTCTTCAGAACCAAGTTCTGATCACCAAACATACCCTCACCATTATTAATCAGCTGACCAGGAGCCTTGGTAGGATCCACGGGATCAACGAATACTGTGAGGATATCATTCCAAGTATTGAATGCAAGGACTGAACCTTCCTCAGACAGCATCTCATAGGTACTGGTATGCTCAGTATATTTACCGGCATTGCCATTGCGGAGGAATTTGTGGTCACTGGCCAAAGTTACCTTGCCATTGTCATAGAAACGACCAAAGAGGTTAAAGCCCTCGAAATTGTAATCGTCTGTGCCTGCTACAAAATACTGAATAACCCAGCCATTCTTACCAGCGGAACTCTGTGCCACCAGACGATCCTTGATATTCTCGTTCTGGTGTGTAACACGCAACGATGCACTCTCGTCGAAGTACTCATCTTGTTCGAAAGAGCAACTAGTTGTGAGAGCCATAGCACCCAAAACAACTGGAAGCGCGAGAAATAATTTCTTATATGTCATAGTTGTCTATTCTTTCTGTGGTTCAACGTTTATTGATAATCATAAATGGTCACACTGTCACGAACAAAGTCGTTCACCTTATCCTGACGCTCACGAACCTCACGACGAAGCTGATACAAAGGCAGACCCCACTTCTCCATATGCCAAGCCTCGGCTATAGAGAGTTTCTTCAAGATAGCATTAATACCACCTTCCTTGTCGTCGGTATCAATCTTTACCCATTCCATATAGTCCTTGAACGAAGTAAAGTCCTTAACCAATTCGAATTTCAGAGCAACATCACTCTTACTCTTTGCTTCTTGTTGATGGAAATTTGGCACATAACGACCTGTTTCCTCATACTCACCAGAATTCTCATTCTTAGCAAGTTCCTTATAGATTGAGAACTTATTCCAAATCTTACCAGGATCATTAAAGTCACGAATACCCAAAGAGTCAATCAGTGTGTAAACAGCTTCCTTATCACCATCCTTCACACCACCATTCAGACAAGCCTCAATGATAGTGGTCATCCAACGATAGTCGGTGTCAGTAATGGTACAAGAGAGGGTCTCTACAAAGTCCTCATAGATGGCAGAAGAACCATAGTGAGTCAGATAACCCAACTGGTGGGTCAGAATTGAGTCACGATCCTGCCAGCCACGGGGCTCATAAGTTCCAGACGTAATCTGACCGAAAGTAACAGGATACGACTTAGTTTGGTGCAGGATGTGCGAGAATTCATGGTGCATCACATGGAACTGATCCTTGTTTAACTGGTCCATATCAGCATCTGTATAAGGAGTCTCAGGTGTCCAGTATTTCATGTTGTTCACGTTAATCAAGGTAATCTTCACACCGGCTGAAGCATAACCCAGCATCTCAGTACCTGTGGTAGGAGCATAAGCCGCAGAGCCAATGTAATGGAAGATACGGGGACCGTACTTCTTCATGAAGTCCTCACCTGCATACTTGTTATAAACATCATAGAACAGGTACTTGATGAAATGGCTGAGCAACTGTGACTTCTTGTAGTCAGCAGGAGTAAGTTGATAATCCAAGTTAGAAGCTGGATAATTGAACTTATACTGTATCTCGGTATTGTAAGGCACCACATAATTATCGTAGAGCCACTGGTCGAAAGGTGCGGTAGAAGCATCCTTATCGACCGCATCCTTTGTAGTATTAAAGATGCTTTCAGTAAAGTCATCATCTTCGCTACAAGAGACCATCGAGCAGCCTAGTGAAACGGCCAAAAAGAAATATATGTACTTTTTCATTGTTATTTTCTATTATTTAGATTGATAAAGCATGGGTTGGGTTTCTAATTTATGGGTCTGATAGCCACCACCGCCGGAACCAACCGTAGAATTTGTAGTACGGTTGCCCTCGAAACCAGCGTCAATTACATTCTGAGGCAATTGAAGCACACGGCGAGGATCATTCCAAGTAAGTGAGTCGGTATGAATATCATCCTCATTAGCACCACGATAGTGATGGGTTACTGTGATACCATAGCGTTTGATATCGAACCAGCGCATACCTTCAAACATGGTCTCAATACGACGGAAATGAAGAATACAGTCGAGTACGCTCAAATCATCGTCAGTCAGCACCTTAGAGAATCCCATTTCTTTAGGATGAAGATCGCTTACATACTGATTAGCCTTAGCACGGCTGTATTTCTGCAGAATGCCGCTCAATGTAAGGGCGTTAGTCACCAAATGAGAATTCGTCCAATAACCCAGATCTTGAATAGCACCAGCTTGGTCACCCTTATAAAGACGAGCCTCAGCACGACAAAGCAAGGTTTCCTCTGCAGTAAACGGCTGATAGAGCATGTGCACATAGCCGATACCAGCAATCTTATCGGTATACTCAAAGTATTCGTACACACGGAACAACCATACACCAAACTCCTGACCACCAAAGATAAACAGGTTACCATTATATGCAGGAATCGTACCACTCCAGTTGGGGCCGCCACCATCCACCAAGATCTTCAAGGTTGAAGGAACAGTGTATTTGTTACCTTTCTTGTCGGTAAAGTCCTTACCATCATTGATAGCAAAACGACAAGCAGAAAGCATACGGTCCTGCAATGAGAAGGTTGACTGAATCAGGAAATTGCAAGAAGCCTTCTCGTCATTGTAATCGTTCAAACGAGATTTCATTGTATTCTGGTTGATATTGCCCCACTTACGTAACATAGAAGAAGGATTGTTGCCCAGTGCCAAGTCGGCATACTTGATACACTTGTCGTAATCACGTTTGAACAGATAGAAGCGAGAGGCAAATGCATAGGCTGCATTCTTATTGAAGTGATAGGCAGGTACCTTATACATGGCATCCTGAATCAGATCAATACCTTCCAACAAGTCGGCCTCGATCAAATCATAAGTTTCCTTAACGCTATGCAAGTAATCACTTGTGCTATAATCCACATGCACCTTAGACTCAGGTATCGTCACATAAGGAATACCACGGTCAACAGAGCTTTTTGTAGAATCCTTGTAAGCCTCAGCAAAGGTATTCACCAGCACAAAGTGCAGGTAAGCACGAAGTACATGAGCTTCACCCCATGAATGAGACAACTCGGGATCCTGAGAAGGATTGGGATTCATCTCCATCATAGCCTCAATAGCATGGTTACAAACAGCAATACCTGCATAATAGGCTTCCCATACCTGATAAGGTGTATCATCGGAATTGATAGAATAATTTTTAATATCCTTCCATTGATAAGCTTCCTCATGGAATTTCTCGTAAGGATCATTGTGAGTAAAGGGAACTACCACATTGTCGTCGATATAGTTATCGCCAGACAGCTCACAGATCACAGCGGGGGTTGACACTGGATAGGCCGATGTTAGCAATTTTCTTACCTTCTCACTCGAGTTAATGGCAATACGGTTATCAGGAAGCTCATCGAGCTTATCAGTACAACTTGTCAAGGCCAAGAAGGTCAAGAACAGAACATTAATATATTTCAATATCTGAATATTATTTCGTTTCATACTATTCGTGTTATTTCGTTTAATCATTATCCTGTTTTCAATCGTTTAGAAACCAAGACGAACGGTAGCCGTAATCTGCTTGGAGATAGGCGAGGCAACACCACCTGAGTTAACAAATTCAGGGTCCTGTCCGTTCAAATCCTTATCGGCATAGAGCAGACACAGGTTTGTGGTGGCAAGTTTCACAGAAGCACGAGTGAGGAAACCACTCTTCTGCACCAACTGCTGAGGGAAGGTATAAGTCAATGCAATTTCCTTCAGACGGACGAAATCACCCTTCGCAATACGAGCCGTAGAGTAGTTATATGCATTATAGGCAGTGCTCAGTGAGTAGCTACCATAGCGGTCACGCTGGTTGACAGAAGCAATGGCAGGAATCGTAGTAACGTTCTCATCACCAGGTACCATCCAACGATTCTTAAATTCACGAGGTAACGAAGTCAAATCAGAATAAGATGAACGGAAAACGGGATCGAGACGTACTTTGTTTCCACCTGAATAGGTAATGAACACTTCCATATCTAACTTACCGTATTTCTTGAAGTCATAAGAGAAGTTATTTCCGAAAGAACCATACCAAGTAGGTTCTGAAGGACCTTCATACACCAAGAAGTCTGTCAGATGTTCGGTTTCCTGGAAGTTAACGTCACCCACGGTCTTAACACCATTTTCATTGATTACCATAGGCAAGCCTTCGGAAGTAAGGCCAGCAAACTGATAGCTGAAGATGGGGCGTACGGTATAGCCTTCAACACCAAAGCCAGCACCCGTTACCAAATCAACTGCAAGGTCGCCCGTATTCAGATTGGTAATCTCGTTATGCTCAGTACTATAGAGGAAGTCGGTGCTCCAGCGGAAGTTATTGGTTACAATATTCTCAGTATGCAAACTGAACTCAATACCACGCGATTTCATGTCGGCTACGTTAGCCCATTTACGGTTCACGCCACCAGCACCCTGAGTAAACACCTGACCGATTTCATCGAAATTATCACGCCAATAAGCATCAAAGTTCACAGTAATACGGTTATTGAGGAATCCTAGGTCGATACCAACGTTCCACTCGTATTTCTTTTCGAAAGTAAGCTCAGTATTGGCAATCTGGTCAATTAAGATTTCTGACTCAGCAGCCGAAGTCGTCGGTCGCCACTTATTCTGCGTACGATAAATGGCCGTAGCATTAGTAACGCTTGAAGGACCAGAAGCAGCAGTCAGCGAACGGCTACCACGAAGCATGGCAGAAGAGAGCCAAGAAGAAAAGTTCTTTATGAAAGACTCACTTCCAAAATCATACTTCAAGCCAACGTTCCAAGTAGGCAGCCAACGGCTTGAGGTAGCCTTACCCAGACGGTTAGAACCTTCATAACGTAATGTACCATTGATAGTGTAACGGTCAAAAAGGGTGTAGTCAACCTGTCCGAAATAAGCCAAAGAGTTGTGCTGAGTGAAGCTCTCGCCATAATACTCTGTATTTTCCTCATTCATCTGCTTCAGCCAGAGATATGGAGTATAGGTCAAACCACCATACTCATACTGATAACCCCATCCAGTCCAAGCAGTATAGGTACGCTTAACTGTGGTCATCTCTGTACCAGCGAACAAGTTAACCTTGTGGTCTGGAGTAATGTCAGAGCGATACTGAGCTGTGAAACGATAAGTATTCGAACGAGTTAGATAGCTATCTTCCATCTTAATACCACCCAAAGGTAGCACACTTTCTGGCAGAGCTTGGTCATCATCTGGGTTGGTATAGAGTAAACTGTTGTTGTCACGGATGGTTGAATTATCATCAGTAGCATCCACACCTGCACGGTAAGCGTTAGCCTGGTTCGAGTTGTCCATCGCATTGTGAACAGTTTTGTTGGTTGACATTCGAGTAGCAATCAAACCAAACAGGGTCAGTGACTGCTTCTCTGTTTGAATGGGTTTATACTCCACTTCACCACGGAAAGTCAACTCACTACGGTTAATATCGAAGTAGTTATTCTCCAACTCATCAAAAATATTAAAACCTGTATAGAAACGAGTATAGCGAGTATCGGGATCCAAGCAACGGCTGGTGTTCATTGCATAGCTGAAGGGGTTGATATCGAAATCACGTTTCACCTCACCTGTTACCATGTCAACCGTACGGTTCAGAGAACCTGGAGCTTCCTGCTCAATATAAGTACCCTGAGCAGCCAGTCGAACCGTCAGATTTTTCAATATATCATATGACGTATTAGCATTCATTGTGTATCTGCTCACGTTACCACGGGAAACATAAACGCCTGGGTCGTTCATCAGAGACAGCGAGAAGTAACTCTGCGATTTCTCTGTTCCGTTAGATACTGAAACAGAGTGGTTCTGATTAACTGCGTTCGAGAACAACAGATCGAACCAGTCGGTGTTTCGGAACTCAGCTGCCTGCAGATAAGCATTGCGAGCTGCCTCGGTGTTGGCAAGACCAAACTTGCCAGATGTCTCATCGTACTGACGAAGCTGCTGGAACATGTAACCATAGACACCAGTATTCTGGGCATTTGCCATATTCTCAATCTGCAACCATCCTTTGTCAGCCATCTCCTTATAGATACCCATCATCTCCTGAGAGTTCATGATGTTGTAGTCACGATAGCTGGGCTTCAAACGAGTAGAGAACTCGCCAGTGTAGTTCACAGAAGCACGGCCCTTAGCACCACGCTTGGTAGTGATAACGATCACACCTGCCATCGCGCGCGCGCCATATATAGAGGTGGCACTACCGTCCTTCAGAATAGTGAACGACTCGATATCGTCAGAGTTAAGACCTGCAACAGCAGAAGATATCAACGTCTTAGCATCACCAGAAGAGAGCTCGTCGGCCGACACATCTACGTTATCCTCAAGAATAACGTTATCAACCACCCACAGAGGCTTGGAGTTACCATAGATAGAGGTAGCACCACGGACACGAATCTTGGGAGCTGCGCCGAACGTTCCACTTACATTGGTTACCTGCACACCTGCTGCACGACCTTCCAACGAACGACTCACGTCAGCCATACCAGAAAGCTTAGCCTTGTCGGCATCAATCTTTGTGGCAGAACCTGTAAACATTCGCTTATCCTGCTTTATCACACCGGTTACCACAACCTCGTCAATCACCTTAGAATCGGAAACCAATGACACCTTCATGCCATTCTTTGGTGTCAGACGCTGCGTTACATAACCAATATAACTAAATTCCAGCTTCTTACCTGCCGGAACAGAGATAGTGAAAACACCATCAATATTGGTAGTAACACCCTGTTTACTACCAGCCACTTTAACAGTGGCACCGATAACCGGCTCTCCATCATCCTGCGAGATAACCGTTCCTGTAATCTTGTTGGTCTGACCAATTGCCACTCCAATAGAGAGCAACAGACCTAACAAGAACGTTGTTAGTCTTTTCTCCATAAAGTTAACTAAATCTTTTCAATCTTTTTACGTTCTTATGTTTTTTTATATTCTTTTTTTACAGTCTATGGCTTATAAAAATACCACATTTCTATACCATTTTAATTTCAAACTGCAAAAGTAATACATTTTTTTTAATTTCAACTATTTTTTCATTAAAAACGCATTAAAAACGCATTTTTTTCACTTTTATCAACTCAAAAATGACAATATCGTACAGAAATGGCTGTTTTTGCAACAAATATACAATGCAGGTTTAACATTTCCGAAAAAAACAAAAAAGAGAGAACGTAAAAACACGTTCTCTCTTCATTCATAATAGAATTTTTTTTACTTCACCTTTTCTACGATAGCCTTGAAAGCCTCGGGGTTGTTCAGGGCGAGGTCAGCGAGAACCTTACGGTTAATCTCGATACCAGCCTTTGACAGAGCACCCATCAGCTTAGAATAGCTCATACCCTCCAGACGTGCGGCAGCGTTGATACGCTGGATCCACAATGCACGGAAGTTGCGCTTCTTATTACGACGATCGCGATAAGCGTAGGTCAGACCCTTCTCCCAGGTGTTCTTCGCTACTGTCCAAACATTCTTGCGGGCTCCAAAGTAACCGCGGGTAAGTTTCAGAATGTTCTTACGTTTTGCTCTTGATGCAACGTGATTTACTGATCTTGGCATAATTTCTGTACTTTAAATGTTAGACAATAGGGTTAATTAACGGAGACACAACAGGTCACGAACCTGCTTCATGTTGGTCTGATCAACGATTGTTGAACCTACCAAGTTACGCTTCTGCTTCTTGGTCTTCTTTGTCAGAATGTGGCTGTGGTAAGCGTGATGTCTCTTAACCTTACCTGTACCGGTGAATGAGAATCTCTTCTTGGCACCGGAGTTTGTCTTTACTTTTGGCATTGTTTTTAAATTTTAAAATTGTTATTAATAATCGGCAGCTACGCATATACCGGGCGCGCCACCCTTTCTTTCTTTTTCAATTTGAGGTTTGAGATTTACTCATCCTCTGTCTCAGTGAGTTTCTTCAGTGCATCAGCACTAATCTTGGCATTGGCAAACAAACCGCCATTTGCGGGTGCCTCAACATCGATATCCTGAGCCTGCTGATTCTTTTGCTCTTTCTGTTCTGCCTCAATAGCCTCGCGATCACGAGCCTGCTGGCTTTTCTTAGCCACACCAGCTTTCTTTGGAGCCAGATAAAGGAACATCTTCTTTCCTTCGAGGCTGGGCATTGACTCTACCTTGCCAACTTCCTCCAAATCGTTTGCGAAACGCAGGAGAAGAACCTCACCCTGTTCCTTGAAGAGAATGCTTCGACCACGGAAGAACACATACGCACGTACCTTATTACCTTCCTCAAGGAATTCCTTAGCGTGCTTCAGTTTGAACTGATAGTCGTGCTCATCGGTCTGAGGTCCGAAACGAATTTCCTTCACCTCTACCTTCACCTGCTTGGCTTTCATTTCCTTTGCACGCTTCTTCTGCTGGTAGAGGAACTTAGAATAGTCAATGAGACGACACACAGGAGGATTAGCATTAGGCGAAATCTCCACAAGGTCAACACCCTGCTGGCGAGCCATATCCAATGCTTCTTTCGTAGGCATTACCGTCGAGCCGCTCTCACCTACAATGCGGACCTCTCGTACACGAATCTGTTCGTTGACGCGGTATTGATTCTGTTTTTTGTCTGTCTTCATTAAGCTATTTTAAGCAAATCGGCTGCAAAGGTACAACAATTCAGCGAAATGGCAAAACTTTTTGACTTGTTTTTTTCTTTTTCACAGAAAATAATGTACCTTTGCATGCGCAAAACGATACATAGACAATGGAAAGACAGAAAGTTATCATCAGCGAGCAGTTGGAAAAGGTACTCACAGAAAGCGTTGCAACATGCCAAGCAGACCGTAGTTTTATTTTAACCGACGAGACCACACTGGCATTATGCTGGCCCGTCATCCAAAACTACCCCTGCGTAAAAGACGCAAAGACTATTACCATCAAGGCTGGTGATACCCACAAAGACCTGGAATCCATTAGTCATGTTTGGAGCGAACTGCAACGCATGGGAGCTACCCGCCACTCATTGCTAATCAATTTAGGCGGCGGCATGGTGACAGACCTGGGTGGTTTTGCAGCTTCTACTTTCAAGCGAGGCATCTCCTTTATCAATATCCCCACCACCCTACTCTCAATGGTTGACGCCTCAGTAGGCGGCAAGACTGGTATCAACTTCGGCGGACTGAAGAATGAAATCGGCGTATTCAACAACGCCAACTGCGTCATTCTCGACACCACATTCCTTCAGACGCTTGACGAAGAGAATATCCTTTCGGGCTATGCCGAGATGTTGAAGCATGGCCTTATCTCAACAGAAGCTCATTGGGCCGAGCTGATGAACTTCAATATTGAATCGCCCGACCTTAAAGAATTAGGCGACTTGGTAGCCAAGAGTGTACAAGTGAAGGAACGCATCGTGACGGAAGACCCCACAGAGAAAGGCATCCGCAAAGCCTTGAATCTGGGACACACCGTGGGCCATGCCTTCGAATCACTGGCTCTGCAGCGCAAACCTGTCCTTCACGGCTATGCAGTGGCGTGGGGTTTGGTGTGCGAGCTTTATCTGAGTGTTGCGAAGACAGGTTTCCCTGTTGACAAGATGCGACAGATGGCACGCTATATCTTCGAGCACTATGGAAGGATGCCTATCACCTGCGATGACTACCCCACGCTTCTGGAACTGATGACCCACGACAAGAAGAACACGGGAAGCAACATCAACTTCACGTTGCTGGGTGGCATCGGCGACATCCGCATCAACCAGACTGCCACGAAAGAAGAGATTGAAGAGGCTTTAGACTTCTATCGAGAGGGCTGCTAAACGCTCTGCCTCCTTACGAGCTGGCTTACCTGTCTCTGTCATTGGCAACTGATCGACATGCACATAGCTACGCGGTAGCCAGTACTTGGGCAACACACCACGACAGACATCTTTTATCACATCCATATTCTGTGATTCGGTGAGCAAGACCACTTGTTCACCGAATTTCGAATCTGGACGCTTCGTAATCATAAACGACTCAGGCAGATGTGGTTTTAAGAGTTTCTCCACGTCCTCAATCTGAATCTTGATGCCACCAGAACAAATCACATTGTCCTTGCGTCCTATTATTCGGAAACCTTGATTTGACAACTCTACGATATCATTGGTTACCAAAGGCCCATCATGCACGGCAGGGGCATTAATCACCAGACAGCCTTCATCCGTCAGCGACAACGTCACTCCCTCGAAAGGCAAATACCACTCGCTTGCCTCAGCTCCGCTCAACCTTCGCAGGGCAATATGCGAAAGTGTCTCCGTCATTCCGTAGGTACTCCACACGGCATTGGGAAAAGTCTTCAGTTCGCGAGCCATCGCTTCATCGATAGCTCCGCCACCGATAATCAAATGCTTGACAGCCATTAATCGCTCTCGACCCTCCGCTGATTGCAGCAGATTATAGACCTGCATAGGCACCATCGCCGCGAAATCGACAGTTCCCTCCCACGAAGGACAACCACAAGGTTCCACCGTTGTCAACTTCAGCCCACAGGTCAGTGACCTCACCACCATCATCTTGCCTGCGATATAGTCGAGCGACATGCAGAGCAGCGCTGTATCGCCAGACTTTAATCCCAGGAACTGGCAAGTGACATGCGCCGAAGCCTCCATGCGTCGCTTTTCCACAAACATGGGCTTTGGCTTACCCGTTGACCCACTGGTATGCACCAGAACAGTCGGACTGTCGTTATACCATTCGGCTAAGAATTCTTCGAGATCCATAGTTTGTCGCCACGAATTTCCAATGGCATGGGAATATTATCCGTAAAGAGTTGACCCGTACCCAGTCCCTGCGGTATCATCTCTCCACCTTCGGAGGACTTGGGAGAGGTTCCATACACATCACTGCAGAACTGTGCGATGGCATTCAGACCTATATTACTCTCAAGCGCAGAGGTGATCCACGAACCAATACCCTCCTCACGAGCAATGTCTATCCACTCCCTGCAGCCCATCATGCCACCATGAAGCGAGGGTTTCAATACAATATAAGCCGGTTTGATGATGCGTAGCATCTGACGTTTTGCCTCTAGATCATTCACGCCAATAAGTTCTTCGTCAAGCGCTATTGGCAGAGGGGCATCACGACAAAGCTCTGCCATCTTGGCCCATTGCTTTTGTTTGATGGGTTGCTCAATACTATGAATGGCATATTGAGACAACAGCTCCAAACGATAAAGTGCCTCGTCGGGACTAAAGCCACCATTAGCATCAAGTCGCAACTCCACCTCACGATGCGAGAAACGCTCACGGATGCGCTTCACCAAATCAAGTTCCTTGTCGAAGTCGATAGCACCCACCTTCAGTTTCACGCAACGAAAGCCCAGCTTCAACTTATCCTCCATGCGCTGCAGCATCTCCTCATAAGAGCCCATCCATACCAGGCCGTTGATGGGAATGCCCGCCTCGCCACGCGTAAATGGCGTATTGAAAAGACGATTCCCGCGACGAAGATTCAGCATCGCCGTCTCAAGTCCGAAGAGCATTGAAGGATAGTCGCGCATCGCCTCGTAGGGAATCTCGCCCGTCTGCTCCACCTGATTACAGAAGTCGCGCAACACCTTATTATATATATAAGGCTCCATCGCGTCACAACTCAGGTCCAGCAATGGTGCACATTCGCCCACGCCAACAGCATCGCCATCAGTAATAGACACCAGCCACAGGCGTCGCTCAGTATAGACGCCACGACTGGTACCTGCCGGCTGCTTGAAATGTAGGATCCGCTCCTCAATATCTATCTTCATGGAATCTTGGGATATTTGTCAAAATCAGGCTTACGCTTCTCAAGGAAAGCCTTTCCACCCTCCTGAGCCTCATCAAGGAAATAATAGAGCATGGTGCAGTCGCCAGCCAACTGCTGGATACCAGCCTGCCCGTCAAGTTCTGCGTTCAGGCCAGCCTTAATCATTCGAAGGGCGATGGGCGAACGTTCCATCATTGTCTCGGCCCAACTTACGCACTCATCTTCGAGTTGATTGATGGGAACCACCTTGTTCACCATACCCATCTCCTCAGCTTCCTTGGCTGAATACTGGCGACACATGAACCAAATCTCGCGAGCCTTCTTCTGACCCACGATACGAGCCAGGTATGAAGAACCGAAACCAGCATCGAAAGAACCCACCTTAGGACCTGTCTGTCCGAAGATAGCATTCTCGGAAGCAATGGTCAGGTCACACACCAGATGCAACACATGTCCGCCACCGATGGCATAGCCATTCACCATAGCGATGACAGGCTTGGGCAGACGGCGTATCTGCATCTGCACATCAAGTACAGAAAGACGAGGCACACCCTCGTCATCGATATAACCGCCACGACCCTTCACATGCATATCGCCACCAGAACAGAAGGCGTGCTTCACGTCAGCCAACGTCTTTCCTTCGGGCACCTCACTCATTGCACCCGTCAGCAGCACCACGCGGATGCGCTGCAACTCACGACACTGCGCAAAAGCCTGACTCAGTTCCAGCGTCGTCTTGGGTGTAAAGGCGTTGCGAAACCTGGGGCGGTTGATGGTAATCTTGGCGATACCGTTATACTCTTCGAAGAGAATCTCCTCGAACTTACGAATCTCTTTCCATTCTCTTTGTGCCATATCTTTAGTCCTTTTTAGTCAGTCAAACATCCATTACAGTGTGATATTCTCAATGCGGAGTTTCATCAAGCCAGCAGGCACACGCACCTCCACGACATCGCCCACATGCTTTCCAAGCAGAGCCTGAGCGATGGGCGACTTGATGGATATCTTTCCCTCACGCAAGTTGGCCTCGTGAGGACTCACGATGGTGTAGGTCATGCGACTATTGGTATTCATATTCATCATTTCCACCTTGCAGAGCAGGCCCACGCTGTCATTGCCGAGTACCGACTTACTGATGACACGGGCATTCTCCAATACCCGCTGTCTGAAACGTATCTGGCTGAGTAAGCGGCCTTGTTCACGCTTGGCTGCATGATATTCAAAGTTTTCGCTGAGGTCACCCTTGTCACGAGCCTCAGCAATTGCATCTCGTACCTGTGGCAGTTCCACCGTTTCCAAGTGATGCAGTTCAGCCACGAGCTTGTCGTAGCCCTCTTGAGACATATATTCCATCATGTATCTTTTGCTATTTTTAAAGTCGATGCAAAATTAGCAAAAAATTCGCAAAACCAAGTACATATTTGGAAGTTTCGCAGAAAGTTTGTATCTTTGCATCAAAATCTTATCTACGCTATGCTACAAATACGCTGCAAGAACAACAATGTGACGAAGAGTTTCCCAGAGGGAACCTCGCTGCTCGATGTTTATCAAGAGTTTGCCGATGACATCAAGCTTCCCTACCCCGTCGTTTCCGCCAAGGTGAACAATGCCTCGCAGGGACTGAAGTTCCGCCTCTACCAGAACCGCGACGTGGAGTTTCTGGATGCCCGCGAGGGAAGCGGCCATCGCGTCTATGTTCGTTCGCTGAGTTTTGTTCTCTATAAAGCTACGCAGGACGTATTTCCCGGCTCAAAACTTTTCATTGAGCACTCCTTGTGTCGCGGCTTTTATTGCAACTTCAAGAAGAAGAACGCAGAGCCTTTAACCGACGAGGACGTAGAACAGATTAAGGTACGCATGCAGGAGATTATCGCCCTCGACATGCCTTTCCGCCGCACAGAAGCCACCAACGAAGAAGCCATACGCGTCTTTGCCGAGCGAGGATTCTCTGACAAGGTGAAGCTACTGGAGAGTTGTGGCCAGATCTATTCCGACTATTACACGCTGGGCGATACCGTTGACTATTACTATGGCCCATTGGTGCCCTCTGCCGGCTATCTGAAGGTATGGGGATTGGAGCGCTATGAGCAAGGCATGCTGCTGCGTGTGCCCGACTGGCACAAACCCGATCAGTTGGCAGAGAAGGTGGACCAGCCCAAAACCTTTGAGATGTTTGCAGAGAAGACGCGCTGGGACATCATCATGCGCCTCAGCAATGCGGGCGATGTAAACAAAGCCATCATGCGCGGACATGCCTCAGAACTGATTCAGGTATCGGAAGCCTTGCAGGAAAAGAAGATTGTGCAGATAGCAGAAGAGATTGAACGCAGATTCCACCGAAAGAAAGATCCCGTTAAACTCGTCCTGATTACGGGTCCTTCATCATCAGGAAAGACGACCTTCTGCAAGCGTCTCTCCATTCAGCTGCTGGCCTGCGGCCTGCGCCCTGTGTCGTTCTCTACCGACGACTATTTCGTGAATCGCGTAGATACGCCCAAGTTGCCGAATGGCGACTATGACTTCGACAATATCGAGACTGTGGAGTATTCTCTGCTGGAAGATCACCTGCTGCGACTGATGCAGGGCGAACGCGTAGAAGTTCCTGAATACAACTTCGTGACTGGCCAGCGCGAATGGAATGGCAAGAAACTGAAACTGGGAAGCGACACCGTACTTATCATTGAGGGTATCCACGCCCTGAACCCGCTTCTGACCAAGAATATTCCCGATGCGTTGAAATATAAGATCTATATCTCGGCCCTGACCAGCATCTCTTTGGATGACCACAACTGGATTCCGGTTCGCGACAACCGCTTGCTGCGCCGCATCATCCGCGACTATAACAAAGGCGCTTTCACTGCACAGGAAACTATTGCCCAATGGAAGAACGTGTGCGAGGCTGAAGACAAGTGGATATTCCCCTTCCAGGAGACTGCCGATGTAATGTTCAACTCAGCCCTCAACATTGAGTTTGCCGTGCTGCGCATCCATGCAGAGATTATCTTGGCCTCCGTTCCCAAGAACTGTCCTGAGTATGCTGAGGCCCACCGCCTGATGAAGTTCATCCATTTCTTCTTGCCTGTCAGCGACAAGGAGATTCCTCCCACCAGCATTATGCGCGAGTTTGTGGGCGGCTCTTCATTCAAATACTAAGCGACTGGAAATAAGCTCGATAGACGCGTTCATCCTCAGCGGCATCCGTCATCACCTCCAAGACCATCGGACGAGAGAACTCTTCCGATAGTAAGAGGTCTATTCCCTGTTGCATTTCCTCCATCGTTGTGGCCTGCTGATAGTAGATATCATTCTGTCGGCAGATGCCTTCCGCAGAGGTATTGTGCTCGGCGGCGACCAATTTATCGCGAGCAGGACTCTGGTTCAAGCCAGGCAGCATGTTGAAGATGCCACCCTTGCCATTATTCAACAGCAAGATGCGGAGGTTGCCGCGCAGGTTCTGGTTCCACAGGGCATTCTGATCGTAGAAAAAACTCAGGTCGCCAATGACGCAGAACACCTTTTCGTCTGTAACCACAGAAAAGCCTGCCGCCGTAGATAGTGAGCCCTCGATGCCATTCACGCCGCGATTGCAATAGACGGGCGTCTTTGAATAGATATTAGCCAGGCGAATGGCAGTACTATTGGCGTATTGTATCTGACTCTGAGAGGAGCGTTTCTGCTCAAAATACCTCACGACAGCCATCTGAGAATAGTTGGGTTCGTATGCCACAACCTGTTCACGAATCTTTGCCAACAATGCCTCCCACTTCTGAACGAAGGGATGTTGCATCTCCTCCAGATTGAAGCGGATCATATCGGCCACCACCTCCCCATCGCCTTGAATGACGTGAGTCAGGTTCATAAACGTGTCGGTCACCTCGCCTTCACGGTTCACTACCCACGTCTCTTTAGCCTTTCGCAGGAAGCGCTTCATGCGTTTGCTGACAATAGAACCACCTATATAAAGCACGAAATCGGGTACATAACTCTCATCATCCTGCACCATCAACACCGCTTCATCCATCAAAGGGTTCATCGGTTGCCCTGCGATAAGCATAGGGCGCTTGGCCTGCATGAACATCCTGCAAATATGTGTCAGCGTGATGTTCGAGGCATCGGCAGACGTAAAGTCTATCTTCCGTTCTGCGGGGAGTTCTGGCACGGAGAACTGGAACAACGGCTCGGTGATGGGCACATTGATATGCACAGGAGCATGCTTCTCTATCAGGGCTTCGTTCACCAAACGATTGCAGTACCAACGCGTCTCCTCATCCTGAGGCTCAGGCAGCGAGACGGCCTTACGGACAAAGCGTCCGAGTGCATCTGGCTGAGGCAGGGTCTGACCATCAAGCTGGTCTATCCACGACTGAGGACGGTCGGCGCTGATAACCACTAAAGGGCGATGCTGGTAGTAAGCCTCGGCAACGGCGGGCACCAGATTGAGCAGAGCAGTGCCAGAGGTGACACACACCGCCACGGGTTGGTTCAGAGCCTGCGTCATACCCAGTGCGTAGAAGCCTGCCGAACGTTCGTCTGTCACAGGATAGCACTTGATATCAGGACACTCGTTCAGGTTGTGTACGATAGGCGCGTTCCTACTGCCAGGACACACCACCGCATGACGAATGCCATGAGCCACCAAGAGGGCCGTCAATATGTTTACATTTTCTTTGTTGCTATACATTGTCTCATTGTTTCGAGTTTCGCCTCCGTCTCCTGCCATTCCAGTTCCTCGACGCTGTCCTTCAGTAAACCGCCGCCAGCATACAGGCGATACTGGTTCTCTGTTATCTGCATGCAGCGCAGAGAAACAAAGAGATGGGTTTGAGATTGGAGCTTGGAGGTTGGAAGTTGGAGGTTTAAAGGGCCCATAAAACCACTATAATACAAGCGAGGTGTATGTTCGTTTTCCTGAATAAAGCGATAAGCCGCCTGTTTGGGCAAACCGCAAACGGCAGGCGTGGGATGCAACATCTGAAGAACATCGCCCACATGAGCATTGTCTGAGAGGGAGAAAGTGAAGTCACTACGCAGGTGCACCAGATTGGCAGCACGCACCGTTCGAGGACCTTCCTCGCGAACATCCTTGGCCAACTGCTCCAGACAGCCCATCAGATAGGTCGATACATAACGCTGCTCCTGGATGTTCTTTGTGCTCCATTTCACGTGTTCGCCCTCGCCTTTCAGTTCATCGCCCTCCAGTTTGATGGTGCCAGCCAGCGCAATGGTGCGCCATTGATTGCCGATACCCTCCAGAAGAATCTCTGGTGTTGCCGTCAGCCAAAGTCCACTCTTTGGTGTATAGACCAGCGAAATGAACAAACGCGGGTATAACTGACAGGCACGCAGAAACAGTTCCAGCGGCGACGTCTGCTCGTCAACGGGTTCCTCCGCACAACGGCTCAGCACTAACTTCTGGTAATCACCATTCTTCAGTTTTTCAAAGAAACGATTGAAGTCTGCTAAGTATGTTGTTCGCGATAAGTCCGAAGGCGTCGGACTGAGAGTCCGAAGGCGTCGGACTGGGAGTCCGAAGGCGTCGGACTTTTCAATATCCAGTGAACAAGCCTCAGCCGAAGGATATGTCTTGACCTGATCGGGGCGGATTAAGACGACGGGGGTCTGCGAACAAACAGAGAAAGGTGCCACCACGAAGCCTGTCTGTCCATTGAGAGCCTCGCACGACAACAGTTCCTGCGGCTCGCCCTCTGTCTGCGCCACCAGCGTCACTTGCTGTTCGTGGGGCAACCTATAGAGTGCAAATCCCGTCATTTCTGCTTGATAATATAATTGGTGACACGTACATTTGAAATCAAATCGCCTGCGGTATCCTTGATATCTACGTTCCATACATGGAGCGTAGTGCCTTGATGCAGCATACGAGCAAAGGCTGTCACCGTATCGCCTTCAACGACGGCCTTCACATGACTACCACTTACCTCGATACCCACGCAAGCACAGCCAGGACAAAGGGCCGAAGAGCCTACGCCAGCCACATTCTCGGCTAATGCCAGTGAGGCACCGCCACTCAAGAAGCCAAAGGGCTGACGATTACGTTCATCCACTTTCATACGGGCCATACAAGTATCGTCCTCGGGTGTGGAGATAAACTCCATCCCGAGGGCGGTACTCAAATTGGGCTTTGATTCTATAATATCTTTTATTCTTTCTACGTTCATTCTTTGTTAGATAAACAACGAATACTCCTTCACGTTCCAAGCCAGCGCACTGGCACCAAGCACATCGCGCTCAGCCTCATTCAGATTTGACGTCAGGAACTTAACCCTGCCTTTGACGTTATGGAACACATGCTCCTCAAACGATTTATGGGTTGGTTTAATCAACCAATCGCCAGCGTGGGCAATACCGCCCGCAATGATAATTGCTTCAGGATTCAATATAGAAGCATAATTAGCTAAGCCAATGCCCAGTATTTCGCCTGTACGGCGAAAGGTCTCTATGGCCAGTTCATCACCCTTCTCACAGCATTCGAAGATGTCTTTAGGAGTTTCAATGGGCACCTCACGCATCAGCGAGGGACGAGAGTCAGACTCCAGCAACTCTTTGGCTGTTCTGACAACACCGCGAGAACCAGTATAGGTCTCTAAGCAACCCTTATTACCGCATCCGCACAAACGTCCATTCGGCACGATACATGTATGACCTATCTCACCAGAGAAACCCTCTGAACCCAGATAAGCCTTACCATTCGTAAAGATACAGCTGCCTACGCCATGACCCAGATTGATAAACAGGAAGTCGTTCAAACCATGCGCACTGCCAAAGACATACTCGCCAAGCGCTCTTACATGAGCATCATTGCCCAAGGCAACAGCCAAGCCCAGTCTGTCGCGAAGCATCGCAGCCATTGGAATCTGGCCCTTCCAACTCATGTTGGGCGAATGCTCAATACATCCTGACCTGAAGTTTCCACTGGGAGAGCTAATGCCCACAGATCTGATAGACTCATAACCGCCATTAGCTTCTACCAATGTCATGATGCGGTCACTTAAATACGTGACGAACTCGTTAACATTAGGGAAGTCAGTAGTCCGAAAACTATCCTTCGCAATAATGTTACCACGCACATCCACAATAGCATAGTCAGTCTCGTCGATACTCATACCAACGCCAACGACTCTGGTCTTTATCATATTCTGTATCATAGACTATAATCCTAAAGATTGGGCAAAAATAGCAAATATTTTGTTAAAAGCAAAGGATTCTTCATTTTTTTTTGTCCATTTCAACAATTATTTCTTAATTTTGCGTCCGAAAAAGTAAAATTACAACCATTTTAACAAAGTACACACCTATGAGAAAGCTTTTTCTAAGCATTATCGCCTGCATGGCAGGCATCCTTTCCATGAGTGCCGTAGAAGACAATACCGTTGAGATTGTCTTCAATGGAACATCGGCCTCTGTTTCCATTGCCAACAACATCAAAAACTATGTCACAGACCAAAGCAATGGCAGTTCGCACGTCAAATTGGTACAGAGCGAGTCCTTTGCCGGAATCGATGCCAATGCAGACAATGAGGATGGCGAGATTATCTACATTCTCTCTGGCAACACCACCAATGGCGAATTCTATCTGGAAGGCGCCTTCAAATGCATGGTGGAACTCAGCGGTGTGTCTATTACCAACCCTAACGGTCCTGCCATCAACATCCAGAACGGCAAGCGTGTTTCTGTCAGCGTCAAGAAAGGAACCAACAACAGCATTGCCGACGGAGCCAACGATGACTATAATGGTGCTTTCCATTGCAAGGGCCACACCAAGTTTAAGGGTAAGGGCACGCTCAATGTTGTCGGCAACAGCAAGCACGGCATCTATAGCAAGGAATATCTCGAAATCAAAAACTGCAACATCAATATCACCAAGGCAGTTAAAGACGGCATCCACTGCAAGGAGTATTTCTTCATGGAGAGTGGTAGCGTGACCATCAGCGGCACTGGCGATGACGGCATTCAGACGGAGCTGAGTGGAACAACCTCTACCGGTATAACAACAGGACATGAGGATGAAGACACTGGTAACTTCTACATGACAGGTGGTACGCTGAGCATCAGCAACTACGAGGGCAAGGCTGTAGTGGCCGATGGTACCATCAGCTTCACAGGTGGTACTCAGAACTTCGACACCAATGACACCAAGATTTATGCTGGCATTGAAGATGTTGCCGTTTCTCAGTCATCCAGAATCCAAAATGGAATCTACGACCTCCAGGGCCGCAAGCTCATGGCTATTCCTCAGCACCGATGCATCTACATCATCGTAGAGAATGGTATTGCCAAGAAGGTTATCAGAAAATAGTTCATATCCACTATTATTATACACATCTGACTAAACGAATTTAATGAAACGATTATTCATTCTTCTGACCATCGGTGTTCTGTCGCTTACTGCGCAGGCACAGATGGCCGACCCTGTACACTTCAGTTCTGAACTCAACATGCTAAAAGACAATGAGGCCGAGATTATCTTCAAGGCCGTCATTGACCCAGGCTGGCACGTCTATTCCACCGAACTTGGCAACGATGGTCCCGTAGAGGCCACGTTCAACGCAGACAAGATGATCGGTGCCGAGCGTGTGGGCAAGCTGAAGCCCGTGGGTAAAGAGATTAAGAAATACGATCCGCTGTTTGGCATGGAGTTGCGCTTTTTTGAGAAGACAGCGGTATTCAAGCAGAAGATACGTTTCACACAGCCACATTACGACATTGACTGCTATTTGGAGTATGGTGCCTGCAACGAAGAAAGCTGCATGCCCCCCACCCAAGTCAACTTCCGCAAGAGTGGTACTATCGAGCTATCGAAGGCCGCTGACAAAGAAGCTATGAAGGAGATGGAGACGGCACCCGATGAAACGACTCCTGACACGACGGCTGTTGATACGGCAGCTGTTGCAGTAACGACCCAAGACCTTGGCGATACAGATCTTTGGCGTCCCGTCATTGAAGAGCTGCGAGGCATGGGCGACAGCAATAACATTGCCGACAAGTCATTGCTTTACATCCTTCTTATGGGTTTCGTAGGCGGTCTGTTGGCGGTCTGCATGCCCTGTATCTGGCCCATCATTCCCATGACGGTGAGCTTTTTCTTGAAGCGAGCCAAGACAGACAAAGGCAAGGGCATTCGCGATGCGTTCACCTATGGCATTAGCATTATCATCATCTATCTGGCTCTTGGCCTCTGCGTAACTGCCCTCTTTGGCAGCGATACGCTGAATGCGATGTCAACGAATGCGGTATTCAACATCTTCCTCTTCCTACTCCTTGTGGTCTTCGCGCTATCGTTCTTTGGATGGTTCGAAATCAAACTGCCTGAGAGTTGGGCAAACAGCGTTGACACGAAAGCATCGGCCACCAGCGGACTCATCAGTATTTTCCTCATGGCCTTCACTCTGGTGTTAGTGTCTTTCTCATGCACAGCACCCATCATTGGCTTGCTCCTTGTCGAGACAACCACCAGCGGCAACTGGCTGGCGCCGGCTCTCGGCATGCTGGGCTTTGCTGTCGCCTTGGCCCTCCCCTTCACCCTCTTCGCCCTCTTCCCTTCATGGCTGAAGCAGGCGCCTAAGTCGGGTTCGTGGATGAACATTATCAAGGTGGTGCTGGGCTTCGTTGAACTGGCCTTCGCCCTGAAATTCTTCTCTGTGGCCGATTTGGCTTATGGCTGGCATCTGCTTGATCGCGAGGTGTTCCTATCACTCTGGATAGTCATCTTCGCCTTCTTGGGTGCTTACCTCTGTGGTTGGCTGAAGTTCCCTTCCGACGAGATAAATGGCGAGAGCAAGCCTATGCCTGTGGTTTGCATCATGGGCGGACTCATCTCTTTTGCCTTCGCTGTCTATATGGTTCCTGGTCTTTGGGGTGCGTCCTGTAAGGCTGTCAGTGCCTTTGCGCCGCCAATGAATACGCAGGACTTCAACCTCAACACCAAGACGGTTGAGGCTCGCTTCACGGATTACGAGCAAGGCATGGCTGCAGCTAAAGCTGAGGGTAAGCCAGTCCTCGTTGACTTCACTGGCTTTGGCTGCGTGAACTGCCGTAAGATGGAGGCTTCTGTATGGACCGACCCGCAAGTGGCCGACGTCATCACCAAGGACTATGTGCTCATCTCGCTCTATGTCGATGACAAGACAGCATTACCCGAACCTATCATCGTCACCGACGAGAACGGAGAGGTGAAGACTCTCCGCACCGTCGGAGCGAAATGGAGTTACTTGCAGAGTCACAAGTTTGGTGCCAACGCACAACCTTTCTATGTGATTCTAGATAATGAAGGAAATCCTCTCTGCGGCAGTCGTGCCTACAAAGAGGATATCCCAGAGTATGTACAATTCCTAAAAGAAGGACTGAGTCGCTACAAGTAAGCCTTACTTCAGTTTTGGTTTCAACTCATCGGGCGAGTCGTTCGTAAACATGCTGACCTTCGGTCCCTGCTTCGTATAGAAGTTGCGAATGGTCTGAACATCAAGGGTCAGCGATGGATTAAAGTCGCTACTCTGCATATAATCAAGAATGGCCTTGCGCATCTGGCGAGCCACGATGCGATGCTCTAAATCACTGCTGATGTCCATTGTGGTCATCAGCAGTTTTCCTTTCAGGACATGAGCCTCAACCAGCATACCCAGTTTTCTGCTGATGTGCCAGGTATCAATCGGCTGAATAGGCGACTGATAGTCCTTGGGCAGTTCCATCAGATTCATCACCTGCGCTTTGTTTAGCAATTCCCACCAGTTCAAATTACTCCAGTTGTCTGTGGGGAAACCATACTTAAAGAGCGGATGAGTAGTATCTACATAGGCTCCAGTCGTATGAGGCGGACGCATCTTAAACCACGATGTATTCCAGAACACTGGCAGATAATGCTGCACTACATCACTTCCCAGTGTCACCTTTCCTGCAGCCGTCAATAGCACGGTGCCCCCTTTCCTTAGTACTCTCAAACTCTTTTCATCGAGCGAATCAGTTATTAACACCTCATTATCGGCGGATAACAAATCACTCGTAGAATCCAAAGATTTTGGATAAACCCAGAAATCCCAATGGTTCAGAATAACATTCTCCAGTTGTAAAGCAAGGGTTAACTTCGTTGGTTTTTCTACATGACCAAGCGGGAATATTATTCCTTCTGGCAAAGCATTCTTTCCGACAAATACCGTATCAACTTTCATTGTTCCAGAAGTGAGGATATGAAGCGAGTCGTCTGTAATTTGATAATGAAGGTTAACAGAAGAGAGATGTCCATAGAATGCATTATAGATATCGAGTGGCACATCAAGAGTATCCCGATTCGTATAAACAAACTTTGGGAAACGCGCCAACAGTACCACAGAATTACAGAACTCACGCCAATCGCGTGCTGTGCAATAACCCTTTTCACGCCAATGCACATTCAGCGGACCCACTAAAGCTGTGCCCTGACCACTGTAATCATTCAGTCCCAACAATTGAAAACCAGCATAGTCCTGAGTACGCAGGTTACGTTCTATCTCATATTTATAACAAAGTGTTTGCAGTTTACCACTAGCCATCAGGAACTTCTCTGCCATTTGTTCCATGCCATTGTCACACAACAAGTCACGGAAGATCTCAAAATTGCGAGGCTTGTAAACACCCGTATATTGAGACAACTCTTTAAAATCAGGGAAAGCGCACCATTGCCCCTGCTCATGCGCTATGATGGGCGACTGATTATCTTCTGGTCCTTTGTAATTACGAGGACGCAGGATGCCTGCAAGATAATCATCCGCCGACTGCGGTGCACGACTGTCCCAGTCTAGGCCTCTGGCACCACCCTTTACATGATACTCCGACCCACTGTCCCAGGCCCATCCGCCACCAACAGAGGCACCACAATACACCTTTGTGTCGTCATACTTATGCATCTGCTTCACCCAATCGTTGCAATAGGTCACCCAGTCGCCAGCCGGTTCATTGCCCGCTGCCATCATCACGAACGAGGGATGATGACCATATTCGTCAACAATACGTTTCGATTCCTCCAGCAGATACTGGTCAATCTTCTGACCGCGACGCAACCTCACACCATGATTAGGCCATGAGGGACCCTCTGGTTGCAAATAGATACCCACGCGGTCAGCAGCAGCAAATGCTGCTTCCGGCGGACAATAGCTATGGAAGCGCACATGGTTCAAGCCATATTCCTTGCATTTCTTGAACAAATACATCCACTCATCTTCATCGGTAGGTGGAAAGCCAGTTTCTGGGAAGCAACAGTTCTCCACCGTACCACGCAAGAACAAGGGACGCTGGTTAATAAACAACTGGCGCTGGTTAATACTGATTTCCCTGAATCCCACAAGGGTCTCTACAATATCCTCACCCGCCTCTATCGTCAACCGATAGAGATTCGGATGAAACTCATCCCACTCCTGAAGCTCCTCATAGATAGGAAAGTCGGCAGTAATCTCGCTGCCAATGGCTTCGATGGTGCGTCCACCAATCACCTTTCCTGCATCAGGTCCACTGGCATATCTCAGGGTCAGGTTCACCAAATACTGGTAGGTGGACAAGAGTAGCGGCCCATCTGTATGGTTTTCCAGCAACACCTTTATCCTTCCCACCTTTTGCCATTTCGTTCCGCCAGAAACCTTTCTGCCTTTCCTATAGGTATCTGGAAGAGTAACCTTGACGCTATCCACCTTCACCCGAATACCTTTCAGATTTAGTTTCTTCCATTGCGCCTGCAGTTCCAGTCTGCCAGCAATACCATTCCAGTTACCCTGTGTCTGATCGGTCACGCTGTGCGAATCCTGACCCACGCAAACATTTTCAATACCGTTATACACACAGATGGCAATTTCGTTGCGTGCGCCTTTCTTGATATACTTTGTTACATCATAGCGATGGGGCACCGACAGCGACATCTGATGGCCTACCTCTTGTCCATTCACATAGACCGTCGTCTCAATGTGCGGACGCTCTAAAAACAGAGTGATACGTTGATCTTTCCAGTCCTGCGGCACATAGACCGTACGTCTGTACCATGCCTTTCCAACATAGTGTTTCTCTGGCGTCAGGAAAAACGGAAACTTCATTTGTCCCTTCTGCCTGTATGGCTCCATATAGGGATTGAAGTAATACGAAGAATCATAGAGCGAGCCTGTCCACTGGGTATGGATATCCACATCATCGCCCTTGCCATTGGTTAGCATCGACCCTGGCAACATCACATAATCTGTATAATGAGCCGAATCACCAACGGCTAAGTCCCACATACCTGTCAAGTTGATGATTTGCTGAGCAGCCACAGGAGCGACAGCCAACAGCCAACAGCCAATTACGACAACAAAGTTTCGTTTCATATATTAGTCTGTGATATAATGCACTTCAATTCTTTCCACACCCTCGCCTGGCGTTCTATCAGCCTCTTTCGGCAAATAGACAGGAGCGTCCTTCTGCAAAGGCAAAATACGTAGTTCCAGTTCCTTAGTGCCCTTAGGCAAGCGCCATAAGCCATACAGGAACGGACGACCATACTGGAAATGGTCTGCTATCAGTTCTCCGTTGGCATAAAGGCGGGCACAATCTCCCTGATAATAGAACTCCATCAGAGGTTCTTTGGCATCTGTAGGCAGTTCTGGGAGTTTTATCTGATAGACGGCAGCCTGTTCAAAATTCTCATCTGAAGGTTCTTCTGCCACGCGCTGCGCACCCATCTCTATTTTCCGAAGCGGTCCTGCTTCCTTAACCTTACGAATCGTTGCAAGGTCTATCATCACTGTTGGCTCTGGTTTCAAGAACAACCTCTCGGCCTCAGCATTGCTTAACAGATAGAGATTGCCATAAACAGGTTTTTCCACTCCACGAGCTTTAACGTTCTTCAGCTCCTTACCATTCTGCATACAGATGGTGGTTGAAATACCTGGTATCTGCATCAGATAGATTTTTCCGTCGCGCTTAGCCACCAGTTGCGCCGTGGCATATCTAATACCATCAATATTTACAGGGAGAATTGCCATACATCCACTTGGGATAGTGAGCTTTGGCAGTTTCACGCCACAAGCCTCCAACTGCACATTTCTTTTCGCAGAAAGATTCTGTAGGCGCTCATAGTTATTAACAAAGATAAAGCCACTGTTTCCCTTTGAACGCACAGCCCAGCGCAAATGACTATCATCGCCTTTTTTAATATCCTGCGGCGCAGGGAATGAAGCCTCCATCTCGGCCAGTGTCTCGCCCCAGTCCTGCATAAACAGATGCAACGGGCGCAGCATATAGTAATGCGCGTTCTTCTGACCAAACTCGCCCAAGGGTGCCTGAAAATCGTAGTTCTTCACAGGCATATCGTTGTAGTTAGTACCCTTAGTACGTTGGTTCTCGTTCAGATAGGTCTTGCCCTCAGGGTTCGTGCCACCATGATACATATAATAGCCCAGCAAGTTCGAGCCCGAGCCAAGTTTCACCAGCGCCATCGAATAGGCATCTTCAGGATAGACATATGGCCTACGGTGATAGGCTTGCATCATGCCACCACCCAACTCGCACGTAAAATAGGGATATTCTTCTTTAGAGGTTGGAGATTGAGTGGGTGGGGTTTGATAGGTAATTTGTTCTGTGGCAATCGCTGTTGATGAGCGGAATGCCTTGAAGTTAAAGGCCTTATAGTAGTTGCCATCGGTCTCGCCCAGTGTACGGTCCCAGAAACCATCAGCATAGTCACCATACAGGGGAATCAACTCACCGAAAGGCACGGGTGTAGCCAACTCTGGCCAACCTGTACGCGTATAGAACGGCAAGTCAAAACCAATCTTTTGGGCAATACGTTTCAAGTCCATCAGATACTCACCACGTCCACGATATTCATTGTCAAACTGGGCGGCAATAACAGGCCCACCATCTTTCCACTGAAGGTCTTGCACCTGCGTAAAGATCTGACGATAGAGTTTTTCTACATAGCTCAAGAAAACAGGATTGCGGTCTCTCATGCGACAGCCCTTCTCAAACATCCAGTCAGGGATGCCGCCATTGCGCACCTCGCCATGACAGAAGGGACCCATGCGCAGGATTACAGGCAAATCCTCGTCTTTACAAATCTCGAGAAATCGGCGCAAGGCGCGCTGACCGTCCCATCGGAAGATACCCTCTTCCTCCTCCACATGATTCCAAAACACATAGGTGGCAATCATCGTCACTCCACCCTCTTTCATCTTTTTCACCTCCTGTCGCCATTCATCGGCAGGAATACGACTATAGTGCACCTCGCCCATCACCGGAACAACACGATGGCCGTCGATAATGAGACTATGGCGGTCCCACTTCACATTGGGCTTGGCATCTACGGCAACACATGCCAACACCATAGCTAACAGCAATATCGCCCTTTTCATTTTCATTTGCAATGTATTATGGCAACAAAGATACAAACTATTTTTCATTTTCCATCATCACAAACGAACAAAATGCCTGAATACCAATATGATTAATGTCCAAGCTCTTTGCTTCTGACAGATAACGCATAGCTTTTTCCCTGTCACCCAAACCATAATAACCTAAAGCCAACATATACAGACAGTGAATGCGATTTTGCTCGTCAAGATCACCATCCCAAATCATCAAGTCGGGCAATGACACAGCAAAATAATCCATCGTGACACGGTCGAAAATATGCTGTTTTCCATAGTTCACAAGCTTATAGAACAGTCCACGAGCCTTGTCCTCTTGTCCCAGTTTGCGATAACATTGTGCGGCATAAAAGATCTTGTCTGGTTTTGCATCGTTGTAATACATAGCAGCAGCGGGGTCAGTAGGACCTTCTGTACCCTCTTCATAACGCCCTAAGAAATAGAGGAAATCATTATCTTGGGCACCATAGAGTTTTCCCTCACCGAGATGAGGTGGGAATACCAAGCACTCCTCCAACAACTGTCTGGCCTTTTCGTTCTCGCCACAAGCAAGTGCTTGCTTGGCAAGCTCTACACGGCAGAACTGGTACTGCCCACTCACTTTGCCTTCGCCTCCTTCCCACGGATGGAACTGGTGAGCATCGAGTTTATGCATTGCCTCTTCATAGCGCCCCAACTGGTTGAGCAGTGTGATTTCCTCCAGAACCAGATCATCACGCTGGGCAATCAACTGCGGATACTTCTGCAAGAAATCCAAGCGCTGTTGATGTGGCTCCTGCATACGCTTATAGAGTTGATCAAGCTCCATCAGTACGCGGGCATCCGTCTCGTCCAAATGAAAAGCCTTCTCCATATATTCTATGGCCTCATCCTTGCGATTCTGCTTATTGAAGCGAGCCAATGCCAAGTTTCGCCATACGGTAGGGAACAAAGAGTCGAGTTTTGCCGATAATTCCCAGTTCTCAATGGCTAAGTCATACTGACGCTTATCATAGTACAGGCATCCTAAATAATAGAATGCTTTTGCACCTGTGGGATTCTGACATTTAGCCCTCTCTAAAGCCACCACGGCTTCCAAGCGATTGGGGAAGCAAAGATATGGAGATTCGGCCTCTGCTCGTTCGTAGTCACCCATATAATAATAGCTCATTGGGGTCACTGCTCCTTCACTCTCTGCAATTCTCCAAACATCCTTGGCATCATCAAACAAGCCAGACTGTTCATATTCCAACGCCAGTTCCTCGTAGTTTTCAGGGCTCCTACGCATCAGCGATGTCAGTGTATCCTCACCTGTCAACAGAAACTTTTCATAGCGACAACCATAGTTGAAATGGTCTATTACAAGACTCTCTTCTATCCATGCCAACGCCTCTGCATGACGTTCCAATTTCCTGAGGACAACAGCTTTCAAAGCCCGTGCCTGATGATTACAAGTATTAAAAATCAGGCTACGGTTCAACTCATCCAGCGCATCATCATAACGACCTTGTGACACACTGATTTTTGCCGCCTCAAAATAGCCAGCGTCTGACCAAGCTTTGTTCCAGGTCGATTTCCAGAACAAGTCATAGGCCTCATCCATACGACCTTGATATTTCAAAACAAGTGCAAGATTAAAGATGGCCTCACCATCATATGGATTAGGATTGCGCTTCTGCCATATCTTCACAGCCTTGCGAAGATAGACCTCCGCTTTGTCAAACCGACCACGACGCAGGTACCACAGTCCTGTCTGATTAAGACAACGCACATCGTTAGGATCACGACGCAGGGCTTCTTCATAATAGTCAAGTGCACTCCAGGTAGCATGGCGATATTGCTCCAAGTGCAGACCCGTCAGATAGAGTTGGTCATTGGTTTTCGTATCCTGAGGCGACAGGGCTGCCTCTGCAGCATCAGGTATCGGACGTATCTCATCTGATTCGGCTTGCCAAGACAAGTTTCCTACAGAGAACAGCAAATCATGCAATTGCACAATGGGACATGATACCGTTTGTACAAAAACCTCCTCTGGTGAGAGCGTTACCATTTGGTCATAATAAGTCTCTCCGTTCTTGTTTCTTAGCCATACGCGCACCGATTGTATCGACGTTGCCAGCACCTTAACGCACACGCCCTTCTCCGTCTCCTCGATATTCACGATGAAGTCCTTTGAAGCCTGTTTCACAATGCCTATCTCGTGATATGGCATAAAATACTGAGTAAACTGTTTTTCTTCATAGGGCATCAGCCAAGTGAAGTCGGGTTGGTTTTCCGTATAGACACCTGCCATCAACTCGATATAGGGTCGGAAGCCTGTGCGTATTGAACCTTCAGGTAAGCCATCGGTCTCAGTAGCTTCATCTGTCAGATTACGATCCCAAGCACGGCCAAAATCACCATTCCCCCAAGTCCATTGTTTCTTACCAGGTGACAAATGATGACTGGCAACATGCAGCATACCACCCTTTGTATCATTCTCATAGCCACCCTCAAAATTGTATTTTGAGTTCACAGCCATATAACTCGTTGGCACCTTGATGTTCTTATAGTTCGAAATATCTACGCCTGCAGAATAGTCCATCTTGTAATAGGTGGCCGTAGCGATGGGGAACGACGACACAGCACGTTTGCCATGGTCAAACACCGCATTGACATCGGGCGGGAACACACTCTGATAACCGTCATTCACCTCGACGGCTGGGTTCGCCCACCAGAGAAACGTCTGAGGCAGCGGTGTGCGGTTACTGACGCGGCCCTGTATTTCTAAATAGGCACAGCCAGGACGTAGGGTAAAACCCGCCATACCCTTTTGGTGGAACATACGCTCCATTTCGTTCACCCACACCGTCACACTACCGTCCGCGTTCTCAATGATGTCACAATCTACAGGCAAATAGGTCGAAGGACGGTGGTGCTGCGGCCAATTGAATTCAATACCTCCACTTATCCACGGACCAGCCAAACCTACAAGAGCAGGTTTGATGACATGGTTATAATAGACGAAGTGACGTTTCTTTATTTTGTCGTACGCCATCTGGATGCGACCGCCCAGTTCGGGCATCACCATCACCTTGATATATTCGTTCTCAAGAAACACCACGTTCCATTCATGTGGTGTGGGTTCATTAGCTATCGACTCAATGACAGGATAGGGATACACCACCCCACTCGAACCTTGATACACACGTTTCTCCAAGAATATCGGGTTTTTCTCTGCCTTGCCAATCTCGTAGGTCGGTATCGTCACCAACTCTCTCCAAGCTTTAATCATTATTTTTACCTTTTTACTTTTTTACCTTTTTACTTTTTTACCTTTTTACTTTTCTACAAGTTCCTGCTCCAGTACTTCCAGGCTTTTTCCTTTCGTTTCCGGACAACGGTTCCACAGGAAGATGAAAGCCACCATACAGATGCCACTATAAATCCAGAATGTACCACTGGAGCCAAGGGCGGCATTCATCGAGGGAAACGAGAACGTCAGCGTGCAGCAGCCCACCCATAGAGCAAACGTACACGTAGCCATGGCCACGCCGCGAATCCGGTTGGGGAATATCTCGGCCAGTAGTGTCCACGTCACAGGACCCAACGTCATCGCATAGACAGAGATGGCAGTAACTACCAGACATACCATTACGAAACCCTTTACCTCCAAGAAATAGCAAGTGCCCAACGTCAGGTAAATCAGTCCCAGTCCGCCAGCACCAATAAGCATCAGCGTACGGCGTCCCCATTTCTCGATGGTATAGAGTGCAACAAACGTAAACGCCACATTGGCAATACCAGTGATGACAATATCGATAAACATGCCGTCCACATCATAGCCGGCACCCGTAAAAATCTCCTGTGCATAGTTGAAGATGACATTCGTTCCACACCACTGTTGGAACACGGCGATGAAAAGACCGAGCCAAAGTACCTTGCGGAACTTTTTGGAGGAAAGTGAAGAGTGGATAGAGGATAGAGAATCGTTTTGTTCCGTCATTTCCGAGGCTGAACTTTCCTCTTTCCACATTCCACTTTTCTCTTTCCTCTTTATCACCAGATAAACCGGACTCTCAGGAATCAAGAAACTCATCACCAAGAAAAGCATCGCAGGCAGCGTCTCTGCCCAAAACATCCAACGCCAGCCCCACTCCACGTTCCACATCATATTCTCATCGATGCTTGTGTCACGAGCCAACAGCATGTTTACTATTTGCGCACCAAGAATACCCAGCACAATAGTCATTTGGTTCAGACTCACCATCCTGCCGCGAATAGGCGCAGGACTCACTTCTGCTATATACATCGGTGCCAAGGCCGAAGCCACACCAATGCCCACACCACCAATGAAGCGAGCTATATTAAACAGAGTAAAGTCATTGAAAAGACCTGTGCCAATAGCCGACACCGTAAACAGCACCGCTGCTGTTGTCAATAGGGGTTTACGCCCATAACGGTCGGCGGCAGTTCCTGCCACCATCGCACCCACCAAGCATCCCACCAAGGCCGTTGACATTGCAATACCCTGCATCACTGGCGAATCAGAGATGCCGAAGAAGAGTTCATAAAACGGTTTTGCGCCGCCTATCACCACCCAGTCGTAACCAAAGAGCAGACCACCCATGGCCGACACCGAGCAGATGAAATACACAAATGATTTACTGTTATGTTGCATATCAATATTAGTTTTTTTAATTTGGCGATGCAAAGATAATACATCTTTTCAAATAGATAATTAGAATTTTTTTGCAAAAAGATGGATTATTTTATTATCTTTGCACCCATGAAACAAGGATTTACTGGAGAACGATCTATTGTTCTGCCCGCAATGACCATAGAAGCCCAACAACAAGACCCGTTGGCATCCAGTCTTTACATCACTGACATAGGCTATTATCCTCACGCCTATTGTCATTACCGGGAACGCCAGCAGCCTATTGCAGAATACGTTCTCATCTATTGCATGGAGGGAGAAGGTTGGTGCCGTATTGATGATCAGACGTTTGACATACATAGTAATCAATATATCATTTTGCCAGCACAACATCCCCATGCCTACGGAGCTGACAAAGAACATCCCTGGACAATCTATTGGCTTCATTTTACTGGTCAACATGCCGCGGTATATAGTGAAGGACAGCAAAAACCATGTGATATTCTACCGACACACAATTCGCGCATCAACGAGCGACAGGTGGTGTTCGAAGAGATTTTTTCTACTCTTGAGCGTGCCACCGACCTTGAGTCGCTACGCTATGCTTCCAGCCTACTGCACTATTATCTGGCCTCCATGCGCTATCTCCATCATTTTCGCAGCACCACCACTACCCCCTCTGGCGTCAACGAGATGGCTTCAGCAGTAAAACGTTATATGCATGAAAATCTGGAGCATCGCCTCAACCTTGAACAATTAGCAAAATATGCTGGTTATTCGCCTAGCCATTTTTCTCTTCTCTTTCGTCAGCAAACTGGCCAAAGTCCATTAGCATGTCTCAACAACATGAAAATAGAACGCGCATGTCAATTGCTCACCACAACTAACATGCGCATCAATCAGATCTGCCACAAAGTGGGCTTTGATGACAGTTATTATTTCTCACGACTCTTTAAGCAGCAAACAGGACTGTCACCCAAGCAATATCGCATAACAAACTACATTGCTTCTTCCACCTGATTGGCAATCTGCTGCATACCCTTCACTGAGGGATGACCAGCTTTTTTATCAATCGCTTGCAATTCTATACATTTCACGCCATAATGCTCGCAGATGGTCTTCGATGACTCCGTCACATCCTGACTCAGTCCATCATTCAGCAGGAAATAGATGCTGCTCTTAGCATAGTGTTCTTTCATCCATGCCAGCATATAGGCCATTGCCGGACGGAAGCTCCACAGGTCATCCTTGGTAATGTTCTTGTACTTGAAATCCCCAATAGGCGCATGAGCCCAACTATCGTTGGTAGCACCAAATATGAATATGATATCCGGATTGTCCCCAAGATTATCCATACGTTTCGTAAACGAGCGGTCGCTGTAGTCCTCCTTATTATAACCCGTATTACAAATCGTAGAACCACTATACGAGTTGTTCATCAGCAGTGTCCAGCCCTTACGATCAATCAGCTGCGCCCACCACGTCTGCTCCACACTGTTCACATCCGTCATATTGGGATTGTTCTGTTTAAAATACCAGATGGCATTCCCCTTGGGAATAGCACCTTCAAAAGTGGAATACGAATCACCCAACACGGCAACACTTTTTGTCTGTGCTCCTATGGTGACGCAAACGAACATCACCACAAACATTAAAAATATTTTTTTCATTACCTCTGATTTTTTTTTCTTTTTTCTTTTTTATATGATACAATAATAATGTTAGACATCACTCCTGGTTTGCTGAGTGTCCCAACGGGTCCACCGTGCCTGGGGGGCTGGTAAATATGTCACCAGTCCCCATGCAAACAAAAGCAAATTCTTTTTCATGAATTAATATGATTAAAGTTATACCCACCTTTTAATAATGGGGGGAAAAGTAACAGAAAGATGTGTTATCTTTTGATACGCGCTGCAAAGGTACTACAATTTTGTGAAATAAAGCAAGGACGTCTAATTATTTTCATCTCCAACCCACTTATTTTTATCAATTTGAAATAAAACACCTATAATATTTGAATAATATAAAATAGTTTTTTCTTTTTATAATTTCCTTCAGAAAGAACATAAACTAATCGTTTTCAAGCGTTTACACTGAAGGATATATTACAGGGCCTCAAAAGACATCCGCATAAAATACATCCTTCAGCCGATGCATCTCACTATCAGATAATTAAGACGCGGCTGAAGGATATATGATATATTCGATTTCATAAGTATATAGTTTTTAAAGCATAAACATATCACTTACGATAGCCAAATATGCTACTTATGATAGCTAAGTATATCACTTACGATAGCCAAGTATATCACTTACGACAGCCAAGTATATCACTTATTATCGAGTAATTGCCTTTTTCTGAAAGCACCAACTTTTTCAAAAAAAAAAATCAGTAATTCCTTTTCGTTATCAAAATCTTTTTGTATTCTTGCAGCAAGAAGAACAATTGTTATGGACAAGAAGATAATTGAAAACATCACTGTCCCAGAGGATTACGACACCATCACCTACCCGTTGACAAAACTGGGGTGGGACTTGGGTGCCGAAATCAACCCCATTATGTATACCAAAAAGGAATGGGAGGCCAGCCGTATCACTCCGTTTTATCACAACGTATTAAAAGACGCCATCGCCCTATGAGTTTGAATGACGATAAAGGTCATAGATGATCTTAACAGCGATAAATAATAATGTAGAACTCTAAAAATAGAATGCCTATGGGCTGAAGAAAGATATAACTAAAATCGGACATATAGGATGAATATCCACTTTTAGATTCTTGTTATCTGAAAATCGGCAAATTGAATAATAACTGCAAGAACTGAAGTAGATAGTTCACGCTTGATAGCGTGGGCTTTTACTCGTTTAAGCAGTTTAGGTGTTTGCCGATACCTCAGATAACGTAGACGAAGTAAATTGTCCACGTTTTCGAAGCATGTAAAAGCCTTTGTTCAATCGATATTCCTAATAGCGTAAAAAGGATAGATGCTTATGCTTTTCAGAATTGTATTTAGAGACCTCTAAACAACCACAAACAATGAAAAATGCATAGAGATAAACCGTTGTATATCAACCACTTTTAGATTTTAACACTTCGGACTTGCTTTTTGGTGGTTCTCAAAAATTCGCTTACATTTGCAACGCATTTCTACCGCGGAGAATTTTGAGGGCTTTTATTTTGCCATTTCGTGGACAGGGTTGACAAAGGTTGACAAGAGTGGACAACGGTTGACTGATGAACGAGAGGGAAATGAGCAAGGAAGTGACCTCATTTGAAGAAGGTTTAGCTCGGCGTTAGCCAACGTGACATCGTGGAATGAGTTGACAATGGGTGTCAATGATTGACGAAAGTTCACTCCGTGGCGGTTTGCAT
>CACYNE010000013.1 GCA_902775605.1 uncultured Prevotellaceae bacterium
CAGTCTTAGCAAGCTAAGACCATGCTGCCCCTCGACTTGCATGTGTTAAGCCTGTAGCTAGCGTTCATCCTGAGCCAGGATCAAACTCTTCATTGTAAATAATATCTTTATCCTAATAAATAGAATGTAATCTGTCTCTGAACGACTATCCAGTTTTTTTTTCAAGAATCTAACGGTTCGTTTCTCTAACCCAAGCACTCTTTCAACTTAAAGCATCAGAGCACTCGCTTCTTGTACTACTTCTGTCTATGTAAATCTTTCAAAGAACTCTTTCTTTTGGTGCTTGTCAGGTGGTGTTCCCTGAAAGCGGATGCAAAGGTACGACTATTTTTCGAACTACCAAAACTTTTGGGATCTTTTTTCTAATAAATCAGCAAAAAAATGCGTTTATTGAAAGTCCTTTTACTATACACCATATTATATATTATATAGAGGGAGACAGAAGGAGGTAGAAGAAGGAAGAAAAAGATAGAGGAACAGAGCTGCTATTCTGCGGCAGAAGATAGAGGAAGATAAAAGAAGATAAAATGAAGTGGCCTTTTGTTGCCATCTCAAAAAAAAAGTATAACTTTGCAGACGAATTGAATAAAGAAACAACAATGACAATGAAAAAGATACTCATCACCTTACTTGCATTTTTCGTTCTGACAAATGCTCATGCTGTATTGAAAGAGAAGAACCTAGAGCAGACTCTAAACATTCTGCGCACGGAACTGACGCAGAAGCACCAAGAGCTGAACAGTTTGGCGGAAGAGCGAAAGGCGGAGACACAAGAGATCATCAATCAGTTGAAGGAGACCATCAAGCAGAGCAATCAGAATGCACTGATGCTATACTCGCAGAAGCCTGACTTTGTGTTTGACCTGACATACGCCTGTCACGAGGCCACGGAGCAGTACCAGGACTTCCAGCGACAACAGTTGCCTTTCCGTACGTTCCTGGAAGAGAGCGACATAGAGATTGCCAAGTATGACAGTTTGATCAACAGCCTGAAGTCGATGCGGCCAGACTTGCTGAACCAGCAGGCAAAGACAGACCGTAATGTCTGCCTGACGCTGGCAATCAGCATACAGAACACGCTGGTGAACAACAGGGCACAGGTGGCTGACTATATCACCTTCTATGAAATGGCGGAGCAGAGACTGAAGAACCTGAACGACTATGCCAACAAACGCTATAACGACATTCAGACGGGCATATTTCTGAACGGCGGCGAAAACTACTTGATGGTGCTGAGTCATTTCAGGGAGAAAACCAAGCAGGCCATCGAAGTGGTAAAAGACAAGTACAGTCCCAACAAGAACGGCTCGGACTGGGACAGCTCGGTGATTCTACAGTTGTTTCTAACCATCGCCTTCTATGTGATGGTGGCGGTATTGCTGAACCTACTGGTATTTAAGCTGTTGCCCAAGAGATTCAGCACTAAGGAGTTTATAAAGAAGCGTACCTGCGTAAACCTGGCCACAACGACCATCACCTTTGCTGCCATCTTAGGACTGTTGCACGCTACCCTGCGCCAGAACTTCATCCTGATGGCGAGTGAGTTGCTGATTGAATACGCCTGGCTGCTGAGTGTAATTCTGATATCGCTATTACTGCGTGTGAACGGCGACCAAATTAAGAGTGCCTTCAGGATCTACTCCCCATTGGTGTTTATAGGCTTTGTGGTGATTGTGTTCCGTATCATCCTTATTCCGAAGGAGTTGGTGAACCTGATCTTCCCCCCACTCTTGCTGCTGTGCACGCTGTGGCAATGGTTGATGATGCACCGCCATCATCAAAACGTGCCTAGGTCGGACATGTTCTATACCTACATCTCACAGGGTATCTTCATCCTGTCGCTGGTTTGTTCGTGGATGGGCTATACGCTGCTAGCCGTACAGATACTGATATGGTGGATCATGCAGCTGACCTGCATCCTGACCATCACCTGTATCAGTAGGTACTTGAAACTGCACAGCGACAAGCATTTCTTTGAGGAGAAGCCCATCACACAGACTTGGTTCTTCCTTCTAATATACAAGGTGGTACTCCCCATCATGGGTGTATGCTCGGTGATGCTGTCTATCTATTGGGCGGCTGATGTATTTAACCTGAGTGATCTGTGCTGGCAGATATTCAAGAAAAACTATATTGACTTAGAGAATCTGCAGATTAGCATCCTGAAACTGAGCATGGTGATAAACCTATTCTTCATCTTCTCGTATGCATCGAGCACCACACTGGCCTTTATGCGACTGCACTACAAAACGCAGGATCCGAGTACAGCTGCCAGTAAGGAAGTGATGGGGCGCAACGTGATACAGGTATTGGTATGGGGTGTATGGTTAATCATGTCACTGTCAATCATGCATATCAGCATCTCGTGGCTGCTGGCTATCTCAGGTGGTCTGTCAACAGGTATCGGTTTTGCATCAAAGGATATCATCGAGAACATCTACTATGGTGCTTCGTTGATGGCGGGTCGCATCAAGGTGGGTGACTGGATTGAAGTGGATGGCACGAAAGGTAAAGTAACGTCGATCAGTTACACATCGACCATCGTGGAGTCGCTCTACGGCGAGGTGATCACCTTCCAGAACAGTCAGCTGTTTGCGAAGAACTACAAGAACCTGACGCGCAACCACGGCTATGTATTGGCAGAGATATCGTTTGGCGTGGCCTACGGCTCGAACCTGAAACAGGTGACCACCTTGGTGGAGGAGGCCGTGAACAACATGCACCATGAATGGATGGATCCGGAGAAGACGGTGAAGTCGGTGATGGTTGGCATGAACGACTCGAGTGTGGATTTCAAACTGTTTGTCTGGGCCGATGCCGTGAAGAAGTCGTACGTGGTGAGCGACGTGCTGAAATGCGTCTATGACACACTCTATGAGAACGGCATCGAGATTCCGTTCCCACAGCGAGATATCACTATCAAAAATATCCAGGAGATCAAAGGATAAGAAGAAAAAAAGGAAGGAGCATTGCCTATTTGCAACGCTCCAACCATTCTTTCAGTGCAGCACGAGGCACACCCATACGAATCATCTCGTTGAGAAGGGTGCGGGCCTCGTTCTTTTTATTCATTGTCAGGAGCACATCGACCTTGGATGCCCGGAACTCGATATTGGCAGAGTCGCGGCGGATAGCCTCGTCCCAGTCGAAGATGGCAGCATCGTATTGATTCATCTCGGTCTCAAGACCGGCACGCGCAGCATAGGCATAGGCCGAGTCGGGGGAGAACTGTACGAGTTGGTTGAGAGCGTCGAGGGCTTCGACAGGCTTGTCCAACTTACGATTAGTCATGGCCAGGCCAAGCAACGCATTGAAATTGGTAGGCACCTGGCGCAGGATGGCCTCATAGTCGCTCTTGGCCAGCGTATAGCGGCGCATCTGTCCGTAGGCATAAGCGCGGAAATAGAGAGCCGTGAGATTACGCGGCTCCAGATCGAGCACCCGCCCGTATTCCTCGATGGCATAGTCCCACTGACTGAGTTCAATGTTGGCTGCCGCTTTGCGGAGGCGCAGGTCAACAGACTTGGGATGCTGGCTGATGGCCTTGGAGAGGACGGACAACGAGTCGCGCCACTGGTCGGGCGTCTGAGCATCTAATGTCTGCAATGACACAACTGCTGATAGAACAGTTATGGTCAAGAGTTTTTGATAAAATCGACAATCCATTGACCAACTTCTTTTGTTCCATAATGAGCACCGCCCTCCACTTGAATCTCGGGTGTGCGAACATTTGCATCGAGCGAGGCATTGACAGCTGTGCGAATAAGATTACCTTCGTCGTTGAGCCCGAAGTGCTCCAGAAGCATGGCGGCCGAGAGTATCTGTGCCAACGGATTGGCAATATTCTGGCCGGCAGCTTGTGGCCACGAACCATGCACGGGCTCGAAGAGAGGTGTATGCTCACCCAGCGATGAAGAGGGTTGCAAACCCATGGAACCAGTGATGCACGAGGTCTCGTCGGTAAGAATGTCGCCAAAGGTATTCTCAGTGACGATAACATCGAAAAAGCGGGGCTCAGTGAGCACACGCATCGAAGCATTGTCGATGAACATATAGTCGGTGGTCACCTCGGGATACTGTGACTCCATCTCCTTAGCCACCTGTCGCCACAAGCGACTGGATGCCAATACGTTGGCCTTATCGACCACGGTAAGGTGTTTCTTGCGTGTCATAGCCATCTCGAAGCCAACCTTCAGAATACGTTCTATCTCTGGACGCGTATAGACATTAGTGTCGAAGGCCTTGTCGTTGTCCTGATACTTCTCACCGAAATACATTCCGCCAGTCAACTCACGGATAACAACGAAGTCGGCACCGCGCAACAATTCCTCTTTGAGAGGAGACTTATGGAGCAGGCAGTCAAACGTGGCCACAGGACGCACGTTGGCAAAGAGGCCCAACTTCTTGCGCATGGCCAACAGGCCCGTCTCAGGACGTACCTTCAGCGTGGGGTTATTGTCGTACTTCAAATCGCCCACTGCCGCAAAGAGCACGGCATCAGCATTCATACAAGCCATGTGGGTAGCTTCAGGATAAGGATCGCCAACGGTTTCGATGGCGCAGGCTCCTACCAATGCTTCTTCGTATGTGAACTCATGACCGCACTTCTTTGCAATGGCATCGAGAACAGCCACTCCTTGTTTCATGATTTCCGGGCCGATTCCATCACCCGGGAGGATTGCTATTTTTAGTTTCATATTTTTCTTTCTTTGTCGTTATTACGACTTATTTTGATTTTTCATTCTCTATGATATTCAGCATCTTGAAGGTGGCCTTGATGGCTGCTTCGGTCTGGTCTGCATCTAGCCCACGGGTGCGAAGGATGTTGCCGTTGTTGTCCCACGAAATAACGGTCTGCACCAAGGCATCGGTGCGTCCACCAGGGGGAATGGTGACCTGATAGTTAGCCAAAAGGGGGAACGTACGATTGAGATATTTTTTATAGATATAGCGCAGGGCCTTTACGAAAGCGTCGTACTGACCATCTCCCACCGCACTGCCGTCATACTGCTGGCCGTTGATTTCAACTTTTACATTGGCACCGGGGCGCAGGCCATAGGCCGTTGATACCACATAACTGATGAGCTTGACCTTTTCGTCGGAGCCGTCATGCTTGAGCACGTCGGACACGATATAGGGAAGGTCTTCCTGGGTGACGATCTCCTTCTTATCGCCCAACTCAGTAATGCGCTGGGTGACACGGCGCGTCTGTTCGGGCGTCAGTTCCAAGCCCAGTTCCTCAAGATTCTTGGCAATATTTGCCTTGCCAGAATTCTTGCCCAAGGCATATTCTCGCTTGCGGCCAAAACGTTCTGGCATCAATTCATTATAATAGAGTTTGTCCTTGGAATCGCCATCGGCATGAACGCCAGCCACCTGGGTGAACACATTCTCGCCCACAATGGGTTGATTGGGGGCGACGCTGATGCCACTGAAACTCTCAACCATGCGCGAGAGGTCGTTAAGCTGACTCTCCACAATGTTTGTCTTGGCATGGAACTGATCTTTCAGAATGGCCTGAACAGAGGCCATCGGCGCATTGCCGCAACGCTCACCCAACCCATTCACCGTGACATGAAGGCCGCGGGCACCACTCAGCACGGCAGCCAAAGAGTTGCTCACCGCAAGGTCATAGTCATTGTGGGCGTGGAAGTCGAAGTGAACATCTGGATAGCGCTTTATCATTTTACGGAAATACTCAATGACCTGCAAGGGATTCATCACGCCCAAAGTGTCGGGCAACATGAAACGCTTGATGGCTGCTGTTGCCACAAGGCGGTCCATGAGTTGATAGACATACTCGGGCGAGTCCTTCATGCCGTTTGACCAGTCCTCTAAATAAAGGTTTACGCTAATACCTTTGTCGGCAGCGTAGTTGAGTTCATTCAGAATATCATCGATATGCTCCTCGGGCGTTTTGTGCAACTGATGTGTGCAATGCTTCAAAGAGCCCTTGGCCAAGAGGTTCACCACCCGACCGCCACACGAGGCTATCCATTCAATACTCTTACCGTCATCAACAAAGCCAAGGACTTCAACACGATCCTGCAATCCGTTTTTCTGCGCATAGGCACAGATTTTGGACACAGCCTCATGTTCGCCATCAGATACACGCGCTGAAGCCACTTCGATGCGATCAACATTCACATCAGAGAGCAGTTTGCGAGCCATCACCAACTTCTCGTGCGGCAAGAACGACACACCATTGGTCTGTTCTCCGTCGCGCAGTGTAGAGTCCATGATTTCGACGAAGGGCGGAATACGCTGATAGGCGTTTACTTGTTGTGCTGTTCCCATTCTTCTGTCTTTTGCTGGTTAGCCACCAAGAAGTCGATATCGTCGAGTCCATTCATCAGGCAGTGCTTCTTATAGCCATTGATGTCGAAATGCTCGCTACGCCCTGTGGCTTTGTTGGTAATCGTCTGATTGGGCAGGTCAACTTCAACCTGAGTCTGCGGGTTGGCCTGGATGGTCTGGAAGAGTTCCTGAAGAAAATCCTCTGAGACCTGCACGGGCAGAACGAAATTATTGAGTTCGTTGTTCTTGTGAATATCAGCAAAAAATGAGCTGATTACCACGCGAAAGCCATAACCGGCAATGGCCCATGCGGCATGCTCACGACTGGAACCGGAACCGAAGTTCTTGCCAGCCACAAGAATGCATCCACCATAAGTAGGATCATTCAGAACAAAGTCCTTGATGGGGTTTCCGTCTTTGTCGTATCGCCAGTCGCGGAATAGATTATCGCCAAAGCCCTCCTTGTCGGTGGCTTTGAGAAAACGGGCTGGGATAATCTGGTCGGTATCTACATTCTCTAAGGGCAGAGGAACGCAGGTGCTTGTAATGATATCAAATTTCTCTTTCATCTTGCAGAAGCAATTTATTCACTTTTCACTATTAGCTTAACAACTCTCGTGGGTCGGTGATGACACCTGTAACTGCAGCAGCGGCAGCCACTAAAGGCGAGCAAAGAATGGTGCGTGCGCCTGGTCCCTGACGGCCCTCAAAATTACGGTTCGAGGTAGATACGGCGTACTTTCCTGCTGGTACCTTGTCATCGTTCATTGCCAGACAAGCCGAACAGCCAGGCTGACGAATAGCGAAGCCAGCGGTTTCGAGCACCTTGTCAAGTCCCTCATCACGGATCTGCTTGTCAACAGCCCATGAGCCAGGCACCAGCCAAGCCACCACATTCTCTGCTTTCTTACGCCCTTTGGCAATAGAGGCAAAGGCACGAAAATCCTCAATGCGACCATTGGTGCAGGCACCTAGGAACACATAGTCAATCTTCTTGCCCAGCAATTTTTCGCCTGGTTTGAAACCCATATATCCAAGGGACTTATGGAAATTCACCCCTCCTTCGGAGGGAATGTTCTTCGTGATGCCGATACCCATGCCAGGATTGGTGCCGAAGGTGATACGTGGCTCGATATCCTCGGCCTGAAAAGTCAATTCCTTATCAAACACTGCATCGTCACCGCTCTTCAGTGTCTTCCAATAAGCCACGGCCTCATCCCATGCTGTTCCCTGAGGTGCATACTCGCGACCTTTCAGGTACTCGAAGGTTGTCTCGTCGGGAGCAATCATCCCACCACGAGCACCCATCTCAATCGACAGATTGCAAAGCGTCAGGCGTCCTTCCATGGTGAGATTCTTAACCACGTCACCAGCATATTCCACGAAATAGCCTGTAGCTCCTGAGGTTGTCAATTTTGCCATTAGATAGAGTGCCACATCCTTGGCCGTTACACCCTTCTGCAGGGTACCGTTGAGAGTGATACGCATCGTCTTGGGCTTCTGCTGCAAGATGCACTGTGAGGCCATGACCATCTCTACCTCAGAGGTGCCGATGCCAAAGGCCACTGCACCCATGGCACCGTGGGTTGACGTATGTGAGTCGCCACAGACAATGGTCATGCCAGGGAGCGAGAGCCCCTTCTCTGGACCCACAACATGGATGACACCATTATCACGAGAGCCCATGGCAAAGTGGGCCAGACCAAATTCGCGTGCATTGCGCTCAAGAATATCAACCTGTTTTCTGGATACAGGATCCTCAATAGGTTTGTCCTGATCGTGTGTGGGTGTGTTGTGGTCAGGCATACAGAAAATCTGCTGCGGACGGAAACATTTCAATCCACGCTGACGCATGCCGTCGAACGCCTGAGGCGATGTTACCTCATGGCAATAGAGTCGGTCAATATAAAGCTGTGTGGGACCATCTGTCACCGTTTGTACCACGTGGCGGTCCCATATTTTATCGAAAAGTGTATTCATGATTCCTTCTTAAATTTGTTGATACAGTCAATGTATGCTTCAACAGAAGCCGTCACAATGTCGGTATTGGCACCGAAGCCATAGTACATGATGCCTTGATACTCCACCTGCATGTGTACCTTACCCACATCATCAGAGCCTTTAGAGATGGCTTGGATGGTGAATTCCTTTAGCGTCATCTGCTTCATGATAATCTTCTTAAGGGCCTTGATGGCTGCATCCACAGGACCATTGCCTGACGAGGCTGCCTCAAACTTTTGACCACTGATGTCGAGACCAATAGATGCCACACTCTTGACGCCCTTACCAGTGGTCACCTGGAGGAAGTCCAACTTCACAGCATGATGGTCGGCCGTATCGGCACCTGCCAACATCATTACATCCACATCGCTCACCTCCTTCTTAAGGTCAGCCAATTGCAGGAACTTCTCGTATATCTTGTCAACCACTTCATCGTCACTCACGTCCACGCCATTCACATGCAGACGATGCTTCAAAGCAGCCCTGCCACTGCGTGCGGTGAGAACAATAGAATTGTCATCAATACCCACGTCCTTGGGGTCCATGATCTCATAAGTCTGTACGTTCTTCAACACGCCGTCCTGATGAATGCCGCTGGAATGGGCAAAGGCATTACGGCCTACAATAGCCTTATTGGGCTGAACGGGCATGTTCATCAGACTGGACACCAAACGCGAGGTGGGATAGATCTTCTGTGTATTGATATTCGTCTCGATATCAATGCCTTTATGGCATTTCAGAATCATGGCAATCTCTTCCAGAGAAGTATTGCCGGCGCGCTCACCAATACCATTGATGGTCACCTCCACCTGACGGGCACCATTGAGCACACCTTCGAGGGTGTTGGCGGTGGCCATGCCCAGGTCGTTGTGACAATGGGTAGAGATAATGGCGCGGTCGATATTATCGACATGCTCCATCAGATAGCGTATCTTACTGCCAAACTCGTTAGGCAGACAGTAGCCTGTGGTATCGGGGATATTGACGACGGTGGCACCTGCCTTGATGACGGCCTCGACCACCTGCGCCAGATATTCATTGTCTGTACGACCGGCGTCCTCAGCATAGAACTCCACATCGTCAACGAAACGCTTGGCATACTTCACCGCAGCCACGGCACGTTCGATGATTTCCTCGCGGGTGCTGTTAAACTTATACTTGATATGGGCATCGCTGGTGCCAATGCCCGTGTGGATGCGCTTGTGCTTGGCATAACGCAAAGCATCGGCAGCCACATCAATATCTCGCTGAACGGCACGGGTCAACGCACAAATAGTGGGCCACGTCACTGCCTTGGAAATCTCAATCACTGAGTTGTAATCTCCAGGACTACTAATGGGAAATCCTGCTTCAATCACATCTACGCCCAACATCTCAAGGGCTTTTGCTACTTGAATCTTCTCTACGGTGTTCAATTGGCATCCTGGTACCTGTTCACCGTCACGTAGCGTTGTGTCGAAAACATACAATCTGTCACTCATTTTCTTTTTACCTTAAAATAAATAATGCCTTGAATTTGCAAAATTACAACTTTTTCAGCAATTAAACAAATAAATCGTAAGAAAAACAACGCAACTGTTGATAAAACTGTAAGCAAATAGCATTTTCTATAACAAATAGTTCTTACAAAACTTGTCACCCTCCTCGTAACCCTCTTCATAGAGTCGCTCCAGCTTGGCAATGTCGCTACAAGTGCGCCCCACTTCCATCTTTCGCTGAGGACGGATGACGAGTATCTCGCCCCACCGCTCCATACGCTCCACCATTTCGAGTTGTTCGTTATATACCTCCACCCGATGGCTCAACGCCACACGCAGTCGGGGGTACTCTTTATATATAATAGGTGGAATCTTCATGTCACGCTCCGTACTGCGGAAACCCATGTTGCGCGTCATCACCACCACATTGAACGAATGACCCTGACTGACAGAACGAAGCACGGGGATGGAATCAACAATACCGCCATCGAGCATCGGGATGCCATCAACTTTCGTCACCTGGGCCACATAAGGCAACGAACTGCTGGCCTTGGCGATGGATGTGAGGCGACGGGGGTCGTGCTTCTCGGAGAGATATTCCGCCTGACCAGTGAGGCAATTAGTGGTGACCATCTCGAAGGGCGCCGGATTATGGGCATAGGTATCATAGTCAAACGGCGCTATCTCCGCAGGGAAACGCTCATACAGGATATTGGGATCGAAGATGCTACCCTTCACCAGAAGGTGCTTTAGCGACAGGTAACCATAGCGTCGGAGCATATCGATATTAGAGAATCGGGCACGGCGTGGCTGGCGACTCATATAAGACAAACCATTGCAGGCTCCGGCCGAGACAGCCACCACATAAGGGAAATACATCTCATGCTTCATCAGGGCATCAAGCACACCGCTGGTGAAGACGCCGCGCATGCCGCCGCCCTCGAGAACCAACCCTGTGTTATGTCCTAAACGCTCCATATCTGTGTCCTTAACAAAAATTTGCTGCAAAGATAATATTTTTTCATAAAAAATGCGTAAATTTGCATCGTTTTTCAAGTTAGAACGCATTTTTCTTATCATTATGTTTGAAAAAGAGACTTATATTCGACGCCGTGAAGAACTGAAACGGCTGGTGGGAAGCGGACTCGTTTTGCTGTTTGGCAACAACGAAGCACCTGCTAATTATCCCGCTAACGGCTATGCACCGTTCCGTCAGGACTCATCATTCCTGTACTATTTCGGTCAGCACAGAGACACCTTGGTAGGTGTCATCGACGTGGACAACAACCAGGAGATGCTCATTGGCGACGATATTGACATTGAGGACATCGTATGGATGGGCTTCGTGCCCAGCGTCAGCGACCTGGCAGCACAGGTAGGCGTCAACAAGACAGCCCCCATGAAGGAGTTGCAGGCCATCATCAAGAAAGCGCAGGACGAGAAGCGACAGATTCATTTTCTGCCTCCCTATCGCCACGACACCAAGATTATCATCATGGATTTGCTGGGCATTCATCCCTCAAAGCAGAAAGAGTCCGCCTCGCTGCCACTCATCAAGGCTGTGGTGAAGATGCGTGCCACCAAGGAGCCTCAGGAGATTGAGGCCATTGAGCGTGCCTGCGACGTGGGTTATGCCATGCATACCACTGCCCAGCTGCTCATCAAGCCTGGTGTCACCGAGCGTTTCATTGGCGGACAGGTGGACGGCATCGCCCGTTCACTGGCTCAGGGTGTCAGCTTTGCCACCATCTTCAGCCAGCACGGCGAGATTATGCACGGCAATCCCAGCGATGCACCATTGGAGGCTGGCCGACTGGCTCTATGTGATGCTGGTTGCGAGTTGGACGACTATTGCAGCGACAACACCCGCACAATGCCTGTCAGTGGCAAGTTCTCTCAAAAACAACTTGAGATTTACTCTATCGTAGAGCAGTGTCACGACTACGTGCTACAGGTGGCTAAACCCGGCGTGAAATATGCCGACGTGCACTTTGCCGTATGCCGTCTGATGACCGACAAACTCAAAGAGCTGGGACTGATGAAAGGCGACACCGAAGAGGCCGTACGCGCTGGTGCTCACGCCATGTTCCTGCCCCACGGACTGGGTCACATGATGGGCATGGACGTACACGATATGGAAGGACTGGGACAGATCTATGTGGGTTTCGACGAGGAGACCCATCCCAACCTTGAGCAGTTTGGCACCAACTGTCTGCGTATGGGTCGCAAACTGGAGGAAGGCTTTGTGGTGACCGACGAACCGGGCATCTACTTCATCCCCCACCTCATTGACCTGTGGCGTGAAGAGGGCCATTGCAAGGAGTTCCTTAACTTCGACCTGCTGGAGACCTACAAGGACTTTGGCGGCATTCGCATTGAGGACGACCTACTGATTACGAAGGACGGATGCCGCTTCCTGGGAAGCAAACGCATCCCCTATCATCCCGCTGAATTAGAAGACTTTATGAACAAAAACTAATTGAATTTTTAATGAAAAAACTATTTTCACTCGCGCTGCTGGCCGTGATGGCCTTGGGCGCACAGGCCGAGGAGAAGAAAGACTCGACCGCGTCAAACAAACCAGTATTTACAACAATCAAAGAGAATCCTATCACCAGCATCAAGGACCAGAATCGTTCGGGTACCTGCTGGGACTATAGCACCCTGTCATTCTTTGAGGCCGAGATTCTGAAGGCTACGGGCAAGACCTATGACCTCGACGAGGCTTTCGTTGCCAACAAGACCTATATGGAGCGTGCTATCCAGGTGGTTCGTTTCCACGGCGACTGTCAGTTTGCCCAGGGCGGTAGTGCTGAGGACGTGCTGGCCACAATGAAGACCCACGGTATCGTGCCTCAGGGTATCATGCCTTTCCCTGGTTCACTCTATGGAGACTCACTGAATAACTTCAACGAGTTCTTCTCACTGCTCGAGCCTTATGTGGCTGCCGTATCAAAGAGCAGCGCCAAGAAGATCTCTAACCAGTGGAAGGTGGGACTGCAGGGCATCCTCGACGCTTATCTGGGCGAGTGTCCCAAGGAGTTTACCTATGAGGGCAAGAAATACACACCGAAGAGCTTCATGCAGAGCCTCGGCATTAATCTCGACGACTATGTGAGTATCACCAGCTACACACACCACCCCTTCTACACCAGCTTTGCCGTAGAGGTGCAGGACAACTGGCGCTTCCCTCACAGCTATAACGTGCCCATGGACGAGATGATGCAGATCATCGACAACGCCGTGAACAATGGTTATACCATTGCCTGGGGCGGTGACGTGAGCGAAGACGGCTTCACTCGCTCTGGTCTGGCCTACGCCATCGACACCAAGAAGACCGAGAGTCTGGCTGGCAGCGACATGGCTAAGTGGCTCAAGATGACTGCAGCCAAGAAGAAGAACCTCATCGACTCACTGGGATGCACCGTTCCCGAGGTGGTTGCCACACAGGAGATGCGCCAGGAGCGTTTCGACAACTGGGAACTGACCGACGACCACGGCATGCTGATCTACGGCATCGCCAAGGACCAGAACGGCAAGGAGTACTACATGGTAAAGAACTCATGGGGTGAGACTGGCGACTACAAAGGCATCTGGTACATGACCAAGACCTTCATCGCTGCCAACACCATGGACTTCCTGATCAACAAAAACGCCATTCCCAAGAACATTCGCAAAAAGCTCGGCATCTAAGCCTCAGACGCTATAATTGATAAAAAAGCGGAAGAATCTGTTAAAAAACAGCAGATTTTTCCGTTTTTTCATTTTTTATCGTTACCTTTGTATGCTATTTTGCCTTAATAGGCGATTTTGGCACCTAAAGCGCAGATAAAAAATAACAATATAATGAATTTTAAATGGAATTACGAACAACCTACACCAGAGCACAAGCAACAGGCTAACGAGCTGGCCGAGAAGATCGGCATGAGCCCGGTGCTGGCTGACCTGCTTATCAGGCGAGGCATCAGGACAGAATCGGCGGCGAAACGCTTCTTCCGTCCCATGCTCAACGAACTGATAGACCCGTTCCTGATGAACGACATGGACGTGGCAGTGGACCGCCTGAACGATGCGATGGGTCGCAAAGAGCGCATCATGGTCTATGGCGACTATGACGTGGACGGCTGCACAGCAGTGGCACTGGTGTACAAGTTCCTACAGCAATTCTACTCGAACATCGAGTACTACATTCCCGACCGCTATGAAGAGGGTTACGGCATCAGCCGTAAAGGCTTGGATTATGCTGCCGAGACAAATGTCAAGCTCATCATTGTGCTCGACTGTGGCATCAAGGCTATCGAAGAGATTGACTATGCCAAGAGCCTAGGCATTGATTTCATTATCTGCGACCACCACGTGCCTGACGATGAGTTGCCCCGCGCAGTGGCTATTCTCAATCCAAAGCGTGTTGACTCCACCTATCCCTTCAAGGACTTGTGTGGCTGCGGCGTAGGCTTCAAGTTCATGCAGGCTTTTGCCAAGAACAACGGCATCCCCTTCTCGCAACTCATCCCCCTACTCGACTTCTGTGCCGTCAGTATTGCTGCCGACATCGTGCCAGTGATGGGCGAAAACCGCATTCTGGCCTTCCACGGACTGAAGCAGTTGAACCAGAACCCCTCAGTGGGTCTGAAGAGCATCATCGAAATCTGTGGACTCACAGGTCGCGAGATCACTATGAGCGACATCATCTTCAAGATTGGACCTCGCATCAACGCCAGCGGACGCGTGCAGAACGGCATCGAGACCGTTGACTTGCTGGTGGAAAAGGACTTCCAGCGCGCACTGACCGAGGCCACCCATATCAATGAATACAACGAGCAGCGCAAGGACATCGACAAACAGATGACCGAAGAGGCCAACCAGATTGTGGCCCGCCTGGAGAGTCAGGAACATCAGGCTGCCATCGTGCTCTATGGTGAAGGATGGAAGAAAGGCGTGGTGGGCATCGTTGCCTCACGCATGACGGATATGTATTTCCGCCCCACGGTGGTTCTGTCGTGCAACGACGGCATGGCGTCAGGCTCTGCCCGCAGCGTGGCAGGCTATGACATTTACGACGCCGTGAAGAGTTGTCGCGATCTGTTGGAGAACTTCGGAGGCCACACCTATGCCGTGGGACTGTCGCTGAAGGTTGAAAACATTCCTGAGTTCCGTCGCCGCTTCCAGCAGTACGTCAGTGAGCACATCCATATTGAGCAGACCGAGGCCACCATTGACATTGAGTCGGAGGTGGACTTCAAGGATATCACCAAGAAGATGCACAACGACCTGAAGAAGTTTGCACCTCACGGTCCTGAGAACCCCAAACCTCTGTTCTGCACACGGGGTGTGTATGACTATGGCACGTCGAAGGTAGTGGGCAAGCAGCAGGAGCACATCAAACTCGAACTGGTTGACTCACGCTCATCGAACGTGATGAACGGCATCGCCTTCGGTCAGAGTCAGGCAGCCCGCTACATCAAGTCAAAGCGTTCGTTCGACATCTGCTATACCATCGAAGAGAACATCTACAAGCGTGGCGAGGTGCAATTGCAGATTGAGGATATCAAGCCATCTGAGGAGGTTTGAGAGATTTGAGGTTGGAGGTTTGATATTTGAGGTTTATGGATGACTTCAAAAAAATCCTGAAAGAATATTGGGGCTATAATGATTTCCGCGGCATTCAGCGCGAGATTATCGAGTCTATTGGCGCTGGCCACGACACCCTGGGACTGATGCCAACGGGCGGTGGCAAGAGCATCACCTTTCAGGTGCCTGCATTGGCGCAGGAAGGCGTGTGCATCGTCATCACTCCCCTCATTGCCCTAATGAAAGACCAGGTGCAGAACCTGCGCCAAAGGGGTATCAAGGCCTCAGCCATCTATTCCGACCTCAGTCACGACCAGATTGTGGTGACCCTTGAGAATGCCATCTTCGGAGGCGTCAAACTTCTATATGTCTCGCCCGAACGTCTCTCGTCCGACTTGTTTCGCCAAAAGCTGTGCCACATGAAGGTGTGCTTCATCTGCGTGGACGAAGCCCACTGCATCAGTCAGTGGGGCTATGATTTCCGCCCTTCTTATCTGGAGATTGCCGACATCCGCAAGGAACTGCCCGGTGTGCCCGTGCTGGCGCTTACTGCCACAGCCACGCCCGAGGTGGTGGAGGATATCCAAGAGAAATTAAAGAGGAAAGAGGAAGGTGGAAAGTGGAAAGAGGACAGTGGAGTAAGGAATGAGGACTTCAATGTCTTCCGCATGAGTTTCGAGCGCAAGAACCTAGCCTATGTGGTGCGCCCTACCATCAACAAGGAAAACGAACTGGTGCATATCCTTGAGAGCGTCAAGGGGTCTGCCATCGTCTATGTACGCAGCAGGAAGCGCACCAAAGAATATGCTGATATGCTCAACAAGGCAGGCATCAAGGCAACTTTCTTTCACGCCGGACTCGACAATCAGGTGAAGGACCAACGCCAACGCCAATGGCAGGACAATATCGTGCGCGTCATCGTGGCCACCAATGCCTTTGGCATGGGCATCGACAAGCCCGACGTACGCGCGGTGGTCCACATGGACTGTCCCGACAGTTTGGAGGCCTATTTCCAGGAGGCAGGCCGTGCTGGACGCGATGGGAAGAAGTCGTATGCCGTGCTACTGACCGATGGCACCGAGAAGATGAAACTGAAGAAGCGCATTGTTGATACCTTCCCCGAGAAAGACTATATCCGCGCCATCTATGACCAACTGGCCTATTTCTATCAGATTGGCGTGGGCTCGGGCTATAATGCCACCTTCGAGTTTCCCATCGAGCGTTTCTGCCGCAACTTTAAGCGTTTCCCCATCCCCACCATATCGGCTTTGAGGATACTGACCCGTGCCGGCTATATTGACTATCGCGACGAAGACGACACCCAAGCAAGGGTGAAGTTTATCCTTGAGCGCGACGAGCTCTATCGTCTTCACGGCAACACGCCCCAAGAGGATACCGTCATCACCGCCCTTCTACGCACCTATAGCGGACTGTTTCAGGACTATGGCTACATTGACGAAAGCATACTGGCCGAGTTGTGTGGCCTGACCAAGCCACAGGTCTATATGACGCTACGCTCGCTGACCCAGAAGCGCATCCTCAACTTCATTCCCCAAAAGCACATCCCCTTTATCCGCTACACCCAGCGTCGCGAGTTGTCTGAGCATCTGGTTATCAGTCCCGCCATCTATGACGAGCTTAAGGCCCGCTATGTTCAGCGCATTGACAAGATGCTGGAATACGCAACAAGCGACCTCTATTGCAGAAGTCGCCTGTTACTGAATTACTTTGGCGAGACACGCAGCAGCGATTGCGGCATTTGCGACGTCTGTCTCAGCCATCGTCACTAATCGTTAATCGTTGCGTTTGTCAATCCACTTATAGCCCTCTTTATAGTTCTTGGCAGGGAAGACAAACATATCGTCAGAGATGCCACCCGACTTGAAGTTACTGATTTTTATCTTCGCCCAGAAGAGTGCCACCTTAACCCTTACATATTTGGGAGCCAGCGACTTAGCATCAACTAGCGCGCGAACCTCTTTAATCGTTCCCTTTGCTTTCTTACGCTGCTTCAGTATGAAGAGCAAATCCTGTCCTTCGGTCTTCATGCTATAGTCAAAGTCGTCAAGGTCGAATTTAAACTTGCCCGAATACTTGTCCTTCTTGTCAGAGTTGGCAGCGTGTATCTCCACTGTTTTCTTCTTGCGGAACACCATATAGGCCGTAGTGCCATCGTTCCAGGTGTTGACGCGCTCGTCAGAAAAACGCTGCTTCTTGCCCTTATACCAGATGGTGCCGTGGGTTTTATACAGTCCGACGATGTTCACGTCATAGCGCAGTGTTGAGCCCTGCAGACCGAACACCATGTTATATACCTTGTCAAACGTCTTGCGGGCCTCGTTGGGCTGCGACGCATTCTGAGCCTGGGTCGCCATCATGCTGAACATGACGATCAATGCCAGAAAAAGTCTTTTCATCTAATCTACAGTTTTCTTTTATCTTAAAACAATCTTCTTTTTATTTCTTCACTTTTGCTGTCCTTGCAAACTCGAAGAGCGACTGAGGCAGGTGGCAATAGCCCGTGGGATTCCTGTCCAGATAATCCTGATGATACTCCTCTGCCGTATAGAAACGATCCAAGGGCTGCTTCTCTACAGCCAGGGGCTGATCGTACTTCTGCTGCTCCTCGGCATACACCTTGTCAATCACAGCCAGATCAGCATCGTCGGTATAATAAATACCTGTACGATAACGTGTTCCCTCGTCATGTCCCTGCTTGTTCAAACTCACGGGGTCAATCGCCTTGAAAAACATCTGGAGCAGGAACTCCAGGCTCACCACATCAGGATTGAATCTGACGTGTACCGTCTCGGCATGGCCTGTCTCGTCGGTATATACCTCTTTATATGTAGGGTTCTCGGTGTGTCCGTTGGCGAATCCCACCTCTGTCTCCACGACGCCCTCAATCTGTTTAAAATAATGCTCTGTACCCCAGAAGCAGCCTCCTGCCAAGTAAATGTCCTTTGTAGTCATTGTGTCTGTATCTTTAAAAAATTAGTTCCATTGTTGTTTTCTGCACCTGCATGCCCATGTTACGATAGAAACTGATGGCCGCATCGTTGCCCTCCCACACATTGAGCGTGATGTGGTGACAACCGATGGACTTGGCATAGTCGCGCACATGTTCGTAGAGCGCCTTGCCCACATGCTTACCGCGCGCATTCTCGTCCACGCAGATATCATCGACATACAGCGACTTGTTGTCCACCAGCAGCTGATTGTCCTTCACCTCAGAGACCTGACAGAAGGCATAGCCCTCCACCTCGCCATCGTCGAAGACGAAGATGGGTTTGCTCTCGTCGCCGAGCATCGCCTCCAGTTCCTGCTCACTGTATTTCGTGGTATGGGGTTTGAACAAGTCGGGACGAATCACGTGGTGCACCATGTTTACCTGATGCAGCAACTCAATGATGCGCTTGATATCGTTTTTGCCAGCTTTTCTAATCATTGTTTCTTATTGGTTTTCTAATTCGGGCGCAAAGTTAGTGATTAATTGGTGAAAAACGGGTAAATGGTGTCCATTTTTTTGTTGTTCAGAAGAAAAATCGTAATTTTGCGCAAAAAAATGAGACCGAATGTAAGTTTTTCGATTTTTCTGCGACTAATATAATAGAGAACAACATTAAAATCGCAAGAAAACAATGAACGAACAAGAACAAATGTTTCTCAGTTTCCTGGAGGACTACAAGCAGACCATCTATAAGGTATGCTTCATGTACGCCTCGGACGACGATACCATCAACGACCTTTACCAGGAGGTGACGCTGAACCTATGGCGAGGCTTTTCCAAGTTTCGTGGCGACAGCAATCCCGCTACATGGGTCTATCGCATTGCAGTGAACACCTGTCTGTCGTGGCTCCGCTCATCGAACAAAGGACCTCAGACGGTGGCGCTCACCCTGTCAATGAACAACATCGTCGTCGATGAACAGGAGAGAGAAAACCTGCATGAGCTCTATGCCCTCATCAACCGCCTTGGCAAGTTGGAACGCGCGCTGATTCTGCTGTGGCTGGAAGAAAAAAGTTATGAGGAGATTGCAGAAATACTCGAGCTTTCCGTCATCAATGTGGGAGTGCGCATCAACCGCATCAAGGCGAAGCTCCGCAAAATGTCTAACAATTAAAAAATCGAAAAACTGAATTATGGAACTTGAAGAACTGAAACAGAAGTGGAACAAGCTTGACGAGCGTCTCTCGAAGAGCGAAGTATATAACGAGCGCATGCTGAAAGAGCTGCTCAGAGGCAAGAACCAGACGCATTATGAGCGCCTGCGCCGACAAGCCATCTTCAACCTCTTCACCACCCTATTCATCCCCGCCGTTGTCATCCCCCTGCTCCATTCCAAGGGCATTTTCCACGACGTCTCGTTCTATCTGCTCGAAGGAGTCTGCGTGTTGGGACTGTTCATGGTGGTCTGTCGCCTCATCCTCCTTTCACGCTTCAATGTGATGAGCGGCATTCAGACACAGCTTCGCACCCTGACCAACTACAAGCGCGGCTATGTCTATGAGACTGTCATCTGTCTGCCCCTGGCATTCCTGGGCATCTGCCTGACACTCTTTTTCGAGAATACCACCTCGCCCATGGGTATCTTTTTCGTTGCCCTCGGCTTTACCTGCGGCCTGCTCTGCGGATGGGTAGGATGGAAAAAACACCAGCAAACCATGCAGGAGATAGAGAGCAACCTGCAAGAACTCAAAGAGTTTGAGGCATAAAACAAAACTTTCCGGCTGAACCACTCAGCCGGAAAGTTTTGTTTTATTTACTATTTCGAAAAGACCTTCACCGTCTTTCCGTCGCTCCTGCGAATGATGTTCATGCCTCGTTTGATGCCGCTCTGCTGCATGCCCTTGGCATCGTAATAGAGATTGGCCGTCTTGCCTTCGTCCTGCAAGGCCTGACGGAGGCCATCGATAACGATCTGCTGCACCCTGTAGGGATATTTCCCCGAGGTTTCCTCCTGCGTGTTTGCCACACACTGGTATCCATCTGCCAGGAAGCTCTTATTAACCATAGTGGAATACAAGCCGCCTTTACAGCTCACCTTACCACCCTCCAGAGCATAGAAATTAACCTTGGCAGCCATTCTGCAATCATCCATTACCACATTGCCAGTCTGTCCTACCACACAACCGAAATTGCCTATCTCTGTTTCCACAACAGCTCCGTCAATCTCAGCTGAACCGTGGAAGAACATGTTATGAGTTCCGCGCTTATTCGTAAATGAAGCATTGCCGACATAAGTCTTACTGTTCTGTGTTGACCAGAGGCTGCAACGGGAATCGTTACCCGAGAATGAAGTTGCATTGTTGATGAAATTACCACCCAGAATCTTCATAGAGTCTGTGGTGCAAAAGTTGGAAACAACGATACTATTCCCCGTACAAGTATATGTTCCCGACTCGATAATCAATCTGCCATTCGTGCAGACAACCTGACCGCCCGCCTCGAAAGTTGCATTGCTGATGCGAGTCTGAGTGTTTACATCACTCCAGAGACAGCGACGATAGTCAGTTTCTCCCTGTGGTGCTTCTTGTAATGTGTTTTTGTAGGTTCCGCCGTTAATGTCAAGCACACCATAGTTGCAGAACACCTCGTTATTATTCTGGCAAGAGATGAGTGACGAATCCGTTCCTGTCACACTCAGGCGGCCCAAGTTAATAATGCCAAATTTTATTTTAATCGAGTTGTCGTTGAGGTGGATGGCGACATCCTTCTTCTCTGGAACCAACATCTGGAGTATTTCCTCGTCATTCAGCATCTCAATGGTTGTTGGCACTCCATCAGGCGCATCATCAATGGCCACTACCAGCGACGGGTATTTCATATTACCAACCTGCGCGACATCCCCGCCCTCGTAATTAGGCATCGGCACACAGCTAAACGAAGCCAACTGTCCCGTGTCATACTTATAATTTTCCACATGCATGGCATCAAGAGTGAAATAACCATTACCATAGCCACCCCATCCCCAGTTCACACCAAAGAAATTCTTATCCGTATAGCCGTCAAGCAGGAAGATATGTCCTTCTCCATCTGCCACGTCTGCAGCACGATATATCACGGGGCGACTCTTGTCGAGCTCTTCGCGCAACATCTGATACCAGTCCTCAGTATCAAAGTCATCTTTCTGTTTGAGTTTACCAGGATAGTAGTCAAAATACTTGTAAAGCCCACTCTTTCCCACAGCAGCTTGCGTGACTTCTTTCGCATAGTCTGCCTGAATGGCGGCACCAATATCAGCCATCAGCATAGCCACGCTGTTTGCCTGCTCTTCATTATACTGTCCATTCAAATATTCCATCGGCATATTGTCCCAGTCATAGGCATGATTCAAGTCTCTTTCCGGCACAAGAATCTTCTTTGTATTCGTAATATATGCCGGTGTCGTTCCCCTGCCTGCCAAAGGATATCCATAATACTTCATCAGAATGGCGTGAGCAGTACACGCGCATCCAGTAATGCTTCTCGAACCTTTATCCATAGGGCACTGGTTATTGTAAGGTGCAAACTGATTCCATTGGGCGGTCTGCAACTGCACTATCGTTGTGCCAACACTGTCGGCATTCCATTCCTGGGCCACCTCGGCCGTCTGTGTCACACCCTGCTCTCTGGCCTGCATAATCTGCTTGCTCACCGACGACAGCCAATCCTCCATGGGTGCAGGCAATTCGGCGTTGTCCGATATCACTCCATCAACAGAATAACCTAATATCGGACGGGCCACGTCGTCGGCAGCCACGATGACAAATCCTTTGCCATCGGCGCCCGTAAAGATGTAGTAAGGCTGTTCCTCTGAACTCTGTTTCGCCGCTTTTGCCGGCATCATTCTTTTGACACCCTTGTCAGCCAAGCGTATAAACCGCTTTGCAATGTTGGCGGCACTCGCCTCGTTCACACGCTTTGCCTGAAGGCTGGGCGCACACATCAGCAGCATCAGTAGCCACAACCATGTCTTTCGAATAGGTGTAAGCACTCTTATCATTTTTATTCTTTTTAATTAATTGGTAATAATTCTCTGTTGAAAAAAAGTCTGCAAAGTTACAATGTTTTTTGTAAAAAGATGTGCTTTTGCAAGAAAAAGATGATAAAACTTTTTTCATCTTAGTAATATCACGATGAGAGAAAGGCCGTTTCTCTCATAGCAACACGCCGTTTCTCTGGCAGAGAAACGGCGTGTTGCTCGTAGGATGAGTTTTTTATTTCATGTTGTTCAACTTCTCGGCGAAGATACCGCTGGCCACACTGACAGAGCCGGCAGGCATACCACTGGCACGATAGCTGGTGGTGATATCGCGATAACCCTTCTTTTTGTAGTAATCCCAATCTGCAAACTGGGTACTCTCAAGGTCGAACTGGATGCGGCGGTCCGAACCGTCGTAAATATAGCCATAGAAGCTATTGCCGTTCAACTGATAGTCAACGATATATACGGGATTCCACTTGGCATCGTCATAGATAATGGTGATATCGCCATCGACAATGAACCACTTGAAGGTGCAGAAGGCGTAGTTCTCCTTGGGCAAAGTCGTGTTGTAATCGAGCTCATAGCCCTTGCCACTGGTGTAATAAGCGTCTTTCGACTCGAAAGACATCACAGTGGCGTATTCAGTTCCGGAAATGCCCCAGCGACTCTGATAGTATTCGGTGATCGTACCCTTCCAGTCATGGTTGCGGAGGGTCGAGGCGATATAGCCATCTTCATCATTAGAACTACAAGAGAAAGTCACAAGGGCCAGCATGGCAAGGCACATCATTTTGATGTTGGTGTACATCATTTTCATAAGTTTAATTTTAAATGTTTAGTTTATAATTTAACGGTTTCGTTCATTTATTCAGGACTACAGTTTTTTGTAATCGGGTGCAAAGATACACATTTTATTTGAAAAGTTTGGATATGTGCACAAAATTTGTTACCTTTGCCGTCAAAATACCAAAAAACTGAAAAAACAATGACCGCAAAACAAACCATCGAGGCTGGAAAAGCCATTCTTGGAATCGAATTCGGTTCCACCCGTATCAAGGCCGTTCTTATCGACCAGGACAACAAACCCATTGCTCAGGGATCGCACGAGTGGGAGAACCAGCTCGTTGACGGACTGTGGACCTACAGCATTGAAGCCATCTGGTATGGCCTGCAGGACTGCTATGCCGAGCTGCGCAAGGATGTGTTGAAGCAGTATGACTGCGAAATCGAGGCCCTGGCTGCCATCGGTTTCTCTGCCATGATGCACGGCTACATGGCCTTCAACGACAAGCAGGAGATTTTGGTGCCCTTCCGCACCTGGCGTAACACTAACACGGGCAAGGCTGCTGCCGAGCTCTCTGAGTTGTTCAACTACAACATCCCCCTGCGCTGGAGTATCAGTCACCTGTATCAGTGCATCCTGGACAACAATGAGCACGTGAATGACATCAAGTACTTGACCACCTTAGCAGGCTATGTACACTGGCAGGTGACGGGTCAGTTCGTCCTCGGTGTGGGCGACGCCTCGGGTATGATTCCCGTGGATCCCGCCACGAAGACCTACGACGCCACGATGGTTGAGAAATTCAATAAGCTGATTGAGCCAAAGGGCTACAACTGGAAGTTGCTGGACATCCTGCCCAAGAGTCTCAATGCAGGCGAGAACGCTGGTTTCCTGACACCCGATGGTGCCAAGAGACTCGACGTTTCAGGACACCTGAAGCCCGGCATCCCCGTTTGTCCTCCCGAGGGCGACGCTGGCACCGGCATGGTGGCAACAAACGCTGTGAAGCAGCGCACGGGTAACGTGTCTGCCGGCACCTCTTCATTCTCAATGATTGTGCTTGAGAAGCCCCTCAGCAAACCCTATGAAATGATTGACATGGTGACCACTCCCGACGGATCACTGGTGGCTATGGTACACTGCAACAACTGTACCAGCGATATCAACGCATGGGTTGGCCTGTTCAAGGAATACCAGCAGTTGCTGGGTCTCAAGGTGGACATGAACGAGCTCTACGGCAAACTGTTCAACAAGGCTCTAGAGGGCGACACCGACTGCGGCGGACTGATGTCTTACAACTATGTATCGGGTGAGCCTGTAACGGGTCTGGCTGATGGCCGTCCCCTCTTCGTTCGCTCTGCCAACGACAAGTTCAACCTGGCCAACTTTATGCGTGCTCACCTCTATGGTGCCATCGGCGTGCTGAAGATTGGTAACGATATTCTGTTCAAGGACGAGATGATCCGCGTGGACCGCATTACTGGCCACGGTGGTTACTTCAAGACCGCTGGTGTGGGTCAGCGCATGCTGGCTGCCGCTCTGAACAGCCCCATCAGCGTGATGGAGACTGCAGGAGAAGGCGGTGCATGGGGTATTGCCCTGCTGGCTGGCTACCTGATCAACAAGAACGGCAAGAACCTGGCCGACTATCTGGAGGATGTGGTATTCGCTGGCAACACTGGCGTGAGCATCGCTCCCACTGCCGACGACGTGGCTGGTTTCGAGCGCTATATCGAGAACTATAAGAAGTGCTTGCCCGTTGAGCAGGCCGCTGTTGATGCAAAGAAATAATTCACATTATTAAATATAAACTGATTATGAACGACAACAAAGTCATGAACAGAGCAGCCGACAATATCCGTATCTTGGCTGCTTCGATGGTAGAAAAGGCTAAGTCGGGTCACCCCGGCGGTGCTATGGGTGGTGCTGATTTCATTAACACCCTGTACAGTGAGTTCCTGGTTTACGACCCCGAGAACCCCGCATGGGAGGGTCGCGACCGTTTCTTCCTCGACCCCGGCCACATGGCTCCTATGCTCTACTCTCAGCTGGCCCTTATCGGCAAGTTCACACTTGAGGATCTGCAGAACCTGCGTCAGTGGGGCTCAGTGACTCCTGGTCACCCCGAGCGCGAGATTGAGCGCGGCATCGAAAATACCTCTGGCCCCCTCGGTCAGGGTCACTGCTTTGCAGTAGGTGCTGCCATCGCAGCCAAGTTCCTGAAGGCTCGTCTGGGCAACGTAATGGGTCAGACCATCTACGCTTACATCTCTGATGGTGGCGTACAGGAGGAGATCTCTCAGGGTGCAGGCCGTATCGCCGGTACACTGGGGCTGGACAACCTCATCATGTTCTACGACGCAAACGATATTCAGCTCTCTACCCGCACCGAGGTGGTGACCAGCGAGGACACCGCTAAGAAGTACGAGGCTTGGGGCTGGTATGTACAGAAGATTGACGGTAACGACGTTGATCAGATTCGCGAGGCTATCAAGAAGGCTCAGGCCGAGAAGGAGCGCCCCTCACTGATTATCGGTCACTGTGTGATGGGTAAGGGTGCCCGCAAGGCTGACAACAGCTCGTACGAGAGCAACTGCGCTACTCACGGTGCTCCTCTCGGTGGCGACGCTTACATCAACACCATGAAGAACCTCGGTGCCGATCCTGAGAATCCTTTCCAGATATTCCCCGAAGTAAAGGAACTCTACGCAAAGCGTGCTGAGGAACTGAAGAAGATCGTGGCTCAGCGCTACGCCGAGAAGGCTGAGTGGGCCAAGGGTCATCCCGAGCAGGCTAAGCAGATGGAGGAATGGTTCAGCGGCAAGGCTCCCAAGATTGACTGGAGCAAGGTGGAGCAGAAGCCCGGTTGCGCTACACGTAACGCATCGGCCACTGTTCTGGGTCAGCTCGCTGAGCAGGTGCCCAACATGATTTGCGCATCTGCCGACCTGTCTAATTCTGACAATACCAACGGCTTCCTGAAGAAGACTCACGACATCGTTCGCGGTGACTTCTCTGGCGCATTCTTCGAGGCTGGTGTGGCCGAGCTCACCATGGCTTGCTGCTGCATCGGTATGGCTCTGCACGGTGGTGTTATCCCCGCTTGCGGTACCTTCTTTGTATTCTCTGACTATATGAAGCCTGCTGTACGTATGGCTGCCCTGATGGAGCTGCCCGTGAAGTTCATCTGGACCCATGACGCATTCCGCGTTGGTGAGGATGGACCTACTCACGAGCCCGTTGAGCAGGAGGCACAGATCCGTCTGATGGAGAAACTGAAGAACCACCACGGTAAGAACTCTGTATTGGTAGTTCGTCCTGCTGATGCTGAGGAGACCACCGTTTGCTGGCGCATGGCTATGGAGAATGTTGACACTCCTACAGCTCTTATCTTCTCTCGTCAGAACATCGAGATGCTGCCCGATGGCAACGACTACAACCAGGCTACTAAGGGTGCTTACGTTGTGGCTGGCTCAGACGAGAACTACGACGTTATCCTGCTCGCTTCAGGTTCAGAGGTTTCTACTCTGGAGGCTGGTGCCAAGCTGCTCCGCGAGGACGGCGTGAAGGTTCGCATCGTCAGCGTTCCCTCTGAGGGTCTGTTCCGCGCTCAGTCTAAGGAGTATCAGCAGAGCATCCTGCCTGCAGGCGTTAAGAAGTTCGGTCTGACCGCTGGTCTGCCCGTCAACCTCGAAGGCCTGGTAGGTGCCGACGGTACCGTCTGGGGTCTCGAGAGTTTCGGCTTCTCTGCTCCTTACAAGGTACTCGACGAGAAGCTCGGCTTCACCGGTCAGAACGTTTACGAGCAGGTGAAAAAGCTTTTGGCTTAATTCAATGTCTAATGTTTAATCATTCATATTAAACATGGAAGTCAAGACTATAGGCATAGCCAGCGATCACGCTGGCTATGCTCTTAAACAGTTCGTGAAGAAGTATCTCGAAGAGAAGGGATACGCGTATAAGGACTACGGCACCTACACCGAGGATTCGTGCGACTATAGCGACTTCGGTCACGCCCTGGCTCGCGGCATCGAGGCTGGTGAGGTGTTCCCTGGCATCGCCATCTGTGGCAGCGGCGAGGGCATCAACATGACGCTGAACAAGCACCAGAGCATCCGCGCAGGTCTGTGCTGGATTCCTGAGATTGCCCACCTGATTCGTCAGCATAACAATGCCAACGTGCTGGTAATGCCCGGTCGCTTCATCGACGAGGACATGGCTCGCAAGATCATGGATGAGTATTTCACCACTGAGTTTGAGGGCGGACGCCACCAGAAACGCATTGATAAGATTCCGGTGTAATAAGAAATATTTCGAAATATCGTTATAACGAAATATTGAAATATCAAAAAACAAAAGGGAGTCCCGCAGGGCTCCCTTATTTTATAGGTTCAACTTCAGCTTGGCCGGCTTCATGCCTGGTGCCTCGGCCTTCACCACCACCCTGCCGTGCTGCTTCTGCGAGCGGAGGATGAGGGTGCAGTTGCCTTGATATAGTCGGCGTTTGTTGCCCACGGTGAGTTCGTCGCTGTTGATGTCACCATTAATCACACCCACAATGTCGGCAGGCCCCTCCACGGTGAAGGTCACCTCCTTGTCGATGGTCTGCACAGTGCGACCCTTCTTATCGACAGCCACCACCTTGACATGCTGCAGGTCCATGCCGTCAGCCTTCCATTGAGCAGGATAATCATCGTCGAGTGCCACCAGTGCCACAGCCTCGCCAGTGGTCTCAATGACATCACGACACACCTCCTCACCACCATTGCAGGCGATGGCCACCAGTTTACCTGGCTCATAGGGCACATTGTTCCAACGAATCTGATTGCGCACCTTGGCATTCTTCACGTCGTTCAGTTTCTTACCCAGGCTCTTACCATTGAGCAACAGTTCCACCTCCTCAGCATTGGTATAGACGATGAGCGACACATTCTGCCCTTTCACGCGATTCCAGTGGTCACTCATGCCGTCATTGCCCGTTTGCACGCCGTTCCACATCTGATCACCCTTACGGTCGACGATAGCGATATGACAAACGTTCTCCTCGGGTTTAAAGAAACTCTTCATGTAGTATGCCTTTGGCTTGGGGTTGAGGGCGATGTCGAACACCCCCTGGTTCCATCCCTTGGCAGGCCATCCCTGACTCTCGCCTAGATAGTCGATGGCACCCCAGTAGGCCAATCCAATGACCTTGTCGAGATCCATCTCAAAATAGTTCTGTCCCATGGCAGCCACCGAGGCCTCACTCTGGTAGAACTTCATCCAAGGGAAGCGACGTCCGTCGCCGGGGAAATACATATATCTATAATTATATGACTGCACATCGGTGACCATTGCCAGATCGCAAGGCAGCGAGTCAGTCTCCCAGTTGCGATAGCGGGGATGCATGGCTACGGTGACCAGACGGGTACTGTCGTAGCGCTGGATGAGGGTTTTCATCAACTGATATATCGTCACACCGAAATCATTATAGGGCTGGTTAGGGTCTTGCTGCAACTCATTGCCCAGGCTCCACATCACCACCGATGGTGAGTTGCGGTCGCGCTTCACCCATTCGGGCACATCTTTCTGCCACAGAGCTTCGAAGACGGTGCGGCCTCCCGTATGCTGACGGGTCCATTTGTCGTAAAGTTCATCAACCACCAAGATGCCGTTCTCGTCGCACAACTCAATAAACTCGCGACTGTATGGATTGTGACTGGTACGGATGTGGTTGATGCCCCACTCCTTCATCAGCTTGATGCGCTTCTCAATGGCCTTCGGATAAGCAGCGGCACCAAGGGCACCTAGCGAGTGGTGGTTGGCATAGCCCTTAAGCAGCACCTTCTTACCGTTGAGTAGCAGTCCCTTTTCGGGCGTCATCTCCACGGTGCGTATGCCAAAGCGCTCAGCACAGGCATCCACAGCCTCACCTTTTTCATTATAGAGGGTGGCCTCAACGGTATAGAGGTTAGGATGGTCGGTGTCCCAAAGCTGAGCATTGGGAATCTCGACCTCTACCAGTTGTTGCTCAACGATACGCGATGGCGTGTTACGCTTCATCTCCACCTGTCCCTCATAGACCTGCTCGCCATTGGGGGCTGTGATGCGAAGATGGAGGGGCATCTTCTTGTCGCGACCTCGTACATTCACCTCGGCACCAATGGTGACGAAGCGGTTCTCACGCGTGGTGATACGTAGCGGATGACGCTCGAAGAACAGGTCGCGGTTGGTGGCGATAAGCTTCACATCACGGAAGAGTCCGCCACCAGTGTACCAGCGCGAGTTGCCCGGCTCGCGGGTATCGGCCATCACGGCAATGATGTTGTCCTGTCCAAACTTCAAGGCATTGGTCACATCAACCTCAAAGCCCACATAGCCATAGTCTGTGCCCCCAACCTTTTGGCCGTTCACATAGACGTCACCCACATACATGATGCCACCGAAGTCGAGCAACATGCGACGCCCGCGCAGACTGTCGGCAGGTGTCAGATGGAGGCGATACCAGCCCGTTCCCATCTCCTTGAAGCCACGACTTGACAGGCGACTCTTGATATTGGCGGCAGGGTCGTTGTTGTCGGCCTTCTCACCGGCAGCAGGTGCCACCCAAGGCTGCTCAATCTGGAAGTCGTGCGGCAGGTTGACCACCCGCCACGAACTGTCGTCAAGATCTTTCTGGGCAGCATTCGCCACGTCGCCAGCATGGAAACGCCAGCCAAAGTTCAGTAAATCAACGGTGCGCTGGGCCTGTGCCTCCGCGCCCCACAGCATGGCCACAAGAAGTGCCAAGGCTGTCATTGTTTTCGTCATTTTAGTCATTAGTTCTTGTTATAATCGTAATTTGTTCTCTATGATTCCTCTTCAGTATCCTCTTCCACCGGCTTGGGCAGTCGCTGGCGGCGCTTGGGATTCTCCTGTGCACCATACTTCAGCAACTTCGTGGCGGCAGTAGTGATGCTGACACCTGATGTCGAGGTGCTGCGCTTCAACTCATCGAAAGCCTCGCTGGTCTTGTGGAGCTGTTCATCCACCTTGAGGAAGCGCTCGTAGAATATCTGCACGCGCTCCACCACTTGACTGGCCACCTTCATCATCTCCTGTTGGTTCTCCACCTGACGCATCTGTTTCCACGACATCTCCAGCACGCGCAGCATGATGAACAGGCTCTGACTGCCAGCAATGATGACACCATTATCGTAGGCCCACTTCCACAGCGACGGGTCAGCACCCAGGGCCAACTGCAGGGCACTCTCGCTGAAGACATACATCATCACGAAGTCCAGACGGTGGCGCCCCTCACGGATATAGTGGCTGTAGTTTTTGCGCGACAACTCATTAACATGCTGGCGCACAGACATCAAGTGACGACGCAGGGCAGCCTCGCGCTCCTCATCGGTCTTGGCGTTATGATAGTCCTGGAAGGCGGTGAACGACATCTTCGAGTCGATAATCACGTCGCGCTGGTCGGGGAAATGAAGGATGACATCGGGCACCAAGCGGTGCCCCTCGTCGGCATCATGAATGGCGCGGCCATACTCATCGCGCATAGTCACCTGCTCCTCAAACTGCACGCCTTCCTCCAGTCCCATCTCCTCGAGCAACTGCTTCAGCCTCAGTTCGCCGAAATTGCCCTGTGTCTTGTTGTCGCTGGTCAGCGCACGCGCCAGGTTCTCGGCTCGCTGTCCCACCTCTTGCGCCTGCTTCAGGTTCTCCTTGATAGAGGCGTCGAGACGCTCCATAGTCACCGTCTGAGCACGATCACTTTTCTCCACGGCGTCCTTCATCTGACGAATGTTTTCTTTCAGTGGGTTCAGGATGCTGGAGAGCTGCTGTTCGTTGGAATCAGACAACTCGCGGGCGCGCTCCTTCAATATCCTCTCTGAAGCCGAGAACATCTCAGACTTGATGAGTTGCAATTGCTGTTCAAGCTGCTTGGCATACTGCGATTTGGCATACAGGAAACCGCCTATCAGCCCCACAGTCAGGCCTAACAACAACATTAGTAAAAGCTCCATATCGTATTTTTTTGTTAGTTCTGCCTGCAAAGATACAATTTTTTTAACTTTTATGATGGTATTCTCGCAAAAAAATGGTATTTTTGCCGACGATTAGACGATTATTGAAATGGCCGAACACTTTGATTTTACCATAGAAGAGAGAGAACAAGTCCTAAATCTCTATACGGAATTAAAAGAAAAGGTAGCTCCATCACTCGAAGAAGACGACGAGGGACACATCAGGAGCCACCTGCTTCATGCCATCGAACAGAACAAAGTGCAACGCGATGCCTTCGGACTGAACCCCATCATCACCAGCCTGCAGACAGCCCTTCTCGTACTCGACGAAATCGGACTCCGCCGCGATGCCGTATTGGCCATCCTGCTGAATCCCTGCGTAGAGTCTGGCGCACTGACCATCGACGACGTGGCTGCCACCTATGGCATTGCCGTTGGTCGCATCCTACATGGCCTGCAGCGCATCCAGGAACTGTATCAGAAGAATCCCGTCATCGAGAGCGAGAACTTCCGCAACCTCCTGCTGTCGTTTGCCGAGGACATGCGCGTCATCCTCATCATGATTGCCAACCGCGTGAACCTGATGCGTCAGATTCGCGATACCAAGGATATCGATGCCCAGAAGCGGGTGTCGGAAGAGGCTGCCTATCTCTATGCGCCCCTGGCCCACAAGCTGGGTCTCTATAAGTTGAAGAGCGAACTGGAGGACCTTTCGCTGAAGTATCTGGAGCACGATGCCTATTATCATATCAAGGAAAAGCTGAACGCCACCAAGGAGGCGCGCGACAAATACATTGAGCAATTCATCGGACCTATCGAGGAGAAACTGAAGGCGGCTGGCCTGAAGTTCCACATGAAGGGACGCACGAAGAGCATCCATAGCATCTGGCAGAAGATGAAGAAACAGAAATGCGAATTTGAGGGCGTGTATGACCTCTTCGCCATCCGCATCATCATCGACTGTCCGCCTGAGAAGGAGAAACAGCAGTGCTGGCAGACCTTCGCCATCATCACCGACATGTACACCTCGAACCCCAAGCGCATGCGCGACTGGCTTACCGTGCCCAAGACGAATGGCTATGAGAGTCTGCACATCACCGTGCTGGGTCCCGAGAAGAAATGGGTGGAGGTGCAGATACGCACCGAACGCATGGACGAGGTGGCTGAACGCGGTGTGGCTGCCCACTGGCGCTACAAGGGCGTCAAGGCCGAAGGCGGCATGGACGATTGGCTGAACGGCATCCGCCAGATGCTGGAGAACGCCAGCGGCATGGAAGCAATGGACCAGTTTAAGATGGACCTCTATGACGACGAGATCTATGTTTTCACTCCCAAGGGTGACCTGTTGAAGTTCCCCAAGGGTGCCACCGTGCTCGACATGGCCTATCACATCCACTCGAAGGTGGGCTCGGCTTGTACGGGTGCCCGTATTAATAATAAGGTGGTGACCTTTCGTCAGGAGCTTCACTCGGGCGACCAGGTGGAGATTCTGACCTCATCGACGCAGTATCCCAAGCAGGAATGGATCAACATCGTCAAGACCTCAAGAGCCAAGGCGAAGATTCGTCTGGCACTGAAGGAGACGCAGCAGAAAGAGGCCCTGATGGTGAAGGAGATGCTGGAGCGCAAGTTCAAGAACCGCAAGATTGAGCAGGACGAGAGTCTGATGATGCGCACCATGAAGAAGCTGGGCTATAAGGAGGCCAGCGACTTCTATCGCGACATTGCACACGAGACGCTCGACGTGCAGACCGTGTTTGACAAATACCTCGAACTGCAACAGGGTGAGAAGACCGTCATCGGCGACAACCAAGCCCGCTCGGCTGAGGAGTTTGTGCTCGAGGACTTCAAGGGACAGAAGGTGCTGCAGCAGAACGACGACGTGCTGGTCATCGGCCAGGACCTCAAGGGCGTGGACTATCAGTTGGCCAAGTGCTGCAACCCCATCTATGGCGACCAGGTCTTCGGCTTTGTCACCATCAATGGCGGCATCAAGATTCACCGCTGCGACTGTCCCAACGCACCCGAGATGCGTCGCCGCTTTGGCTATCGCATCGTGCGCGCCATGTGGAGCGGCAAGGGTTCCAGCCAGTATGCCATCACCCTACGCATCATCGGCAACGATGACCTGGGCATCGTGAACAACCTCACGTCTATCATCTCGAAGGACGAGAAACTCATCCTGCGCAGCATCAACATCGACTCTAACGACGGCATCTTCCGTGGCACGCTGACCATCATGATCAACGACAACACCCGTCTGGAGGCACTCGTCAAGAAACTGCGCACGGTGAAGGGCGTCAAACAAGTAGAACGTTTATAATAAAGACCATATAAAATGACACAGAACACTAAATTCGTGACTTTCGGAGAGTTGCTGCTCCGTTTCTCAAAGAAGGATCATCAGCGACTCTCGCAGGGAGACTATTTCACCAGCAAGTACGGTGGCAGTGAGGCCAACGTAGCTGTTTCGCTGGCCACACTCGGCAACGATGTTGAGTATGTCACCCGACTGCCTGAGACGCCCGTAGGACATGCGGGAGCCCAGAACCTGATGCAGTTGGGCGTGGGATGCCGTTACATCCAGTGGGGCGGACAGCGCATTGGTACTTACTATATGGAGCCTGCTGCCGGCATGCGTTCGGCCAAAGTCATCTACGACCGCGCCGACTCGGCCTGCTCTGAGATCAAGCCTGGCATGATTCCCTGGCGCGAGATTCTGAAAGATGCCTCCGTGCTTCACGTTTCGGGCATCACGGCAGCCATCTCGCAGAGTACTGCGGACGCCACATTCGAGGCTCTCGACATTGCCGACGAGCTGGGCGTGAAGGTGGCCTTCGACATCAACTACCGCAAGAACCTGTGGAAATATGGTGCCGACCCACGCGTCACGCTGAAACGGATGCTGAGTCGCTGCGACATGATGTTTGGCGACGCCATCGAGTTTGAGTGGATCTGCGAACGCAAACAGCCACCATTCACAGCCCTCGACTCCAACTTCGAGATGCAGATGGACGAATATCAGGCGTGGTTCGAGGACCTGCACAGGGAGTTCCCCCGCTGCAAGAAGTGGCTCATGGGCATGCGCAACATGGTGGCCTCAAACCACCACCTACTCACTGCCCTACTCTATACGGCTGAGACCTCCGACGGCCCCTACAAACTCTATAAGGCACCCATCAACGACATCAACGGCGTGGTGGATCCCTCGGGTGTGGGCGACGCCTTCATGGCGGGCCTGCTGCATGCCGTCACGGCCTATCCCAACGATGACCAGCGTCAGGTGGACTATGCCCTCGCTGCATCGACCCTGAAGAACACCATTCCCGGTGACTTCAACCTGGCCACCGATGAGGAGATTCTGGAACTGATTAAAAAAAAATAAAAGGGAAGAAAGTAAAATTATATATATAAAAACTACTACAAAAATGTTAACAGAAAAAGATCTAAAGCAGATTGCTCAGCGCGGCATTAGCGAGGAGCAGATTAACACACAACTCAAGCAGTTTGAAACAGGATTCCCCTTCCTGAAGTTGGAGGCTGCCGCCTCTGTTGGCAACGGCATCATTGCCCCTAACGAGCAGGAGCGCCAGGCGTATGTCGAGGCATGGGAGCAATACAAGGCCGAGGGCCATCGCGTGGTGAAGTTCGTACCCGCCTCGGGTGCCGCCAGCCGCATGTTCAAGAACATGTTCGCCTTTGTTGATGCTGACTACGACGTGCCCACCACCGACTTCGAGAAGAAATATTTCGACGAGATTGAGCGCTTCGCCTTCTATGATGCACTCAACGAGGTATGCCTGAAGAACGAGGGCAAGGGTATCAAAGAACTCATTGCAGCAGGAAACTACAAAGCAGTGGCTGCCAATATGTTAAAGAGCGAAGGACTGAACTACGGACAGCTACCCAAAGGTATGCTACTGTTCCATAAATATCCCGAGGGCTCTCGCACGCCTATGGAAGAGCATCTGGTGGAAGGCGCCCTCTATGCCGCCTCTAATGGTGAGGCTCACGTCCACTTCACCGTGAGTCACGACCACCTGGATTTCTTCAAGAAGAAGGTGGCCGAGAAAGCCGACATGTTTGCCCAGAAATACGGCATCAAGTACGACATTACCTTCTCTGAGCAGAAGCCCAGCACTGACACCGTTGCTGCCAATCCCGACAACACACCTTTCCGCGAGGCCGACGGTTCGTTGCTGTTCCGTCCCGGTGGTCACGGTGCTCTCATCGAGAATCTCAACGAGATTGAAGCCGACGTTATCTTTATCAAGAACATTGACAATGTCGTCCCCGACCGCTTAAAACCCGAGACCGTAGAATGGAAGCAGGTCATCGCCGGTGTACTGGTCAAACTTCAGAAGCAGTGCTTCGAGTATCTCCGCCAACTTGACAACAACCCATCAGAAGCTCAGATTACCCAGATGGCTGATTTCGTTGAGAAATGCCTCTGCACCGCCCCCAAGGGCCAGAAGGTCGATGCCGACTATCTGCGCAAGAAGCTGAACCGCCCCATCCGCGTGTGTGGCGTGGTGAAGAATGTGGGCGAGCCCGGTGGTGGTCCGTTCCTCACTTATAATCAGGACGGCACCGTCAGTCTGCAGATCCTTGAGAGCAGCCAGATTGACACCAACAATGCCGAGTATATGAAGATGTTTACACAGGGCACCCATTTCAACCCCGTTGACCTGGTGTGCGCCGTGAAGGACTATAAGGGTCAGCCTTTCAACTTGCCCGACTTCGTTGACAAGACCACAGGTTTCATCTCTAGCAAGTCAAAGAGCGGCAAGGAACTGAAGGCCCTCGAGTTGCCTGGCCTTTGGAATGGTGCCATGAGCAACTGGAGCACCGTCTTTGTTGAGGTGCCCCTGGGTACGTTCAATCCCGTCAAGACGGTCAACGACCTGCTGCGCGAACAGCATCAATAAAATGATAAGATATCCTTTGGAGCAACTGCGAAAGTGGTTGCTCCATTTTCTTTTAGGAAGTCTTTCTCGCGAAAGCCCCACAGCACACTGATGCAGGGCAGTTGTGAGTTGCGGGCCGTCATCAGGTCCACATCGCTGTCACCCACATACACGGCATTTTCCTTCCCCACCCCTAACTGGCTCAGGGCCTTGATCACCGTATCGGGTGCGGGCTTCTTACGGATGCCCTCAGCCTCGTTCTCACCGATGGCCACCTCGATGGTGTCGGGAAAGAAGTGTCGGCACAGTTCCTGCGTGGCAGCGCAGAACTTATTGCTCACCACAGCCAGACGTTTGCCTCTCCGCTTTAGTTCCGCCAGCAGTTCTGGGATACCATTATAAGGGCGCGTTGTGTCCAGCGAATGGGCCATATAATGCTCGCGGAAGGTTTGGAAACAGTCTTCAAACTGCACATTCTCCTCACCGTTGGGAATGGCACGCACCATCAGCAGACGCACGCCGTTGCCCACGAAGCGCCTGATTTCTTCACGCGAGTGCTCCGGCATGCCATACTGCCGCAGCGCATAGTTCACAGACGCCATCAAATCATCGAGCGTGTCGAGCAACGTCCCGTCCAAATCAAAGATATAAGTATTATATTCTGTCATTTTGGCTGCAAAAGTAGTATTTTTCCTGCAAAAACTGCACGGAGTTACTGTTTTTTTTATACCTTTGCAGCCACGCTAAGAAAAGAAAGCATCATGAAACGCAACAAAGCAAAGTTCTACCTCATCCCAGCCTGTCTCTGTCTGGCTGGCATTGTAGCCATTGGCTACTATCATTTCTTCACCGCATTTTCTAAGCACGCCGACAAGCAGTATGTCTATATCGACAACGACGATACCGCCGACTCCGTTTACGCCAAGCTCGAAACGGTAGCCACCTCGCACGCGCTCACCGGTTTCCGCACCATGGCCCGCCATTTCGACTACAACGACAACATCCGTCCCGGTCGCTATGCCATTGTGCCCGGCGCCAACACCATCGATGTGTTCCGCATCATTCGCAACGGACGCCAGGAACCCCTGATGCTCACCATCCCCGAGTGTCGCACCATGCCCCAGTTGGCAGCCCGCCTGTCCACCAAGCTGATGCTCGACAGCGCCACCATGGCCCAGGCATTCACCGACAATGCCTTCTGTCAGCAGCTGGGCTATGACACCGCCACCATCGCCAGCCTCTTCGTGCCTAACACCTATGAGATTTATTGGAACACCAACCTCGACAAGTTTATGCAGCGCATGGTCAAGGAACACGACAAGTTCTGGACCGAGGAGCGTCGCAAGAAGGCCTCCAACCTCGGACTCACCCCTGTTGAGGTTTGCACCATGGCCAGCATCATCGACGAGGAGACGGCCAACAACAGTGAGAAGCCGATGATTGCCGGCATGTATCTGAACCGCCTGAAGACAGGCATGCCCCTGCAGGCCGACCCCACCGTGAAGTTCGCCCTTCAGGACTTCTCGCTGAAGCGCATCTATCACAACCACCTCACGGTGGACAGTCCCTACAACACCTATAAGAACATCGGCTTGCCTCCCGGCCCCATCAAGGTGGCTTCTATCAAGGGCATCGATGCCGTGCTCAACCGCGTGCAGCACAACTATCTGTATATGTGCGCCAAGGAGGATTTCTCCGGCACCCACAACTTTGCGGTGACATATCAAGAGCACCTGAAAAACGCCGCCCGCTATTCAGAGGCCCTCAACCAACGAGGCATCAAATAACTGATGCTCCTTATCGTGAACAAACGATAAGTGTGGTAGTAGGTACGGGTGAGCAGCTTAAATGCTGCTAAAAAGGGGCGACGGAAGTAATCTTCCATCGCCGACTAGTTTGTGAGAGTTTTCTGCGCAGTTTTGGGATTTTCTGAGAGTTTTGAGCCAAAATAGCCTGTTTTTGTGAGAGTTTTTGAGAGTTTTGTGAGAGTTTTAATATGCTCCGAGCTGGTTTTCCATATCCTTCGCAATCTGAAGATACACTTTGAATCGCTTTCCTTTAACGGGCGCATTGCTTTCACTCCACTGGGACATTGGCTTCGTAAAGCACCCTATCGCCATTCGTTGCAGTTCGACGCTGACATATAGACTTCGGCTCCTCCCTATTGGCCTTGAAATAGCCTTTCATGGTCAGTTCACCGTCTATGCTGGCCAGCACCACGTCGCCATCCTCCTCATAGCACGCAGTAGGACAGCCGCATGGTATTTTTCCGTCATAAAACGGAATCTCTGTGTCACACAATTCCGGATACATGCCCTGCTTCTCCATCATCCGGAACAATTCATTCGTCTGGTACCAGTCTCTATGCCACTATAATTTTTCATCATTATGCAAACAGATCCCCCTCAACATATCTGTCGTATCTTTCTTTTTTCGAGAAACGGATGGTGGGCGTTTTTATTTGCTCTTTTTCATTGTCCTCGATTCCCAAATATTTCAGGCACTTGCATGCAACCACGTCAGCAATATATGCCACAGAAAGCAAAAGACCCATAAAAACGATGAGTAAGATCATCAGCGAAACATAATTTTCCATATACACTCGAATTTATTTAATTAGACAATTGTTGTTTGATTTCGAGTGCAAAATTAGAATGAGGATGTCCCAAAAGTCGGGACACCCTTTAAGGATTTAATATCTTTTAAGAGTTTCGGCTATTATTTGCCGCATTTTCTCGCGCAATTCCAGCGGTTCGCGCACTTCGATGCCTTCGCTGTGTCGCAGCAATTCGCCAAAGAAATCAGACGTGGGACGAATGTCGTAGGAGAAGTCGGTATAGTCGGGCGCGGATGCCAGTTCACGCTGGGAGTGATGCAAGGGCAGCGGGCGCAGATAATTGCTCGCCAGCGGGCGCACTTTCCAACACCAAGCGATCCTTCACAGCAGCACTTTCAGACAGCACGCCATGCACGGTGAGCGTGGAGAAGAGCACCGCTCGATGCTGTCATCGCAATGTCTTTTCCTGAATTGCCTGATTGTGATGGAATCTTCAAAAAAAAGATTTTGGGCCGTAGGCCCTTAGATTTTCTATAAGATTTTTCTTAGACATTCTTGCGTCCCTTCGGTAGCAAGAGCGTCACCCTTCAGGATGCCGAGCGGAGGTCGAAGACCGCCCCCTACCATGTGCCGCTGGCGGCACCCATCAATCACCGATACACCTCATACACCATGCCGTGGTACCTCATATTTTTATGCAGTTGTTGTTCAGTTGTTGTCCAGTTGTTGTTCAGTCAAACACTGGACAACAACTGGACAACAACTGAACAACAGGAGAAGAACAAGCGGAGTTAAATATTCGTTGCCTACAGACACAACAGTAGGCAATAAGGAGGGCAATGATGCAGGGGATTTTAGATTAATAGTCTTTCTTCGGAGCCAGAAAGAAATTATCCCTTGCCACCACAGAGCCGTACTCGGTAAGGGAATAGAAGAATAAGCCCCCAAAAAACAGATTCACGCGACATCATGTTCAGCGGAGATCAGAATATTCAACACCCAGCGCCTGATGTATGGAAGGGCTGGAGTTGAACTGCTGAAGAACAAACTCGTACTTGAACATGTACTTTTCAACTAAATTGCAGAAGAACCGAATCGGTTTGCTGATTGATTTCGGCCTTTCGCTGATTCTTTTTGGCGGGTCACGCCTTATTAACTATTTTTGCAGGAAAATTGAAAACGAACAACTAAAACAGAACGAATATGAAAAGAAAGGCATGTTATTTCCTGATGACCATTTCCGTTGCCGTCATGACAGGATGCACGGCAGAGGATCCGTTTGAGTCATACTATAGCAACAACTACAACGGCATGAACAACGGTGGCAATATGTCGGGCGGCAGTTCGGCCACGACTGGCGAACTGGCAACATTTGACATAGCCATAGACAAGACATCGACCGAGCCATCATCGACAGCCAGCGCGTTCTTCCCTGACGACGAGGACGTTCTGGAGAACAACGAGTTTACCACACTGGTGACGATAGACCTGTCGAATCCAAAGGCAAAGACTGAGAACGGCGTGGAGGTAACAGTAAACGGTGGTCATATCTTGGCTAACCACAACTCAGTGAAGAAGGTGTGTTATGTGCTGAGCGGAACAACGACAAACGGTTCATTTACCGTGGTAGGCGACAAGAAATATGCCGTGAAGCTGAACAACGCGAGCATCACTAACCCCGACTCTGCTGCACTGAATCTGCTGAGTGGCAAGCGCGCCTATATCATGCTGGCCGAGGGCACCACAAACACGTTAGTGGATGGCGCAGGAGGTAGTCAGAAGGGAGCGCTCTACGGTAAGGGCAAACTGCTGTTTAACGGCAGTGGCTCGCTGAGCGTCACAGGAAACGCCAACAACGGCATTCATTCGGCCGACTACATCGTATTCAACAAAGGCAACAACATCTACGTAAAATCGACAGATAATCACGGTGTTAAGGCGAACGATGGCGTGTATATCAATGGTGGCATCCTAAACATTGAGGTATCGGCTGCTGCTGCCAAGGGCATCAATTGTGAGAGTCACGTCATGATCAATGGCGGACGAACCATGGTGGTGAACACTGGCGAAGGAACCTACGACAGCGATGAGCGCGAGGCTAAGGGCGCGGCAGGCATCAAGGCCGACTCAATCTTCACGATGAATGGTGGCGAGGTGTGGCTTAAAAGTACGGGAGCAGGCGGTAAAGGCATCAGCACCGACATGGAGGCGTGCGTGAATGGCGGGAGCGTATATATCGTTACCACAGGAGGCCAGTATAAGAGTAACAACGACACATCGTCGCCCAAGGGCATTAAGGCAGAAGGCAATATCAACATCAATGGCGGACGCATCTGGGTGCGTACCAGTGGAACCAACGGTGAGGGCATCGAGACGAAGAAAGAACTGAACATCATGGGTGGCGAGGTGGCTAGCTATGCCTACGACGATGCCATCAATTCGAAGAGCGACATGACGATTAGCGGGGGCTATGTCTATGCACAGGGACGCAACAACGACGGACTGGATGCCAACGGCAATATGTATATCAAGGGCGGCACCATCTATGCTATCTGCTCCGGTTCGCCCGAGGTGGCCATCGACGCCAATACGGAGGGGGGCAAGAAACTCTATCTGACAGGAGGCACTATTGTTGCTGTAGGAGGACTGGAGAGCGGTTCAAGTCTGACCCAGGCTTGTTATCAAGCCTCATCGTGGAGCGCCAACACCTGGTATGCACTGACTATAGGATCAACCACATTCCCATTTCTGACACCAACGAGTGGCGGATCGGGGCTGGTGGTATCGGGCGCATCGCAACCCACCCTGCTGCAGGGCGTCAGCGTAAGTGGTGGCACCAGCCTGTTCGGTGGTCTCGGAATCACGGGGGGAACGGTGAGCAATGGCTCCAGCGTCAGTCTCTCGTCATACACCGGTGGCAACAACATGGGAGGCGGTCCCGGCAGGTGGTAAGGAGACGCCAAAACAGGCTCATCCTCTTCGGCAATTCGGTATTTTGTCTTTGGCAAAGGTGTTCCTACTTGGAAAAAATTAATTTTTATTTGGTTTTTCCCTCGCTTATTAGTACCTTTGCACCAAAATTAATACATTAAAGAATATGGCAGAAATTACACTGAATGAAGAAGAGGAAAAAAAGAGCCTCAGCTTTGTAGAACAGATGGTGAAGGACGACCTGGCAGAGGGTAAAAACGGAGGCAGAATGCAGACCCGCTTCCCACCAGAACCTAACGGCTATCTGCACATTGGACATGCAAAAGCCATTGCCATCGACTTTGGATTGGCAAAGAAATATGGCGGCGAGTGCAACCTACGCTTCGACGATACTAACCCTCAGAAGGAAGATACTGAATTCATTGAGAGCATAGAACAGGACATCAAGTGGCTGGGCTACGAATGGGCTCACGTCTATTATGCCAGCGACTATTTTCAGGAGCTGTGGGACTTTGCCGTATGGCTCATCAAGAAGGGCCGTGCCTATGTGGACGAGCAGAGCGCTGAGGTAATTGCCCAGCAGAAGGGTACGACCACCAGTCCCGGAACGAACTCGCCCTATCGCGACCGTCCCGTGGAGGAGAACCTCCAGTTGTTTGAGTATATGAACAGCGGCAACTGCGAGCCGGGTAAGATGGTGCTGCGTGCCAAGATTGACATGACGCACTCGAACATGCTGTTCCGCGACCCGCTGATCTATCGCGTGCTGAACATCCCTCACGTGAAGACCGGCAACAAGTGGAACGCTTACCCCATGTATGACTTCACTCACGGACAGAGCGACTATCTGGAGGGTGTGACCCACTCTTGGTGTACGCTGGAGTTTGTGGAGCACCGCCCCTTGTACGACCTGTTCGTACAGTGGATGCGCGAATGGGCTGCTGAATGTGGCGCTACGGCAGAGAATGGCAGCAGACTCAACGCACTGTTTACGACACTCGACACCTATCAGGGTCCCCGTCAGACGGAGTTCAACAAGCTGAACCTGAACTATATCCTGCTTTCGAAGCGTAACCTGCGCACACTGGTGAGTGAGGGTCTGGTGAACGGATGGGACGATCCCCGCATGCCGACCATCTGTGGTTTCCGCCGTCGTGGCTACTCACCTGAAGGTATCAAGAACTTCATGGAGAAGATTGGCTATACGAAGATTGACGCCTTGAACGACATGGCACTCTTTGAGAGTGCACTGCGTGACGACCTGAACACCCGCGCCCTGCGTGTGAGTGCCGTGCTCGACCCCGTGAAGGTGGTTATCACCAACTATCCCGAAGGTCAGCAGGAGATGCTCACTGCCATCAACAATCCTGAGAACGAGGCCGACGGCACCCACGAGGTGGAGTTCAGCCGCGAGCTGTGGATTGAGCGCGACGACTTTATGGAGGTGGCCGAGAAGAAGTTTATGCGTCTGGCTCCCGGCAAGGAGGTGCGCCTGAAGAATGCCTATATCATCAAGTGCGACGAGGAGCATCCCTGCGACAAGGACGCCGACGGAAAGGTGACCACCATCTACTGCACATACGATCCCGAGACACGTAGCGGACTGCCCGGTGCCAACCGTAAGATCAAGGGCAAGACCTTGCACTGGGTGAGCTGCCACAATGCCGTGAAGGCGGAGGTGCGCCTCTATGAGCGTCTGTGGAAAATGGAGAACCCCCGCGACGAGCTGAAGCGTCTGGAGGAAGAGGAGGGAATCAAGGGTGCTGACGCTCTGCGCCAGATGATGAACCCCGACAACCTGCACATCCTGACGGACTGCTTCATCGAGCCCTATGCCGCCAAGTTGCCCGCACTGAGCTATCTGCAGTTCCAGCGCATCGGCTACTTCAACGTGGATCCCGACTCAACGCCCGAGAAGCCAGTCTTCAACAAGACCGTGGGTCTGAAGGATACGTGGAAGAAATGAGGAATGTGGAATGAGGAAGGTGGAATGAGGAATGTGGAAAGAGAGATGTGGAAAGAGGAATGTGGAAGGTGGAATGAGGAGTGAGGAATGAATGAAGCAAGTTGGCGACGAATACTTTGACAGTGCAGAGTTCAGGAATCTGCTTAACGCTTACGAGACATCCGTAAACGCAGGGGAACCTGTGTTTATGGATGCTGACGAGCTGACTGACATCGCCGACTACTATCAATATACGGAACACCTGGACGAAGCCGAGAAAGCCATATCACTCGCCATGAGTCTAGCGCCCGGTGCCGTCGCTCCCCTCACCTATCGCATTCACGAAGTCCTCTATCAGGGAGACACCCAGAAGGCCTGGCAACTGCTTGACCAGATTATCGAGACCAGCGAGCCTGACTATATCTACGACAGAGCCGAGATCCTGATTGCCGAAGGCAAGGTGGACGAGGCGGAAGCCTATCTGAACGAACAGTTGGCAAGCATCTCCGAAGACGAGCGGCAGGACTTTATCATGGACGTGGCCAACATCTTCCATGATTATAACCAGCCTGGCAAGGCGATGGATTGGATGACCAAGGGAGAGGCCGAGAACACGCCCTTCTATAAGGAACTAATGGGCCGTACCCTCTTTGAGATGGGAAAGTATAAGGAATGCCAGAGCATCTTCAACGAGTTGGTGGACGTGGATCCTTTCTCCACTCGCTATTGGACGGCACTGGCTTCGGCGCAATATATGAACGAGGAATACAGTGCCTCTGTTCAGAGCAGCGAATATGCCATCGCCATCGAGCCCAACGACCCCAACGCCATGCTGGCCAAGGCCAACGGACTAATGAAGCTGGAGAACTATGAAGAGGCATTGAAGTTCTACGACAGATATTTCGACGTGGTCCCCGACGACTGCATGGCTCTCACGCAGAAGAGCTACTGCCTGCTCAACCTGGAACGGCCAGAGGAGGCCCTCGAATGTTTGAAGATGGCAGAGGAACTGGCACCATCTGATTCGCCAGATTTCTGCGCCATTCTCCAAGAGGAGGCCTTCATTCTGATTGACCAGGGACGCGTGGACGAAGCTATCGAACAACTGGACAGGACCGACGAGCTGGACTGCGACCACATCGAGATAGCGATTATCAAAGGGCATGCCTATCTGTCAGCCCAAAGATTTCAGGAGGCGCAAGCATGTTTCATCAAAGCCATGACTGACAGTGATGACAAGGACCACACCATGCTCCACATCATTGTCTCTGTCTATGACAACAAGTTCGCAGATGAAGCCTATAGGCTCTTTATAAACTTCTTCAATAACGTCGATGAAAACTTCAAGGATGGCTATGCCTACATGGCACTCTGTTGCCAGACCATGAAGAAATACGAAGAATACTTGTCGTATCTCAAGAAAGCCTGCGAGCGCAATCCCAAGGAATGCAAACAGGTATTGGGATTTCTCTTTCCCCAGGACCTTGCGCCAGAAGAATATTACAATTACACTATTAACAAAATCAAGCAACAACAATGAATTGGATATCTACCCTACTTGGCAACCTGAATTACGGTACCATCCTGCTGCTCATGCTGCTGGAGAGTACCATCGTACCCGTACCCTCGGAACTGGTGGTGGCACCTGCAGCCTATCATGCGGCCAGCGGCCAACTGAACGTCGTCCTTGTGGTACTCTTTGCCACCATCGGAGCCGACATTGGTGCCTCTATCAATTATTTCGTGGCACTCTATGTGGGACGCCCCGTCATCTATAAGTTTGCCAACAGCAAGTGGGGCAAGATGTGTCTGCTGAACCAGGAGAAGGTGGAGAAGAGCGAACGCTTCTTCGACAACAACGGCATCACCGCCACCCTGACGGGACGACTGGTGCCCGGCATCCGCCACTTGATTAGCATTCCCGCCGGATTGGCACGCATGAACTACTGGAAGTTTCTGCTCTACACCACGATTGGTGCCGGCGTATGGCACGCCATCCTCGCAGCAATGGGCTGGTATCTGCATGCCGTAGTGCCCGAGGATCAACTCGAAACAACCATCCAGCACTACAACCACTACATCGTAGGGGCCATTCTGGCCATCGTAATTCTGGTAATAGCATATTTTATCGTAAAAACATTCACTAAAAAGCATAAACAATGAAAGCAAAGAATCATCTCGTGATTATGGCAGGCGGCGTGGGCAGTCGTTTCTGGCCTATGAGCACACCCGAGAAGCCCAAACAATTTATTGACGTGTTGGGCACAGGAAAGACTCTCTTGCAGCTCACCGTAGAGCGCTTCGGCAATCTGGTGGCTCCCGAAAACGTTTGGGTGGTCACCAACGAGAAATACGCCGACATCGTGGCTGAGCAATTACCCGACATGCCGCGCAACCACATCCTGTGCGAGCCCTGTCGTCGCAATACGGCTCCCTGTATTGCCTACGTCTCTTGGCGCATCAAGGCCCAGGATCCGAAGGCCAACATCGTGGTGACACCCAGCGACCATATCGTGATGAATGTTCAGGAGTTCCAGCGCGTCATCTCTGAGTGCATGGACTTCACCGCCGACAGCGACGCCATCGTGACACTGGGCATGAAGCCCAACCGTCCGGAGACAGGCTATGGCTATATCCAGGCTGACCTCAGTGCCTCGTCACTGCGCAACAAGAGCATCTATCGTGTCGATTCTTTCCGCGAGAAACCTGATCTGGCCACAGCCCAGCAGTATATCAAGAAAAACTATTATTTCTGGAACGCAGGCATCTTTATCTGGAACGTGTCAACGATTGTCAACGCCTTCCGCATCTATCAGCCCAAGATGAACAAGATTTTCGAGCAGATGCTGCCCGTTTACGGCACACCTCAGGAGCAGGAGGTTATCAACGAGAAGTTCCCCCAGTGTGAGAATATCTCAGTAGATTATGCCATCATGGAGAAAGCTGAGGAGATCTTTGTTTGTCCTGCTGACTTCGGATGGAGCGACCTGGGCACATGGGGCTCGCTGCAGACGCAGACCAAACGCGACATCTATGGCAATGCCTGCATCGGTGACAACATCCAGATGATTGAAAGTCACAACTGCATGGTTCACGCCACACAGGAAAAGAAAGTTGTGATTCAGGGGCTCGACGGCTATATCGTGGCCGAGAACGACGACACCTTATTAATCTGCAAACTGTCTGAGGAACAGCGCATCAAGCAGTTCTCGGGCGAAAACTAACCCTATGAATAAAAACATTGCACTGATTACTGGTATCACAGGACAGGACGGAAGCTATCTCGCCGAGTTTCTTTTGGACAAGGGCTACGAGGTTCATGGCACCATCCGCCGCTCGTCTGTGGACTACCGCGAACGCATTGCCCATTTGGAGGGCAAACCTAATTTTCACCTGCACTATGCCGATCTGGGCGACTCGATGAGTATCCTCGGCGTTATCGGCAAAGTGCGCCCCACCGAAATCTACAACCTTGCCGCACAGAGTCATGTGCAGGTATCGTTCGACTCGCCTGAGTTCACTGCCGATGTGGATGCCGTTGGTGTGCTCCGCATCCTCGAAGCCGTGCGTCAGCTGGGACTGAAAGACCAGTGTCGCATCTATCAGGCCTCTACCAGCGAGCTCTATGGCAAGGTGGAGGAGGTGCCACAGAACGAGGAAACGCCCTTCCACCCCTACTCTCCCTATGCCGTTGCCAAGCAGTACGGCTTCTGGATTGTCAAGGAGTATCGCGAGGCTTACGATATGTATTGCTGCTCGGGCATCCTGTTCAATCACGAGAGTGAGCGTCGCGGCGAGACCTTCGTGACCCGTAAGATTACCCTCGCTGCAGCCCGCATCAAGCAGGGCAAGCAGGACAAACTCTATCTCGGTAATCTTGGTTCTCTCCGTGACTGGGGCTATGCCAAGGACTATGTAGAGTGTATGTGGCTCATCCTGCAGCAGGAGAAGCCCGAGGACTTCGTCATCGCCACTGGCGTGCAGCACAGCGTTCGCGAGTTCTGCTACTATGCCTTCAAGCATGTGGGCATCGAACTGGAGTTTATGGGTGAGGGTGCCGACGAGAAGGGTATCATCAAGAGTCTTGATCCAAATCTCAATACTCCAAACTCGAACCTCAAACCCGGCGATGTACTCATTGAGGTATCGCCCGACTTCTACCGTCCCACCGATGTGGTCAACCTCTGGGGTGACCCCTCGAAGGCCAAGAAGAAGTTAGGATGGAATCCCAACAAGACGTCGTTCGAGGAACTGGTCAAGATCATGGTGGACAGCGATATGGCTAAGGTGGCTGCCGATGGTGCTGCTGCCAAGGTGCGTACCAACCTTGAGGAGTATCTTGAAAAAGGAATCGTGAAATAATCATGTTAGATAAGAATTCTAAGATATATGTTGCGGGGCACCACGGCTTAGTGGGCTCCGCTATTTGGAATAACCTCAAGCAAAGAGGCTATAATAATCTTGTGGGCCGCAGCCACAAGGAACTGGACTTGACTGACCAAGTGGCGGTAAAGGCGTTCTTTGATGAAGAACAGCCTGATGCCGTGGTTTTGGCAGCCGCTTTTGTGGGCGGCATCATGGCCAACTCGCTCTATCGCGCCGACTTCATCATGATGAACATGAAGATTCAGTGCAACGTCATCAGCGAGGCATACGCCCACGGCGTGAAGAAGTTGCTGTTCCTCGGCTCGACGTGCATCTATCCCAAGAACGCGCCGCAACCCATGAAGGAGGATTGTCTGCTGACTTCACCCTTGGAATACACCAACGAGGAGTATGCCATTGCGAAAATTGCGGGTCTGAAGATGTGCGAGAGCTATAACCTGCAGTATGGCACCAACTATATCGCGGTGATGCCCACAAACCTATATGGTCCTAACGACAATTTCCATTTGGAGAACAGTCATGTGATGCCCGCCATGATGCGCAAGATTTATCTGGCCAAACTGATTCACGATGGCGAGTGGGACAAAATTGCCATCGATCTGGACAAGCGTCCTGTGGAAGGGGTCAATGGTTCAGCATCACGTCATGACGTTATAACGATATTGCAAAAGTATGGCATCTACGATAACAAAGTTGTCTTGTGGGGCACAGGCACGCCACTTCGCGAATTCCTGTGGAGTGAGGATATGGCAGATGCCTCCGTACACGTGCTGCTGAATGTTGATTTCAAGGATGTCATTGGCATTGAGAAATACTCAAGTGTGCACTATGGTGCCTCTACCGATGGTGCCGTGGATAGAAACCACAGCGCCGGTCGTGGTGGTGCTATTCCCTCACTGGGCGAGATTCGCAACTGCCACATCAACGTGGGCACAGGTAAGGAACTCACTATCCGCGAACTCTCAGAGCTTGTCGTCAAGGCCGTAGGCTTTGAAGGCATTGTTGAGTTTGATGCCTCTAAGCCCGACGGCACCATGCGCAAACTCATTGACGTTTCAAAACTCCATTCACTGGGCTGGACGCACAAGGTAGAAATAGAGGATGGCGTACAGAAGCTCTTTGAGTGGTATCAGGACAGTCTGAAATAAGGTCTCTGTTGAGACAGACATAACAATAAAAAAGGTAGTCATTAATTGACTACCTTTTTATGATTCTTAATCACGATACCCTTCTGCGGCCTATCCCTGCGGATGCCGTCTAAGCCATAGATGACATCAGGCGCATCGGTTGTCTCATCCACATTGGTAATGCCCGAAGGAACGTTCTGATACACCTGCTTCACCTCATCACTCGTCAGGGCGTAGTTATACACGCGCACATCGTCGAGCCATGCAGAGAGCATGGGGTCAGAAAGGAACTGACTGCGGCCCAGATAGTTCATCACAGGACGGAAATCGCTGGGACGGATGGTAATGTTCGATGTCGAGGCCACCTCTTCACCATCCACATAGATGGCCGTCTTCTCCTTGCCCACAACAACGGTGACATGCTTCCATGTAACCGGTGTCAACTTACTGGGTGCATCGAGCACCTGCTCGTCGCCACCATTCTTGATGGCAAAGCGCATCACGCCAGTATAGCTGTTGTTGGGCGTCAGGAACATATAGTGCTCCTCGTCATTGCCGAAGTCAAAAAGACGCTGCCACTGCGTGGTTGACGAACGCCAGTTCACCCACATCGAGATGGTCAGCTCGTCGGTCGAAGCAATGCTATAGGGCAACTGCAGGAACTGGTTATTCATGGTCAGTGCCTTCTCGCCAACCTTGTGGTCGTCCTGATACTTGGCTGTGGCGCCACTCATCAGTGCCACATCCATCATGTTGTCAGTATCGTCGTAGAGGTTACCCTCAAAGTCCCAGCGGGCAATCATCGTGTGCGCTGCCGTAGCACCAGCCACCACAACCTCAGAAGCCTCAGAGATGTTCTGCGACAGGTCGATGGCCTTCACCTTATATATATAAGAGGTGCCAGGGCGACAGGTATTATCCACGAAATAGGTCGTTGTCAGTCCGCGGGCAATGACGTTCCAGTCGTCGGTGCCCTGGGGCGCACGCACCACAATATAGCCTTCCAGATCCTCCTCCGCATTCGCTTTCCATGCAATGCGCACCGAAGCCGAATGTGCCTCAGCACTCACCTCGGCAGGTGCAGCAGGAGCCGTCACGTCGTAAGCCACATCCACGGGGATGAAGCGGAACAGCTGACGGTCACGCTGATCCACATCCAGAAGCGGAGCCTGGATGATGCGCGAGCCGATACCCGAAGAATATGTTGAGAGATAAAGACCACTCTCACGATTGCGCACGTAGTAATAGCCATTGCCTGCATACTCCAGATACCACTGTTCGTTTGATGTCGGCGCATCCTGCGTATAGCCAATCACATCGCCCTGTGCCAACGAATAGTTCTTCACATTGATATGCACCTTGGCATTGCTCACCGACTCGATATCATAGAAACTCAGGTCACCGCCCGTGCGATTGGTTGCCGGCTTCACCGTCCACTGCTGCTTGGGCTGACCCTTGTATGACTGCTGCACGATGTTGCTGCCATTAGAGGTGAAAGCCACCACATAGCCCGACGCTGCAGCCACCTTACTGATAATCTTATAAGTACCATCTATGGTACATGGAGGCACATCCTCACCCCAAGTCACATCGATAACGCGCTCGGCGTTAGTCTGTCCCTGCTGATAGCCCGTACCACCCGGCATATTCGTCACATACTCGTGAACAGGTCCGAATCCGTCGTAATACACCTCGCGTTCAGGCGATACCAACAGGAATTTGGTGGTCTTTGCCTGACGCTCGCTACTGCCGATGAAGGCCTTGATACGCCCGTCGTCATGACGATAGACCGATGCTGCCGTCCAGTTGTCGCGATGCTCGGCATAGGCCAGTCGCTGTCCGTGACGACTAATCTGACAGAACTCGCCACGCGCTCTACTGTCGAAGCCCCACCAGATGCCCACCGTCATACCATATTCCAGTCCAACCATGGCTTCGCCCACGTTGTGCATCTCGTCGGCATATCCCACTTTTCCGTCATTCGCCACTTGGGTGAAGAACTTGGCAAAGTTGTCAAACGAGCCTGCCAACTGGTGGGTGTTGCCCCAGTCGTAATACTGCTTGCCGGGCGTGTACCACGCCAGCGCCTTGTCGTCGTTCAGCGTGTTACCACCCACCATTGCAATGTCCTTGCAGCGCGGATAGTTCTCCTTGAGGAGCTTGGCCACCTGCCATTGCTTGGCTGCTGTGGCACCCTCCTCCACGCTCCAATAGTCACCCTCGTTGAAGGGCGATATGCCCACCACGGGATGCTGCGTGTTCTGCTGAATCCAGTGCACATGACTATTGATCATCGCTGCCCACTGGGCGTTTTTCGCCGCTTTGTTCACCACATAGTATTCGTTGGTGCCAGCCTCCTGATCGGCTGTCAGCGTCAGAGGCAACTGCTTGTCTATCTTATTAAACAGATTGCAGCGCTGACGCAACACAGAGATGACACTGCTCGACAGCGCCGAGTCGTTGACCAAGGGGTCGGTGAAGCGGAAGGCAATACGTCCGATGCCCACATTCTCCTTGCCCATGTGGTTGACGCCCTTCATGATGTTCTGTTCACTGATCCATGCCAGGTCCACGCCCCATGTCGGTTCGAAGCGCTTACCCTCTGCCGAGGCATAGAAGGGGATATTGACGTCGGCCTTCTTCAGCGCCTGCAGATAGATGCTCGACGAAGCCCTCTGCTCCTGCGCCTGCATGGCGAGTGAGAGGAGCAGAGATGCCGAAAGGATGATATTTCGATTCATAGCATTTCCTTATTTGATGATGACCTTCTTGGCCTGTCCGTTGTCCACACGGATATAGAGACCGCTCTTCACGCTCTCCGCGTCCTGCATCCTGCGTCCGTCGATGGTATAGAGGCCATTCGCCTTGTTGCTCAGGACATTTGGCGTGCTGATACCCGTCAGATCGTCGATGGCGTGATACTTCAGGACGAAGCCTGTGGCACACCACCATCCCTCGCGATTGTCCTTGCTGCCAGAGGCATTGCCGAACGGGTGCCACCATGCGGTATGGGCGCCATCCTTCGAGCTCTTGAAACCCAAAGTCACAGAACCGTTGGCAGGCACATAGACTGGTGTGGATGTCAGCGTCTCCCACACATCGCTCACGGGCAGGTCGAACCAGTCGTGCGACAGCACTGGGGTCACTGCCTCAACATCGCCACACTTCAGATAGCCGTGCTGGTCGCTAATGCAGAAGTGCTCCGTAGTGGCCTTGCATTCCAACTCATAGTAACCCTCGGGAAGGCCCGTCACCGTCTGACGAATCTCCATCGTGGCAGTCTTCGAGGTGGTGCTCCACCAGGCATTCCAGCAGGTCTTGCCAAACTTCGTAGTGGCTTTCTGGTCGCCTCCGGTATAGGTTCCAACCTTCGTCTCCCAACCATCACTCTTTTCTGAGGCAAACGATGCATATTTGGGCTGTTTTGAAGCACGGGTAAAGGCCAGATGGGCATCCAACATCAGGCGCAGCTCGCTGAGGGCTGTCTCCTGGTCTTGTTGGGTTTGTGCCGCCATAGCCTGGGCCAGCAGTTCTTTCATGTGGTCATAGCCTGGACACGGTTTACTCTCAATAGCTGCCAGTGTGGTGGCAATGCGACTCATTTCTTGTGGCAATGCCTCAGACTGCTCCCAATAGGTCTTCTCGGCCTGTTCTCTTAACTGCTGAGCCACAATACCGTGAGCCACAGCCTCATCGCGTGTAGCAAACAGCGGACGCAGTTCCACGGCGTCAATCTGAGCCTTGGCAGCCAGTGTATAGAATGCCAGAATGCCCTTGCTATAGGTATCGCTGTTGAAGATGAATCTCTCCAGATTCCATGATGTGCCGTTGGTAGCCTTTGCCACCTCCTTGGTCATCGCATTGCCGTCAGCACTGAGGGCCATCTTCACGTTGTTGCCACTATTGATGGTAGCCATACGAAGGATATAGTTCTGACCAGGCGTCAGGTCCACCACCTTCTTCACAGCCGATACGGTAGCAGCAGAACCATTGAGATGTGCCTGCAGATATTCGCTGTCCTGATAACCGCCGGCGCCCACAACCTGGAACTGAGGTTCTGCCAGCACGTTGCCTGTTCCACTGGTCCAGCTGGTGAAGCCTAAATCGAAATCACCATTAGGCAACAGGTTGCCACCAGCGTAGTAGTTCTGTCCGTCCACCTCGATAATGTCGCCCACGTTGAGCTCGTCAGAGGTGAAGTACTCCTTACCACTGAGGTCGATGAGATGCAGGCGATAGTTGACGGTTTCGTCGGCATTATCCACATCATAGGTATAGTTTGAGGCTGTCTCCTTCTGTGCGATGGTGTCGAGCACCACCCATTTGCCCGTCTGGTCCTTCATCTGAATCTCCATCAACTGGTTGTACTCGCCGTTGGAGTCGTGCCAGCTGAGGCGCATCTTTCCGTTGGTCTGCATCGCAGCCTTAAACTTCGACGGACCGTACTGACGCGGTGTGGTGGGCACAAAGTCATATCTGCCGTTATAGCCCATCGGTGCATTCATCGTTGAGTAGTATTCGCCAGCGGGTGTGAGTCCGTTGTTATAGAGTTTAGAGATGTTTGCCTCGTTGTTCCAATAATAATAGCGCTCCACATAATCGTAGTTGTTCAGCTTCGAGCAGATGGTCTGCAGAGCCGATTTCACCTGTGCCTGAGTAACACCAGACGCAAAGGCACCGTTCTTGTTCCATGAGGCACCCCAGCACCATTCTGAAATCCAGATGGGACGCTTGTACTTGTCGCTCCAGTTATGGATGTTATTAAACTTATCCGTAGGCCAGTAGCAGTGCAGGTCGATGATGTCGCAACGCCAGCCACGGGCATCGATAGAGTCGAGGAACTGAGCCAGGAATCCCGTGGCATTGTCATAATCACTGCCGTCCCACGAGGCGGGCGAACAGAGACGAAGACCCGTACGCATCATGTTCTCCCAGTTGTTGAGGATAGTCTCCAAGTCCTGTGGATGATCATCGCTCGAGTTGCGAGGCTCGTTGTTGTTCTTACAGTGGGGCGACTGTGAGGTGCCGCCGATGGTGGCCGACGAGGGCCAGTCCTCATAGATATGGTTGGGCACCCATTCGTAGTCAGGCAGGAACGAGCTGTTGCCCTGTCCCCAGTCATAGCTGCTCTGCACATTGAGTGCGCTCAGCACGGTCTTGTCCATGCAGTTGGCCAACTGCTTCTTGCCGGCATCATACCATTTGAAGATGCGATAAGAAGAAATCTTCTGATCGAGCACTGGTGGCAACTCGCTGATTTCCAAATCACTATTGGCAGCAATAAAGCATCGGCTGTAGCCGCGTCCACTACCCTGCGTCGAGAAGGTCACCATGTAACCTCTCTTCAACTTAAACGAACGGATCTTGTTGTTCAGCAGCGCCGTTGTCAGGGTGTTCATATAGCCACCCGTATTGCCCATGCCATAGTTGATGCACGAGTCACCTGTGAAGTTGCGCTCTGTAAAGGTGGTCAGGGGTTTGGTGTTGTTGCCATAGGGCAGGATGATACAGCCCTTGTTATACATCTTCACCTGACAGTTGGTGTTGTTCTTGGCCTGCGCACCGTCAATACGCACGTACTTCAGCCATTTGCTGATGGCCACCGAAGGCTTCACCTTGGTAATAATCAGCGTAGCGTGGTCAGTATTGACGATGTTCACCAAACCCGCCCCAGAGAAGGGGGTATCGCCCGTAATCTGATAATCCACGTCACCAGTGACAGCAACCGAGTCGGTCACCTGGGTAGTAGTTGTCTTTTGATTGGCACCCATCATGGTCATCGGAAGACACAACATGACGAGCGTACACAGTGTTGTTGTAGATAGTTTTCTCATATAGTCAAATTTAGTTAGTATTCCTATTTGATTGCAAAGATAACTGATTTGTGTCAAATTACAAAGAAAATTCATTATTTTTCACTCTTTTGGTATCTGTAGCTCCAAATCCTGTCGATGGGCAAAGATATGGGGCGACATAATTTCCACACCTGCCCCATGAAAGGCGTCGAGGATGTTCTGGTGAAGCTGAGAATAGATGGCCGGAAGCTGGTCCGTACGGTGGGTGTAAGCATTTATCTCATACTCCACGTAGAAGTCATCCAACTGGGTCACCATCACAAAGGGCAACGGTTTCCTGTCAATGTGATGCGTGGCGTGAGCTGCTGCCAGCAGCAGATTCTCAATGACATCGTGCTTCATATCATAGCCGATGGTCACCTTGGTATGGACGATGATGCCGTAGTTCTCTGCCGACGAGGTGAAGTTTGAGGTCTGCGCACTCATCAGGTTCGAGTTGGGGATGGTCACCACCAGATTCTTCCTCGTGCGGAGGCGCGTCACAAGGGCGGTCTTCTCCACTACGAAGCCCTCCACATCACCAAACTTGATGAAATCACCCACGCGGAAGGGGCGCATATAGGTCATCACCAGTCCTGCCATCAGGTTACCGAAGATGGACATAGAGCCAAGTGATACAATAATACCGATAAACACCGACACACCTTGGAACACCTCTGAGTTGCTGCTGGGCAGCAAGGGCCATATCATCACCAGCATGAACGAATAGCACAGGAATCTCATGATGAGGAACGTGGGGCGCGCCCAGTCGGCATAGAAGCCATTGATCTTTAGGCGTCCTGAAGCCACCTCATTGGAGAAATAGCGCAGCAGCTTCACTACATAATGGATGCAGACAACGATGACTATAATCTTAAACACATTGGGAAGATAGGCCACCGCACTCCAGAAGATATCCTTGGCGGGGTTCCAGATATAACTCACCATGGTGAGCACAAACTTCTTCGTCTCAGGGAATACATAGAACATCATCGGGATGCTCACCATCAACTGTAACGCCAAGACGGTTATACGCAACAGTCTGTAGGTCTGAAGGAAAGCAATGCCCTGGCGGTGTATGTTCAGCACTTCATAGTCCTTGAACACAAACGGTTTAACTCGGCGCAACACAAAAAGAGTCAACCTGAACTTCCAGCGCCTGAACAGCCAATACGTGAGCTTGATAAGCAGGGCCTGCACCACGATGATCAGCACCACTAGTCCGATATTGAGCAACAGGTCACCACCATCCTCCACCACCTCTTTCGTCAGTGGCAACTGCTCCCTATAGGCATATAACGAATCAAAATCAAAAAGTCTCTTCATAGGTTAGAATTATTTATATGTTGCAAATTTAGGAAATTTTTTCCGTATCACAAAGGAATAAGGAATAAAAAGATAAAAATTGCATCGAACTTAGCTGCTCCAATGGCTAAAGGTCAAGGGATTCATCAATAATTAGATGTCACATATCGTTTACACCTTATCTGATTTGATTAAACTTCAAGTTTATTCCTGATAATTTGAATATCACGTTGGCGGTCTCTTATGATTCGTTTCCTACTGTCATAT
>CACYNE010000014.1 GCA_902775605.1 uncultured Prevotellaceae bacterium
ATAAATAACATAACAAACAAAATGCAAAACAAAGGAATTGTAAAGTTTATTGCAGTAGCACTCATTCTGGTGTGCTGTTTCTATCTTTCGTTCTCGTTTGTGACTCGCCACTATGAAAGCAAGGCAGAGGCACTGCGTGCGGAGCTTGGAGACAAGGCAGCAGAAGAGTATCTGGACTCAATTTCTTCCGAGGACCATGTATGGCTCGGAGCCTGGAGTCTGGACGAGTGCCGTGAGATGGAGATTGGCCTGGGTCTTGACCTGAAGGGCGGTATGAACGTCATCCTGGAGGTGTCAGTACCTGACATCGTCAACTTCCTGGCTGGCAACAAGTATGACACTGACGAGGGCTATCGTAAGGCCTTCGACGCCGCCAAGGCCGATGGTAAGAACAATCAGTCGGACTTCATCGCTCACTTCGTAGAGCGTTGGAAGGAGTTCGGTGGTGGTCGTGGTCTGAATGCAATCTTTGCCACGCAGCAGTTGCGCGACAAGGTGAACACCAAGAGCACTGACGAAGAGGTGGTTGCTGCCCTGAATGAAGAGGTAGAGGCTGCTATCGACAATGCCGAGACTGTTGTTCGTACTCGTGTTGATAAGTTTGGTGTGGCTCAGCCTAACATCCAGAAGCTGAGTGGTCAGAGCCGCATCATGGTGGAAATGCCTGGTGCACAGAAGGACAAGGATCGTATCCTGAAGCTCCTCGCTGGTAGCGCTGACCTGCAGTTCCACGAGACCTATATGGTGGAAGAGGCTATGCCTTACATCCTCCAGTTGTCAAACACCTACATGGCAGAGATGAGCAACGTGAATGCCGACAAGAAGGCTGAGGTTGCTGACACTACTGCTGCTGAAGCTGAGGTGGCTAACGACAGCGTGAACGCCCTTGAGTTGGCAGCCGCTGCTGCTCAGAAGAGCGAGCTGACTCAGAAGGATGGCGACAACACCATCAATCTGCTTGCCCTGCTTGACACACGTTTCGCAGGTCAGGAGAGCCAGTGTATGCTGGGCTATGCTCACGTTACCGATACCGCAGAGGTTAACAAGGTAATCTACTCTGAGATTGCCAAGACCGTACTGCCTAAGGAGATGCGCCTCTACTGGGATGCTAAGATTACTAAGCTCCCCCTCGAGAATGGTAAGAAGATCAAGATGCTGGCACTGTATGCCATCAAGGTGGCCGATCCTAACGGCAAGGCTCCTCTGACTGGTGATGTGGTGACCACCGCTAAGGACGACTATAGCAACGAGATTGGTAACGTTGGTCCCGTGGTTTCTATGCAGATGAATACCGAGGGTACTCGTATCTGGGCTAACTTGACCAAGATGAACGTGGGTCGCGCCATCGCCATCGTCCTCGACGACGCTGTTTACAGTGCTCCTCGTGTGAACGGTGAGATTCCTGGAGGTAGCTCACAGATCTCTGGTAAGTTCACTCAGTCTGACACCAAGGACCTGGCTAACACCCTGAACTCAGGTAAGATGCCTGCTCCTCTGTCAATTGCTTCTTATCAGATGGTAGGTCCTTCACTGGGTGCTCAGTCAATCCAGCAGGGTATCATCTCATTCATCGTGGCTTTCGTGCTGCTGATGTGTGTGATGGTGGCTCTCTACAACTGGATTCCTGGTATGCTGGCCAACATGGCTCTGCTGTTCAACCTGTTCTTCACCTTGGGTATCCTGACCTCGTTCCAGGCTGCACTGACTATGCCTGGTATCGCAGGTATCGTGCTGACTTTGGGTACGGCTGTGGATGCTAACGTGCTGATTTACGAGCGTACGAAGGAAGAGCTCCGCAAGGGTCTCAACCTTAAGGAGGCTCTGAACAAGGGTTATGCTAACGCCTTCTCGGCTATCTTCGACTCTAACTTGACATCATTGATTACGGGTGTTATCCTGTTCGTCTTCGGTACAGGTCCTATCCGTGGTTTCGCAACGACCCTGATCATCGGTATCTGCGTATCGTTCTTCACCGCTGTATTCATGACCCGTCTGGTTTATGACCGTCAGATGAAGAAGGACAAGTGGCAGAACCTCACCTTCTCTACCTCAATGTCTAAGAACCTCATGCAGGGCACGAAGTTCAACTTCATGGGTGCATTCAAGGTGTCTTATGCTGTTTGGGCTATTGCTGCAGTGATTTTCTGCATCAGCTTCTTTGTTCGTGGCTTGAGCAAGAGTATCGACTTTACCGGTGGTCGTAACTATGTTGTTGTGCTCGATAAGCAGGTTCCCGTCGAGGAGGTTCGTGAGGCCTTCACAGGTGCTTTCGCTCTGAACGATGACCAGAGCACCAACCCCGGCGCTCCCGCAAGCACCTCTATCATTGCTTTGGGTGAGGCTGCAAACCGTACCGTACGTATCTCTACCAACTGGGATTACGACGTGAATAGTCCCGTTGTTGACGACGTTATCGAGGATAGTATCTACAGCGTGCTGTCTAAGGCTGGCCTGATTAAGGCTGAGACCAGCAACACTGACTTCCGTACTCCTCCTGCAAACGAGGCAGATACCTCTAAGGGTACTATCGTTAGCTCTACTAAGGTAGGTCCTTCAGTGGCTAAGACCATCACCAAGGGCGCTATCATCAGCGTGATCCTTGCTCTGATTGCTATCTTCCTCTACATCCTGCTGCGCTTCCGCAACCTGGCCTTCTCTGTAGGTGCCATCTTTGCACTGGCTCTCGATGCACTGGCAGTAATCGGATTCTACTCACTGCTCCACACTTGGGTGCCCATGTCACTTGAGATAGACCAGACCTTCATCGGTGCTATCCTGACTGTGATTGGTTACTCTATTAATGATAAGGTGGTGGTATTCGACCGTATCCGTGAGAACATGGGTCTCTATAACAAGCGTGACCGCAAGCATCTGTTCAACGATTCACTGAACCAGACGCTGGCACGTACCATCAACACCTCAGTGACGACCTTGATCGTGTTGCTCACCATCTTCTTCTTGGGTGGCGATAGCATCCGTTCATTCGCCTTCGCCATGATTCTTGGTGTTGTATTCGGTACCCTGTCTTCAATCTTCATCGCTGCTCCTACTGCTTATCTCACCATGAGCAAGAAAGACCGCAAGGAAGAACTTGAGGTAGTCGAGGCTTAATCGAATAGAGTTCGCTCTTTATATTAAGGATGTACGCGTGTGCGTACATCCTTTTTTTGTTTACTACGGACGATGAGTCCGTAGGCGTCGGACTGAGAGTCCGCACACGTCGGACTCATAGTTCGAGCACGTCGGACTATGACATAGTTACCTAAGTATGGCGGTCATGTGCTCTTTTGAAGAGAGGGTTTTTCATGAGGGATGCATGGGGTAATATCAAGACTACATATTTTTTTTCTAAGTTTTTGAGAAAAAGTATGGTTGTTTTGAGGAAATTTTATATCTTTGCAAGCGATTTCGGTTGACACATTTGGAAAACTTTTCGAAGTCGAAAAGATAAAAAGTTGTCCAAAATGGAAAACCTATTCACTTTGATGAACCTAATAAAAAACGTAAATTTGATATAATAATGGAAATTAAGAACTTTACCATCACGAAGCGAGATGGCACGAAAGACCGCTTCTCCCTTGATAAAATTATGAATGCCATAACTAAGGCATTTGAGAGTGTTGATGAACCTGCCGATTTGGGCACTATCTCTAAGATTATCAGTCATTTAGATATTAAGGATGATATCAAGGTGGAGGATATTCAGAACCAGGTGGAGGTGGCTCTGATGCGCGAGGGATTCTATAAGGTGGCAAAGTCTTTCATCCTTTATCGACAGGAGCATACAGAGGATCGTGAGACCTTGGAGAAGATGATGTTCCTTTCCGAATATATGGAATCGGTGAATGCAGCAACTGGTTCAAAATATGACGCCAATGCAAATGTGGAGCACAAAAATATCGCCACACTGATTGGTGAGTTGCCCAAATCGAACTTCATCCGTTTGAATCGTCGTTTGCTGACCGACCGTATCAAGAAGATGTATGGCAAGCAGTTGGCCGATGAGTATATCGACAAACTGACCCACCACTTTATATATAAGAACGACGAGACCTCGTTGGCAAACTACTGTGCATCCATCACCATGTATCCCTGGCTCATTGGTGGCACGCTTGCTATTGGTGGCAACTCTACGGCTCCCACAAACCTGAAGTCGTTCTGCGGTGGCTTTGTCAATATGGTGTTTATGGTCAGCTCGATGCTGAGTGGTGCCTGTGCAACACCAGAGTTCCTGATGTATATGAACTACTTCCTTGGAAAGGAGTATGGTCACGATTACTATAAGCATGCCGATGAGCAAGCTGACCTGAGTTTGAAGAAGCGTACACTTGATAAGGTTATCACCGACTATTTCGAGCAGATTGTGTATACCCTGAACCAGCCTACAGGCGCTCGCAACTATCAGGCGGTATTCTGGAACATTGCCTATTACGACAAGTATTACTTCCAGAGCATCTTTGGTGAGTTCTACTTCCCCGATGGCTCACAGCCCGACTGGGATGGTCTTTCTTGGTTGCAGAAGCGCTTTATGAAGTGGTTCAACAAGGAGCGTACGAAGACCCTTTTGACCTTCCCTGTAGAGACCATGGCTCTGTTGGTTGATGAGAACGGCGATTGTAAGGATAAGGAATGGGGCGAGTTTACGGCCGAGATGTATAGTGAGGGACACTCGTTCTTTACCTATATGAGCGATAACGCCGACTCACTGTCAAGCTGCTGTCGTCTGCGCAACGAGATTACAGACAACGGCTTCAGCTATACGCTGGGTGCCGGTGGTGTCAGCACAGGTTCTAAGTCGGTGCTCACCATCAACCTGAACCGTTGTATTCAGTATGCAGTGAACAACCAGATAGACTACTTGGAGTATCTGGGTGAAATCATTGACCTGTGTCACAAGGTACAGATGGCTTATAATGAGAACCTGAAGGAGCTGCAGGAGCACGGCATGCTGCCTTTGTTTGATGCTGGCTATATCAACATCGCCCGCCAGTATCTGACCATTGGTATCAATGGCTTGGTAGAGGCCGCTGAGTTCATGGGTTTGAAGATTACACCGAATGATGAGTATAAGGCTTTCGTTCAGGGCATCCTGGGTCTCATTGAGAAGTACAACAAGCAATACCGCACCAAGGAGGTGATGTTCAACTGTGAGATGATTCCTGCCGAAAATGTAGGCGTAAAGCATGCCAAGTGGGACCGTGAGGATGGTTACTTCGTGCCACGCGACTGTTACAACAGCTACTTCTATGTGGTAGAGGACGACTCACTCTCAGTTATCGACAAGTTCAAGTTGCACGGTGCTCCTTATATCGAGCATCTCACTGGCGGCTCTGCTCTTCACATGAACCTTGAGGAACACCTTTCGAAGGAGCAGTACCTGCAACTGCTGAAGGTGGCTGCCAAGGAGGGTTGCAACTACTTCACGTTCAACATCCCCAACACGGTATGCAACGAGTGCGGGCATATCGACAAGCGTTATCTGCACGAGTGTCCCAAGTGCCACTCAAAGAACGTGGACTATATGACGCGTATCATTGGCTACCTGAAGCGAGTGAGCAACTTCTCACAGGCTCGCCAGGAAGAGGCAGCCCGTCGTTACTACGCTCACGCAGACAAATAACCGTTGAACAACCAGTTACAACCACACAAAAAATGTTGAAGTACGTAAACACAGGCGTTGTTTTTCAGGAGATACCCGACGAAGTGACCCTAGCCATTAACATCAGTGGCTGTCCGTGTCGCTGTCCGGGCTGTCATAGCCAGTATCTCTGGGAAGACATTGGCCTCCCTCTCAATACCGAAGCGCTCGATGATTTCATAGAGCGCTTCGGCAATGATATTACCTGTATCTCGTTTATGGGCGGTGATGCCGACCCAAAAGGAGTAAACATGTTGGCAGAGTATATCCATGAGTCTTACCCACAATTCAAGGTGGCTTGGTATAGTGGACGTCTTCGTTTGCCTGCCAGCATCAAAAAGACCGACTTTGATTATCTCAAAATCGGTCCTTATATCCGTCATCTGGGGCCTTTGAATAGTCCCACAACCAATCAGCGTCTCTATCGTCAGACTGCCGATGGTGAGTTTGAGGACATCACCTATCGTTTCTGGCGAAAGCAGCAAATCTCTTAGAACTCTACGAGGATGCGGAACACCTTGCCAGGGTTCTCGCTCCACCAGCGCATCGTATCGAGTGCCTCTTCGGGCTTTATCACCTTTGTGATAAGAGTATCGATGGGGCATTCGTTGTTTTCCAGATAGTGGATCACAGCGCGGAAATCAGAGGGCAGGGCATTACGTGAGCCGCGGATGTCAAGCTCTTTCTGAACGAAGTACTTTGTCTGCAATGATACTTCTGATTTGGCATAGCCGATGCAAGCTACGCGACCTGTGAAGGCCACTTCGTTGATAGCCATCTGATAGGTGGGCACACTACCCACAGCCTCGATGACAACATCAGGACCAAAGCCATCTGTCATCTCCTGCAAGCGCTGGTGAGCATCTTCTGTCTTGGTATTAATGGTATGTGTTGCACCCATCTTCTTGGCCAGTGCCAACTTCTCGTCGTCGATGTCGGCAGCAATCACAGTGGCACCGCGCAGGGCAGCACGCACTATGGCGCCCATACCCACCATGCCACAGCCAATCACCATCACTACATCGATATCCGTTACCTCAGCGCGACTTACGGCGTGGAAGCCTACGCTCATAGGCTCTACCAATGCACATACCTTCGGTGTGAGTGTGCCAGCAGGAATCACTTTCTCCCAAGGCAGGGTGATATATTCCATCATGGCACCATTTCGCTGTACGCCCAGCGTCTCGTTGTGCTGACATGCATTGACGCGGCGGTTACGACATGAGGCGCACTTACCACAGTTGGTGTAGGGATTGCAGGTTACCACCATACCGGGCTTCAGGTTCTCGGGCACGCCAGCGCCCACAGCCTCAATCACAGCACCCACCTCGTGACCAGGAATCACGGGATTCAACGCCATGGTGTTGCGACCCATGAAGGTGTTGATGTCTGAACCGCAGAAACCAACGTAGTGCAGCTTCAACAGTATCTCGCCCTGGCCGGGAGCCTGAGGCTTCTCTAATTCAATGACATTTAGTTCTTGTGAGTGTGAAATCTGAATAGCTTTCATTTTCTTATCCTTTTATTCTTTTACCTTTAAAAGTGATTTATATTTGTATCCATAGTAGGCACATACGGCGAAACATACCAGAGGCACGATATAAGCCACCTGATAGAAGGTCTCGTTCTGGTGCATGATATAAGCCGTGAACTGTGGCACGCAGGCATTGCCCACAATAGCCATCACAAGGAATGCTGAGCCTGATTTCGTCTGGTCGCCCAGTCCGTGAAGAGCCAGTGAGAACTGTGTGGGATAGATGATGCTCATAAAGAACGATACGGCCAGCATGGCATAGAGTCCCACATAACCACCAAAGCTGATGATGACCACGCAGAGCACGACATTTGCCAGTGCATAGAACGTCAGCATCTTGGTGGGCGAGATGCGGGCCATGAGCAGTGTGCCTACCCAACGACCCAGCAAGAAGGCCAACATGTAGAGGCCGAAGAACGTTGTGGCAGTATCTTCGCTGATGCCAGCATAGGTGCAGCAATAAACGAGGAAGAGGCTGTTGATAGCAGTCTGTCCACCATTGTAGAAGAACTGTGCAATGACGCCCCAGCGAAGATGCGGCTTCTTGAGGGTAGAGAAATCAATAAGTTTTCCTTTTTCCTCTTTACTCTCATCGCCAACCTTCGGCAGGTTCACCACTATTAATAATATAGCAACGGCGATAAGTACCAAGGCCAGGATGAGATACGGCAATTTCATGGCGTCCGTCTCAGTCTGGATGAAGCCCTCCCAACCGCCAGGATAGTCGGCGGGAATGGTCTCACGTGTATAGTCGTTGCCACTTAATACCAACTTGCTGAGGAACATAGCCGAGATGAAAGCACCCAGTCCGTTGAACGACTGTGCCAGGTTCAGACGGCGTGGTGCCGTTTGCGGATCGCCCAGTACGGTGACATAGGGATTTGCTGCTGTTTCCAAGAAACACATGCCCGTGGCAATGACGAAGAAGATACAGAGATAGACTCCATAGCTCTTCACCTGTGCGGCAGGGAAGAACAGAAGACCACCGCAGGCTGCAATGAGCAAACCAGTGACAATGCCCACACGATAGCTGAAGCGTCGCATGAACATGGCGATGGGAATAGGACAGATAAAGTAGGCCAACCAATAGGCACTCTCAGTGAACGACGCCTCGAAGGTGTTCAGTTCGCAGGTCTTCATCAACTGACGGATCATCGTGGGCAGCAGGTTACTGCTAATGGCCCAGAGGAAGAACAGACAGAAGATAAGGCCAAGGGCAAGTTGATTCTTTTTCATTGCTATCTTTCTTAACTCTTAATTCTTAACTCCTATGAGTTTGCCCAAGTAACGCGCTGCTGGTCGCCAATGATCTCCTTGACCTCTTTTACCAGATCCCAGTCGGGTTCCTCATTGGCCCACTCAATATTGCGGCGTACATTGGCAGGATTGGCCGAGGAGAACAGCGTTGAGGCAATGCGGGGGAAACTAACAGCATACTGCACAGCCAGTTTCTCAATGGGATAACCTTTGGCCTTGCAGAACTCGGCAGCTTTCTGACAAACCTCAACTAAGGGCTTGGGGGCAGGGTGCCATGAGGGAACACCGCGCTCAGACAGAAGACCCATGCTGAGTGGCGAGGCATTGATGATACCCACACCATGCTGCTCAAAGAAGTCCACATAGTCGGTCAGTGCGTCATCGTTGAGGGTGAAGTGGCAGAAGTTCAGGATGCTCTCCACACCTTCGCAGCGTTCTACCACCCATTTCAGGTTTTGTAACTGCAGATCGGTGATACCCACGTGACCCACCACCCCCTTTGCTTTCAGTTCGAAGAGGGCGGGCAGTGTCTCGTCAACAACCAGTTGCAGTCCACCTGGACGGGCAGCTTGGAACTCAATATCGTGTACGTTGATGAGGTCAATAAAGTCAATGCCGAGACGTTCCATACTCTCATACACGCTGTCAGTGACACGCTTGGCAGAGTAGTCCCAAGTGTTGACGCCATCTTTTCCATAGCGTCCTACCTTAGTGCTCAGATAATACTTGTCGCGGGGGATGTTTCTCAGGGCTTTTCCCAAAACGGTCTCTGCCTTGTAGTGGCCGTAATAAGGACTCACATCGATAAAGTTAATGCCTCCTTCGATGGCTGCTTCTACGGCTTCAAAACTCTCTTTCTCATTTGTGTCACGAAAGACGCTACCCAGTGATGATGCGCCAAAACTCAGATGAGAAATTTTCATTCCCGTCTTTCCTAACTCGGTGTACCTCATGTTATTCTTCTTAATTGGTTTTAGTTTGTAATAATAGGTAGGTACCCCGACCGAGAATCGAACTCGGAACTAAGCTTTAGGAGAGCCTTGTTATATCCATTTAACTATCAGGGCAACAATATGGGTGCAAAGGTACTAAAAAACGGGATAAACGCAAAATAAAAAGGAGCATGTTTTATTTTTCATGCTCCTTTTTATTAAAATTGTCCTATTAGAATGCTACGTTCAGACCAAAGTTGAAACTGACATTGCTATCAAGGGGAACGCTGGAAGCACCTGTCTTGCCAATCATGTGGTCCATACCCATGAACACGTTCATACCCTTGGGATGAACATTGAGAACCCAACCCATAGTTGTGCAGAAAGATGTTACAGCCATGTTGATGCCACCATCGAGCCATGTGAGAGGCTTGTAGTTAGCACTCAGACGACCCTCTGTCCAACTGTAGTCACCATCGAAACGGTGAGTACCCAGCAGACCGAAGGTAACCTTGTCGTAAACGGGGAGCGGATATTCCACACCCAGACGCATGGTAGCTGCCAGAGCAGTTGTCTTTCCGCTACCCTCGCCCTTATCCTCAAGGTGTGCAAAGTCAGCCAAGTCATCGCCGATGTCATCGCCGCCATTCTCAAAGCTACCATTTTCATACTTCATCTTGAAGCCTGTGAACTCAAACGGATCGCCAGATGACTCGGCCACCATGGAGTTGTTCCAACTGATGAAGCCCAGGTCGTTCAAAGCGAGACTCACCTTTGTTCCGTCCAGCCAGTCGAGTGCGAAGTCCTTGAATTCATAGACAGCACCGAGGTCTAAACCGAGACCAAAGCCGGCCAGTCCGAGGTTGTCGGTATCAAGACCGTTAACTTGGTTATAGTAACCGGTTCTGCCTTTATAGTCTTTCTGCTCTGACTTAAACTTGGCGCCTTTCATATTCAATTCTGCCTTGGCCTTTCCTCTCAGAATCCATTTGTCGCCTTCCAGGTTGGCCTGCATGTCGTCCATAGACAGGTCTGCATAAGCACCGCCGAACAGGAACTTCACCTTAGCACCAACACGCAGATTGTCCATAATCTGACGAGAGTGACCGAAGCCTAACTCAACATATGTCCATCCGCGAGCGCCGAGGTCATCGAATGAATAGGTCTTGTTCGACATGTTCTTGGCGAAGTCAAAGAGAGAGTAAGGCAATTGCACTGCAAAATGCGTACGATCTTTCAGCTCAATGGTGTTGTAACCGCCAAAGCCCTTGAAGCCAACCGACACGATGGGTATGTCCATATCAAAGATGAGGTTGTTGCCGTCCTTGTCGATTCCGCTGAGTGCGTCGCTAGCACTGATACCTGGATGCATAAAGGTCGTTGTCTTTTTGGCACCTTCTTTTATTCCGAAGTCAGGGTTCTTAAACAGCACGTCGCCCACACCCAGTGAGCCCTGCAATCTGACGTTCAGGTTACCCAGGGCAGGGATGGCTATGTAGGTTTGGTCATTGCCGAAGGCAGCATTCATATCGTGGCGATACTTGAAATCTTCTACAAAGTAGGCAGAGTTCAATTCTTGCGCCATCATGGTTCCAGCCGATGCCGTGAGTGCTACGGCCAGGATATATTTTTTCAATGATGTTTTCATATCTGTGAAGTCTTTTTGTTTTGATAATATATTCTGTTTCGCACTACGGTTTAATCCTTCTTGTCAGGGTTAATAGAAATCTCACTGTTAACCTGAACTTTCAGATCCTCAATCTTCAGGGTGTGCTTCGTCTTGTTCAGTGTCTTTGCATCGACGGATGTGGCCTTGACTTTGAAAGTGATGCCATCAAATAAGACCTTTTTCAGGTCAACATCGGCATTCTTTTCCAAAACAATCTCCAGATCTGTTGGGTTACCTCCATTCAGGTTAGACTCGATAGTTTTCTTTGATGTCAGTGTGATGCCGGGGATAGGATCGCCACCTTTATTGACAGCTGTGGGAAATAGGTCCAATTTCAGCGGGGTATTGTTGATGACCTTACCCGTAATTGTTAACTCAGCTTTTCCATTGAGGTCAATATCATTGTCATTGATATCCTCATAGAATCCATCCACCTTGTCATCATAGACAATCGTTGAAGTTGGTTCCAATGCCAAGGGAGCACTGAAAGAATAAGAAGGCTTAATCTTGTATTTAGTACCCAATTTAAGGGTTCCCTTATAGGTCTTGTCTGTTTTGGCAGAACAAGTAAATGTGATAGACTTTGGAATCTTATTGAGCAATGCGGCAATATCACCCTGTTCATTTTCTCCGTTCAATTCAATGAACTGTATGTTGTCGTTCTGAACAAATTTTGATTTGTCACGGCAGATGATAACGGTAGAGGTTGTCTCTTCCGTAGCAGCCGTGTGAGGCTTGACGATGATACCGTTGATGTTCAAGGTCTTCTCGGATTTGTCATCATAGGTGGCAATCATCTGACCGTCAATGATGCCTTTTGCGTCAATGGTATTGGTCACATTGAGCGTTATGCAAGGATTGGCCAGATTAATAAATACCTCGTCGTCTTTCAAGAAGTCAGGCACATCGTTTCCAATGTTAATGTTACCCATATCGTTAATCTCGATTGATGGGTCGAAATAACCAGTGGCTTCCATCAGGGTAATATCATTAGCGAAAACTACTTTGGCTGCCATTTCATAGTTTGTTGCCAACGAAGCATTGAGATTGATGTCATCAGAATCGATGAACATACTCATCTTAACTTCACCACTCATGGCTATTTCGTCTGCGTTAACAACAACATAGTCACCAGAAGCAGGCTTGGTGGACTTGAAATCCGTGATACCCTTCAGATTCATCTTGAGGCCATTGACACCTTTGCTTGTGTTAACCTTTGTCAGTGTGAGTTTGTTGTTCTCAAATGATACATTAAGACCATTGGTTACAGAAGAGTTATCAATTTCAAGTTCCAAATATTGGGGGAACTCAATGCCCAGAGAAACATAACTAGCAAGAGAAGCAACAGTCTTGAAGTCCAGATTCAAGGTGATGACAGATGATGCCTTTGCGTGCGTCAAGCTAATAATTTCCTTGATAGGCTTATCGTTCGAGAAACTAAATGCGTTAATGGGCATCGCGAGGACATTGATATCAGGAATGATTCCCTGGGTACTGTTCCTTGAACCAGAAGAAGCCAGTGATGAGGGATTGAATGAGAACGCAAACGTTTCTGATTGTGGGTTTGCGAACTTAACAGGATCTACTTGGGGTTCAGCACCTGTTACTTCGCCACCATCTTTAAAAAACTCGTAGTCTCCGTTTCCATTTGTATGAATACAACCGTTTTCTTTCAAATCGAGCACATCCCCCAGTGTAATGTCCTCAGCGCTGCCTAGGGGCACAGAGAAGTCGTTGAGTTTCACACCGATGGTTGTGTCAACCTCGCCAACATCAATGCTATCGTCGGTAGAGCATCCTGCCAATAACAGACCGCCTGCAAAGAAGCAGCATGATAGCATCATAATCTGCGTTTTTTTTATCTCCATAGTTTCAAGTTTTTATTGATTGTTAAATTGTTCAGTTATAATATAGTTACAATTTGCAAATTTAAATATTTTTAATCAACCAGCCAAATAAAGCGTCTATTATTTTTCCGTTTTACTTAAAAAATGTGCTTTATGACATCTATTTTATTGCTTTTTCGTAAAAAAGCGAAAAAAATGCGTGATGAGTTTCTATTTTTTTCATATTCATTGGCAAACGAGCGAGATTTTTTTAGTACCTTTGCACCCACTATATAATAAGGAGAAAGTAATATGGAATCAAAATTGGTCATTTACAATACGCTGACGCGCCAGAAAGAGCGCTTCGAGCCCATGCATGCACCCAACGTGGGCATGTATGTTTGCGGTCCCACTGTCTATGGTGACCCCCATCTGGGACATGCCCGTCCAGCCATTACCTTCGATTTGGTATTCCGTTACCTGAAGCACCTTGGGTATAAGGTGCGCTACGTGCGTAACATTACCGATGTAGGCCATTTGGAGCATGATGCCGATGAGGGCGAGGACAAGATTGCCAAGAAGGCACGCCTGGAGCAGTTGGAACCCATGGAGATTGCCCAGTACTATACCAACCGCTACCATCAGTATATGGACGCTTTGAACGTACTTCGTCCAAGTATTGAGCCTCATGCCACTGGTCATATCATCGAACAGCAGCAGCTGGTACAGCAGATTATAGACAACGGCTTTGCTTACGAGAGCAACGGCTCCATCTATTTTGATATCGAGGCTTATAACAAGAAGTTCAAGTACGGCATCCTCTCTGGTCGTTCGCTGGAGAATATCAAGGACGAGAGTCGTGAGTTGGCTGGTATCGGTGAGAAGAAGAACCAGGCTGATTTTGCTCTTTGGAAGAAGGCACAGCCCGAGCACATCATGCGCTGGCCCTCACCTTGGAGCGATGGCTTCCCTGGCTGGCACTGTGAGTGTACTGCTATGGGACGTAAGTATTTGGGCGAGGAGTTTGACATCCACGGTGGCGGCATGGACCTGATCTTCCCCCACCATGAGTGTGAAATTGCACAGGCCCAGGCGTCAATGGGTCATCCAGCCGTAAAATACTGGATGCACAACAATATGCTGACCATCAATGGCCAGAAGATGGGTAAGTCATATAACAACTTCATTACGCTGGAGCAGTTCTTCACGGGCAATCATCCCCTGCTCGAAAAGGCCTATTCGCCCATGACCATCCGTTTCTTTGTGCTCTCTGCCCACTATCGTGGCACTGTGGACTTCTCGAACGAGGCCTTGCAGGCTGCTGAGAAAGGTTACGAGAAACTGATGAATGCCATCAACGATTTGGAGCGCGTTCAGATCAGCGACAAGTGCGATGCAGAGACCGAGAAGGTTGTAAAAGCCCTCCGTCAGAAGTGCTACGATGCCATGAACGACGACTTAGCCACACCTTTGGTGTTGAGCTATCTGTTCGAGGCTTGCACCGTAGTCAACAAACTCGTTGACCATAAGGCCACCATCTGCGCCGATTGCCTGAAGGAACTGAAGGAAGTGATGAACCTCTTCGCTTTCGATATCCTTGGTCTGAAAGCCAACAGCCAACAGCTATCAGCCAACGGCCAGGACGCTCGCGAGGCTGCTTTCGGTAAGGTGGTTGACATGGTACTCGAACTGCGTGCCAAGGCTAAGGCCAACAAGGACTGGGCCACCAGCGATCAGATTCGTGATGCACTGGCAGCAGCAGGTTTCGAGGTGAAGGACACCAAGGACGGTGTTACCTGGAAGTTGAATAAATAAGATCTTTGTTGAGGAAAACGGCAATTGTCTTCTGCATGAAATATCCGTATGAGAGGTACATCAGTCCTCCATACGGATTTTTTTTGCCCCATGAGTTCTTCATGATGAAATAGCGCTCGCCCTCCTCGTCGTGTGCCAGTCCCACGATACTCATGCAGTGGTCATCAGTCGTTCTGCCGTTCCACCATGATGTGACGGCATAGCCCTTTTTCCAGTCAAATCCCAGTTCGCTGATGTCACCCTCCCATGCCACACCATGTCCCGTTCTGATGGCCCGTTCCGTGATGCCCAGCAGCGAGTCCATGGGCATATTTAGACACTCGCCCCTGTCCCAGTTGTCTGGCACGTCCAACACTGCCATCTCACCGTAGGGAACATCCTCCGTCGTGGTCAGTCCGATATATTCACCTGGGGCACAGACACTCCTAGCAAACTCGCCAAAGGTGTATTCGCATCCTAACATAAAGACTTGGCGGGGTGGCAGATATTCAGCTGTCGGCATTGTCTGATAGGGCACTGCACCATATTTCTGCAATAGTCGGAGCGCAGTCAGACAAGTGCCGCGTTTCGTAGCGGGTGCTTCCTGTTCCTGTGCCACCATCTGTTCCATGAAGGCCACCGACAGGTTCACCGAGTCACCCCGCATGATATGCTCCGTCTCAATGGCTGCCAGCATGGCGTAGGCCCAGCATACCTGCGAAGTGTCTTGGTTCTTCACGGGTGTGTAGCCCAGGAGCACATCGTTGGTGAAGTGTTGAGGCTGTCGTGAACAACTGCTCAACAATATCACAAGGAATGCCAAAAACACCTGTCTTTTCATCTGTTCTTTTCGTTTTCGCCTGCAAAGATAAACAAAAATGGTAGTAGAATAGCATCATGAACGAAAAAAATTGTACCTTTGCGCCCTGAATAGAAAAACGAGACAGACAAAATGAAACTTCAACGGATATTCGTTCTTTTAGGCATGATGGCCATGGTTGAGACCGTAGCCCGTGCCGATGAAAAGCTGACTGGCATGGTAATTGGCACCAAGGAGTGTGTGGATTATTCCAATACCTCACAGTCAACTACCAAAGTCAACACCTGTGACAATGCTTTTGATGGAGACCTGAACACGTACTTTGCCTCATGGGAGCGCAGTTATACCTGGGCGGGCCTCGATCTGGGCAGTCCCCATGTTATTACCAAAGTGTGCTGGTCGCCTCGTAACGATAGTCATGGTGAGGCCAGAGTGGTGCTGGGAGTCTTCGAGGGTGCCAACAGTCCTGATTTCATGGACGCCTTACCCCTCTATGTCATCGACGAGAAAGGTACCATTGGTCAGATGTCGTATGCCGATGTCAACTGTTCTCGAGGTTTTCGTTATGTGCGATATGTGGGACCATCAGATGCCCGATGCAACATCGCTGAACTGGAGTTCTATGGCGAACCAGGTGAGGGCGACGACTCGCACCTCTATCAAGTGACTAATCTCCCTACTGTCAGCATCCACACCTTGAATGGCGAGATTCCCTATGACAAGGTACACCAGATTATTTCTCAGATTGCCATCATCTCTAACGATGGTACGAAATTACTTTCCGAGTCGGGTACAACCCGCGAACGTGGCAATGCCTCACGCGGTTTTCCTAAGAAGCCTTATCGCATCAAGTTCGACAAGAAACAGCACGTGCTCGATGCTCCAGGCAAAGCCAAGAAATGGACACTTATCAATAATTATGGTGACAAGACCCTGATGCGCAATTTGCTGGCCTTCGAGTTGAGTCGCAGGTTGGGCATGCCCTACACGCCTTATGGCACTGCTGTCGATGTACTTCTCAATGGCGAGTACAAAGGTTGTTATCAGTTGTGCGACCAGGTGCAGGTTCATAAAAATCGTGTTGATATCACCGAGATGACCTCTGGCGACAATAGTGGCATCGCCCTGACGGGAGGCTATTTTGTTGAAGTTGATGCCTACGCCAATCAGGAGTCATCGTGGTTCAACTCCAATAAGGGTAATCCCGTGACCATCAAATCGCCCGAGGAAGATTCTATTACCTCCCAGCAGAAGAACTACATCAAGACCTTCTTCAACAAGATGGAGAACCAGTGGACCACCTATCTCGACAAGAACACCTTCCTGCGCCATTTCCTTGTGGGCGAGTTGTCGGGCAATACCGATACCTATTGGAGCGTCTTTATGTATAAGGAACGTGATGAAGATTTGATGTACACAGGGCCTGTCTGGGACTTTGACCTGGGCTTTGACAATGACAACCGCACCTATCCCGTGTGCAAAAAGAGCGACTATATCTATCGCAGCGGTGGCAGTTGTGCCGGCAACATGAGGGCGTTTGTCGATAACATCGTGGTGAGGAATGCCGCAGCCAAGAATCAGATGTTGGAAATATGGGATGAGGCCCGTCAGTCAGGACTCAACGAGGACAATCTCGTGGCTTTTGTCGATTCTATGGAAACCATACTGAACCAGTCGCAGCGTCTGAACTTCCTGCGTTGGAATATCATGAATTCTTATGTTCACCAGAATCCCAAGCTGTGGGGCAGCTATACTGCTGAGGTACAGAACGTTCGCCGTTTTGTGAAGGAACGTCTAACCTGGATGGACAAGAAACTCCAATACACCTTTGTGCCCAATGGCATTGCCGACGTGAATGTGGATCTTACCCAGCCCTATCAGGTATTCTCGCTCTCAGGACTTCCCTGCGGTACCACCCTCGATGGTCTGCGTCCTGGTGTCTATGTGATTCGTCAGGGTGTGGTAACGAAGAAGATGATGGTCAAGTAATTAAGCATATTTCCCCTAAAAAACTTAATTTATTTGGTATTTCATTTACTTAATCGTACCTTTGCACCATGAATTTGAAAGACTTTGAAATCATGGCTCCTGTGGGGAGCCGCGACTCGCTGGCTGCAGCGCTGAAGGCGGGGGCCGACTCCGTGTATTTTGGCGTGGAGCAGTTGAACATGCGTTCGCACTCTGCCAATCACTTTACGATTGATGATCTGCGTGAGATAGCAGCCACCTGTAATGAGGCTGGCGTCAAGACCTACCTCACCGTCAACACTATTATTTATGGCGAAGACATCGAGACTATGCATCAGATTGTGGATGCTGCCGTCGAGGCAAAGATCTCGGCCGTTATTGCCTGCGATATTGCTGTGATGACCTATTGCCGCAAGGTGGGCATGGAGGTTCACCTCTCTACCCAGTTGAATATCTCAAATGCCGAGGCCCTGAAGTTCTACGCCCAGTTTGCCGACGTGGTGGTGCTGGCTCGTGAGTTGAAGATGGAGCAGGTGGCCGATATCTATCGCCAGATTGAGGAACAGCACATCTGCGGCCCCAGTGGCGAGCAGGTCCGCATAGAGATGTTCTGCCACGGAGCCCTATGTATGGCTGTGAGTGGCAAGTGCTATATGAGTCTCGACAATACCGGACGCTCAGCCAATCGTGGCGCCTGCATGCAGATTTGTCGCAGAAGTTATGTGGTGACCGATCGCGAGACCGGCACCGAACTCGAGATTGACAATAAGTATATCATGAGTCCCAAGGACTTGAAGACCATCCGTTTCATCGACAAGATGATGAAGAGTGGTGTGCGCGTCTTCAAGATTGAAGGCCGTGCCCGTGGTCCCGAATATGTGCTCACCGTGGTTCAGTGTTACAAGGAGGCCATCCAGAGTGTGCTTGACGGCACCTTTACCGAAGAGAAGAAAGATGCTTGGGACGAGCGCCTGGCAACGGTGTTCAACCGTGGTTTCTGGGATGGCTACTATCAAGGACAGACTCTGGGCGAATGGAACTCTAACTACGGTTCTAACGCCACCGAGCGCAAGCAGTACATCGGCAAGGGCGTCAAGTACTTCTCAAAGTTGGGCGTGGCCGAGTTTGCCGTTGAGGCAGGCACGTTCAGCGTGGGCGACAAGATGCTCATCACGGGTCCCACCACTGGTGCCCTCTATGTCACCGTTGATGAGATTCACGACGACACCAGCAGTGTGGAGACAGCTCAGCAAGGCACGCGCGTCAGCATCAAGGTGCCCGAGAAGGTGCGTCCCAGCGACAAGTTGTTTAAGATAATCAAGGCGGAATAACGAACGTAATCACGTTATAACGCCATAATGACAATAAGAAAATGACAATTAACGAAAGACAAAACGAGATTATTGATGAGTTCTCTGGTTTCGACGACTGGATGGACAAATACCAGTTGCTTATTGACTTGGGTAACGAGCAGCAGCCCCTCGACGAGAAATACAAGACCGAACAGAACCTGATTGATGGCTGTCAAAGTCGTGTGTGGCTGCAGGCCGACTATGCCGATGGCAAGATTCATTTCTCTGCCGAGAGCGACGCCCTCATTGTGAAAGGCATTGTGACCCTGCTCATTCGCGTGCTCAATGATTCGACACCGCAGGAAATCCTCGATGCCGATCTTTATTTCATTGACCAGATAGGACTGAAGGAACACCTGTCGCCCACGCGCAGCAATGGTCTGCTGGCAATGGTCAAGCAGATGCGCATGTATGCGCTGGCCTTTCAGGCAAAGGGTTAGTCGTAGGAATTGATGCGCTGCAGATAGTAGTCGCGGAAATCCTCCCAATGATAATACGGGGCAACGTCTGTCTTCAATGGCAGCGTGGCCTCGTTTTCGTTGAGTAGCACCTTGACCAGCACATCCTTGTCGTGAATATTCTTGCGATAGAACACAAATTGCAGGTTGGCAGCCATGGGAATCATCTTATAATCTGCCCATCCACTTCGTTCCATCTTGTCTAAGTCTTCCGTCTGCAGGTCAAAGTCGTTGATACCCATCAGACAGACCAGTGGCAACAGGGCAGTGTCGTGACCGAAGCGCAGTGTGGCTCCAGGGCGGTCCAACTTCAGACAACTGTCAGCCTGTTCGATGATGTTCCTCAACAGGAATCGTTGGATAAACGGCATCTTTCCACCATTATTCGGTGTGAAGCTATAGCTCAAGTACCAAAAAACATTATCCTTGCGCCAGTTCTCATAGAGTTCTTCGTCGGTAAACAGATCATAGAGCGTCACTGTTTTTCTGATATCCATGCCCTGCACCACAGAGGCTAGACGGAACAGATAGTTGCTCAACTGCTTGCCGTCCACATGATGATTCATATATGCGGTGTCGGCATAAAGTTGGCTGACCACACGTTGCCATGGTGTGTGCGCATCGAGAAAATCGTTATACATGGTCTTGTTCTTCTCGTTCTGAGCCTGCTCGATCAGTACCTTGTCATTGTGGCGCAGATAGTCCATATCGTGCTGACTGGCATCTAGTTTGATGTTCAGTTTGGGGTTCAGGGCCTGCAGACGCATCAGGCAGTTCGACATCGACAGGATGGCACGTATTGAGGTGGTACTCTTGGCCTCGACGGTGACGTTGCCCTCGAACACGGTGGGGAATCTCTGCACCATTCTTTCGGCTATCTCCCGATGCTGCTGAGCACCCAGTGAGGTCAGCTCGCCCTCGCGCAGATACGCCTCCTGCTCCATCTTGATGACGCGTTGCAGCACATCGCTGCCCAGGGGTGTCAGTGCGTGCTCATCTTCAGCTGCTTTCAGGGTCTCGATGACGTAGGAAAAGTCTTTTGGCTTGGTCGGATAACGCGAGCCGTGTCGTCCGAAGTGACTGATGTAGAAAGGCTTTTTGCCATCGGGTGCTGGCGTCAGTTTATGTTGCTTCGGACCGGGGTAAATCAGGAATGACCCGCCCGATAATCTCAGGTTCTTTTTGATGTCTTGCTGGGGTTTTTGGGAACAGATGTTCAGTGCCAGTCCCAACACACAAAATATCAATAATAGCCTTTTCATGTCTTTCAGTCAACTTAAGTGGTGGCAAAGATACAAAAAAGATTGAAATGGTGATGATAGATTTCGAAAAATTTTGTAATTTTGCGGCATAATTCATGAATTTATGGCAAAGAACACTGTTTGGCACGATGACTATTGGCTGTTGCTGATGCAGATATACTTGCAGAAGCCTGTGGGCGTGAAACCCCTCTACAGTCGTGCGATGGTTGACCTGAGTCTGGAGTTGCACATCGCTCCCCAGGTGTTGCGCTCGAAGATGCAGCAGATTGCCCGTCTTGAGACGCCCCGCATCGAGCGTATTTGGCAGACCTACAGTCAGAACCCGCGCCGCTTGGCGCGTGCTGTGCGTCTGCTGCGTGAGATGAAGGGTTTTGGTGATGCCGACAATTTCTATGAGGGTGTCGAGGTACAGGAGACCTTTGAGAAAGACTTCCGTCCATTGGAAGAGGATGCACAATATACCCCCGTGATGCTCATCCTGATTCTTGACCTTTATTTCCGTCTTACCACAATTACGATGGTGACCCAGACCCCCGAGGTTCAGGAATTGGCCCGTCTGCTCAAGTTAAAGCCCAGTGATATCGTTGCCGTTCTCGACCTTTATCAGGTTTGCGACCCCTATCTTAATCGCGACGAACTCATCGTCTCCAATCTCCTGTTGCCTTGTCAGCAGGTGTGGCGTCGCTATGGCAATATAGCCACCGAACAGTTGGCTGCCTATGCCGAAGAACTGAGGGCGTATTTTAAGGGTTGAGGTTTCATTTTTAAGATTTGAGGTTTGAGATTTAAGAATTAAGTATTAAGGTGGCACAAAGTCAGATACAGGAACAGAAACTCGAACAGAAGCTGCAGCAGAGCATTTCACAGCAGCAATTGTTGCAGTCGCAGCTCATCGAACTGCCCCTTCAGCAGTTTGCCGAGCGTATTGAGACCGAGATGCACGATAATCCCGCTTTAGAGACCACCGCAGATGACTCCGAGTTTTCCGAATTCTCTGAATATTCTGATAGCTCCGACAATTCTTCCGACGACTTTGACAGCCAGCGCGAGCGCGAGGAGCGCAGCGATGCCCTTGATGCCGCCCTCGAGAATATCGGGCGCGACGACGAGGACCTGCCTGTCTATCATGGTGGCATGTCCACCTCTGAGGAACGCGAGGAAATGGTGCTGGGCGACACCCAGTCCTTCTACGACCAGCTGTTGGAACAGGTGGGCGAACTCGAACTGTCTGAGCAGGAGCGTTATGTGATGGAATACCTCATCCGCTCGCTCGACGATGACGGACTATTGCGAACGCCTCTCGACACCATTGCCGAGGAGTTGGCCATCTATCATAGCATCGACCTGACCACCGAGCAGATTGAAAACGTGCTCCGTCATCTCCAGCAACTCGACCCCGCCGGCATCGGAGCCCGTTCGCTGCAAGAGTGCCTGCTGCTGCAAGTGGACCGTCGTGACAAGTCGCGCCTCACCGACCTGATGCGCCAGGTACTCACCGACCATTTCGAGGCCTTCACCAAGAAGCACTGGGACAAGATTCAGCGTGCCCTTGGCCTGAGTGATCTCCAGACTGATGAGTTGCTACGCGAGTTGCGACGGTTGAATCCTAAGCCCGGTGCCGCCATGGGCGAGACCATTGGTCGCTCTATGCAACAGATCACCCCTGACTTCATTGTTGATACGCAGGACGATGGCACCATCACCTTCTCTCTGAACAGTGGCGACCTGCCCACGTTGCAGGTGTCGCAGTCGTTTGCCGACCTGCTCAAGGACTATCAGAACAATAAGGACGGCCTTAGTCGCCAGATGAAGGAGGCCTTGCTTTATACTAAACAAAAGGTGGATGCCGCCCAGAGCTTCATCGATGCTGTGCAGACCCGCCGTCGCACGCTGACGCTCACCATGAAGGCCATCATCCGTCTGCAACACCGTTTCTTCGAGGAGGGTGACGAGTCGCTCCTGCGCCCCATGATCCTGAAGGATGTGGCCGAGAAGACCGGTCTCGATCTCAGCACCATCTCACGTGTGTCTAATTCGAAATATGTGCAAACCCGCTGGGGCATGTTCCCCCTGAAATACTTCTTCAGCGACGGCTACGTCACCGAGAGTGGCGAGGAACTGTCCACCCGCGAGATAAAAGCCGCTTTGCGCGACATTGTTGAGGCCGAGGACAAGCGCAAGCCCATGAGCGACGAAGCCCTGTGCGACGCTCTCAAGGCGAAGGGCTATCCCATTGCCCGTCGCACGGTGGCCAAATATCGTGAGCAATTAGGAATACCCATAGCAAGATTAAGAAAGTGACAAGAGAAAAAGGTTTTATCTATGCAGCGCGTACGGTCAGTCTGATCTTCACGCCGTTCTATCTGCCCCTGATGGGACTGATAGCGCTGTTCACATTCAGTTACCTCAGCCTGCTGCCCATCAGTTACCGCCTGTTGGTTGTGGCCATGGTCTATTTCTTCACCATCCTGCTACCCACGTTTCTCATCCATATCTATCGTCGCTTGCAGGGCTGGTCACTGTTGGAGTTGGGACAGAAGCGTCGCCGCATGGTGCCCTATGTGCTCAGTATCCTGAGTTATGCCCTCTGTCTGTGGGTACTCTATACGCTTCACATCTACCATTTCGTGTCGAGCATTGTGTTCGGCGCGCTGGTGGTCCAGATAGTCTGTGCCATTATTAATATATGGTGGAAGATATCCACCCACACCGCTGCTATCGGAGGTGTGGCGGGAGCCTTGTTTGTCTTTGCCGACATCTTCGGGTTCAATCCCGTGTGGTGGTTCTGCGTGGTGTTCATCGTGGCGGGTCTTCTGGGTTCGGCACGTATGTATCTGCGCCAGCACACGCTTTCACAGGTTGTGGCAGGCTTTGGCATCGGCTTTGTGTGTGCCGTGCTGGGCATTGTATTTTATTAAAAGGTAAAAAGGGGAAAAAAGTAAAATCGAATAAGATATGAAACCTATTGTTAGCATTATCATGGGCAGCACCAGTGACCTGCCCGTTATGGAAAAAGCCTGCAAATTACTTGACGAGATGCAGGTACCATTTGAAGTCAACGCCCTCTCGGCTCATCGCACCCCCGATGCCGTAGAGGAGTTTGCACGCACCGCCAAGGACCGTGGCCTGAAGGTGATTATCGCTGGTGCCGGCATGGCTGCTGCCCTGCCTGGTGTCATTGCCGCCTCTACCACCCTGCCTGTCATCGGCGTACCCATCAAGGGCATGCTCGATGGTCTCGACGCCATGCTTTCTATCATCCAGATGCCCCCGGGCATCCCCGTGGCCACTGTTGGTGTGAATGGTGCTCAGAATGCCGCCATCCTCGCTGTCGAGATGCTGGCCTTGAGCGATGAGGCTCTGGCACAGCGTCTGAGTGACTATAAGAGTGGGCTGAAGGCTAAGATTGAGAAAGCCAACAAAGAACTGGCCGAGGTAAAGTACTCCTACAAGACCAATTAGTCCCATTAGTCCTATGAGAAGAAGAATCACTACTGTGGCCCATGTGGGCAACATCGCCATTGGTGGCGACAACCCCATCCGCATCCAGTCGATGGCCACCACCGATACCAATGATACCGAGGGCTCGGTGGCTCAGGCTAAGCGCATCATCGATGCCGGTGGCGAGCTGGTACGTTTCACCACCCAGGGCATCCGCGAGGCTGAGAACATGAAGAGTATCTCTGCCCGCCTGAAGGCTGATGGCTATCAGACACCTCTGGTGGCCGATGTGCATTTCACTGCCCATACCGCCGACGTGGCTGCGCAGTACTGCGAGAAGGTGCGCATCAACCCCGGCAACTATGTTGATCCAGGTCGCACCTTTAAGCATCTGGAATATACCGACGAGGAGTATGCTGCCGAGCTCGAGAAAATTGAGAAGAAGCTCGTGCCCTTTATCAATATCTGCAAGGAGCATCACACCGCCGTGCGAATCGGCGTGAACCACGGCTCCTTGTCCGACCGCATTATGTCGCGTTATGGCGACACCCCCGAGGGCATCGTGGAGAGCTGCATGGAGTTCCTGCGCATCTTCCGTCGCGAACAGTTCAATGATGTGGTCATCAGCATCAAGGCCTCAAACACCGTGGTGATGGTCACCACCGTGCGCTTGCTGGTAAAAACCATGGACCAAGAGGATATGCACTATCCCCTGCACCTGGGCGTCACCGAGGCTGGCGAGGGCGAGGACGGCCGCATCAAGAGTGCCGTAGGCATTGGTGCCCTGCTCACCGAGGGCATTGGCGATACCATCCGTGTAAGCCTTTCTGAAGAGCCCGAGTGCGAGATTCCTGTAGCCCGCAAACTGGTGGACCTTATCCCCGAGTGCACCCAGTTGCGTGCCGAGGCCGAGGCTTCTATTAAAGATGATACCATCACCCTCGCCCTCGATGCTCCCGATATGGAGACCCTGCAGCTCAAAGCATCTATGGCTGTGGGGGCCCTGCTCATCGACCGCAAGGCCACAAAGCTGACTATCCAATCTCCCCTCCTGAGGGAGGGGCAGGGGGAGGTCTTGGCCGACGCCATCCTCCAGGCCGCACGCATCAAGTTCACCAAAACCGAGTATATCTCATGTCCTGGTTGTGGTCGCACGCTCTACAACCTACAGGAAACCATCGCCCGCATCAAGGCGGCTACCAGTCATCTGGTGGGTCTCAAGATAGGTATCATGGGTTGCATCGTCAATGGTCCTGGCGAGATGGCCGATGCCGATTATGGCTATGTGGGGGCCGGTCGCGGCAAGATATCCCTCTATCGCGCCAAGGAGTGCGTTGAGAAGAACATCCCCGAGGCCGAGGCCGTTGACCACCTGTTGGCACTCATCAAGCAGGATAGGGGCGAGTAATCCCGAACATTTTTAACTACTAATGATATGAAAAAGAGCAAATTATTGATGGCATTGCTGCTCGCCACAGGTCTGTGGTTCACGGGTTGCTCTAATGGCGACCAACAGCAGCAGATTGACCAGTTGACCCATCAGTTGGACTCCATGAAACAGGAGAACGACAAGAAAGATGGCGACATTGACGAGATGAACCAGTATGTGAGTATCCTGGCCGACGGACTCGACTCCATTGCCCGTCAAGAGCAGATGCTCTTCTATACCAACAAGGGCGTAGAGGGCACCATCATCGATCGCAATCAGCTGAAAAAGAACCTCGACACGTTCCAGATTCTGCTCTCCAACCAGAAGCAGCAGATTGCCCAGCTCTCGGCTACGCTCCGCACGCGCGGCGACAGCATCAGCAAGCTCTACACCTTGGTCAACTATCTTAACGCCCAACTCGAAGAGAAGGACGAGCAGATCCAGGCCCTGCGTGCCGAACTGGACAGCAAGGATATCGACATTGACCATCTGCGCCAGCGTGTGTCGATGCTCACCGATGCCAACAGTCGCCTGCACATGACCGTAGAACGTCAGGCCGACGTCGTCAGCAAGCAGGACAAGTTGCTCAACGAGGCTTACGTGAAGATTGGCACCAAGAAGGAACTCTCAGAGCTGGGCCTGACCACAGGTGGCTTCCTCAAGAAGACCAAACTCAATCCTGAGGCCATACAGCAGAACCAGTTCATCAAGGTAGATATCCGCAAATATACGGAGATCAACATCAACTCCAGCAATCCCAAGATTCTCACACAGATGCCCGCATCTTCTTACCGCATCGAGAAGGGCAAGAAGTCGTCAGTCCTCTATATCCTGGACCCTGCCGCTTTCTGGAGCGTCTCCAACTATCTGGTCATTCAGACGAAGTAAGAAACATCATAAAACAAAGAAATCGGACGAGCCCTAAGGATTCGCCCGATTTCTTTTTACATGCCTTGTGAGAAATGAGTTTAAAATAAACAAGAATTTGCATGCCCTGTTTTCGAGGCAGACCAGTTAAAGAAAAAAATATTTTTCGCGTTTCACCCTCACCACCCTCACCAAAATCTCTTGAAATACCGATGTACAAAGGGCTGGAGGCCTGTTGAGGATGCCTCTGACCCTCACCACACCCTCCACGACCCTCACCAAACCCTCGTTCCTAAGGTCGTTGACGTCGCCTCGACATTTTGTACGTTAATCTCAAAAAAGTCCGTAACCAGCGGACTCTCAGTCCGACGCCTGCGGACTCAGAGTCCGACGTGGACGGACGGGGATTTTGTATTAATAGCATGCGCTTACGATTTAACTATCTTTTACGAACGAATTACTCTTATTGATGAAAAGAAAAGTACTCATTGAAGGTGAGGCACTTCAAGCCGATTCATACGGCATGCAAGGCCGCCTGACGATGAGGGACTGGTGAGGGTAGTGGAGGGTGAGGTGAGGGTCAGAGGCTTCCTCAACAGGCCTCCAGTCCTTTGTATATCGGTATTTCAAGAGATTTTGGTGAGGGTGCCTCAAAAAAACAAAAAATAAAATACTATGATTCAAGAACAAGAGATTTTCAAGAAAGAAGCCATCTATGGCTATACCCGACAAGTATGTCGAGGATTATGAGTGGTGAGGGTTGAGCATGAAAGAAAGAGGATGCACTTCAATTTGACGAGCATCCTCTTTTCTCATATGATGTGCCTAAATGATTATTTCACAGTAATGAGATAATAGTTCTTCTTACCCTTCTGAGCCAGCAGGTACTTGCCGTCAATCAGGTCTTCGGCAGTGATGGCACGATTCTGGTCGGTGAGCTTCTCCTTGTTAAGAGAGACGCCGCCACCCTGCACCATCTTACGCATCTCGCCCTTAGAGGGAAAGACAGGAGCCACAGTGGTGAAGAGCTCTACAGCGGGCTGACCCAGCTGGTCCTTGGTAATCTCGAACTTCTCAACGCCGTCGAATACATCGAGGAAGGTCTGCTCGTCGAGCTTCTCAAGAGCTTCCTTGGTGGCCTTTCCAAACAGAATGTTTGAGGCCTCGATAGCCATATCAAGGGCTTCGCGAGAGTGAACCAGCACGGTAACCTCTTCGGCCAGGCGCTTCTGCAGCACACGGCGACCGGGATCCTGCTTGTGCTCCTCGATGAGGGCATCGATGACGTCCTTCTCGAGCGAGGTGAAGATCTTGATATAGCGCTCGGCATCATCGTCGCTGACGTTGAGCCAGAACTGATAGAAGCGGTATGGTGTGGTGCGCTTGGGATCGAGCCAGATGTTGCCAGACTCGGTCTTGCCAAACTTCTTACCGTCGCTCTTGGTGATGAGGGGACAGGTGAGGGCGAAGGTCTCGACCTCGTTGCCCAGGGTGCGGCGGATCAACTCGGTGCCAGTGGTCATATTGCCCCACTGGTCGTTGCCACCCAACTGCAGTTTCACGCCCTTGTGCTGATAGAGGTAGAGGAAATCATAGCCCTGAAGGAGCTGATAGGTGAACTCGGTGAAGCTGAGACCATCGCGAGCAGTACCGTTGAGGCGCTGCTGTACACTCTCCTTGGCCATCATGTAGTTCACGGTGATATGCTTACCCACCTCGCGAGCAAAGTCAAGGAAGGTGAAGTTCTTCATCCAATCGTAGTTGTTCACCATCTCGGCAGCATTAGGCTCCTTAGAATCGAAGTCAAGGAACTTGGCCACCTGTGCCTTGATACACTCTTGGTTGTGACGCAGGGTCTCATCATTGAGCAGGTTGCGCTCCTGACTCTTACCGGAGGGGTCGCCAATCATACCTGTGGCACCTCCCACCAGGATGATGGGCTTATGACCACAATGCTGCAGGTGACGCAGCATCATGATGCCACAGAGGTGACCAATGTGCAGTGAGTCGGCGGTGGGGTCGGTACCCAGGTAGGCCGTCACCATCTCCTTCTGCAGGAGTTCTTCTGTGCCTGGCATGATCTGTGCCAGCATTCCGCGCCATTTCAGCTCTTCTACAAAATTCTTCATATTTCTTTTTTATTTTTGTTGTTTCGTTATGACGTTATATAGTTATTACGACTCTTTCCTTTTTCTACGGCACCGGGTCGTAACCGCTGCCGCCCCAAGGATTGCATCGCAGGATTCGCCAGATGGCCAGTCGCAGGCCTTTAATGGGTCCATGTTTGATGATGGCTTCCTTGGCATATTGCGAACAGGTGGGCGTGAAGCGGCATGAGGGTGGCGTGAAGGGACTGATGCACCGCTGATAGAAGATGATGGGTGCCAGCAGAATCCACTTCAGTATGAGTACGATAAAATGCCAGAGCCGCTTCATAATCCTTAAACCTCAAAACCTCTTCGCTATGCGTTCGAGCAGGTTCTTCACCCGGCGGTCTATTTCGGCCGAGGGCTGCAACTGGTCGGAGAGCCAGACAAAGGCAATGACCAATATCTGAGTAGGAGGCACCTTGTCTGCAAGCAGTGACTTTTGTCGACGATAGGCCTCGCGTATCTGCCGCTTCACGCGGTTGCGGTCAACGGCATGATGGAACCGCTTCTTAGGAACGCTAATGAGCACCTGAACGGGCGGTTGCCCATCTTGGTGCTCGCTTTTCATGTATATGACTCTCAGCGGAAAGGCTGCCAGTGAATGGCTATGGCCTCCGTTAAAAAGCTCGTCAATCAGTTTTTCGCTGACAACTCGCTCCCTTTTCTGAAATGTTGCTGGAGCCGTCACAAATATATATATTACAATGAAGATTAGTCTTCGTTCATCAGCAGATAGTGCTGCAAAGCGCCCGTCATTGAGGGATATTTCTCTGTGGGAGCCTGCAGATCCAATCGCAGACCGGCATCCGCCACAGCCTTGGCAGTGGCAGGACCGAAGGTGCCAATAGCAATTTCGCCCTGATTGAAGTCGGGGAAGTTTTTGGTGAGCGACTCAATACCTGAGGGACTGAAGAATATCAGCATGTCGTAGTCGAAGTTCTTAACCTCTTCCTCAGTGAAGTCGTTGCTCACAGTCTTATACATCACAACCTCCTTATGAATCAACTTCTTTGAGTCGAGCAGGTTGGCAATAGCATCATTATGCACATCGCTCATAGGCACCAGATACTTCTCGGTCTTATGCTTCACCATGGTAGGAATCAAATCATCTACCTTGCCTGTGGTGCCGAAGAACACCTTGCGTTTACGATACTGCACATACTTCTGGATATAGAGTGCAATGGTCTCGGTGACGCAGAAATATTTCATGTCTTCAGGAATGGTGACACGCATTTCCTTGGCCAAGGTAAAGAAATGGTCGATGGCATGGCGCGACGTGAATACGACGGCCGTATAGTCCAGAATACTAACCTTCTGGGTGCGGAATTCGCGGGCTGCCATACCCTCTACTTTGATAAAGGGACGGAAAACCAGTTCTACACCAAAGCGGTTAGCAATGTCATAGTAAGGTGATTTCTCGCTTGTTGGCTTGGGCTGCGAAACCAAAATCTTCTTAATCATTCTCTATTGTCCTAAAAATTTATTTTCAACATGTTGATAATCATCACCATAGCACCCACGAAAATGAGTAAAGGTGTGATTTCGAGGGCACAAAAGTACAAAATATTTTGCAGAAAAAGCTTTTTTTGCCTAAAAAAGATAAGCCAAGACTTGTAAAATGTCATAATCTCATGGAAAATAACGATAAAACTAAAGTAAATGGCTACACTTTTTATCGATAAGTCAAAATATACCAGCAACATGACCATCGGATAGAGTAGGATGCTCCAACAGGCAGTCATGAAGACCTGATCTTTTAGGTAAAGTATATTCTTTTTACCACCAAAGAACACCAAATTAATCATTATCTGGAAACCCCATTTCCCAAAGAAGTAGAACAGAAACAGCGCCGACAGGATTAACACGATGATGGCATTGGTGCCTATCAGGAAATGTGGATTAAAGACTTCCGTGATGAACAGATTGGCCGAGATGCCCAGCAACAAACTGCAGATTATCACAAAAGTCATCATGACATTCATCTCGCCAGACGTCTCTCTGACCGAGTCACTGTTTTCGCGAGGTGCACGAAACAGCATTTTCAGCTGACGAGTAAAGAGTCCGTAGGAATGAGTGCCGAGAAAAACAATCAGGCAAAAGCATACCAGTAGAATGACGGAGATGGTATTATCACTTCGCAGCGAATAAGGCACCTGTGTGCCTGGCATACCAAAACTACTGCTGTGTGCCTGAGTGGTACACAGCAGCGAGTCTTTTGAAAAATAGCCTTGGTTTAAATAGGTCTGTAGGCTATATCCCAGTGAGTCTGCGGCATTGTCTGAAGCCTGATTCATATCCCTTGATTAGAGTCCGAAGGTGCGTTTGATATCGTCCACACGATCCAACTTCTCCCATGTGAATAGCTCCACATCAATGGTTTTTGTCTCGTGATAATGGCTGGTGAAGGTCTTCTTTACCACCTCGGTCTGACGTCCCATGTGACCATAGGCAGCCGTCTCCAGATACATGGGCTGGCGAAGTTTCAGCGTGCGCTCGATAGCCTTTGGACGCAAATCAAAGAGTTCCTCAATCTTCTTGGCAATCTCGCCGTCGCTCATCTTAACGTTAGAGCGTCCGTAGGTGTTCACGTAGATGTTCATGGGCTTGGCCACACCGATGGCATAGCTCACCTGCACCAGCATCTCGTCGGCCACGCCAGCAGCCACCATGTTCTTGGCAATGTGACGTGCTGCATAGGCTGCCGAACGGTCCACCTTGGAAGAGTCCTTTCCACTGAAGGCACCACCACCATGAGCACCCTTGCCTCCGTAGGTATCAACAATAATCTTACGACCCGTCAGACCAGTGTCGCCATGAGGGCCGCCAATCACGAACTTACCTGTGGGGTTGACATAGTATTTGATGTCGTCGTTGAACAGATCCAGCACCTCTTTACGCTGAATCTGTGCTTTCACACGGGGAATTAGGATGTTGATAACGTCGTCCTTAATCTTTGCCAGCATCTTCTCGTCTTCATCGAACTCATCGTGCTGTGTGGATACCACAATGGTGTCGATGCGTTCAGGAATGCCTGCATCACTGTACTGGATGGTCACCTGACTCTTTGAGTCGGGGCGCAGATAGGTCATCTGCTTGCCTTCCTTACGGATATCGGCCAGTGTGCGCATGAGAAGATGTGCCAGGTCAAGTGATACAGGCATATAGTTCTCTGTCTCGTTGGTGGCATAGCCAAACATCATGCCCTGGTCGCCAGCGCCCTGATCTTCGTCTTCCTCACGGTCCACGCCACGGTTAATGTCAGCGCTCTGCTCATGGATAGCGGTCAGGATGCCGCACGAGTTTCCGTCAAACTGATATTCTGCTTTGGTATATCCAATCTTCTTGATAGTATTGCGTGCAATGGTTGGAAGGTCGATGTACACATCACTGTGTACCTCGCCCATAATCACAACCTGACCAGTAGTGACAAAGCTTTCGCAAGCCACACGGGCATGGTCGTCATAGGCCAGGAACTGATCCAAGATAGCGTCCGAAATCTGGTCGGCCACTTTGTCGGGATGTCCCTCTGATACTGATTCTGATGAAAATAAATATGACATATAACTATCTGATTTTTATAAATTTGGGTGCAAAGGTACTCACTTTTTGGCAAATAACCAAAAAAACGGCCTGATTCTCATTGAGAGCAGGCCGTTTTCCTTATTTTTATCAATTTTCTTACTCTTCCGGCAACATGATGACCTCAGCACGATTGCCAGGCTTCAGGAACTCCTGCATGAAGGCAGCAATGCTTTCGGGCGTCTGTGCCTGCACAGCCTGTTTGTAGTCTGTGTGGGTATCCACATTGTAGTCGCGCAAACGGCCGATGGTGCGAATCCAGTAGTTGTTGGTTTTAGCCTGGTCGTCCACGTTCTTCAGCATGTATTCCTTAACCTTGTTCAACTTCTCAAGGTCAACACTCTTTGTCATGTTGTTCACCTCATCGAGCATAATCTTCGTGGCCACATCACCCTTTTCGGGCTTCATGGGGCAATAGGCGAGGACTGTACCCACGGTACGGTAATCATCGCGGCTTAGTCCGCCCTGTGCCATCACACTATAGGCAGCACTGGCCTCCTCACGAATCTTCTCGATGTAGATCATTGACAGGATTTGTCCCACCATGTCGGCACGAACGATATTTTCGAGTGTGTACTTCATGTCGGTGTTAGCCCACACCATCACAGCAATAGCCTTAGGTGTCTCCATCTTGCGCTTGAAGTCATTGATGACCTCGCCCTTGAACACCTCGTCAACATCCTTGCCCTTTACTACCTTCTTGGCATTGCCAGGCAGCGAAGCCAGATACTTTTCGATGAGCGGACGGATGGTAGCCTCGTCATAGTTACCAACGATGGTGAAGGTGAAGGCAGCAGCATTGCTGGTCTGCTCCTTGGCCATCTGTAGGATGCGGTCGTAGTTTACCTGCTTCAGGTCATCCATTGACAGTGGTGCAAGACGCTTGCTGTGGTTCTGGATGGTCTGTGTCAAAGAGTCGCTGAACACAGCCTCGGGCTGCAGCAGCTTGTTCTTCAGCATCAGCTCGGTGGTCTTCATCACATTGTCATAAGACTCCTGATCCTTATTAATCTTAGTGAAGTAGAGGTACACCAATTGCAGCATGGTCTCCACATCATTGGGAGTTGATGAGCCAGTGATGTTGGCACGATCAAGCCCCAGTACCAAACTGGCACTGGCAATCTTACCTGCCATGGCCTTCTCCAACTCTGTGTGCGAGAAGTTGCCCAGTCCGCTGGCCTCAATGGCATCGTTGAACATCTTGATGTTAGCGAAATCCTTCTCACCATAGAGTGAGCTGCCACCAAAGCCCTCAGAAGCGAGGATAACCTGGTCTTTCTTCAAGTCGGTATGTTTCAGGATGACTTTAGCGCCATTGCTCAGGGTCAGTTCCTTATAGTCGAACTTCTTGCCAGCCACCTCTTTCACAATCTTGCCAGCCTTAGGCATATCGGTGATCAGGGGCTCGTTCTTCACGTTATCAACATAAGCCTCAATCTGAGTGGCACGGCCCTCGTCGATAGCTTTCTTCAGTGAAGCTTCGGTAGGATAGACGGCACCCTCCTTTTCCTGGTTCATGTTGAGCACCACCATGTTAGAGTCCTTGTCCTCGAAGAACTGTCCCATAAGCTGGTTAACAGTCTCCAGAGGCAATGCGGGCACCAACTGCTTCATCACCTGATAGTAGTCATCCAGGCTGGGGATGGGCTCCTTGTTCAGGTAGTGCTGTACGTACTTGCTAACAAACTGGCTGTTGAAGCGCTTCTCCTTGTTAGAGTACTGCTTGTCCAACTGACTGGTGAAGTTCTGCTTATAACGCTGATACTCAGTAGCAGTGAAGCCAAACTTAGCAGCACGGCGAGCCTCAATGAAGGCAGCCTTCAGAGCGGCCTCTGTCTGACCTTCCTTAGGCAGTACACTCACTTCAAAGGCATCCTTTGTCTTAGAGAGCAGATACTGGCCATAACCTACGCTGCCCTGCAAGAAGGGACAGTCGGCCTTCTGAGCCAACTCAGCCAGACGATCGTTGAGCATACCCATGCAGGCATCCTTCAGATAGTCGATAACCAGATACTGCATGCTCTCCTTGATCTCATCGGGAATAGGATCGCTCTTGAACATCAGCTCCACGATGCTGTACTGCATCTCCTTATCCTTGTCAACCACGATGATGGCCTCTTTGTTGTCGGGCACAGCCTCAACCACCACAGGAGCGGGGTTCTCTGGCATCTTGATAGGAGCAAACAGATCCTTGATCTTCTGCTCTACCTTGTTCACATCAACATCACCCACCACAATGATGGCCTGGTTGTCAGGACGATACCACTTCTCATAGTAAGCACGCAGCACTTCGGGCTTGAAGTTATCAATAATCTCCATCAAGCCGATAGGCATGCGGTGACCATACTTTGAATTGGGATACAAGCGAGGAAGGTCGCGCTCCAGCATACGCATCTGGGCGCTGGTACGCATACGCCATTCCTCATGAATGACGCCACGCTCTTTGTCAATCTCGTCTGCCTCCAGAAGCAGACCGTCGGCCCAGTCGTGGAGAATCAGCAGACAAGAGTCAATGATGCCCTCGCGCGTCGTGGGTACATTACTTATATTATATACAGTTTGATCGATAGAGGTGTAAGCATTGAGATCATGACCAAACTTCACACCGATGGTCTCACACCACTTCACGATATCATTACCCTTGAAGTTCTCTGTGCCATTGAAGCACATGTGCTCCAAGAAGTGAGCCAGACCGCGCTGTTCATCATTCTCCTGAATGGAACCTACGCGCTGAGCGATATAGAACTCCGCACGCTGCTCGGGCCATGCATTATGACGGATGTAATAGGTAAGACCATTTTCCAGCTTACCGATTTTCACATCGGGGTCAACAGGCACCGCAGGCATTTGCTGTGCTATCGTGGTTGTTACGCCTGCCAGAATCAGCGAAGCGGTAATAAACAGTTTTCTAATGCTCATGGTTTTCTAATCAAATATAGTCGTTTTTTAAAGCACCTTCATGACACCCATCAGGTAAACCAAGCTAAAGCCGAATACCATAGAGATGATACCCATGATGATACCAACCTTTGCCATATCCTTCTGCTGTACTAGGTTGGTAGAGAAAGCCAACGCATTTGGTGGAGTAGAGATAGGCAGAATCATAGCACTTGATGCTGCGATGGCCACACCAATCAGGACGGTAGGTGTACCACCAATAGGATCGAGCTTGTCGCCCATGGCACCACAAACGATAGCCAGGATAGGCATCAGCAGGGCTGCTGTAGCAGAGTTAGAAATAAAGTTACTCAGCAGATAGCAGATGGCACCGCCGAGAATCAAGATAAGCAGGGGTGAGAAGGTATCGAAGGGAATACTTTCGATGGCATTCTCTGCCAAACCAGACTTGTTCAATCCATAACCTAATGCGAAACCGCCGGCTACCATCCAGATGACACTCCAGTTGATTTGCTCCAAGTCACGCTTGTTGATAACACCTGTCAGGGCAAAGATACAGAAGGGAATCATAGCCACGGTGTTGGCATTGATACCAGTGAAACGGTCGGTCAGCCACAGAGCGATGGTGACGAAGAATGTAACGATGACCACATTGGAATGGAAACCTTTCTTCATCTCACCGTCGATATTCAGTACGATGGTCTTCTGTGTGAAGGGGAACATTTTCTTCAGGATCATCCAACTGATAAACAGCAGAAGGATGACCAGCGGGAACATGAACATCATCCACTGACCGAAGCCTAGTCCCATGTTCAGACCCTCAGGGTCGTTCAGGTATTTCAGGGCGATATTATTCGGAGGTGTGCCGATAGGCGTACCCATACCACCCAGGTTGGCAGCTACGGGAATACTCAGCGCCAAAGCGATACGGCCTTTTCCTTCAGGAGGTAACTGGCGGAACACGGGTGTCAGGAACGTCAGCATCATGGCTGCAGTGGCCGTGTTTGACACGAACATAGAGAACAGGCCGGTTACGAGCAGGAAGCCCAGCAGCACCATCTCGCTTCTTGTTCCGAAAGGCTTCAGCAACACCTTGGCCAACTGGGCATCAAGACCAGTTTTCGTGGCTGCGATAGCCAGGACAAATCCACCGATAAACAGCATGATGACAGGATCAGCAAACGTGGCCATCACACCCTTATAGCTGAGCAACGTACCCACTTCCTCTTCATTGACCATCGGCAAGATACCACTGTCGGTACAGAAGAGTAGCATCAAGACGATGACTGCCACAGACGTAGCCCATGAAGAGACGACCTCCAAGATCCACATCAAAGTGGCAAAGGCGAAGATGGCAATAACACGCTGTTGAATAACAGTCAGATTGTGGATGCCATACCATTCTGCAGGCATATTCCAAAGCAAAAGTGTTACCAGCGTCACAAGTGCAATCTTCATGATGCGCTTTGCAGCATTGCTTGGCTGATATTTGTGTTCGTGGCGGAAATTACGGGCCGCCTCTACAATGTGTAGACCCCTGTAATTACTTAGCATTTTTGTATAATAATTCTATGGTTTTTAATTAACGGCTGCAAAGGTAGCAAAAAGTTACGATTAGCAAATCAAGAAGCCACTAATTCTTTTGAATAATAACTGTATAGACACGCAAAAGTGTACTTTTATCACATAATCATGGTATATTTGCCAAGTAGACTTTACAATTTTGTGATTTTCATCGGAATTTATTTGGTCGTTACAAAAAGAATATCTACCTTTGTCACCCAAAATAAAAACTAAGCAATAATGAAAAAGATTGTTTTCTATTTATCATTGGCCGTAACTTTTTTATGTTTTTCACAGACAGCGTCTGCCCAGTTGCCTGCCGTGACGCTGAAGACCATGGACGGACAAAGTGTCAAGACCGACACTCTGTCGAACAACGGCAAACCATTCATCATTGATTTCTTTGCCACCTGGTGTAAGCCCTGCAACCGCGAGCTTGATGCTATCAGCGAGGTGTATGCCGACTGGCAGGAAGAGACGGGCGTGAAGATATTCGCCGTATCCATCGATCAGGCACAGAACATTCAGAAGGTAAAACCATTGGTCAGCAACCATGGATGGGAATATGACGTGCTGCTCGACCCCAACAGCGACTTCCGCAAGGCCCTGGGCGCCCAGATGATTCCCTTTGTGGTGGTGTGCGACGGCAAAGGAAACATTGTCTATCGCCACAACGGCTATACCGATGGGGCAGAGGAGGAACTAATTGATAAGGTACGCGAACTCACGAAGTAAATGAAACGACTCATCTTTTCTTTTATAACTATCTGCTGCTCAGCGATGGGCTATGGTCAGCAGCAGGATGTCACCGTATCAGGAAGCATACAGAGCGACATGCTGTTATCGACACAGAACAAGGCCGATGCCACTACTCATGACGATTTCATGACCAACACTTATGCTGATGTACTGCTGCAAAGCCAGTATATCGATGCAGGCACCCGCATGGAGTATCTGGAACACCCGCTACCAGGCTTTGAGAATGACTTCAAAGGCTGGGGCGTGCCCCATTTCTGGATCAAGGGTAAATTAAATAAGGTAGAGCTGACTGCCGGCACTTTCTATGAGCAGTTTGGCTCAGGCTTCATCCTTCGCAGTTATGAAGAGCGCTCGCTGGGCATCGATAACTCGCTGCTGGGTGGACGCATCGTACTCAAGCCCATGAATGGCGTCACCCTCAAAGCCCTCTCGGGCAAGCAACGCCACTACTGGAATTGGGACGGCGGACTGGTGAGCGGTGCAGACGTCGAGGTGAGTCTCGACGAGTGGTTCACAGGACTGCAACGTCACGACACACACCTAAGCCTTGGTGCCTCTTGGGTGAATAAATACGAGAAGGACGAGGATATCTTCGTAGATCCCACCCATCGACTTAACCTGCCTGTGTATGTCAATGCCTGGGATGTCCGTGCCAACCTGAATAAAGGGGCGTGGGGACTCTTGGCAGAATACGCACAGAAGACACAAGATCCCTCGTTCGATAACAGCTATTCCTATGCCAACGGTCATGTAGCCATGCTCTCAGGCTCCTACTCCAAGAAAGGACTGAGCATTCTGCTCCAGGCCAAGCGTAGCGAGAATATGTCGTTCCGTAGTCAGCGCAGCCGTTTGGGCACGTCGATGTTCATCAACCACCTGCCTGCCTTCACCCTCGATCACACTTACGCTCTCGCAGCCCTTTATCCCTATGCCACACAGTTGGCAGCAGGAGAATGGGCCTATCAAGGTGAGGTGGGTTATAACTTTAAGCGCAAGACGGTTCTGGGCGGTAAGTATGGCATGAACGTCAAACTGAACTACTCGTATGTCCGTGCCATCCAGAATGCCTGGCTTAAATGGGGCGACGCCACCTATTATCAGGACCTGAACATCCAGTTGACGCGCCGCCTGACCAGTGACGTGAAGCTGAACCTCATGTATATGAACCAACGCTACAACAAGACCGTTGTTGAGGGCGAGGGTGGCATGATTCACTCTAATATCTTCGTGGCCGACGCCATGTTCCAACTGGCACGCACCACTAAGTTGCGCACAGAATTGCAATATCTCTCCACCCGTCAGGACCAGAAAGATTGGGCTTTCGCTTTGGCAGAGCTCTCGCTGGCCCCCCACTGGATGATTACTGCCAGCGACCTGTGGAACCATGGTGATACCAAGACACACTATTATCAGGGACAGGTGACCTATAGTCTTGACTCGCATCGTATCCAGCTGGGCTATGGTCGCACCCGTGCCGGCTACAACTGCTCGGGGGGTGTGTGCCGCTATGTGCCTGCCACCAAAGGTTTCACCCTGTCGTACAATTATAACTTTTAAAAGGTAAAAGGGTAAAAATAAAAAGGTAAAAGATGAAGATTAAGATATTCCTTTTCGCTCTCATTTGTTTCGCAACAACGGCCTGCGACCATATCTATGACGATGAACGTCTTATCTACGTGGAGCCAACACAACAGGACTCGATAGAGACTGACAGCGCTGCCACCTCTACCCTGCGCCACATTCTGCTGGAGGACTTCACTGGTCAGATGTGCGTCAACTGTCCGTTGGGCACAGAGGTGATAGAGCAGTTGCAAGAGGCTTATGACGACCGCATCATTGCTGTTGGCATTCATGGTGGTCCTCTGGGATTCAAGGGCAACGCCAGTACTATAGGTCTTGCCACAGACCTGGGCGATGAGTACTATAACCACTGGCAATTGGAATACCAGCCCGTGGGACTCATCAATCGCCACGGTGCCGTGAACTATCCCGACTGGATGACAAAAGTTAGAGAGGAACTGGCCAGAACCTCATCAGTCAGCATGGAACTGGAAGCCACACTCAGCGACAACCAGATGTCCATCAACGTCAAAGAGAGCAGTCTCAGCGAGGCTTACAACGGCAACCTGCAGGTGTGGGTACTTGAAGATAGCATCACCGCTACGCAGAAGATGCCCAATGGCTCGGCCAATAAGCAGTATGTCCATAACCATGTGTTACGCACAGCTGTCAACGGCAACTGGGGCGAAAGCGTCATCCTCAATACCAACGAGCCCAAGACGCACACCTATCAGTTGCCCGTGGATACCAAATGGAACACGAACCATCTGAGCGTCGTAGCCTTTGTCTATAACGACAACGGCGTGGAACAAGCAATCAAAACATACATCAAACAATAAAAAACAAACCTGTATGAAGAAATTTTTTACTTTGCTTTCGCTGTGCCTGCTGGCACTTTCAGCATCCGCACAGCAGTACGTCTTCACTGACAAGGAGGGAAATGTTCTGGAAGACGGAGTGACCATCACCTGCAACGAGGCCGAAGACGACGGTTTTGGAGGCATTGCCCTGTCGCCAGGCATCTCAGTCAAAAACGTCAATGCCAGCGAAGGCAGCCAACTCGCTATCGAGGCTACCATCTCGAAGATTGACAATGGCTCGGTACAGCTGTGCTTTCCCACCAACTGTCAGGTTTATAACGCCACCGGCACCTATGAGCCCAGCGAGAAGGCTACCCTGGCCACAGGCGAGACAAAAGCGATTCAGACCGAGTGGCTGCCAGAGACCTATGGCGAGTGCACCGTTACCTATAAAGCCAAGGGATATACGGGCTTTGCCAGTGAGGTTTGTCGCACCGTCACCGTCAAATATATCTATGGTGAGCTCAATCCTACTCAGCAGGTATGGTGGGGCTACGTCACCAACGACACAGAGAAGACTGGCCTTGGCGTAAAAACAGCCGACACCTACCACTGTGCCATCTTCATCCCTGGCAATCATGCCATTGCTGCTGGAAAAGTTATCAAAGCCATCCGTTTTGGTCTGACAGCTCCTAACGCCACCGACGCTAAGGTATGGCTGGCATCGAGTCTGCCCACAACGGTCAATGCCAACAACACACTCCAGATGGTCACTGTTCCAGACAAGGAACTAGGCAAAGAGAATATTGATGTGGAGTTAACCAGCCCCTACACAATTTCTTCCACAGGTGTCTATGTGGGTTATTCGTTTACCATTACCAAGACAAATACATCAGCCGACATGTATCCTATCCTCACTACTGGCAACGATGCCCCCAACGCACTTCTCATTAAGACAGACCAGGCTGTGCCAAGTTGGAGTGACATGAATGGACAAGGTTTTGGTAGCCTTTTCCTGCAGGTTCAGCTCGAAGGTGAGTTCGCCGACAACACCGTTACTGCTGCCGACTTTGGAAATGCCTATGCCGCCCTCGGTGAGACGGGCACCGCTAAGATTTCTGTTACAAACGCAGGTGAGACACCTGTCAGCAACATTGACTATATTATCACCACCGATGGCGTGGCAAGTGCAGAGATGCATGCCAATGTGGCTAATCCCATTATGTTCAGCAACACAGGTACTGTTGAGATTACCATCCCCGCCGATGCCACCATTGGTAGCAAGGCCAAGACACTGAACATCACCAAGGTGAATGGCAACGACAATTCCAAGGCCGATGTAGCCACCAATTTCACCCTCATTACCTTGCCCGAGTTGGTAGAGCGCAACGTGGTTGTTGAGGAATATACGGGCACAGGCTGTGGCTGGTGTCCTCGCGGACTTATTGGCATGGAAAATCTTCGCACCACGTATGGCGACCGCTTTGTGGGTATTGGCTTGCATCAATACAACAGCAGCGATGCCATGTATATCGCAAGCAATGCCTATGCATCACTCAGCTTCCAGGGTGCACCCTCATGCCGCATTGACCGTAAGAGCGAGATAGACCCCTATTATGGTTCAAACAATAGTATCCTTGATGATTTTGCTGAGGAGATGGCTATTCCCGCTATGGCAAAGGTCAGCGTTAGCGGTACTGTTGACGAGGATCTGACCAAGGTGGATGCCAAGGCAGAGGTTGAGGCTTTATTGGATAACTCTAATTACACTCTGGAGTTTGTGGTTATCGGCGACGGACTCAAGGGTACCGGTTCAGCATGGAATCAGGCTAACTACTACACTCAGTATACTGCTAGTCAGTTGCCTGCCGACCTCGCCATCTTTGGAAATGGTGGTAAATATGGTAAGAGCACTATCACAGGTTGGGAGTTCAATGATGTGGCTCTCTGCAGCTCATACGTTAGTAACGTGAACAAGGCTCCTGCCCTTGGCACAATGTTAGGTGGCGAGAAGAAGGAGGCTGAGTACACTCTCACCCTGCCCACCAAGGCCACGCTGAAGAATGCGCTGAAGAAGGATCAGCTCTATGTCATTGCCCTCGTCGTGGACAAGGACAAGACCATTGTCAACGCTGCCAAGACAAAGATTGAGGTGGCAGAGACTTCTGGCATCGAGTCCATTGAGACCGCCTCTGAGGTTGAGGGCTTCTATACCATTGACGGCAAGCGTCTTTCAGCTCCTGCCAAAGGTATGAACGTGGTGAAGATGACCAATGGTACAACCAAGAAGATTGTGATTCGCTAAGCCGGATCACAATCTACACCATAACAAGAATCCCCGCCAGCGCTCGCTGACGGGGATTACTTTTATAATCGTATTTGATGTATTATCCGAAGAATTCGCCCTCACCCTGCTGGTCGTAGCTGCTGCCATCGAAGCAGTGGGTGCACACCTGACTCTTTGGCAGGCCGATGCTCTCGATAAGATCCTCGATACGGGCAAACTTCAGTGAGGTGAGACCCAAGCGGCGGGCAATCTCCTCCACCATGCGCTTGTATTCGGGCGAATCCGTCTTGGCATACAGGTCGAGCTTTGCCTTGTCATCGCCCTCAAAGTCGCGGATGATGCGACGGGTAATCAGCTCCAGGTCACTCTTACTATTGGTGAAGCCAATGAACGGACAGCCATAGACCAATGGAGGACAAGAGATACGCACATGAACCTCCTTGGCACCATTCTGTACGAACTCGCGGGCATTGTCGCGCAATTGTGTACCACGCACAATAGAGTCATCACAGAACACCACGCGCTGATCCTTCAGCAGGGCAGCGTTGGGAATGAGCTTCATCTTGGCCACCAAGTCGCGACGGCTCTGGTTGCCAGGAGTAAACGAGCGGGGCCAGGTGGGAGTATATTTCAGCACGGCACGCTTGTAGGGGATGCCAGAGCCTTCGGCATAACCCAGTGCCATACCCACACCTGAGTCGGGAATACCGCACACCAGGTCGGCCTCGATATTATCGCGTTCGCCCATCATGTGACCGTTCTTTTCACGAACATATTCTGTATTGATACCCTCGTAGCACGAAGCAGGGAATCCGTAATATACCCACAGGAACGAGCAGATTTGACAGCGCTTGAAAGCAGGCTGCAGCACCTCGAAGCTGTCGGCATGCAGGCGAACAATCTCGCCAGGACCCAGATCGCGCACGGGTTTATAGTCTAAGTTAGGGAAACTGGTGGTCTCGCTGCTCACGGCGTAAGCCTTCTCCCAGTCGTCGGTGCCGATGGGTGACATCTTGTGCACCTCCTTGCGCCCAATGACGATAGGTGTGCGACCCAGAAAGTCGCGAGCAGCAATGATACCGTCCTCTGTCAGGATCAGCATCGAGCACGAGCCCTTGATTTTGCGATACACCATGTTGATACCTTCCACGAACGTACTTCCCATATTGATGAGCAGTGCCACGAGTTCCGTCTGATTCAGGTTGTTGGCACTCTGTTCACTCAGGTGCATACGCTGTGCCAGCAGCTCGTCGGCAATCTCGCGCAGGTTGTTAATCTTCGCCACGGTAACCACCGCATAACGTCCCAGATGTGAGTTGATGATGATAGGCTGTGGGTCGGTGTCGCTGATGACGCCCAAGCCCTGATTGCCAGAAAATTCGTGGAGTTCGTCTTCAAACTTTGAGCGGAAGTAGTCGCGCTCCAATGAGTGAATACTACGGCTAAAGCCTTTTTCTTTGTCGAAGGTCACAAGACCTGCACGTTTTGTACCAAGATGAGAGTTGTAGTCAGTCCCGTAAAACAAGTCGTTTACGCAATCTTTAGTGGAAATGGTTCCGAAAAATCCGCCCATAGTTGTTATCGCTGTTTAATTTGGGCGCAAAGGTACTAATAAATGAGCGAAATACAAAAGGAAAACGAATTTTTTTCGTAATTTTGCACCCATCATGACACAAGACAGACTTTGGAATCGCAACTACTGTAAGGTGATGGCAGCCAACTTCGCTTTGTTTTTCGCCTTCTATGTGCTGACGCCGCTGTTGCCCCTCTACCTGAGCGAGCACTTCGGAGCCACAAAGGATGTGATAGGACTGGTGCTCTCGGGCTATACCATCACGGCCCTGGTGATTCGTCCGTTCAGTGGTTATGTGGTCGATTCTTTTCCACGAAAGACGGTCCTCATGGTCTGCTTCTCGGCCTTTGCCATCTTCTTTGCCGGCTATCTAGCCGCCTCCACCCTGTTTCTGTTTACCCTTGTCAGAACGCTGCATGGCGGCCCCTTTGGTGCCTTGACGGTGGCCAACAGCACCGTTGCCATCGACGTGTTGCCCAGTAGCCGACGCACTGAGGGCATAGGTTATTATGGGCTGTCGAACAATCTGGCGATGGCCATCGCCCCCACTGTGGGCATTTTCATCTATAAGTTCACCAACAACTTTGAGTTGATTTTCTGGCTAGCCCTGATTGTGGCCTGCGCCGGCTGGCTCACCGATGCCACCGTCAAGGTCAAGAGCCGAACGCCAGACACCATCGAAAGGAAAGCCATGTCGCTCGACCGCTTCTTCCTGCTACGTGGATGGCTTCTGGGCATCAATATGGTGGCTTTTGGCTTCAGCTTTGGCGTGCTGAGCAATTACCTAGCCATCTATGGCAAAGAGGTGATGGGTATCACGGGTGGCACGGGCACCTATTTCATGCTGTGTTCCGTAGGCCTGATATTGTCACGCCTGCAAGGCGGAAAGACCCTGCGCCAAGGCCTTCTGACGCATAATGCTGGTACGGGAATGGTCATCTCGCTGGTGGGTTACACCTTATTTATAATACTGCCCACACTCCATCAATGGTCGCTTGTCAGTTACCAGTGGTCTCTCATCCTCGGCTACTATGGTTCAGCACTCCTCATAGGTTTGGGTAATGGACACATGTGGCCTGCCTTCCAAAACATGACCATCTGTGTGGCCAGCAACAGTCAGCGAGGCACTGCCAACAGCACCATCCTCGTGTCGTGGGACCTGGGTATGGGACTGGGCATTCTACTGGGAGGCGTTATCAGCGAACTCCTAGGCTATTCTGCCGCCTTTTGGACCGTTGTCCTGGTCAATTCTGCCGGCGTGTTCCTTTTCTTCATAGCCACAAAATCATTTTTCTTGAAAAGAAACCAGAACGCATCGGTGTATTAACCACAGGGCTCCGATGGCTGGTTGTCAATGAATAGAAAAATATATCAGTTCAGGAAAACCAAGGCAATATGTTGCGTTTTTTATTTAATTTCTGCCTTGAAAACCGCGTGTTTTTTGTTTTTTTTTTAGAAAAATAGCACATTTTATTGAAAAAATTGTTCAAAACATTTGCTCAGTATAAAATTTTTCTATACTTTTGTGACGTAAATCTAAAATATAAAGATGCTCAAAAAATTAATCATACTCATCCTGCTATTTGTTGGCACAATCATTCCACCAACTTATGCACAGCATTTAGCCATCAACAACAACTTGTTGTTTGATGCAGCAGGGGCGTTGTCAGCTGGTGTGGAAGTTCCACTTTCCAAAATGACATCAATAGAGGCTTACGGTAGTTTGCGTCCCTGGAAAAGAGGCGAAACGAGTGTTCACAAGCACTGGTCTGTTCAAACACAGTTCAGAATATGGCCCTGCCAGGTGATGAACGGCTTCTTCTTCGGCCCGTATTTCCACTTCAGCGAATTCAACCTGGGCAATCACGACCTGTTCTTTGGTCTGCTCAAGGGACTGAAGCCCAATCGCTACGAAGGATGGCTCGTGGGCGGCGGCATTGGTGCCGGTTATGAGTATCCCATTGCCAAGCACTGGAACATCGGTGCCGAGGTGGGCATAGGCTACACCTTCATCAAGGCCAAAAAGTACGACTGCGAAGTGTGTGGCAAGGAGAAAGACAGCGAACGATACAACTATGTGGGCGTATCGCGGTTAGGTCTCAGTATCATCTATGTATTTTAACCCCAAAATCTGTTGAAACATGAGTATATCTGACAAACATATCACCAAATATTTGACGGGAAGATGGCTTCTTCTCCTGCTGCTGATGGTCCAACTGCCTACCATCGCTGCTGTCAGTGAGTATAAGACCAGCAAAAAATACGACTATGTGATGACCATCAACCACTCGGCACTGGCTGTGGTTGATAGTAATGTTGTTGTCTCGTTCCAGATGACAGCCATTCAGGATGTGCCTGCTACGCAATCCGTGGTACTGGTGCCCGAGTTGATTGACACCGTGACCCAGCAGAGAGTCGTACTCCCCATGATTTTCCTCAACAGTCGCAATCAGCAGATTTACTTTGAGCGCGCTCTGAAGAACGATTATCCCGACGCTATGGCCTTCCGTAAGAAGAAGGGTGTTGACCTCGATATTGACTATATCCGCTCTGTGAAGTACGAGCCGTGGATGGACAATGCTATTGTCAGACTGCTCAAGCAGAGTTGTGCCTGCACCAATATGAAGGACCGTGGCGAGGTGTTTGTTGCCGCTTTCGAGAAAGCGAAGGAGGAAGCACCAGAGATCCAACTCTTCCCAGTCTATCTGGTACCGCCTGCTGATAAATCTGCCAAGGTGCGTGAGGAAAGAGGTTCTGCATTCCTTTGCTTCGAGCTGAACAAATGGGACATCAAGCCTGATTACATGACCAACCCTGTAGAGTTGCAGAAGATCTTCAACTCGGTGAATCTGGTAAAGAGCGACTCTGACGTCACCATCCGCAGGATGACCATTGAGGGCTTTGCCTCACCAGAGGGACCCTTTGCTCACAACAAGATGCTGAGTGAGAAGCGTACAGAAGCTCTGAAGAACTACCTGGTAGCTTCAACCATCGCCAAGGGCATCAGAATGGAAGCAAGCGGTAGGGGTGAGAACTGGGAAGGACTTATGAAATACCTGAGAACCAACCCCGCCGTACCACAGTTCAGCAAGATACTGAGCATTGCCACCGCCGACATTCAGCCTGACGAGAAAGAGCGTCGCATGCGTAAGGAGGCACCCGAGGGATTCAACTATATCTTAAAGAACGAATTCCCCAAACTGCGTTGCACAAACTACACCGTGATATATACTGTCAGACCGTTCACCCTGGAGGAGTCGGAGCGCGTCTTCGAGACCCGTCCCATCAACCTCAGCCTGAACGAGATTTATCGCTTGGCCGACAAGTATTCCGACAATCAGGAGAAATACTACGCCATCATGCGTAAGGCATCGCTGCTCTATCCTAACGACACCTATATTAATCTTACCATGTCGTACCTCGCCATCAAGAAAGGTAATGTTGACGAGGCAGCAGAACACCTGAGCAAGGTAAAGGATTGTCCTCAGAAGATGATGAATAGTGGTTTGGTGGCTTATCTCAAGGGCGACCTCGACCAGGCTGTCCAACTGGTAAAGCAGGCTGGCGAGAACGGTGTTCCCGAAGCCAAGCAGCAGCTGGAAGAATTTGAGAAACTCATTCAATACAATAATAAAAATCAAAACAATAAATAATAAAAAAAATCTTGTAACAATGCTCAGATTAAACAGAACCTTTTATGTGCTACTATTAGCCGCAACCATGGTATGTGGTTGTAGCCAGCACGAAGAATCAGAAGTCACAGATTCTGGCTCAGAAACGCGAACGACAGGAATCGTATTTCGTCTTCAAGCAAACGGTACGTCGGCTACGACACGCGGTGTAGAAGACAGCGGTAACTATCTTCAGGGCGATGACAAGGAGTATTGGGTGTACAACGCCAGAGTATATCTCTACGACTCACCTACCAAACTCTTCGTGAAGAGCATCCAGCTCAAGATCAATTATGAGAAAAGCGGGACTCAGCCTTTCGACGGATTCCACACTAGTTTTGAGACAGAACGCGTATCTATACCTCAGGGATCTTATGACATCTTTGTCATTGCAAATTCTGACAAGGTAATTTCGAGAGCCACTGAAGACCAATTCTTGGCTGCCATTGACAGCACCACGTATGTTCAAGGACAAATCTCTGACATCTCAAAGGGTATTGTCATGACCAACCGTGGATCGGATAATATTGGTCAGCTTATCTCTAGTACGGCAACCAATGATGAGACTGTGATTCCAATTAAATTGGAACGTGTATTAGCACGTCTCGATATTGGTAAAGACAAAGATGAATACCCACTGACCGTGCCCGGCAGTGCCAAAACATACGCCACGGTGATGCTCGACAGACACTACATTGTGAATATGCCTAAGTATTACTATCTCTTCCGCCATACTGCCGTTCTAGAAAACGAAAACGCTATGAACGTACCTAATTGGAATATCAACCAAAACTTTGGTAATGTGAGTGAATCCAATGGCTATGTCATCGACCCTTATTTCTTTAAGAAAACAATCAATGCGGAAGGGTTCACCAATCAGGACAAGTATTATGAGCATTTCTTAGGAAACTATACTAGCCCCAATTCCGTTGCTTGGACAACATTCAAATCTGCTGGAAATTACAACACGGCTTACTGCCTTGAGAACTGTATGCTGCAACAGGCTCAGAAGAATGGTTATAGCACAGGCATATTCTTTGATGCCAGAATAGAGCCTAACAACAACGTGTACAAATTGAATGACGCCAACGAACTGGTACTTATCACTGACAAGACCAAGTATCCAGACCCAATATATTATTATAACTACAATTTCTATGATTCACCAAATGCAGTGAAAAAGGCTGCTGGAATCTCTTCTACTTCAGCAACCGACGAGGACATCTATACTAAGAAGTTCAAGAAATCGGATGATGGCTATCATTGCTACTACGTTTACTGGATTCGTCATGAAGACAATCATGATAACTACAAGATGGATGTTATGGAGTTCGCAATCGTACGAAATAACTACTATAAAATGCATGTTACCGACATTGCTGGCCTTGGTGACACTGATATACCCATCGTTCCGGACAAACCAGATGAGGGAGAAACTTATTTAAAGGTTGAGCTTAAAGTTAGATCATGGATTGTAAGAAATATACCTATAACGTTCTAAGGCAGCTGATTTTCCTCGTATGCATCCTGACGATGACGTCGTGCACATGGGTGAAAGACGACTACGACTGTCCCAGCGGCTTTTGGCTCAAGCTGAGCTTCACAACAAACTTGTTGGATGTGGATGCTGCGCCAAAATACGTAAGAGATGCCGATGTCTATATCTATGATGCCGACGGGAAATACGTCAAACACATGCATGTGTCGAACGAAGCATTGAAAGCCAATGACTATCGCGTCAGGGTGGACGATCTTCCCGAGGGAAACTATCAGTTTGTCGTGTGGAGCGGCATTAACGACGACAACTATTTCATGCGTTCCGGCACCGAAAATACGATTGACGACTTCCGTCTGTCGTTGGTGGCAAACATGCCTAATAACCATTTCAAAGGCGAATTACCTGACCTTTTCTATGGTTATCTGCCTGCTCTACATATTGACGGGGGCTATGATGTTCGAGAAGTCAATTTGATGAAGGACACCAATAAACTGACTTGCCTTGTCGTGTCTATCGACAATGAGGCTGTCATGAACCCGTATGACTACACCATGCAAATCATCACTCCTAATGGCACCATGAATGCTTATAATCAGTTGGTGTCAAACATCGATATTGTTTACGAGCCCGTTGGAATGGGCAGCGTGACTTTCGAGGATACGGAGTATGGCAACCTGCAGGGCATACAGTACACGATTCCTGTACTGCGTCTGGTGAACTACAAGAACAATCGTATTGTCCTCATGAAGAAAGACAGCGGACAGAAGCTGTTTGACATTTCGCTTGCCGAATATATCGGCATGGTGGGCAAGCTCTATACCACGCTGGGCCGAGAGATTACCGTTCAGGACTATCTTGACAGACAGGACTTCTATACGGTGGTATTCTATCTGTCCGATGATTTGGAGCGATTGATATCATTGAAGGTGAACAATTGGTTCTTGAGATCTAATAATCATTTAAATCTTTAAGACATTGAAACGATATTGTAAACAATACGCCTTACTTCATTTACTACTGCTGCTTTGTGTGGTCATGCTCTCAGCATGTATCAACGAAAGCACAGATAGTCCAGAATCTACGACGAAGGTAAAAGAGGGTGACGATATTCCCGCATTCACCCTTTTTTCCTCCGACGGTCAAGAAGTGTCATCAGCTTCGCTGAAGGGACAGGTGTATATTCTTTCTTTCTTTGACACTGGATGTCCCGACTGCCAACAGGAACTGAAAGTACTTCAGCGCATCTACGACAAATATCACGCCGTGACACCAGTCTTGAACGTTCCCCGCAGTCAGACAAAGGACGAAGTGCAGACCTATTGGGAAAAGGTAGGCTTGTCAATGCCCTATCACATGGCCGACAATAAAGAACTGTATTATCAGTTTGCCACCAAGACTATCCCACGCACCTATATCGTGGATGACAGAGGAAAAGTATGCGCAACCTTTACAGACTCGCCAATAGCCGACTTCAACACTCTTGATGCAATCCTTCAGGAGAAGGTCAGTGAGGCAGATGCACGAAGAGGTTCTGTCAATATGTCTATTAAGTTGAAAATGTCTGCCTCAGGAGTTGATAAAGATGCCGAATCTACCATCAGTCGTTTGGAAATGTTTTTCTTTAATTCAGCCACAAAACAACTCTTTTCTAGAGTGCTCGTTAACATGGCGGAGGCCGAACGTTTTCAACCTACTGAAAAACGTGATAGTGCTATCTATTACCTGAAGAATTTTAGAATTCATGCAGGTGTGTACGATATCTTCACCATAGCCAACTATGACTATTGCCCTGAGGATATTAAGAATGAGGATAAATTCCTCAATATGATAGACAGTATCACCTACAAGGAAGGTATCATGGCCAACTTACCTGACAAAGGTCCCGTGATGACCAGCAAGGCCACTGCATTTCTTGATATCGACTTAAGGCCCTGGGCTGACAAAACAGACCCATACCCGCTGACCGTCAATATGGAACGTGTGATGGCTAAACTGGAGATAGGTGTAGAAAAGAACAGTTACCCGCTGATTCATGATGGTACTCAGTACGCCGAAATTAATATCACCAACTACAAACTGGTGAATCTTAACAGACAGTACTACCTGTTCCAACATACGGACAACCTGCCCATGTTCGCTGAGCAGCCCATATTTACGCTGCCTACCCACTTTTCTGATTACAAGGATCAGGGGCAGCAATATGTTGTGGATCCATTCTTCTATCAGAAGACAACAAACACAGAGCATATCAACAAGCCACGCGAGTATTACAGGTCTTGGTTTGGCGAATTCTCAACAGAGGATTTTGCCTCCATGCCTTCGGCCAAGAACTATGTCCGCGCCTATATTCTGGAGAATACTGCCTATAAGACCTTTCAGAAGAACGGTTATTCGCCAGGCATCATCTTCAAGGGTGCTGTTACCCCCAGTTTCGTCTATCTTTATGATACTGACATTATGCAGCTGAAAAAAGAGTATAGTGATGAGTATTGGCCTGAGACAATATACCTCTACAAATACAATTTCTATGGTTCTATCCAAGCTATCAACATGGCCAGTGGTCTTAAGCTCGATGCACTTGCAACCTATAGCGACAAACAGTTGAAGACCTATGGCATTAAGCAGTGTAAAATCAATAATGCTTCGTATGAAACCTACTATGCCTACTGGATAGAACATCACAAAATTATACGTGCTAACGGGGGCAGCGAAGAAATGCAACCCATGGAGTATGGCGCTGTCAGGAACTACTTCTATAGGGTTCACGTCGATAGCATCACCGGATTAGGACACAGTCGCATCGAACCTGACATCATGCGCGATAACTATCCTAATTCTTATACCGACGTTGTGGTTGACATTACGAACCCATAGCAAAGGATGACACAAGAGCTTTTTTCTCTTGTGTCATCTTTTTTAGTTTCCTTTTTTTAAGAAATCATTTCAGCACCTCCCACCTCCCGTCAACTGTGCTGAAATGCCGTTGTATAGAGGGTTGGAGGTAGGGGAGGAGGTGCTTTGAGACCTCCCAAACACCTCCCGTGACACCTCCCGCCCCTCAGGCAGCATGCAGTGGAACGACCTTGTAGAACGCTACGTGGCTGTGCTCCTTGTGCTCATATCCCAGTTCCTTCATCGCCTGTCCCACATGCACCCTTGTACTGTGATCCATCTTGACGGAAGGATAATCCCTGCGAATCAGTTCCAGCATCTGCGTGCTGTTCATCGACTTCACCACCTCGTCGGCCTTGGGCTTGCGGAAGCAGGCGGCAATGATTTGCGCCATATCCTTCTGCTCCATGAACTCCTGGTTGAGTTCCTGGATACGCATCACCTCGTCGTTATTAAACCAGTAGGGCGCCTTCAACTCTCGCAACTCATATAGAACCTGCGCATAGAGCTGGTCGTAGTTGATGTCGCCCGTGTTGTCGATGAACTGACCGTCAGGAATCGTTAGACAGATGTAGCGACGCGAACCAGTGGCATCCGTCAGGGGATGACGATTGTTCGTTGTAGCCACAAACGAGGCATAGCGGGCACGGTCTTCCTGCGAGGCACCATAGATGGGACGTCCATTTACCTTGCTTTTCGACAGCGTCTGCTTCAGGGCCGCATGCTGACTGGGGCGGATGGCATCGAGCTCGTCAAGGTTCACCAGCAGGTTGTTCGTCAAGGCCATCTCCTTGTCGAACTTGTTCGAGAGGTTCAGATGATCCAAATAATACTGGCGCAAATGCTGGGGCAACAGGCGACGCAGGAAGGTCGTCTTGCCGCAACCCTGACTGCCAATCAGCGTAGGCACACATTCGTTGCCATGAAGCTCGTCCATCTGCATCCAATGAGCCACCACTGAGCGCAACCATATACAAAGGAACGCGAGTTTCTCAGAACTGGTGCCTGGCAGGCGACTGAAAAGCTGAGCCACATGGTTCTGTCCGTCCCATTGGGGCAGATGATCCATATACACCTTGATAGGGTCGAACGTCTCAACCTCCTCCGAGTTCAGGTACTCCTGGATGTCCGACTTCGGATTCTTACCATCGCAGATGTCCTCGCGCTTGGCTCGCAGCACGATACTGTTCAGAGCCTGCTGGGTCAGCGGACGATACTTGGGAGCCTCGCCCTCAGCAGGTTTTGTTGCAAACTCCACCTTCCCGTTGAGCACGTTTCGACGGAACAGGTAGTTGTCGTTCAGGAATTGCTCAGCAGCGAGCATCCCCTTCAGCGAAGCCTCCATAGCCTCGCCGTTCACTTGTAGATTTTCTTTCATTCTTTAAAAGACTTTTTATGAGTTAATAATGCGGTTTATAGGCTCGTGTTCTTCAATGCCTATAGCACTTGCTCTTAAATGCCGATGCAAAGGTACAAAAAAGATTTTGCGGTACAAAGACTTTTCTTCATTTATTATGAGTTTTTCCACTATTCAAGAATTTGAAGAAAGAAGAATCCTGACAAAATGCCTTAATCTATAAATAAGGTATATGATAGCATTTTTGCGCGCTAACCAGAGAAAAAATGTTCCCACACGAGGGAACAAATTTTTCATAGGCATAGCGCAAAAAAGGCCCTCATTTGCAGAATCTAAAGAATATTTACATTATAAAATCACGTTATATCAGAAGGGAGGTGTCACGGGAGGTGTTGGGGAGGTCTCCAGCCTTCACCTCCCATGCCTCCAGCCCTTTGTACATCGGCGTTTCCGCATGATTGATGGGATATGGGAGGAGTACTGCAAAGAGAAACGCCGTTTCGCTTATAGCAACATGCCGTTTCTCTGATGGTGAAACGGCGTTTTTCTCCGTTTTTAATAAAGATGGTTATTCAGGCGCTTTCTTTATCAAATTTTAGGTTTTATTTGCCAAGAATAGAAATTTTTGGTCCGAATTGTTACTTTTTTTAAATATTTCTTGCGTGTTTCATGGGTTTTTTGTAAATTTACCACCGATTTCCGTGTTCTGTGGCTGAAAAACAGAAGCTGGACTAGTCCAGAGAAGTAATTTGGCTATAGATATACACTCCAAGTCAAGAGTGACTGTCTGCTTTAAACAAGAGCGGAGAATGAGTGGAAAAGCGGGAGTCAACTACATTTACTAAAAGGCGTTTACTCACTTCGATTTGAGTACAGATCTCACGCTTCTTTGTTTTTTTGTAGTACTACTAACCTGG